>JAFZNO010000087.1 GCA_017552985.1 Lachnospiraceae bacterium
CATTGGTTACAAGCGGCCTTTCAAAGCCGGAGTGCGTAGCTGAACTTATTAAGAACACCTACGGCGAGATTACAAAGTCGCAGATAATGGAGAAATGCCCTGACATAAGTCGCATAACTGTTGAAAGAGCACTTTCAGAACTTCTGTCATCAGAAAGCATTATAAAAATCGGTGGCGGTAGATATACAAAATACGTTTGGAACAGAGACAAGGAATAAAGGAGAATATTCGAATTGGAGCCCGGAGTTCCTACATACGGTTATGAGCTCGGTCAGGCTGTAACCGACGGATATCTTGTTGATTTCTTGTCTGTAGAAACTAAGCTTAAGTTTATAGAACAGGGAATCGTTTATGCGGACCTTTCCGATGAAGATAGGAAAACATGGATGAAGCGAACGATACGCAGTGTGCTTCTCGTAAGTTTGATCGGTATTACGGTAATCAGCGGTTGCGGCAGTGCCACGGATGCGGGAGAGACAGCAGCAACTCCCGTGGAGAGTTCTGCGCAGGACGGCGAGTCGGATTCCATGGAAGCTTCAAAGAGCGACGCAGATCCTAATGGGGAGAATGTGGAAAGGGAACACAGTCCTCGCTATATTTCTGAGAACGTCGTGAAGAAAGACGGAAACACTACGGCAAAAACGGACGGCGCTACTGACCTTCCGCTCCTTTCGAAGGCGGATGCGTGGCCGGAGGAAGTGGTGGAAAGAGAGTCCTGTGATACGGAGATGACCGGCTGCGTGGGAGGTTATTTCCTTATCCCCATGGACGGCGGCATTTACCGATATAAAGAGTATTCCTCTTCCGGTGAAGCCATGACCGCTCAGGGAATCAGCTTAGCGACGGACGACCTGATCTTCACCTGTACGGAGAATGGGATCGGTGAGAATTATGAGATCTACTCTCTAAAGGCGCATCCTGATAGGGATTTGTTGCTTGCAAATTGTGTTGGGCATGGCAGCATTATTCTTTTCCATGCGCCGGCCCAGAGGATACGGGATGGTGAATTGGAGGATGCGCAGGAGAATGACTTTGTCATTCGGAAAATGCTTTTACGAGCTACGAGGCCTATGATAAATACGTGTTGACAAATAATGATCAGGTGACGTGGAAAGAATTGCAACAATCCACGTTAAGTTCTGTTTCAGGTTATATCCAACATCAGGAAGTATATGGTGAATATGTTTGGAAAGAAGGCATGGAACAATAAAATACGTTCCGTTACGGACTTCTGGAACTGATTTACAGGCTGGAAATGCAAATGGGAGGAAAGAGCATATGGATTTGCAAAAATACGTGGATGGTTTTGGCGCTATGACGTGCATCGTATCCGTTGAGAATCTCGGAAACGGAAAGCGCGGGAAATTCCGCATTGTCACTGGAAACAAACCGTATATCGACTCCATAGAACATCCTGCGCCGGGAGCAGAACTGCTGGTCCAAAAGTTCACTCCCAATCAGGAATATACAAACTATCTTACCAGGGATCTCAATTTTGAAGATTACTGCTATCGGGCAGCGGTTGAAAAACGGTGTCTTAATTCGTACGCCACTGCGGACAGGATACAGGGTGTCTGGTTTAACATGACGTTTCTCCCGGTGGCCTATGAAGAAGGGAATCTCTGCTATTGTACGTATACCATGGAAATCAACTTTGAGGCTAATCTGGACAGATTGGCGTCGCTTCCTGCTGACGTTACGGCGAACGTTATCAAGATATGCTTACAGCTCAGAAGTGCAAAAGAGTTTCATGAAATGATGAATGACGTCATACGCGATATCAGAAACATGTTTGATGCCGAGCACTGCTGCATTCTTCTTATGGACTCAATCGAAAGGAAGTGCACGGTCCTGTGCGAAGCGCTTTCGGATAACACGGTCCTGACGACAATGAACAAATATAATGATGACGGGTTTTATGACATCGCTGACAGCTGGAAAGACCTGATCGCGGGCAGCAACTGCATCGTCGTAAAAGACGAGCAGGACATGGAAGTTGTCCGGGAGCGGAATCCCATATGGCATAAGTCGATCACTTCCGCCCATGGAAAAAACATCGTTCTGTTTCCGCTAAAGTTCAGGGAAAAGCTTCTGGGTTACATATGGGCGCTCAACTATGACGTGGCAAGAGCTACCAGCATCAAAGAAACCTTTGAGACCACGGCTTCCATTCTTGCCTCTGCCATAAGTAACTATCTGCTGATGGAGCGTTTGAAGGTGCTGAGTTCAAAAGATATCCTGACGGGAGTCTTGAACAGAAATGAAATGAATAATTACGTCGATAAGATAAGCATGGATAACGCCGCATCCGACGTTTCCGTGGGAGTGGTTTTTGCTGACCTTAACGGATTGAAACGCGTAAATGATCAATATGGGCATAATAAGGGCGATAAACTCTTGAAAGATGCCGCCAAAGCGATTGAGGAAGTCTTTGACCCGGACGTGATTTACCGGGCGGGCGGGGATGAGTTTGCGATCATTGTAAACGGCATAACGGAAGAAGAGCTCAACAAGCGGGTGGAAGCCTTAAGGAACGTTTCTCAGAAATACGAACACGTGTGTTTTGCCATTGGACAGAGCTACGAGGCCAGCCAGTCGAACGTGAGGCGCGCTTTGAGAATTGCAGATGAGCAGATGTATGAGGATAAACGCCGCTTTTATGATCAGCATCCGGAACTGAAGAGATAGGAGATTATGGAATGATCTATTACGACCATTTGCCATTAGATAAAGACATCATGACGGCTCTCGGGGAATTGTCGATCAATTACGTGTTCCAGCCGATATTTCTGCCGGACGGCAAAACCGTCTATGCATGGGAGGCCCTGATGCGCCCTACGGACGTGACGGTAACCGACCTTATCGCGGAATACGCGAAAAGAGATAAACTGCACGTCCTTGAAGTTGCTACCTTCTTTGGGGCGATGCAGGCATTTTTCCTAAGAGGATATGAGGAGAAAGTCGCAATCAATTCATTTCCGTGTGATTGTATGAAACCTGAAGAAGCTGACGTTTTTCTGGATTATTTTGGAGTAGACATTCGGGGAAGGATGATCATTGAGAATCTGGAATATCCCTATTTCTCCGAGGAACACTGGAAAGAAAAGAACAGATCCGTCAGATTTATGGAAAATATGCTGGCAGCAGATGATTTTGGCGCCGGGATCAACGATCTGGAACTGATAGAGCTCATGTCTCCGCACGTCGTAAAACTCGACAGAGAACTGATCTCAGGAATTGATCATATCAGTGAGAAACAGGAGAACGTGAAGAATCTGGTATCCCTTTTCCATTCCAAGAATTATCTGATCGTGGCGGAAGGAATTGAAGAGAAAGAAGAGTTTGAATACCTTGTGGGTCTGGGAATCGATCTGTTTCAGGGGTATTATCTTGCCAGGCCGGCGTGATGGGTTACCGGCATACCCCTTTACTGCTCCAACTTTTCATAGGACACGGACAGAACGTTCATCTCAAAGATTTCATTGGTCAGTTTTACGAAGTAATCGTCGTCGAGGCCGGTGCCGACCTTGACGTTAATTCGGAATTTGTCGGGAGTGATGCTGTTCACGGCAATGGAGGTCACGGCGTTTTTATCGTCAGTGACCTTTTTGTATATGGCTTCCTTGATCTCAGGGACCTGTTCCTTCATACAGACGACATTGATGAGATAAGAATTGCTGTCGTTGTCCACGAGAATGGGAATGGGCTTGATCTTCTTGGCCGTAACGTTGAGGAGCATGTTGAGCAGGATCAAAAATAGCGTGATGACAAAGGCATATTTGAAGTAGCCGTAGGCGACGAGAATGCTGATGCCGGCGGTGCTCCACAAGGTGGCGCTGGTGTTGAGGCCGTTGACGGTGAAGCCGTTCTTGAAGATAACGCCGCTGCACAGAAAACCGATTCCGGTCACGATGTTGGCGGACATTCGGATGTCGGGATAACCGAGCAATATCTCGATCAGGCAAAAGGAAAACGTGCCGACCGCGATCAGGAAAGTCGTCTTGATCTCTATGTGGTGACCGCCAATCTGTCTCTCAAATCCGATCAGAAGGCCGATCACTGCTACCGTGGCTAATCTGATGATCAATTCTTGTATTGTCATGCTTTTATCCCCTTGCGTGATTTTGGATGGAACTACTCTCTATAATTTGACTATACCGAAACAAGAGGAAATGGTCAAGCGGTTGACCGTTCTTTTCTCTTTTGATATACTAAAACATACGTGGGCTGAACGTTGCGCGGTAATTGCATGCAGTTACTGCGCTTTTTTTGAGAGAGAATCACTGTGGCAGAATGCGCGGGAGGTATGCGGAAATGCCAGATACCATAACAAATAAATTAGGGACGGAGATCATGGTCGGCGGAATCCGCTTTAAGTCCAACGTCTTGATGGCGCCGCTTGCCGGGTATACCTGCTTTCCCTTTCGCCTGATGGCTGAGAGGTTAGGCGCGGGAAGCGCTTATACGGAAATGGTGAGTTCGGACGGGCTGAAATATAATGACAGGGCGACGTCGAAGCTTCTGTATACGGACGACCGTGAGAAGCTAAAATGCGTACAGCTCTTGGGCTCCATCCCCGCGGTATTTGAGCGGGCGGCAAAGAGTGAGAGGCTGGAGAAGTTTGACGTCATCGACGTAAACATGGGATGTCCCGTTCCCAACGTCATCAAAGCCGGCGAGGGGAGCGCGCTGCTGGAAGACCTGCCGAGGGCTTCCAAGATCATTGAGGCATGCAAGAGAAGCGGCAAGGTGGTCTCGGTGAAATGCCGGATCGGACTAAACAGGCAAAAGATCGTGATCGAAGAATTCGCGAGGATGTGTGAGCAATCGGGGGCGGACATGATCACGGTGCACGGCAGGACCAGGGACATGATGTATGACGGCGAGCCACTGTATGAATTTATCAAGAAGGCAAAGGAGTCCGTGAAGATCCCCGTGTTTGCAAATGGTGGGATCGATTCGAAGACAAAAGCCCTGGAAATGATGGAGAAGACCGGGGCGGACGGCGTCATGCTTGCCAGATATGGCTTTGAGAATCCGCTGATCTTTGCGGAGCTGACGGGAACGCAGTGCAATGACACGAAATACAGCCTGCTCATGGAGCAGCTGGAGATCGCGGAGGAATGCTATGACGAGCTGTACGTGCTTTCGTACGTCAAGAAGCTGGCCTCCTATTTTATGAAAAAGCTTCCTGGAACCAAGCAGTACAAGCTGGCGCTGTACCGGTGCGGTAGCATTCCGGAGCTGCGGACCATTCTTGGTGAGATTTTTACATTATAGGATTTGGAGTATAATGTCATGTTGACGGAAAATCAATTTGAAATTGAAGAGGGAGTCCTGAAGGCATATTTGGGAGCGGGCGCCGAGGCGCAGGTCCCGGAAGGCGTGCATACGATCGGAGACGGTGCCTTCAAGGGCATGGCGTGGCTCCTGAAAGTGACGCTGCCCTCCTCCATAAAAAGAATCGGGGCAACGGCGTTTAAGGGTTGCCGACAGTTAAAGGAGATTAACTTCCCGGAGGGCCTTTCGGAGATTGGGGAATACGCATTTCACAGATGTCATCAGATAGAAGAGCTGATCTTCCCCAAGTCCCTGACGAAGGTGGAGGGCTACGCCTTCCTGTATTGCGACGGTTTAAAGAGAGTCGTGATGGAAGGGCCGGAGCGCCTTGGAAAGGCCGTTTTCTCCCACAATCTTTCGCTGGAGGAGGTCACCCTAAACAAGAACGTGGATGATTCCAACTTTAGCGAGGAAGTGTTTGAGGGCTGCGTGCATCTCCGGAAGATCACGCTGTCCGGTGAAACCTACGAGATCAGCAATCTGATCGAGGCCATGAATTCCCATTCGGCTTATCCCGGGGTCATAAAGTCCATCGCCCGGGGCGTATACCATTCCATGGAGATCGAGGATGGCGCGCTGAGCAAGTTCCACATCAACCTAAAGTCCATCTTTTTGCCGGAAGGGATCACTTCCATCGGAAAGAGCTGCTTTTTTGATAAACGAGGGATCGTGAGCATCTCCCTTCCGGAATCCCTTCGGGGGATCAAGGCAAACGCGTTCCTAAACTGTAGCAGCTTAGAGGAGATCACCTTCCGGAATGAGAACGTGTTGTTGGATGACAGGGCGTTCCGCGGGTGTTGTAATTTGAAAAGGATCTATTTAAAGGACGAGGCATTCCTTTTGGAGGATGAAACGTCCCATGAACTGATCAGCCGCATCCGGGATCAGGTGCTCGGGGATTTCTACGTCAGCGGAAGAACCCTGGTCCGCTATATGGGAGACGAGGAGCAGATCCAGATCCCTAAGGGAGTGGAGATTATCGGCGAGCGTTGTTTTTTTGGCAAGGAGAGGCTCAAGATCGTATTTTGCCCCGACAGCCTTCTGGAGATCCGGGAGCAGGCCTTTGCGGGCTGCGTTACCCTTCAGAACGTCATGCTTTCGGACAAGCTAAAAAGAATAGAGCGGGAAGCGTTTGCAGAGTGCAAAAAGCTTTTGAAATGTAATCTTCCCGGATCCGTGGAATACATTGGGGAATATGCGTTCCGGCGCTGCCTTACGCTTAAGCCCTTTGAGCCCTGGCCAGAGAACGCGAGGGTTCATTCCCATGCCTTTTATCTGGCAAAACAATTTGCAGGAATGAAAGAAACCATTCAAAGCGTGGATGACGGCATTGCACCCAGCGCATTGCAGGAAGGCCCCCAACTGATCCCGTCCTATGCCCATGCAAGGCAGGAGGGACTCAAGGTCTTGGAACTGTCGGGGATCCGGGGGATTGGCAAATATGCCTATTCCGCATGCCCTGACTTAGAAGAGATCGTCATCGACGCGCCGGACTGCGTGATCGAGCGGAATGCATTTTCAAACTGTCCGAAGCTTAGAAAGGTATGTCTTCGCGTTAAGGAGATGGGAAAAGGCATTTTTTCCTACTGCAGGAATCTGGAAGAAGTCCGTCTGTCCGGGGTTTCCGTTCTGCAGGCGGAGAGCTTTGCCGGATGCTACAGGCTGTCGAAATTTGAGGCGAAGGAAGTCACGCAGATGGAGGCGCGTTGCTTTGATGAGTGCACGGCCTTGAATGCCTTTGATTTTTCCGGCATCCGGTCCATCGGCGAGCGTGCCTTTGAACGCTGTGATTCCTTAAAGAGAGTGGAACTGCAGGAAGTGGAGTGCGGCTATCACGCCTTCGCGGACTGTGCCTCCCTGGAGGCCGTGGCGCTGTCAAAGGATACGGTTCTAAAGAGCGGTGCCTTTATTGGCAGCACCCAGGTGAAAACCATCACCTTCGAGGGCGAAACCTATGAATTTTCAAGATTTGCGGACGGCTTGAACCACGTAGGCAATCCCTATCCCCTGCCCGTCCGGGAAGTGATCGCCTCGATCTATTCCTGCTTTGACGTGCGGGAGCGGAAAATACTGGCTGGCTATGCGCAGGATGGCACGGAGGTCACCATACCGCAGGACGTGGAAGAGATCGGTCAGGACGTGTTCAGGGATCACGTGCGGCTTCGCAGGATCCATATCCCGGAAAGCGTGAAACTCTTTGGAAGCCACGCATTCTCCATGACCGCATGGCTGGAGGAACAACGAACGAAATCCGAAATGGTCATGGCAAACGGGGTGCTTTTGGATGGCACGCTCTGTAAGGGAAAAGTGGTGCTGCCTTCCGGCATCAGACGCGTTGCAAGCTGGTGCTTTGCAGGGAACGTGAACCTTACGGAACTGGTGATCCCCTCCGACAGGATTGGCATTGAGAGCCTTTCCTTCCGGAATTGCCTGAACCTAAAGAAGATCACGGACTGGGATCAGAAGGAGTACGTGCTGACGGACGTCTCAGACCTGGAGACGAAAGGGTATCCGGAACTGATCCAAAGAATCTTTTCTGAATGCATCAACTGTTTCAAACTGGACGAAAATAAGAACCTAGTGGAAAGTACCGGAAACATCACGAGACTGACGTTCCCGGAGGGCATTAGGTCCGTCGGCGACGGCGTCTATAAGGATTGTCACCTGCTGGAGACGATCAATCTTTCCAGCGGTACGGAACGAATTGGAAAGTCTGCCTTTGAAAACAGCAAGTGGTTAAAACGCGTCACAAAGGCGGGGCACGTTACTGAGATTGGCGCCCAGGCATTTTCCGGCTGCCAGTCCTTAGAATCCATCGACCTGTCAGATTGCCTGCGGGAGCTGGGAAAACGATGCTTTGAACACTGCGGGAGTCTTAAGGAGATTCACCTTTCTGATCAACTGGAAGCAATCCCCGAAAGAGCCTTCTTCCGTTGCAAGTCACTGCAAAAGCTTGTGATTCCAAAGTCCGTGAAAGTGATCGGGCCGGAGGCCTTCGCATTCTGCGATCAGCTGGAGGAAGTATTGATTCCCGAGGAGACGCAGCTTGGCGAGAGAGCCTTTGCATACTGTGACCACGTTACCATGCAAAGGTATTGAACCATAAGTTTTCTGCAGCCGTAAGGGGATGAGCCCCTTAGGTTTGCTGAAAGGAGTACCATGAGATATCGAGATCTTGGCAGGACGGGCCTTCGGGTATCGGAGATTGGTTTTGGAACCATTCCGATCCTGAGCGGCCACGTGCCCGTGTTGCCAAAGTTTTACAGCCCGGATCAGGAGACGGCCGTGGCCATCATGAGAAAGGCCTTTGACTACGGGTGTAATTTCTATGACACCGCGATCCTGGAGGAATACGGGGACGCGGAGATCAAGCTGGGAGAATTTGCGAAAACCATAGACAGAAGTCAAATCATCATTTCGGACAAGGCCAGATTCTATGACGGGGCACAGATTTACCGGGAAGTATTGCGGTCGACGGAGCATCTTGGAACGAAGCCGGATCTCTATTTTGTCCATCAGGTGGATGAGGATAATGCTGATGAAGTCTTCGGGAAAAATGGCGCCGTGGAGGCCTTGTATGACTTGAAAAGAGAGGGCAAGATCGGCTTTGTTGGGATCGCATCCCACTATTATGACGTGTTGTATCGCGGCGCGAAGGATCCGAGGGTGGACGTGCTGCAGGGAAGCGGCAATATCCTGGAAAGAGGCATGCTGGACAGGATCCGGAAGGAAGAGGCGTTCCGGGAAAAGGGCCTGATCCTGAATAAGGTCTATGCCGCAGGACTTTTGATCGGTCCGTTTGCCCCGGAGGAGCTCATCGGCGGAATTCTGGAATATCCTTTCTCCTGTGCCCTTTTGGGGATTGGCACCTTTGAGCAGGCGGAGGTGGCCTTCGCAAAGGAACATCCTACCATGCATTTTTCTTTTGAGGAAGTGTTGGACCGGCTTCGAAAGGATTTTGAACCCATTGGCTGCGACCGCTGCGAGAGATGCGTTTGTCCCCACGGACATGAACTTCACACCACCTTCCGCCAGTTTAATTACTTCCATCTGGGGAAGGAATTCTGGGCGATCAACAAGCTAAAGATGGACGCGGACCTGACCTATCAGCACTGCAGGGCCTGCACGGAACAGGTCTGCATGAAGGATTGTGAGCGGCATCTGTACGTTCCGGAGGAGATCGGCCGGGTACAAAAGCTCCTGGAAGCATATGGGGCTCTTTAGAAAAAATGAATTTGACGGAAGCGCACGGTTCTGCTATACTGAGTGGTTGAAAAATGACAAAGGAGTTTAGAAAATGAAGAAGAAAGCGATTTGTACCACGATCGCAGCGCTTGCGTTAATGCTTTTCCCCATGACGATGCTTGGCGGCTGCGATGGCAAAAACAATGAGAAAGAGTCAAATGAGACTGTTTTTTCCGGTGAACCCATCAGTTCCAGTGAGGAAGCAGGATCTTCAGAATCCGAAAGCCAGGTGGAAAGCCAGGTGGAGAGCCAGACGGAGAGTCAGACCGATGCCAGCACCGAGACGCAGACGGAGCCCCAGACCGGAAGAAAGGATGGCGAACGCTTCGAAGAGGTCCTCATGGTCGAGGGATTGGAGGAGACGGTTAAATACGAGCACGCAAAGAATGAAGAGATCGGATTCGAGCTGGATTATGATTATGAGACGTTCGTAAGAGAGCAAAAGTCGAATCGTGAGATTTTCCGTTCCATTTATGATAATTCCGAGAATCCCGAGATCTATCTTGAGGTGAAATATAGTTCCAAGGATGCCGACGCCGCGGCAGCGTCCGTCAGCGAGGAGCTTTCCAAGGAGTATGATCTTACCAAGGGTTCTGTCACGCTGGAAGGTGCGGGCAGCTGCGTGAGGATTGAGGCTTCTAATGCGAAGGACAATGGCGGAACGCCGGATCAGATCCAGGTTGCGTACGTAATCCCGGCTTCCAAGGGCAGCATTATTGCAACGGCACATTATACGTTTGAGAGCTCAGAGGGCTTTGGCAGACGCTTTTCCGCCATCCTGAACACCCTTGAGGTGATCGGCAGGAAGGAAGCTGCAAAGCTTTCGGACGATCAGGCACTCCAGGCGATCAAGAACTATTGCTACGCCGGCAACCCTTCCTTGAAGGAGATCGAAAGTGCCGGAGAATACCCGGTCAACTGGGAGATCACTTCCAGCAGCGCACAGGAGATCGTTGTTCTGTACGCGGCCTACACGGGAGCGCAGATCCGTTACTATATCGATCCGGTGACCGGTGAGACTTACGTTACGGAATTCGTGTCAGGGATCACCGCGGAGGAAGAGCGGACGAGCGAAAGCTTTAACGTGAGGGACTATCTTTCTGAGTAAAATAATTGCATGGCACAAGTAAGAAAACGGGTGGACGCTGACCACCCGTTTTGTTATAATTACGTGATACGGTAGGACTAAAGAGAATCGCCTTTAATTTGGGAGAAAAATGAAAGAACAGAGTAAGAGTGGATACAATAAAGAGAATTTTAGGGTCGTGCTGGCCATGGCGGGACCTGCCATTATCGAATCCTTTTTTGTCGCCTTTGTAGGTCTTGTGGATTCCCTGATGGTCAGCCGTCTGGGCTCATACGCGGTGGCGGCGGTGGGACTGACCACGCAGCCAAAGTTTGTCGGACTCGCCATGTTTTTTGCAGTCAACGTCTCCGTTTCAGCGTTGGTCGCAAGGCGTTTTGGCGAAAAAGAGCGGGAGGATGCAAACCGGGTATTTCTCACGGCCTTTTATTTCGTGATCGCGGCGGCCGTGATCCTGAGCATACTGTTCGTTGTCCTGGCGGATCCGATCATTAGGCTCTGCGGTTCCTCGGATGCAACCCCGGAAGACATAGCGACGCACAATGCGGCCGTCACATACTTTAGGATCATCATGGGCGGCATGATCTTCAACTGCATACAAATGGTGGTCAATTCGGCCCAGAGAGGTGCCGGCAATACGAAGATCACCATGAGGACGAACGTGACCTCGAACGTGGTGAACGTCATATTGAATTACCTTCTGATCGAGGGACATTTTGGTTTCCCGGCACTCGGCATCGCCGGCGCCGCGCTGGCGACGGTTCTTGGAACGGTGGTCTCCTGCGTGATGAGCCTCCTTTCCATCGCAAAAAAGAGTACGTTTATCAGCTTGCCTTTCTTGCTTGCCAATAAGATGAAGGCTTCCCTTGAGTCCTTCAAGAGCCTGGTTCGCATAGGCTACGGGATCTTTTTTGAGCAGATCCTTATGAGAATTGGCTTCATGGCCACTGCCGTCATGGCGGCCAAGATGGGCATGGATGCCATGGCGGCGCATCAAGTGGGCATGAATCTGATGGGACTGACCTTCAGCTTTGGCGACGGTCTGCAGGCGGCAGCAGTGGCACTGATCGGCAGGTCTCTTGGCCAGGGAGAGCCGGAGCTTGCTAAGACGTATGGCCGGACCTGCAAGGCGGTGGGCATGATGATCGCCGTGGTCCTGATCCTGCTTTATTTCTTCGGCGCAAGATGGCTGATGTCCATGTTCTTTGAGGAGGAACACATCATCAAGATCGGCGTGTCCATCATGAGAGTCATCATCTTTGTGGTGCTGTTCCAGATCATTCAGGTGATCTACATGGGATGTCTTAGAGGTGCGGGAGACACGCTCTACACTGCTTTTGCGGCGACCATGTCCGTCACCGTCATCCGTACCTTGGTATCCTGGCTCGGAGGCTTTGTGTTCGGTCTTGGCATCGTTGGCATCTGGCTTGGCGTCCTCGCGGATCAGATTTCCAGATTCGCCTTCGCAAGCATTCGTTATCGAATGGGAAAATGGGTAAAGATCAAAATCTAGAAAAATAATTTCGAACCTTTTTCACGCTCATGAAATTATATAAGTGAAAGCAACAAAACGTGACGTCAAATTTCGAGGCTTTGCAGAAAAATATTTAGTGCGGAGAAAAAGATGGATAGGGTAAAAGTGGGGAAGTTGGTAACGGAATATGGTAAAAACCTGTATTCTTTTTGCCTGTATACCACGAAAGATCGGGAGACTGCAGACGATCTGTATCAGCAGACGTTTTTGACCGTGATGGAGAAGGAAGACGTGCGAATCGATGAAAATCCGAAAGCATATCTGATCACGGTTGCCATGAATATTTGGAAAAACCGCATCAGGAAGATCCTCTGGAGAAAAAAGATCGTTGACGTGTCTTTTGTGGAAGAGGAAGAACTGTTACAGATAGCGGTTGGCGGAACGTCTGTTGAAGAGGAAGTGGTAAAAAGACAGGAAGAGGCAAACGTCAGAAGAGAAGTGTTGAATCTTCCTGAAAAGCTACGGGTTGTGATCCTCATGTTTTACATGGAAAACATGTCCATCGAAGAAATTGCCTCTGCACTGAAAATCCCAACCGGAACGGTGAAAAGCAGAATGAACAGTGCCAAGAGCGCGTTAAAGGAGAGGTTAAAACATGGGAAATAAAGAATTGGACGATTTGTTAAACAGTGCGTTAGTTCCATCCGTAACGGCATCAAGTCAGTTAAATCAGAGCATTTTTAAGGCATGTGAGAATAACAACGGGAAGGCAGTCAAAAGGAATGGAAAGAAGATCAAGACAATGAGACTTCTTCCAAGAGTTGCCGTGTTTGCATTGATCTGTTCCCTGGTCGGAGCAATTTCGGTCTATGCGGCAACGCATTTATTCAGAAAAGTAAACGTGTCTGATTTTAAGGTCACAACAGATAATATCAATCCGGACAGCGTCAAGGCCTTAAGTGCGGACGAGGCAAAAGAACTGTTTGGAGAAGAAGCATTTGAATTCTCAGAAGAAGTAATAAAAGAAGAAAAACCGGGCGAGGGAGATCTGTGGACTAAGAAAAAAGAGATTGTGCAAAAGTTTGGTTCCCGTGAAAATACTATTGAAAAGTACTGGTATGACGATTATATGAAGGCGGAAGAGGCTGAAGGATTTGAACATCTCTTTAAGGATACGGAAGGATTCATACAAAGAGGAATGGGAGCTTATGAAACCTATTGCCAGGTTTATAAGTTGGCAGATGACTCCACCGATCCGGAAAGAAAAATGTTATGGAGTGAGATGGGATTTAAGGGAGGAATGTTCAACGTTCAGTATTTCGTGAATGATGAAGAAGGCTTTTTGACGGCGTCAGCAGGTGAAGTGAAATATGAGAATAAAAGATCCTACGTATCTGAATCCGGCGTGGAATTTGATTTGTGGGATACCAGCTGGGGAAATGAATTATCTTCGGGCGAAATCGAATATATCCCCATTATGACGGACACGGTCATTTCCTATGGAAATACGAACGTCATCATAAGTTTTAGCGGCTTAGATGATGAACAGATTCATATGATCTTGGATAAGATTGATCTTTAAAGGGATTGAAAAGAGAGTCGACGAGGCTCTCTTTTTTTGCTATTTTTCCAGGAGCTTAGGTTCAAAGCCTTTGCGGACGGGTGCATGCGGAGGAAGCAGGTTGCCGTGAGCAGTTAGAGGTGATAAGATAATTAAAATATTTATTATTTTGACCGCACGTTTTACGGACCTCATCCGTTAATCCTAATGAAGGGAGGTCAAGATCGGATCCATGGATTTAGAAGAAGCTTATGACAAAATATACCGGTATGCGTATTTCAAACTAAATAACCAGTCCGTTGCGGAAGACGTCACGCAGGAGACCTTCCTTAGATTTATCAGCCAAAAGGGCAACGTTCACGAGTATGAGATCAAGTATCTTTACGTGATCGCGAGAAATCTTTGCATCGATGAGTACAGAAGGGTGAAAGCGGATCCGCTGCCGGAGGATTACGATGCCCCGGCGCCGTTTGACGACCGCCGGGAGGAGCGGATGATGGTGCGGGAGGCATTGGCGAAACTGCCGCGGGAGGATCAGGAGATCCTTTTACTCCGGCACGTGAACGGTGAAGCCGTCGGCACGATCTGCAAGGCACTTGGCATTTCAAGGTTTGCCGCATATCGGCGGTTAAAAAGCGCAGAAGACAAGATGCGCGAAAGTTTGGAGGTGAATGAGGGATGAAAGAGGATTGGAAGACTTTGCTGAGCGATGAATTCCAGGCCCCGCAGCCAAAGCATAAAAAAGAGTTTTTACGGAATCTGCGTGCACGGGAAGTGAGCATGCCAGAAATGCTTTTGCAGCAGGTAGCGTACGTACGGCCTTCGATCTGGCTGTTTGCACTGGCGCTGGTTGCCATTGCCATTGTCGGGTCTCTGATGCGAGTCGAGACGACGGTAAACGTACTGACCATGCTCATGCCTTTCTCCGCCGCGATCGCCGTCTTGGAAACCAGGCGTTCTGAAAGATGCGGCATGGCGGAATTGGAAATGACGACCCGTTTTTCCTTGCGGAGCGTTGTTCTGGCCCGCATGATGATCTTGGGAATCGTTTCGTTTTTGATCCTTTGCATCTCATCCCCCATGATCGCCGCGGCATTTGACGCAGGGACGGTTTTGACGGCAGTGCGGATCTTGATTCCTTATCTCATCACGATGAGCATTAGCCTTTTGGCGGAAAGAAGTCCGCTGGGAAGAAAGACCGGATACGCCTCGCTGGCGATCGCATCCGGCGTTTCGATCATCATTTATTGGATCGACAACTACGAACCAAACGTGGTTGCAAATTATCTTGGCATGATCGATAGCTGGGGAATTATGATCGCCCTGGGACTCATGGCGTTTACGGCAGTGGAACAATGGAAAACAATCAATGGCGTGGAGGCATTTGCATGAAATTAACGGTTAACGGAATTACAAAACAATATAAAAACAAAACGGCGGTGGACCAGATCAGCTTTCAACTGACGGAAGGCGTCACGGGACTTTTGGGGGCAAACGGAGCGGGGAAAACCACGCTGATGCGCATGGCGTCAGGCATTCTTACGCCGACCAGCGGCAGCGTGGATGCAGACGGCATACCGGTGGATACGGAGGAGTATCGCGCGCTGCTCGGTTATCTCCCCCAGGATTTCGGATATTACCCGGAGTTCACGGCGAGAGAATTTGTGCAGTATATTGCTGCCCTGAAGGGAATCGAAAAGAAGAAGGCGAAGAAGAAAACAGAGGAAATCCTGGAGCTTGTGGGGCTTTCGGACGTGGCGGGAAAGCGGATCCGCACCTTTTCAGGAGGCATGAAGCAACGAGTGGGAATCGCGCAGGCGCTGGTGAATGATCCGAAGATTCTCATTTTGGATGAGCCCACGGCAGGACTTGACCCGAAGGAGAGAGTCCGCTTCCGGAACCTGATCGCGGAGATTGGAAAGGATACGATCGTCCTGTTCTCTACGCACATTGTCTCTGACGTTGAGCGTATCGCAAGCAACCTTTTGATGATGAGAGAGGGAAAGCTCATCTATGAAGGGGCATGGAACGAGCAAAAGGGTGACCTAGAGAAATTCTACATGGAGGAGTTTGAGTGACGTGAATAACATAGGAATGCTTTATGGCTTTGAGCTAAAGAAAATATTGAAAAACCGCCTGACGATCGTCATGCTGATCATAACGGTCTTCTTTATCCTGATCGAAGCGGTGGCGCCAGGGATGGGGAACGCCGCGGGCGTGGATCCCAAGAGCCTGGACGGGCGGGTGATCGATGACGCGCTCTTGGGGGAATTGCAGGCAGAATTAGTTGCAAACGGGGGCGCGTGGAATGGCGACGCGGGAAAATATAATGGCATTGCCAAATGGAAACGTGACGTTTTGGAGAGCAATGAGAAGGTTGCCGAAGAGTATACGGCGCAGCAGCTGTATCAGGCAAGGGAAGAAAACATCCTTTCGATGATGGAGGAGAATAGCCTTAGCGATGGCGAGATCGCATGGTGGAAGAACCAGATGGAGGGCGAGACGCCGTTTACGTATTACGATTATAACGGTGCATTGATCCTTTCCCAGGGACTGGTGGGCGTTCTTTTGTGCATCATGCTCTTGTCGGCATTGTGTCTGTCTACCGTGTTTACGGTGGAGCACAGGCAGCGTACGGATCAGCTCGTGCTCAGCTGTAAAAACGGACGCGGAAGAACTTATTTTGTAAAGATTGCGGCAGGACTCTCCGTTGTCGTTGCATGCTGCTTGCTGGCGACGGGATTGCTTGCGCTGCTGACTGCAGTTCTCTATGGTTTGAATGGTTTTAATGCCGTCGTGCAGCTAGAAATTCCGGCATCGCCTTACGCATTTACGATGGGACAATTCATCGCAGTGCAGGGAGTGGTCATGATCACGGCAGGCATTCTGTTTGCGGCCTTTGCCATGGCCGTTTCGGAACTTTTGAAGAACAGTCTTGCGGTAATGGGGATCATGGTGGGTCTGTTCATTTTTGGCCAGCTCGAGATCATTCCACCCAAATATCTTTTGTTACTGAAGCTTAGGGCCATGCTTCCCTCCAATCAAGTTAGCGTTTGGTCATTGATGGAGTATCATCTGTTCAACTTTGGAGGCCATTACTGCACCGGATACCTTGTTTCACCGATCACCTATCTTGCGCTGTCAGCCGCACTGATCGCCTTGGGCGGATGGGTTTATAACCGATTCCAAGTGACCGGGCGATAAGGGATGGGAATAATTACGCCGCAGTTTATAGGCGGTGGCCGCGCGGCCACCGCTTTTTTTGTCATATGAAATGTTAAAAGAACTCTTTTTTCTTGATTTATTCTTTGTATGGCTTTATATTAGTGGTATCTTCTGAAATTCTTTGTCTTGCGACGCGGATATTTCTGTCGCACCATTTCCAAAAGAAAGAAAAAAAGTCCCAATTGAGTTAAGTGCATGTGAGGAAGAGATTTCTTTTGTTTCGCGTGTATGCTTTTTTTGAACATGACACGCAGATTAAAGATTGATGTGTTTTGGCGTGTATAATTATTTGATGTTGAAGAGGTATTTTTCAAAAATACACGCGTAATTACGATACATTGCATTTTTAGTGTATTCCATTTTTGTCGTCTGACACGAGAAATTCTTGTATTTGTTTGTTTGCGTGTCGGCGCGATAAATCTGCTACACGCAAAATAATAGTATTTCAATATTTGCGTGTCGAAATGAAAAAAAGGCTACACGCGTAACATGATTATTTCGAATTTTGCGTGTCGAGATAAAATGGCATACACGCGATAATTCAAAATGTTTGTGATCGCATGCATTTAATTGAGGATACAGACATGGACATGGTGATCATGGAGTGAGAGGAAGATTAACGAAGGATGGAACGCGGAGGTGGAGTTCTAGAAGAAAAATAAAGGAATCAGATGAGAGTCCACTGAACGTAAAGCAGATTATAAAGAAGATAGAGAAGAATCTAATATAGGTCAAAGGCGTCTCGTAAAAATGGTTGACATTGACAGACTATTATGATAGTATGGACTGCAAGAATAGTACAGACTATTATAATAGTCTGCAAGAACAACAATAGAACCATCAAGAGTAGCACGTACAAAGTGCTGAGTGGAAGCATAACGTTTGGAGGCGGCGTGATGAAAGAGAAGTTGTTTGACAGTGAGGAAAAGGTGATGGAGATCTTATGGGAGAGGGGACCGCTTTCCGCAAAAGAGGTCAGCCTGATCGCGGCAGATTCCATCGGATGGAACAAGAACACGACCTACACCGTGATCAAGAAGCTGGAGACGAAGGGCTTCCTTCGGCGTGATGAGCCGGGGTTTCTTTGCACCCCGTTAGTTACGCGGGAAGAAATGCAGAAAAAGGCAGCAACAAGCCTGCTGAACAAGGTGTTTGGAGGTTCCAGAAAAGCACTCTTTTCCGCACTTCTGGAGGATGAGAAGCTGACGGACAAAGAGATCGAGGAGTTGCGGAAACTGATCAATGAAAGGTGAGTCACATGCTTGGTGAGATATTCTATTGGATTTTCAACATGAGCATTATCGCGTCCTTCATGGGGCTGCTTGTCATGGCGGTCAGGAAAACAAACCTGCTTCCGAAAAGGGGTCTTGTGTTCCTGTGGATCATTCCGGCGGTGCGCGGGTGCATTCCATTTGGGATCAGCAGCCGTTACAGCCTGATGTCCCTGATCTCAAGGCTGACCACAAGGACCATCACGGTGTTTCAGCCCTCGGAGGAGATCAAGTTGTCCATGACAAACGCGGTCATGGCAGCGGAATCTTATTTCCCCATCACCTACAGGGAAAACCGGCTGGAGGTGATCTTTGAGGTCGCGGCGTTTCTTTGGATCATCATCGCGACGGCACTTCTGATCACTCTTGCGATCCTGTACGTCACGACGAAACGCGAGGTGCGGGACGCGGAGAAAACGGAGCAGGGATTCTATTTGTCTGAGAAGGTGAGCGGACCTGCCGTATATGGGATCCTAAGGCCACGGATTCTATTGCCGGCGGGGTACGTGAAGAAGGAAGGCGTGGACCTGAAATATGTGTTGCAGCATGAAAAGACCCATATCCGAAGGGGCGACAATCTGTGGAGAATGCTTGGCTTTTTCCTTGCCGTCGTGCACTGGTTCAATCCCCTTTCTTGGATCTTTCTGAAGGCATTTTTGGGGGACGTGGAGATGGCTTGTGACGAGGCCGCGATCGCGAAATATGAGGAAAAAGACCGCAAGGAATATGCGCGAACGCTCCTTGACTGCGCGCAGGGGAAAAGCTTGTTTGTATCAGCGTTCGGCGGCGCAAAGGTCCGCACCCGCATTGAAAACATTCTGTCCTATCGAAAAATGACGATACTGTCATCTGCCGGATTTACGGCGCTTATCATAGCCCTGCTGTACGTCCTGTTGACAAATGCAGGCTGAGGAAAGGAAGCTTATGAAAGATCGGAATTATCGCAGATATTATGTGTTTGCACTGCTCTTGGTCGCATTGTTGTCGGCTTATCCAATTTACATGGGGATCCACGTGCTCGTGAAAATGACGCAGGACGGATTGATCCCAAAGGACGAGTATCCGAAGTATGTCATTCCGTACACGCCGATCGCAGTGGCGCTCATCGCCGGCGTCCTTTTGATCCCGGTATTGCAGGCATTTTTCAAGAAATTGGATTTTGTGTTTGGAGTCGTTATTTCCGTGGCGATCTTCTTTGTCTGTGAGCACGTGATGGAGACAAAGGTTCTGGTGCAGACGACAAAGATCTCGCTTGTCGGCTGGCAAATGTCCCTTTGCTACGTGCCGCCGGAAGAATTCCAGACAAGAACTTGGGAGGCGGTTGACGTGTTGCTTGGCGGTTACAATCCAGCTTTCAAGCTACACTTTTATCTGATCTCCGTCGTGATCGTCGCCTCGCTTTTAAATTGTTTTTACGGTTTCGCGAAAACGATCCGCACGGGAAATTATGGCAGAACGAAAGCGCTGATCCTGCAGGCGGTGGCTGCAGTCATCTTTCTGGCAATGTGCATCTGGGCATGCTTCACGGCGTTCTATCGCACGGGCGAGTTGATCGTTTCTCCCATCTCCGCATCGCTCATGATGGTATTCTTTGCGCTTCTTGGAATTACCATGGGTTTGTTTGCAGGGTCTTTCGCGCTCGGGAAAAAGAAGCTCTTTTCCGTGATCGTTCCTTCGGTCATCGCCATGGCGGTCACCATCGTCATGTACGTGGGCGAGACCATTTTGTTAAACGGCAACCTGTACCGCTTTGGAAAAGGTTTTCTGTTCCAAGGCTTGGGAAAAGCCGTGGTTGCGCCGGCCGACGTGCTGGTCATTCTGGCCTCCGGCGTGATCACGCTCCTCATCTGCCAGATGGTAAACCGCGAGAAGAAAATTCATGGAGAAAAAAAGTCCAAGTAGGAAGCCTTAAAAAAACTTCAAAAAACTTCGATAAGAAATCCCAATAAGAAGCCTTAATAAGAAATCCTAGTAAGAAATCCCAAAAAGAAGTCCCAATAAGAAGACTTAATAAGAAATCCCAATAAGAAATCCTAGTAAGAAGACTTAATTAGTAACTACAATAAGGAGCTTCATTAAAACGTCAAATAAGATTATACGGTCATTGATACCCTGCTAACCGTGAAAAAGAACGGTTTGCAGGGTGTTTTTTTACCGTTTGTGCGCCGAAAACTGCCGCTTACGTCAAAACCATTTTCTTGTGAAGCAGGGTGATATATAGTGATCTCAGATCAAGAAAACAGAAAAGGAAACCTGGTTGATCGCATAAGAAAACATATCTTCCCTTCGCGGGAACGAATCATTGGAAAAGATTACGGGCGAAAAGAAGAAAATGTGAAAACCGCCCGTAAGGAATTGGAAAAGATTACGGGCGGAAAGAAGAAAATGTGAAAACCGCCCGTAGAGTATTGGAAAAGATTACGGGCGGAAAGAAGAAAATGTGAAAACCGCCCGTAAGGAATCGGAAAAGACTACGGGCGGAAAGAAGAAAATGTGAAAACCACCCGTAGAGTATTGGAAAAGACTACGGGCGGAAAGAAGAAAATGGGAAAACCGCCCGTAAGGAATTGGAAAAGACTACGGGCGAAAACATAAAAACGGGGAAAACGCCCGTAAGGTATCAGGAAATGAGGTGAACGACAGAAAGTAACGTAACGGAGAAGAACATAATAGAAAAGAACATAATAGAAAAGAACATAATAGTAAAGAACATAATAGAAAAGAACGTAATAGAGAAGAACGTAATAGTAAAGAACGTAATAAAAAGAAGGACATGGAGAAGAAAGGAATGGAAAAGAAATGAAAAACATGATCGTCTTAGAGAATCTCTCGAAGAACTATGGAGTGAAGAAGGCTGTTGACAATATCAATCTAACCGTCAAGGAAGGGGAGATGCTCTCGCTCCTTGGCGTAAACGGGGCGGGCAAGTCGACCACGATCAAAATGCTGTCCTGTCTGACGAAACCCAGTGGCGGAACGGCCATGATCGACGGCCGGGACGTGGTAAAGGAGCAGGACCGGGTGAAGGAAATTGTCGGGGTTTCCACCCAGGACACCGCCATCGCAAGGAACCTTACGGTGGAAGAAAACCTGTCATTCATGGCGGGGATTTACCTTGATCCCAAGGCGTATGACAAGAAAAAGAGGAAGGAGCGGGTGGAGGAGATCATCCGGGATTTTAAGCTGGATGAGGTCCGCCGCACCAAGTCCGGCAAGCTTTCGGGCGGCTGGCAGAGACGCCTTTCCATCGCCATGGCCATGATCGGCAATCCCAAGGTGATCCTACTGGACGAGCCGACGCTGGGGCTTGACGTGCTTGCCAGAAGAGAGCTTTGGCGCGAGATCGAGAAGATCAAAAAGAACAGAACAATCATATTGACGACGCATTACATGGAGGAGGCCGAGGCGCTGGCCGACAAGATCGCGATCATGATCGAGGGGAAAATCGTCATGGCGGGAAGCTTAGCGGAACTTGAAGAAAAGACGGGGCAGAAGGGCCTGGAAAACGTGTTTGTGTCAGTTGCGGAAGGAGAATGGAAACATGAATAGAACGTTACAATTTGCAAAGAGAAATTTGATCGAGCTCTCCAGGGACGTGCTCGGATATATATTCTGCATCGCATTTCCGATCTTGATGCTGATCGTCATGTCGGTGGTCAATGACAGCATCCCCAAAGAGGCGGGCATGACAACCTTTCGCATCGACAATTTGGCGGGCGGGATCATCGTTTTTGGACAGACCTTTGTCATGCTGTTTACTGCCATTTTGGTTGCGACGGACAGGAGCACGTCCTTCCTTTTGAGGCTATTTTCATCTCCGATGAAGAGCAAGGATTATACGAACGGATATATTCTTCCCATGATCCTCATCAGCATCATCCAGGCCATCGTGATCGTGATCGCGTCAGGCGTGACCGCAATGATTTCGGGCGTGGAGATAAAGCTGGAGGGACTTCTTTTGGTGATTTTCCTCAGCATTCCCTCCGCCATCATGTTCTTGTCCATTGGCTTGATCTTCGGGTCACTGCTCAACGAGAAATCAGCGCCCGGCGTGTGCTCCGTCATTGTCTCCGCCGGAACGTTTTTGGGCGGCGTGTTCTTTGACGCGGAAGGCGTGGGGGGACCGATCCTCAAGGTTTGCAATAGCCTGCCGTTCCTGTATTGTACAAGGGTTGCCAGAAGTACCATTCACATGGATTTCCAGTGGGAGACCTTTGGAAAGTCCCTTCTCATCGTTTCGCTCACGGCAATGGCGATGGTCACGCTTGCCGTATGGACCTTCCGTTGCAGAATGAAGGCAGACCAGTAAATGCGCAATTGTAAATACGCAATTGTAAATGCCGTTCAAATATTCTATACTTAATCTTGAAGGAATCCAGGTCATGAGAGGTGCCATGGGGCATTTTTGGATCCGGGACAGCTGGATGAGGTGAGGTATCAGGGTGCAGATCAAATCCGAGATCAACGAAAAATATAAGGAATTGGAAGTTCACGTATGTCATGACGTGATGAACGAGGAAGTGAAGAGCGTCATGGGGCAGTTGCATGCCCTTTTTGACGCGTCACTGACGGGAACGGACGAGGTTGGAAACCGTTGCGTGATCAAGCCGGCGGAAGTCATTTCCTTCTATGCGGAGGGACAGCGCGTCATGGCCATGGTCGATAAGAAAAAGTATGTCATTTCCAAGAAGCTCTATGAGCTTGAAAAAGAATATGAACCCTTGTGCTTTGTCCGGATTTCCAAGTCGGAGATCGTAAATTACAAGAAAATCCGGAGCCTCGACGTGAGTCTCACGGGAACGATCAAGGTGATCATGAAAAACGGATACGAGACCTATACCTCCCGGAGAAACGTGTCAAAGCTCAAGGAGCTTTTGCTGCGGGGAAAGAAGTCATGAGCTGCCGGGATTGCAAATGAGGAAAAACGCGGGAATCCGTAAGGAAGGGGTAATTCAGTTATGATAAAAGGCATATTAAAAAACGGGGCCATCAGTTTTGCCATCGGTTCTTTTTCGGGACTTCTGGTGAATTTGATCATAGACGTGGTGGCGCATGCCATGGGCGCCGAGAATTTTAGCTCCATCTCGCCCAGCTTTCAGGCGCTGTTTCCCACGTCTGCCATGGCTGCTTACGTCAACGTGCTTTTGTACGGATGCATCAGCGCGTCCTTCGCCGTCATGACCTTTATCTACGACGTCGAAAGGATCGGATTCGTGATCCAAAGCATCATTTATTTTTTGACCACGAGTGCAGCGTGCCTCTTGATCACCATGCTTTTATGGCAGCTCCAACATTATCCCGCGGCACTTTTTGGGACGCTTACCTGTTACGCCCTGACGCACGTGATCATGATCACCATGGCTTACAAGAAGCTCCGGAAGGACGTAAGTGAGATCAACCAGGAGTTATTGCCGGTGGACGCAGAATAAAAGTCATTTTGAAGCTTTTTCGTAAATTGAGAAAATATAACGTAAATAATTTTCATTTTTTTTGTAACGCCGGGTGGGCTTTTGTAGGCTATTAAGGGTGAGAAGCAAATCTTCAAATACAAATTAGCCAAAGGAGCTCATAAAATGAAAAGTAAAGTGATTGTAGGATTATTGACGTGCATGATGGTGATGGCAGCTTTGACGTGTGGCACCGCATGCGGAAAGGAAACAGAAGACGTTTCCTCCAACGTACGGGTTGAGGCAACGAAAATTGTTAGTGAGAACAAGGACGAAGGTACTGCGCAAGGTGAAGCGGGCATGGTAAGCGAAGACGGCGAAAAGAACGCGGAAAGTGCCGTTCCCTCAGGCGTGTACGTCAGATTATACACGGAGGAATTCATGGGTGAGGAAGTCACCTCAGAGTTTTATTATACCTTCCGTGAGGATCACACCGGTGAGGTCAGCATCCAGGACGTGGTTCCCTTTACCTGGGATGAAAGCAAGATCACGTTTGCGGATCACGAACGCAAATACGTGCTCGAGGGCAACGTTTTAAAGATCATGGAAAACGGAGACGATTTTGTGGAATACGTAAAAAAGTAAATCATGGCTTGGCACCGTGCAGTTTGCGGTACGATGACGGTGACACGTGATGGAATTTCTGGAACGCATTCGAAAAATGCTCCGGGGAGGAATATCCCAAAGTAGCGGAGACGGAGGCAATGCTGTTCGACGGATCCTGCAGTAAAAGGCAGGCGGCGGACATGCGTGCCTCCGTTTTTTTCTGGGCGAACGTCTTGTTATAGTGCTTGAGAAGAAGTCGCTCCGTCTGTCGGATCCCGAGATTTACCATGGATGCCAGCTTTGGCAAGGTCAAGTCCTTATAGTTATATAAAAAGGCTTCCTCGATGGTGAGGTAAGTCTGGTCAGCGGGCATCTCAAAAGAAGGTGCGGCCGAACCCTCACCCTGCAGATAGTCTTTGCGATAGTATTCCCTTGAGATCAAAAGAATGAGCTGCTGCAGGAGCGTTGGCAACACAAGTTCATAACCGATGGAGCGTTGCTCCAGCTCATTGTGGATCTGCTTCATGAGTTCGTGCATGCCAGGCGCGGCCTCACCGAACCAGAATTTTCGCTCCAGGAACTCGCGGATCAACTGCTCCTTCTTTGTGGCGGCGGTCCCCTCTGGATTTACTTGGAGATAAACGCCATACTCCGTCATGGGATCGTCAGGATCCGAAATTTGCTCGTGAAAAACGCCGGGACCCGTCACAAAAAAGGTCCCCGGGACAACCTCATAGGTTTGCTCGTCCGTGAGCAGCTTCCCATGCCCAAAGGAAACGTAGTGCAGTTCGTAGCTGTTCTTGCTGTGGCTGTGCCGCGGGATCGGCGTGACCATTTTTTCCAAGCTGATGCTCAGCACGGTAAATTCCGTATGCTCAATCGTAAATGACAATTTCAGATTCCGGTATTTCATGCACTTACCTCTCGTTTTCACGCATCATGAATGGAATGGTTCATGACGCTCTTCCACGACAAGAATAACATAAAATGGGAATGAATTCCATCTTTTGCCACATGGTTGCACGATAAAAGGCGTTATCGTTTGTTAGTTTCCTTTGCGGCATAGATTGCGAACGTGTTATAATGAATACGTAACTGGAAATGGGGATGGGAGGTGCGCATGGATTACGATTATTTCAGGCGGAAACTGAATATTGGTGACATTGATCCAAATCAAAAACAAGACATTTTGCGGGAACGCGAGTACTTTGCTTCCGTTGCGCCAAGGCCGTTTTTACACGGCATTCGGGAAAAATTGCGGAGTGGGAAGCATCCCGTAGCCGTGCTGCTGTTGGCATTTTTGGGAGTACTTCTGTTGTTTATTGCGTTGGTGTACGTGAAAATCTTTTTTATCGCATTTTTGCTTCTGCTTTTCTACTTAAACGTGCTTAAGCCAAAGCTCTCGAAACGGGAATACAAGGAGTATGACTATCTTGAGAGGATCGCCGAACCAACGCTTCACCTCTTTGACGATAAGCTGACTCTGGGTTACCATGACGACAGCGCGGATCTGGTCGACGAAAAAATGCCCTACCAGAATGCCCTGGCGGAAGCCCGCTTGGTCAAGCCTTTCGGTAAACGGTGCGAGCAATCGATTTACGGCTGGTGTTCCTATGACTGGGAAAATGCGAGCAATCTGGATGCGTTTGAGTATGTTAGAACATACTTGTATTACGTCACAAGGGATTCGGAAACCGATCGCGAGGACGTGACGTCGTACTTTAACGGGCACGTCCTGAAGTTCCGGACAAGCGTTGCCGTGAACGGAAACATCCACGTTATGAGCACCACGTCAAAAAGGTCATTACTTGGCGGGGAAAAGAAGAAAAATCCTTTTAAGAAAATCAAGGACAGGGAACTGACTCTGATCGAATCAGGAAATCGTGAATTCGATGAAAACTTTGACGTGGCGGCAACTTTCGAGGATGAAGCGTATCGCTATTTGACGCCCGCGGTGATGGAGTCGCTGTTGGAACTTCGAAAGGACTGTTTCTTTTCCCTGTGTTTCAAAGGCAACGTCATAACGGTAGCCATTGACAACGAAACATTCCGGAGCTTAGGAAATAATAATTTCTACTTTGCCAAGCCGGCCGTTGACCCACAGAAGGCCAGCGAGGAATTTGACGAGAAAATAGATGCCGTGAGATTTGGACTTATGACCATCTGCGAGGTCAAGGAAGCAGTTGATCCCGGCAGCAGGTACGTTGGTTAACGGCAGATAACGTAAATGAATTTGGGACCGTCTCCCCAATTAGGAGGCGGTCCTTTTTACGTATTAAGCAACGTCATGAAAGTGCATGTATTTGCGCATGTTTAAAATCTTCGAAAACACGACGCCAATTTCAAAAATGCGTCACTTCTGAATATTGTTCCGGGGACGAAACGGATTATAATAAAATTATGGAGTGATGATTAGCGCACGCTGTGCAGAAAGGAAGTTCATCTATGATCGTCAAAGGAACGTATTTTCAAAATGATGCCGAAAAACCATTGGTTTACGGCGACGTGGAGATCACGAACGTAAAGAGACAAAGACTTCGCGGTGAGGAACTGAAGGAGGGGATCCTTTGCGAGCCCGTCATGATCGGTTTTTGCGGCACGGACAATGAACTCATGCGCATGGGCAGTGAAGGGCGTCTTGGAGCGAAATTCCCCGAAGGGAAAAAACGTCTCGTCAACGGCCACGAGGGCATTGTGTGGGTGCCGTCGGAGAATCGCTTTGCCATCGTATTGATCCGCGGCGGTGACAGCTACGATCCCACCCGTTACACGGAGGACGAAACCTATTTTGAATACGGCTGCGACAAGGCAGACGGACTGTTCTGCGATCAGCAGTATTTCCATCCGGACATGCTTCTTCGCATCCCCGACGGATACGTTCACAATGGAAAGCTTGACCGTTCCTTTGCAAAAAAGATGGTCTTCCCGGATCCCTTTGCCTGCATGCTGTTCCAGTTAGAGCGCATGGAGGATCTCGGCAGTGCCCACAATTTCCGCGTTTGCATGCGCAAGTACAAATGCGACGAGCAGAAGGCGCGCGAGATCGCAAAGGAAGAGATCTTTGACCGCACCGTTATTTTCGGACTGGGAACCACGGGCATGTTCATTGGTGACCTGATCCTTCGAAGCCACAAGAACGCAAAGGTGCTCTTTGTGGCGAGAAGTCCTAAGGATTCCGCGAAGGTGACCTACGCCCTGAAACAGACGGGCGCGGCCTATCTGCAGAATACTTTTGATTCCGAGGCAGAGCTCTCGAAGGCCATCGTGGAAGCGCTTGGCGGCAGGGCGACGACCTTTATCGGCGTGAGCGGAAGCAACGTGGAGCATCGCGTGGCCTTTGAACACGGCGCGCTTGGCTGCAACGGCATTTACAACAGCTTCTCCCTTGGACCGAAGATCACCTTTGACACGATGCCCTTCGGCTTCGAAAACCATCTGATCCTCGGCAGCATCAATTTCCGTCAGGATCACATGGAGAAAGCAATCCAGATGCTTGCGGAGAGCAGCTATGACGAGATCGTGGAACTGATCGACAAGGACGAATTTACCACAGATCCCATGGGAGCTTACAAGAATAAGATTTATTCCAAGAACGCGCCCATGAAGACGGCGGTCATTTGGAATCCGCAGTACGTGGAGTAACAACGTGCCGTTAACAGTACGTAAATTGTGAAAAAAGAAATAGATTTATTGGAGGAACGTTATGAAAACAGTATTTATAGACAAGCCCTTTGAAATTGACGTAAGAGAGGCGGAGATGCCCGTGCCGAAGGAGGGCGAGGCACTTCTGAAGATTTTGTATTGCGGCATCTGCGGATCGGACGTGGCCAGCTTTACCGGCAACCAGCCGTTTACGACCTATCCCCGCATTCCGGGTCATGAGTTCAGTGCCCAGATCATTTCCATTCCGGAAAATGACAAGGGGCTGAAGGCTGGCGACGTAGTGACCGCGAACCCTTATTTTAACTGTGGTCACTGCTATTCCTGTCAGAGAGGCTTTGTGAACTGTTGCACGGACAATCAGACCATGGGCGTGCAGAGGGACGGGTGCTTCCGCGAGTATATCGTGATGCCCGTGGAAAGAATCTATGACGGCAAGGGCCTTTCCGCAAAGCAGCTTGCACTAGTCGAGCCCTTTACGATCAGCTATCACGCACTTCACCGCGCAAAGATCAACAAGGGAGACAAGGTGCTGGTGGTAGGCGCAGGCCCCATCGGTTTGTTCGCGCTGATCGCTGCGAAGGCACAGGGCGCGGAGGTGACGGTTGCCGACATTCTTGACGGAAGATTGGAAAAGGCAAAGCATTTTGGCGCTGGGCACGTCATAAATTCCAAGACCAGCGACATACGCGAGGAAGCCATGAAGATCACGAACGGCAATGGTTTTGACGTCTGCGTGGAGGCATGCGGTCAGGACGTGACGTTCCTTAGCTGCATTGACTGCGCGGCGTTTGCGGCAAATATCATTTTGATCGGCAACGGCAAGAAGGAGACGACCTTCCTGCATTCCATTCTGCTAAAGAAGGAGCTGAACGTATTCGGCAGCCGCAATTCCTACGCAAGGGATTTCCAGGCAGTGATCGATCTGATCGCATCCGGCGAAGCAAAAGTGGATGACATGGTCAGCGCCGTTTATCCGGTGGACAAGGTGGCGGATGCCTTTGACGCGCTGGTGCACAATGACGGCAGCCTGTCTAAGGTGCTGATCGAGGTTGCGCCTGAAGCGTAAGATACCGGAAGGCCCCGGGACTTGGCAAGGATGCTTTTAGTCATTCCCCCGAGGACATTGGATGCCGTATGCTTTACGGAGGCACGCAGAAATAAGGGGCAGAATGAAATGCATGAAAGATGGGAGGAAACGACGTGAGTAACAGGATCATGATTGACGCACACTTGCATCTTTGGGAACGGCAGCAGGGAGAAATCAAGGGAAAACCCGTGTATTCCATTGGCAATGGAAAGAGCATGTTCCTGGGCGAGATCCGGCAAATGATGCCGCCTTATCTGGCGGACGGCAAGAACACGGCGGAGCGTCTTCTTGCCAACATGGATTACGCGCAGGTAAATGCATGCGTGGTCACGCAGGAATACATGGATGGCAATCAGGATGAATATCTCCTGAAGGTGAAGGACAAGTATCCTGACAGGTTCCGGATCTGCTCCCTCTATGAGGAAAAAGAAGGCTTTGGCCTAGACGGATTCGACGGCGTGAAGATCTGTGCGGGACGCCTTGCGGATCAAGACTTAAAAAAACTTCGCCCCGTTTTCAAAAGAGTGTGCGATGCCGGAAAGTTCATTTCCATTGACATGGCAGACGGGGACGCGCAGGTGGATGACCTGCAGTGGATCATCAACGAGTTCCCCAATCTCCGGATTGCCATTGGGCATTTTGGCATGGTGACGACGCCTGGCTGGCAACGTCAGATCGCCCTTGCAAAAAACAAGAACGTCTACGTCGAGAGCGGCGGCCTGACTTGGCTGTTCCATCAGGAGTTTTATCCTTACCCGTCCGCAGTTGAAGCAATCAAAGAAGCTGCTTCCATCTGCGGCATCGAGAAACTCATGTGGGGAAGCGATTACCCCCGCACCATGACGGACATTACTTACAAAAGCGCCGTACGTTTCCTCGCCGAAACGCCCCGCTTGACGGAAGCCGAGAAGGACGCCTTCCTCGGCCTAAACGCCGCCCGCTTCTATGGATTCCAAGGTCTTACGCCCTTACCCAGTATAGATAATATGTTATAATTTTGGAGGTACAAAATGTTAAAAGGAATTTCCCCGATGCTTTCCCCGGAATTATTAAAGGTTCTCTGCGAGATGGGTCACGGCGACTCCATCGTCATCGCAGACGGTAATTTCCCCGCGCAGTCCATGGGGAAAAATGGCATTGTGATCCGCATGGACGGCCACGGCGTGCCGGAGATTTTGGAAGCGATCCTTCAGGTGTTCCCGCTTGATCAGTACGTGGATCAACCCGTAAGCCTTATGGAGCGCGTGCCCGGAGACAATGCGGACGTCTCCATCTGGAAGACGTATGACAAGCTGATCGAAGCTGCAGAGCCGAGAGGCACGGGCGTGATCCAAAAGCTGGAGCGCTTTGCGTTCTATGAGGAATCTAAGAAGGCATATGCGATCATTGCGACTTCGGAGAGAAGCCAGTACGCTAACGTAATTTTGCAGAAGGGTTGCGTGCTGTAAAACGGAGCGTAAATGGGATAATTAGGGAGGGCACGCGCTCTCCCTTTTTTGTGCGACGTTTTGGATTGCAAACGCACCAAACCTATCGTATAATAAGGCTGAATCCGCGATATAATAAGGCTTTGTGAGTAGGAGAGGAAGAAAATGTTTAGGGAAGACGTAGTAGAAAAAGAAAGAGACCCAAGGGTCGTGATCCTTTTGGATATCGCGAAATCCGCGATTTATGGACTAGGCATTCACATTGTGAACTATAGCTTCAGGCTTCCGGCGGTCTATTCCGTCCTTCCCCTGATGCTACTCCTTTTTTGCGTAACGCTTATTACGAGAGCGACGCATGATAAAAAAAGACAATATGCCTTCGGCATTCCTTACGTACTGGAGTACTTTGGCTTCTGCCTGTACTTTTATAACAAGGGGAGTCTCATGCCGCTTACGGCAATCTGCATGACGGCCATTTTGGCAGTTTGGTGCGTTGTCTGCATTGAGTGTTTCACCAAGGACGCAAAAAAGAATCTGATCGGTTTCCTCACATTATTGTTGGTTGCCGCCGGTGCGATTTTCCTGATCTGGAATCATTATTCCGAAAAGGCCAGGGATGCCGTGGTGAAGATCGTTCAGGCGAAGGGACCGGAGCAGGCGCCCGCTAGCGAGGTGGACGCGCTGAGCAGGGAACTCAACGTTGTTTTTTATTCAAAGCCAAATTTGAAGTTCCGTTTTACGGAAGTTTCCGGAAACTATGAGAGTGAGAACGGAGAGTATCGGAAGCTATACGATGAATTCGTGGAAACGCTTACAACAGTAGACGGAAAATGGATCGGAGCGCTCTTCGACGGACAGGAAAAAATGGCAAAAAGCGTGGAAAACATGGTAAAATAAAGTTCTCTTTTTGACGATATATTTTATGGTGGCTTTAAATTTCAAGCGGGGGGGAAACAAGGGAGGAACTATGGCAGAAGAAAAGATTGTTGACACCGAGGAAATTTTAAAAAGCTTATTTGAAAAAGAGACTGCAGCAAAGGGAAAATTCCTGGAGGACGTGAGCTACGTTCATGAGAACGTGCAGCAGGGTAAGTTCTCCAGGCGGGATTATCTTTGCGATGATCTATACAGGTATTTGGAGCAGGTGGATCCCAAGAGCGGTAAGGCACCCATGCCTGGACGCAACGTGGTTTTGGACGGGGAGAATCTGGATGCTGACTTTTTGACGTTAAACGAGATTTTGTCGTTGGAGAACGCGCCCTTGGGAAAATGGCCCGCAAAGACCAATAATACCATTTGGCAGCAGATTGACGTGAATCTTTCCGTCGCAAAGGGCGAAGGCGTGGCATTCGAGGAGACGGGAAGGTTTGTCGCCGCAAAGGAAAAGACGGAAGCGGACAAGGTTGCCGTTTTGAAGGAGCTTCTTGTCAACAACGTGGTTGAAAGGGCGGTTCTTCTTGCAAATTATGACAAGCCGGACGACGCTTTTGAGGGTTTTAAGTTCTATCATGGCGAGGAGACGAACAATGCTTACGCAGAGTATCCGTCAAAGTGGTACATGCTTAGGAATGACGCCTTGAATAATTATTCCATGATGTTCTCTTCAGAGGACGGAGCGGCATTGGAAAAGCTTTGCAAGGACTTAAAGGATCATGAGAAGACCCTGGGAAGACTGGCGGCAACGCTTGGCAGTGACGCAGAGCGAAAGGCCTTTTATGAGAAGGTCCTGTTGCCGGAAGTGGAGGAGTTCCGCAAAGCAGACGTGGCGGGGGACCGTATTCCGAAATATGCAAAGGCAAGGGAAGCTTTTTTGGCACAGCTGAAGGTCGTACAGGACCTGCAGGCAGAGCTTGGCGGGCTTCAGAAGGCATTTGTCAAAAACTACAAGGAAGAAAAGCTTGCGCAGAAGAATCTCAAGGAGGCAGAGGCCGCAATTGAGCATTGTAAGCGTGAGATTGAGAATGGCGAGAATACGAAGAAGCCCCTGATGGAGCAAAGAGATAAGCACAATGCCGATTATGAAGAGCTTCTCCAGCATTTGGAAGAGGTTGGCGCGGCAGCCCAGCAGGCAAAGAACGAATGGACCAAGTATAATGACGTGATCCGCACGGGCTTTGACAAGGAGAGAGAACTCCGTGCTTCCGTCAATCCGATGATGAAGATTCTTCAAAAGAAGAAGTATGACGCCGTAATGGAGCAGGCAGATCAATGCTCGAAGGAAGCGATTGAAGCCCAGGAGAAGGCTCCGGCAGCGGAGAAGAAAATGAAAGAACTTGCCGGCCAGTATCAGGAGCTGACGGAGGTGCAGGAAAAGATCCAGGGCAATCAGGCCATCGTCACCGACAAGATCACGAAGCTGACCAAGGCCATCAATGCGGCAAAGCAGCAGATGACGCTCAAGGAAGAAGAAAGAGAGCAGGCGAAATTCCATCTTGAGGCCGTTGAGAAAGAGCGGAAGGGACTGCTGGAGCAGTGGTCGAAGGAAAAGGGTGAAGACCAGAGAGTCCTGTTGGATATGGATTTCGTGAAGGAACTGTTGTCAAAGGACGCGAAGGTTTCCGGAAAGCGGGTTGCCCAGAATCCTTGGTTTAACCAGAAATACCAGAAGGAGCGCGAAAAGCTCTTTGCCCTTGCCATTGAACTCCATCATGCGTTTATCAGCGCCTCGGAGTGCTGCAATGCCAATCTGGCAACGCTTGCGCAGGTTTGGGGTTACTGGAAGAAGGGCAAAGAAAAGATCAACTTCCATCAGGCTGACAGGGAAGAGACCGCGCCGATCCTATGGCAGACGCTAGCCTTGTTTGTTCCCATGATCGCAGTGGATCTTCCGAACGTGGGAGAATTCTTTGCGGATGCAAAAAAGACCGGCCTGATTGGTTTGCTGGCGCTGGATGAAGCAGATGCTACGTCGCCGCAGAAGGTGATCGGCGCAATCTATCGCAGCCGGAAGGCAGTGGCATTCAAGAAATAAAAGCATATTTATGAAGTTTGGGTCGCGACTTAAGTCGCGATCCATTCTTTTTGAAAAAACGGGGTTTTAGAATCACTTGCAAACGGCCGCAAAAAAAAGTATGATAATACTATACACAAGGAGGCGCGGCCATGATGTTTTTCAAAGCGAAAAAGATGACGTATGCGGTGAATACCGTGATCTTGCTGTTGGTGTTTGGACTGATGGCATTCTTTCACATGGTTGACGCGCCCTTTTTGACTTATTTCAGCATCCCGACGGCAGGAGTCTACGTGCTGGGATATTACCTGATCCATAAGGAACGGTTAGACGCGTACGTGTGGATGGTATACCTGTGGCTCACGTTCTACATGGGAATTTCCACGGTCTTTTTGGGATATGCCTATGGATTCCATTTATACTGCTTTTCCATGATTCCCGTCATGTTCGTAACGGAATACCTTTCCATACGGATCAATCGCGAGGGGAAAAAGCAAAAGAGCCTAAAGGCCAGACCGGTAAGTCTTTTTATCGCGCTGTTTTATCTGATCTGTACGGGTTACGTGGCTTATTTTGGACCGATCTACGTAAGAGACCAGAGCTACGCGGCACTGTTTTGGATCACCAATGCCCTGATCGTGTTTGGCTTTTTGATCTTTTATACGGATTACATGCTCAGAATGGTTGTACAGTCAGAAGATAAGCTGCGCGACATGGCGCAGGTGGACCGGCTGACGGGGCTTTATAACAGGCACTACGTGATCAGCCGTCTGGAGAATCTGCCGGAGGAGGCGCAAGGGTTCCTTGCCATGGCAGACATTGACAACTTTAAGAAGATCAATGATACCTACGGACATAACGCGGGCGACGCCATTTTGCGGGCGATCGCCGACAAGATGCGTGAACTCTGTACGGGCTGTGAGCTAGCCCGCTGGGGCGGCGAGGAATTCCTGATCTTTGTGGTCAGTGCGGCCGGCTTTGAAAATAATGCGGAGAAAATGTTCGTAAAAGACGGCGTGGATCTGATGGAACGCCTGAGAAAAAAGATCGAGGCGGAGCCCATTACGTTTGAGGATCAGCGGATTAACGTCACCATCACCGTTGGCGTGGAAGAGAGAAAACGCGGCTGTTCCATTGACGAATGGGTGCAGGAAGCGGATAAAAAGCTTTATCTTGGGAAGACTACCGGAAAGAATAAAGTCATCGCGTAGATTGCGCTGACGACTGGGTTGAAAGGATGGAAAGATGAGACGTAAAGGAATGATCAAGGCCGTCTGTGTTGCACTGGCGGCCGTTATGCTTGCAGGCGGCGTGACCGGGTGTGCAGGCGATAAGGAAACGAAACAGACGCAGGAAAGTGAAACAAGCGCGGCGACAAAACAGGAAAGTACCTTCGCTCAAGAGCCGGAAAGTGAAGCGGCGAAGGAGAGTTCTTCGGAGGAAGAAAAGAAGAACCGGTTCCCGGACCGCGCGAACGCAACTTTGAAAGAGGGTAAGGTCAAGGTGCTGGAAGAGGGAGACGTGGCGCCGGACTTTACGGCAACGTTGGCAGACGGCAGCACCTTCACGCTGTCGGAACACGATGACGACGTGGTGCTCTTGAATTTCTTTGCCACTTGGTGCGGTCCCTGCATGCGCGAGATGCCTGCCTTTGAAATGCTGAAGGCCGACGGGCTTGACGGCGTGGCGATCCTGTGCGTTGACTGCATGGAAGAGAAGAAAACCGTGGATGCCCTTGTGAAGGAGAAAGGCTATACCTTCCCCATCGCATATGACGAGGAGGGTGTCATCGAAGAGTATTATCCCACGGACGGCATTCCCTACACGCTAGTGATCAACAAGGGCGTGATCGCCAGGGTTTATCTCGGCGCGATGGATGCCGAGACGCAATATAAAGAATACAAGGGCGCCATTGAAGAGTGCCTTGCAAAGTAAAGTGACGTCGTGAACGATAACGCATGAGTAATGCAAACGGACGATATGGAAAAAAATCATTTCAAGCGTTTCGCAAGGCGCTACGTGCAGCTCCTTGCGGCGGTATTGTACAACTGTAATTTCAAAGGATTTTCCACGGGCAAGATCTGGCAGGGAAGCTCGAAGGGCTTTTGCGTTCCCGGACTGAACTGCTACTCCTGCCCGGGCGCAGTCGCCGCTTGCCCGCTGGGAAGCCTTCAGACGGCGCTCCTTTCATCGAAATACAAGTTCCCATATTACGTATTGGGAACTTTTCTTTTGCTTGGTCTGTTTTTGGGAAGATTTATCTGTGGCTTCCTGTGTCCCTTTGGCTTCCTGCAGGAGCTCCTGCACAAGATCCCCACGCCAAAGCTCAAAAAAAGTAAGATAACAAGGATCCTGTCCTATCTGAAATACGGCGTTCTTCTCATCTTTGTCATTGCGATCCCGCTGATCGCGCTGGCACCGGGATTTTGTAAGTATCTTTGCCCGGCAGGCACGCTGGAAGCGGGGATCCCGCTGGTTCTCTTGCAGGAAAAGCTCCGCGCCCTGACGGGGGCGTTATTTACGTGGAAGGTTGCCGTCCTGATCGTGATCCTTCTTGCCTGCGTCTTTTGTTATCGTTCTTTTTGCCGCTTTTTGTGTCCGCTGGGTGCCATTTATTCTTTCTTCAATCCCGTATCCTTCTTTGGCATCAAGGTTGATCAGACGAAATGCATTCACTGCGATGCCTGCGTCCGCCACTGTAAGATGGACGTAAAGAAGGTCTGTGACAGAGAGTGCATCCAGTGCGGCGAATGCATTAGCCATTGCCCCGTCAATGCGATCCATTTCGGGGTTTCCAGCCAGGGCAGGGCAGACGGTGAAAATACAAAAAAGAGTGCGACGGCAAGGAAGAAAGCGCGGATCATCTTGCGCGTGGTCTTGATTGTACTGGCGATCGCGCTTTTGGTGACCGGCCTGAATGACAATGGCTTTCAGGATCTGAAGAATAAAGCCATCCGGATTTGCTATGAATGCATGGGCATCGGGTAATTTTCACCGGCCGCGCGGGGAATAAGAATTGACGAAATCCCTCCGTAACGATAAAATGAAAGTGATGGTTTGTCATAAAAGGACGGATCAAATTCACTGAGTTTCGTTACGGGGGGATATTTATGCCCAAGAATCGGATTGACGACAAGTTCATACAGGACTTTTTTAAGATAGGCGACAGTGAAGAGGACAAGCAGGAACTAGAGGAGATCAAGAAAAAATTAAAGCGCCAGCAATTTGAGAACGGCAAGGACATTTGCGTCATTGACGGGGAACCGGATTGCATGTATTTCCTGGAGTCTGGAACAGCCATTGTTTTAAGCCGCGAGGGCGAGCAGATCAACATCATGCATGAGGGACAATATTTCGGCGAATATGGCGTTTTGTCAAAGCAAAAGCGCCTTTCCACCGTGCGTTCCCTGGGGCGAACCATCGTGTACCGCCTGGATGCTGATGACATGATGGACATTTTGTCGCATCATCCGGACCTGTACGGCGAGATGATGAAGCGCGTGTACGGTCAGGTTTCCGGCAAGCATTCGCAGATCCTGGCTCTGTCCGGCATGCGCAAGGGCATTCTGCAGCATCCGAAGAACCAGACGCCGCTTTCAAAGCGCCGCATGGTGATCCAATATGGCATTCTTGCCTTGATTTATGTTTTGGCGTGGATCTTTGTGCCAAAGGACGCGAATGCGCCGGTTTTCTTGCTTCCGCTGATCCTGATGCTGGTCTACGTGCTTGTGACAAAGCGTACCGTGGAATCCCTGATCGTCTCCGGCATGCTGGCGGCACTTCTCGTTTACCGGAATGGCATCGCGGCCAGTTACTCTGACGCCATGATAGAGACCATGATGGCATATGACAACGTATGGACGGTATACGTGATGGCGTTGATGGGAGGCGTGGTCCAGCTCATCGAAGCTTCCGGCGCGGTGACGGCCTTCAAAAAACTCGCTGACAGTAAGGTTAAAAGCCAGCGGGGAATGATGCTCACGGCATATGGCATCATGGCGGCAACCTGCATTGACGACGGCCTGAACATGTCCTGCGCGGCCAATTCCACGAACGCCGTTGCCAAGGAACAGGCCATTCCGAGAGAGAAGACCTCCCTTCTTTACAGCCTGTTGCCTACGGTGCTCAGCTCATTTATCCCCCTTTCCCTTTGGGGCATATTCGTTATTGGTACGCTCAGCGCCTCGATCAAGGAGAATCCCGTTGGACTGTTCTGTCAGTCCATTCCTTTTAACTTTTTCTCCATTTTGGTAGTGATCTTTATGTTACTATACTGTTTTGGCAAGCTTCCCCTGACGAAAAGGCTCAAGAATGCCGACAGGCGAGTGAAGGAAGGCGGAAAGCTGTGGCCGGATGGTTCGGAAAAGTATCTGAGCTTAAATGAGCCGGAAATGTGGGGCAAGATCATAAACATCATGCTTCCGATCCTTGTGCTTGCCGTAACTTCACTGGCGATCCGTTCCGTCATTGCCGGGGGATTTATGGTGGACAGCGCGGTAGGACTGACGGCGACGCTGATCTTCATGTTTTTGTTCTACTGTTGGCAGGGATTGCTCACGCCGGAGCAGTTTGTGGAGCACCTGGTGGTGGGCATTGCAAATTCCACGCTTGCAATTCTTTTGTACCTTTTGACGATTTGTTTTTCCACGCTTCTTAGCACGCTCCAGCTGACGGAATACTTTGTTGACGCCCTGGAAGCATTTGGCAAGTTTGGTCCCATCTTCCCGATGGTCATGTTTTTGCTTGCCATGTTCCTGACCGTTGCCTTGGGTTCCTCTTGGTCCATGTACGCAATCGTTTTCCCGATCGCCGTACACTTTGCCCCTCTTCTTGGCGTGAATCTCGCGCTTTGCGTGGGTGCCATCGCAGGCGCGGGCATTGCGGGCGAAAAGAACTGTATGTTTACCGCTGACAGCATGAACGTTGGAACGGCCATAGGATGCGATCCGTATGCGGTCCTTCGGGTTCGCGTGAGATACAGCTTTGTGATCACGGGAATCGCAGCTGCATTCTATTTGGTGGCAGGATTCCTTTGTAAGCCGTGACGGATGGGGAGAAAGTATGGGGAATAGGGAGAAAAGACGCCCCGGCCCTGCGAAGAAGGGAAGCGCAAAAGAGGCGCGGCACTACAACATGCAGCGCATCAAGAGCAAGGACACTTCCATTGAGCTAAAGCTCCGCAAGGCTTTATGGGCAAAGGGTTACCGCTATCGGAAGAACGTAAGGACCCTTCCGGGAGTGCCGGACATTGTTCTGACAAAATATAAGATCGCAATTTTCTGCGACAGCGAATTCTTTCACGGAAAGGATTGGGAGGTCCTAAAGCCCCAGCTGGAACGCGGCAATAACGCGGAGTTTTGGATCCAAAAGATCACGAACACAAAGAGGCGTGACGACGAGGCCAACAAGAAACTTTTGTACCTCGGCTGGACCGTGATCCGCTTTTGGGGAAAGGACATCCTAAAGCACGCAGACGAATGCGTGAGGGTCGTGGAGGAAACCATTTTCGACATGGAGATGGGAGAGGCGTTGGACGGTTTGGAAAGTGACTAAAAATTTTTTTGCATTTTATCTAACCTGATGAAAAGTTGCTTCGTCTAACCTATTGAAAGACCAAAATTTTTGATTTGGTCGACAATATGGAAAGAGGAGGAGAATGCGCCTGGCGCAGGAAAAATGAATGAGAGAGATGAATTATTCCGAACTGGTAAGAATGACAAAGGAAGGGGATGCGAGTGCATTCCGCACGCTGTACGAAGGGACCTGTAACAGGGTTTACTTTTTGGCAAAGAGCTTTTTGGGAAATGAAGAGGATGCAAGGGACGTTGTGCAGGAGGCTTACGTAACGGCATGGAAAAATATTTCCATGCTAAGTGCCCCGGAGAGATTCCCGGCATGGATCGAGACGATCGCAACGAATAAGTGCAAGGATTTATACCGGAAAAGGATTCCGACGCCGGTCGACGGCGAGATCCTGGAGGATCTGGTCAACGAGGAGACGGATTTCCAGCTTCCTGAGGATTACGTTTTGCAGGAAGAAAAGAGAGAGATCCTGTTCCAGATCATGCGGGACGTTCTCAGCGTCAATCAATACCAGACGGTATTGCTTTATTATTTCAGCAATCTGTCCATCAGCGAAGTTGCGCTGCAGATGGGATGTAACGAGAATGCGGTAAAGAACCGCCTGAGCGTATCCAGGGCAAAGCTGAAGGAAGAGATTCTTCGCCTGGAGGAAAAGAAAGGCGTCAAGCTCTATTCGTTTGCGGGCGTACCCATTTTGGCGCTTATTTTCTCGGAAAGCGCAAAGTGCTGCAGTTTTGCAGAGAGCGAGGCAGTTTACGGAAGCATTACAAATGCGCTTGCAGGGGCTAATGCCATGCAGGCGGGCACGATCGCCTCTTCGGCGGCCAATGCGGCTGCCGGCGTTGCCGGTAAGGCAGGACGGGCTGCGGAAGCCAATCTCTTAAAGTGGATCATTGGAGGCCTGGGGGCACTTGCCGCAGTGATCGCGTTGATCGTTGTGATCCCGAAGCTTGGCGGCACAAAGAATCCTGATCAGGAGGGCGAGGTTGCGTCGGCATCCACTTCGAAGTCCCAGTCAGGCAAGCAGGAAGACGGAGACCGCAAAGGCGAAGAAGGTAAGGAAGAAGGACGGGAAGCTTTGCCTAAGCTGGAGGAAAGAGTCATCACGAAGGTTACGTTCAGAAAAGCTTTCACCAGCGGATTATTAACGGTGGAGGGCTCTGACGGCACGTTTGTTACCACGGATAAGGAAAACAAAGAAGTTGTTGACGAGAAGGGGAATCGCCTGGCATTTGCAGGCAGTTCCCACGTGGAGCTTTTGGGTGATGGCTATTATGGCATTACGGACGGGGACAATACCTTTGTCACCATCGTGAAAGACGATCGGGAGATCCTTACGTTCCCGAGAGTGCAGCGTGACTCGGATTGCGTTTTGACGTATCATGACGGGGTTGTAGTCTATGATGCAGAGGAGGATAACGTAAAATACCTGGTGGCTTATGACCTTGAGAACAAGAAGGAGCTTTGGAAGGTAAAGGGAAATTCCCCGATCTACGAGCCGGGTTCCGGTTATATTATTTGCGGCATTGATCAGTTTATGAACTGGCAGTGTGTTTTGGATTTTGATGGCAACGTTTTGTTTGCGGATCCGGCGGGTAACGTTTACGTAAGACCAACGAATACCCAGTATTTCTACGTGGAATATCACGGCGACAGAATTGAAGTTTATGACGGCAGCAAGAAGATCAATGAGCTGTCCCTGAAGCCGGAAGCGGATCATTACTACGAATATGCGGGAATTACGACAACCGGGCTGATCGTGGTGCGTGACGGGGCGAAAAAGTATTACGCAATGGATCATGACCTAAACGTTGTCTGGGAAATGGATGGGTTTAAGTACGCTGCCGCTTCCAAGTCGGATGAGCTTATGACGACGTATAAGACGTTTGGACCTGACGACGTATTTTACGCGCGGAATTGTTTCAAGACGGGAGACTCAAGCTACGTGGGGGCAGATGCCATTTTCTTTGGTGACGGAACGGTCATGAAGCTGCTTAGCGGCAGAACGGCGGCTGGATCCATCGAAACCTATGGCTTACCGCAGGATACCCGTTTTGTGTGCGGAGGAATCACCAAAACGGACGCATCCGGTGAGCACAACGTCAACGTGATCGTCAGCCTTATGAACGGAAAGACCTATGAAGGCGCGGATGACGAGTATATTGCCTTGAAATATGAATCGCCAAACGGAAGATACCTGATCGCCACCCAGAACAGGAAGAATCAGGTTTTTGACGAGAATCTGAACGTGATTTATGAAAGTGACCAGGCGGTCTATGAGATGAAGCCCCTCAACGACAAATGCGTGATTGAATATGCCAATAAGGCGAAGGACGAAATCTACGTGGTTGACCTTGAGACCAAAGAGAGAACCAGACTGGACGTGGAGGGAACCTATTATAACAACAACGCCCGGGCAATCATAACGCATGCGGGTGAAGCATATAATCTGTATGAGTTCGAATAATGCCTGAAATTTAGAAATTTCTTGCTATGAAGAGCTAAAAAGCTTATAATGTTATGATGTGAAGATGGCGCTGCGAGATTCTTCGCGGCGCTGTTTTTACGCCAGAGGAAAGTTGCATTTGCCTGTATATTTAGAATGGGAGCGGGACTTCCCGAATAAACTATCACTATGAACATTATTGTTGACGGATACAATATCAGTTATAAGATCACGGGCGAGGGCGAGGAGACCGTCGTCATGCTGCAGGGCTGGGGGACACATCTCGGCATGTATGACAGCGTGGCGAATGCGATCAATGACAAGGTCCGCTTCGTCCAGTTTGACCTGCCCGGATTTGGCGCGAGCGATGAGCCGAGAGAGGCTTGGAACGTGGATGCCTACGCGGATTTCTTCTTGAAATTCATGGAAGCCCTAGGGATCAAAAAGGCAGCCCTGATCGGACATTCCTACGGCGGACGCGTGATCATCAAGCTTGCCGCAAGGGAGAACCTTCCCTTCGAGATCACGAGGATCGTCCTGATCGACAGCGCGGGCATCCTGCCAAAGAAAACTTTTAAGCAGAAGGTGAAGATCCGCAAGTATAAGATGCTCAAGGGAATTCTGAACGTGAAGCTGGTATATGCGCTGTTCCCGGAGCTGATCGATGACTGGCGAAACCGCCAGGGTTCCGCAGACTACCGCGCAGCCTCACCCATGATGCGCAAGTGCCTGGTCATGGCGGTGAACGAAGACTTAACCGGGCTGCTTCCAAAGATTCAGCAAGATACGTTGCTCATCTGGGGCGACAAGGATACGGCGACGCCGATCGGTGACGCGAAGATCATGGAAGAAAAGCTTCCCCATAACGGTCTCGTGGTGCTGACGGGAGCCGGTCATTTCTCCTACCTCGAGCAACCTCAGGTATTCCGCAACGTGATGCGGGCGTATTTTGAAGCATAAAGCCAAAATCTAAGGCTGGGAACGCGCGGACTTTTGCAGATTCCCGCCAGGAGGTATCATGATCATTAGAACCGTCATTGCGGCAATCTTGGCCATTCCGGCCTATTGTTACGCGCTACGATACAACATGCACATGTTCCAGCTAAACGGGTACAAGAACGATGAACACCCGAAGTGGCTGAAAAAGAATCTAAGGCAGCAGTGGCTCCTTGTTTTTACGGGAATCCTTGGAATCCTCCGGATCCTTGCAAGTCTTCTTCCCGATGGCATTGGACGGGGCATCGCCCTTTGGACCACGGACGTTCTCGCCATCTTGACGCTTCTTCTTGTGCGCTTGGTATATCGGGCCATGAAGCGCCTAAACACCAAATCCAAATTTAATTACACGCCCCGCGTAAAGCGCATGATCACCACGATCGCAGTCATCACCGGCATTGTTCTGTTGACTAGCCTGATCGTGCCGTTTTGCATGGCGGGCGGGGTTTCTGAGATCCATTGGGATCTGTTTTCCAACGATGCCCAGGAAGGCTTTCCGGGATTTCTTACGGGAACGTTCCTGATCCTGATCTCCCTTCAGCTTGTGTTTAACATGATCTCGAACGTGATCAACCGCCCGATCGAAAAGGCGGTGAATCAGTATTATATCAATGACGCAAAAAAGAAGCTAAAGAGCGTACCGGGGCTCCAGATCATCGGCGTGACGGGAAGCTACGGAAAGACGAGCGTGAAGTTTTATCTGCAGACGCTCCTGCAGGGCAAGTATAACGTGCTGGTGACCCCGGAGAGCTACAACACTCCCATGGGCATCGTAAAGACCATCAGAGGCTCCTTAAAGCCCACCCACGAGCTGTTCATCTGTGAGATGGGCGCACGCCACGTTGGCGACATTAAGGAGGATACTGATATCGTGCAGCCTCACCACGGCGTGATCACTTCCGTGGGACCGCAGCATCTGGAGACCTTCCACAGCATGGAGAACATCCAGAAGACGAAGTTTGAGTTGGCGGATTGCCTGCCTGAGAACGGCATGCTTTTCCTGAACGGCGACAACGAGTATATCCAGCAACAGGCAGTGGGTTATCAGAATAAGATTTTCTATTATTCTGACGCTGCGGCAGACTCAGTTGGCAAGGAGAACGAAAACAGCGCGGTGCATCATTCGACGGAAGCGGAGCGGGCAGCAGGCTACCAGGCGAAGGACGTCACGGTTTCCCAGCTCGGAACGGAGTTCACGGTAGTAACGCCAAGCGGCGAGGAAGAGCGCTTCCAGATGAAGCTCATCGGAGCACACAACGTGATCAACGTGGTTGGTGCCATTGCCGTTGCCAACAAGTTTGGCATGTCCCTCAAGGAACTCAAGATCCCGGTGCGCCGCATCCAGCCCGTGGAACATCGCATGCAGATGCGCGAGCAGGGCAACGTTACCATCATTGATGACGCCTACAATTCCAATCCCGTCGGCTCCAAGGCGGCAGTCGAGACTCTTGCCATGTTTGACGGCATCCGCATTCTCGTAACCCCCGGCATGGTGGAGCTTGGCGCAAAAGAGGATGAATATAACTTCAAATTCGGCACTTACGCGGCTGATTGCTGCGATTATATTCTGATCGTCGGCAAGAAAAACCGCGAGTCCATTCATAAGGGCGTTTTGAGTAAGGGCTTTCCCGAGGAGAAATGCATTTGCGTGGATAAGCTTGAGGATGCCATGACTTATGCTTATTCCATCAAGGGCCAGGGCCACAAGTACATTCTGTTGGAGAATGACCTTCCTGACAATTACTAGGAGAACGTTATGATCAAATTCTTGGTGTTTGGTGACTTGCATTATGATTATGCGACCAAGGGTGACCAGCGGATCGAAGAAATCTTGGCAAGGGCGAAGAGGGAAAACGTGGATTTCATGATTTCCCTGGGTGACGTTACTGCCCCGTTTGAAAAATATGATCACGTCATTGAGAAATTTGACAATTGCGGCATTCCCATCCACTACGTGCTTGGGAATCATGACGTGAAGGTGAAGTTGGAAGACACCATGGCCTTCCTTCATTTGGAGACGCCTTATTCTTCCTTCACCCAAGGCAACGTGAAGTTTATCCTTCTGAATTCGAACTATGAAAAGCAGGGGGAGGAAGAGTATTCTTTTCCGAACCGCAAGGGAGAAAACGTTATTACGCCCATCATCCCGTCCTTTGAGATGGATTGGCTGAAAAAGGAATTGGAGGAGGATGACAAGTCTTACGTGATCTTTTCCCACCACAGCCTGATCAACGAATTCCGCCAGCGCGGCATCAAAAACCGCAAGGAAGTACACGCCTTGTTTTCCGGAAAGCGGGTTCTGCTGTGCATGAACGGACATGATCACGGCGAAGCTTTTAAGCTGTGGGATCAGGTGCCGTATTACACCTTAAACTCAGCATTTGGACCATGGATCGGCGTACCCAATGATGATCCCGTGATAAAAGAAAAATATGCGTATCTCCACGGCTACGTGCCCTATGACAGGGCCCTCAGCGCAGTCGTGACGATCGATGACGAGAGCGGCAGTACCGCGATCACGGTCCGCATCGACGGCATGGAGGGAGATTATGAGGCCGTGACGCCGGCGGAGATAGGTCTCGCGGAGCCCAAGTGGAACGGCGTTTCCGTGGAGCCGAAGGCGAGCTCCTGCGTCATTACGTTTTCGGATGGCGTCGCGCAGGTGACAAAGCCGTGAGGAACATAAATAAATCATGCATTCAAATTAATTGAGATAGAGGATGGAGGAAGTAAGAAATGAAGACAAGAGTTGCATTGATGTTTGGCGGAAAGAGCGTGGAGCATGAGGTTTCCGTCATCTCCGGCATTCAGGCGTACCTGAGCATGGATACCGAGAAGTATGACGTGATCCCCGTATATCTCACGAAGAAAAATGAAATCTACGTGGGCGAGAAGATCGGTCAGATCGAGTCCTATAAGAATATTGACGAACTGCTGAAAAATTCCCAGCGCGTGATCATGCTGAACGAGAACGACAAGGTTTCGCTGGTGCCGCATCCGCCCAAGAAATTTGGCAAGAACACGCCCATCGACGTTGACATTGTGTTCCCCGTGGTGCATGGCACAAACGTGGAGGACGGCGCACTGCAGGGATTCTTTAAGACCCTTGGCGTTCCGTTTGTTGGATGCGACGTTACGGCATCTGCAGTCGGCATGGACAAGTTCATCATGAAGACTATCCTCAAGGAGTATGACGTTCCGATCCTTGACGCGGCACTTTACGTCCTGTCTGATTACGCCGACATGGAAGGTCTCATGGACAAGATTGAAAAGAAGTTCGGCTATCCCGTGATCATCAAGCCCGTGAACCTTGGTTCCTCCGTGGGCATCAGCATCGCAAAGACGCGGGTGGAACTTGCTAATTCCATCGACGATGCCTTCCGTTACAGCACGAAGATCCTTGTGGAGCATGCGATCTCCAACCTTCGCGAGATCAACTGTTCCGTGCTTGGCGACGAGAACGATGCCATCGCTTCAGAGTGCGAGGAACCCTTGCACACCAAGGACATTCTGAGTTATGAGGATAAGTACGTTAGCAATGCCAAGGGAAGCGGTTCGAAGGGCATGGCAAGCGTTGCAAGAAAAATTCCCGCAGACCTTACGCCCGAGCAGCGCGAAGAGGTACGCGAGCTTGCAGTCCGTTCCTTCAAGGCACTGGGCTGTAACGGCGTTGCAAGAATTGACTTCATGATCGACGAGGATACGGGAAAGCTTTATTTCAACGAGATCAACACGATCCCCGGATCCCTTGCGTTTTATCTTTGGGAGCCCATCGGCATTCCTTACAAGGAACTGCTTGACCGCATGATCCAGCTTGCCTTCAAGAGACAAAGAACCGATTCGGCCCTGACCTTTACTTTTGACACCAATATCTTAAATTCCGCAAGCTTTGGCGGAAGCAAGGGCGGAGCGAAGCTGTAAGACGCAAATGAGGATGCGCCGCGCGGCCGTAAAGGTAAGCGCAGATGCACCCAAAATACAAAGGCATCAAGTTGGAACAGGGGGTCGGAAACATGTTTGGAAAAGACAAAAAATCCGATTTTGTTGAGATCGTTTCGGATCAAAGAATAGACGTTGCGATGCAATATCCCGTTCTGGGCATGACGCATGCGGAAAAGAACTGCCTGATGCGCAGGGAGGTGGCTGAAAGGCTTTATCACGCGGCCAAAAGGCTCCCCGCAGGGTATCGCTTCCGGATCTGGGATGCCTGGAGACCCTTTGCCTTGCAGCAAGAATTATATGAGACCTATTCCATGAGCATCATCCGTGACTTTGGCTTGGATCAGGTTTCGGAATCAGAGCGGGACGCCGTGATCCGCGGGTTTGTGTCGGAACCCGTGGAGGACAGGGAGACGCCGCCGGTACACACGACGGGTGGCGCCGTGGACTTGACCATTCTGGATGCAAGCGGGCAGGAACTGGACATGGGGACCGCCTTTGATGCCTTTACGGAAAAGACCAAGACGAACTTTTTCGAACAGGCGGACAAGGAACCGCTCCGGACGATCCGCGAGAACAGAAGACTTCTTTGCCGCGTGATGCTGAAGGAGGGATTTACGAATCTCCCTTCGGAGTGGTGGCACTTTGATTACGGCGACAGGTTCTGGGCAGATTTTAAGGGGAAAACTGCAATCTACGGCGGCGCTTTTACGAAGGAGGAAATCGGAGGTTATGGACAATTCCGCAAATGATAAGCGCGTGAATGCGCATGATTCCGAACAACGTAAGAAGATCAACAAGCAGAACAAAAAGCTCGGTTACGTGCTTCTTTACGTGGGCGTTTTACTCTTGATCATTTTCGGCGAGATTTTTTTATTCGTAAGTGATCCGGACGCGTCGCTGATGGATCTTTTGAAGGATACCGTCGGAAATCTTATGGGCGTGCTGGCGGCATTTTTGGTATTCGACATTGCTCATGAGTGGATGTCGAAGGAGAGCTATGCCTCCGAGATCTCCGAGCAGATCCTGGACACGCTCATGTATCATCCCGAAGCCATGGAGCTCTATGAGAATGAACAGAAAAAGGTGTTCGTCAATGCGTTTATCGGTTCCATCGTCGACGACAAGGACGCGGCTGACATGATCGAGAATCATTTGGAGACCTATCTGCTCACTCCGGAAGACTTTAAGCAGAAAGCAAATCTGACGGCTGGGGACTGTCGCATAAAGACGGCGTTCTCCTATCGCTTTGTGCTGGAGACGGAACGTACGCAGGCATTCCAGTCCCTTCGTACGGACGTGGCTCATGATCCGTATTTCTACGTGCAGGAAGAGCTGAATTATACCGTTAAATACTTAGATCCTAAGGGAAATAACATGAACGGCGAGTTTGTCAAGATCGGTCTGATCTATGACAACGGCGGACTGGATGCCTTCCTCCGCGGCAGTAAGAACGGAGAGGAAAGGGAAGTGTTTAAGAATTGCATTTTCCGTGAGATCCTTGACATTGAAGCGGAAGATAAGGCAATCTTCAAGGAATTGCAGGATCAGGATCACCAGGCGGAGCTGCGCGCCCTGGCGCACAGAATGTTCCGTCCCCACCTAACCATCGATCGCACAAAGGGAGAACTGTACGACGTGCAGGTAGGCTCGTTCAAAGGCCGTGATTACGGACTTCTCTTTACATTCAAGGTGGCGCATGACCAGACTTTAACGGAGCACGACGTGTCGCTGATCTTCCACATGCCGAAGCGCTGGGACAGTATCATCGAGGTGGCGCTGGTGGAGCCGACGAAGGATCCGCAGATCTCCATCAGCTACAACGAAGATGCCATGGACGTGGAAATGTATTCCTTCCTGAATAAGGGAGATGCCTCCTCCTATGATAACACGCTGGAAGAGGAGAATGGCGTATACAGCATCGCGCTCTCCAACGAATGGGTCTTTCCCATGAGCGGCACGGTGTTCTTTGTGCGTAAGGATGCGAGAATCCGCAAATTGGAAAATGAACGTGGCGCAGGAGTAAATAAGTGATGAAAGAAAATGCTTCTCTGATGAAGTGCATAAAAAAATACTCCCAATTGATCTTTGTCAAAAGCAAGGTGCGATTGATCCTTGGCATCCTGCTTTCCCTTTCGATGATTGGCGTTTTTCTGTATTTCAAGCCCAACGGGTTTAAGCATCTGCTGTTGGGATGCGGGTTCGCCGCGTTAAGCGGCATTTTGGTCAACTGCAAAAAACTGCCTGTTTGGCCAGCCTGGATCGCACTGGGCGTTTATCTGATCATTGTACCGTACAAGCTCTTTCAAAGAATGGAATTTCCGATTACTGACGTAACCATTTTATACCGGAAATCCACGCTCCTATGCGTTGCGATGATCTACGTCATCTATCTTTTCTTCTTCCTGTTTACGCAGAGAATTCCCTTGGCAATCGCTTTCGGCAACGTGTTTTTGACTATCGTGACCATTGCCGAGTTTTACGTGATCTCTTTTCGCGGACAGGCGATCAGCTTTGAAGACCTTCGCGTGATCAATACTGCCGCGATGGTCATGGGCAACTATGATTATACGCCCTCCAGCGAACTGATCTATAGTTTGATCTGGTTTATTTTCTTTACCGTCTTTATTCTCAAGTTAGACATTCATTGGAAAAGCATTCAAGCAAAGCATCCGAAATATCGTGCGTTGCTCGTCCACGTGATCGCAAGCATTGCGTCCGCAGTCTGTGTTTTTTCCTTCTTTTTCATCCTGCTGGGGACCTCCTTCCTGAAGGACCACGGCATAGATGACAGTCTGTGGCTGTATTACCGGACGGATACCCTGCACGGGTGTTTGCTCTATCCTTTTGTAGAGTATAGCTGCAATAAGATAGAAGTCCCGAAGGATTATTCGGCGGAGACCGTTCTCCAGATTGGAAAAACGGCGGAAGAGAAATTTGTCCCCCTTAAGGAGGAAAGTGATCAAAGACCCAACGTTATTGTGATCATGAACGAGGCCTTTGGCGATCCTCGCGTATTGGGCGACTTCGAAACCAAGGAACCCATTATGCCGTTTTTGGATTCCCTCTATTCGGCAGAAAATGCCATTCGTGGAAAGCTCTACATGTCTATTCTCGGGGGACTGACGGTCAACAGTGAGTTTGAAGTGTTGACGGGGAATTCCATGAGGTTTTTGCCCTATACCATGATTCCTTATTCCAGCGGCGTTGACAGGGAAATGCCTTCCCTTGTTTCTGAATTTGAAGCCCTTGGTTATTCCAGTATGGCCATTCATCCCAACGTAAAGAATGCCTATGATCGCGACAGAGTGTATCAGTATTTTGGATTTGACCAGTTTGTTGATCTGCTTACCTTCGAAACGGAGGTGGAATACGTCGGGAATTACGTTTCGGACCGTTCTAACTATCAGGAACTGATCTACAGGTATGAGAACAGGGATGCTTCAAAGCCGCTCTTCGCGTTTGACGTAACCATTCAAAATCATTCTCCTTACTGGGATGCAAAGCGCCCGCAGAGGATCCTAAGCATAGGCGGCGTGGAAAGCCAGGTAAAAGATGAGTACTGCATGGAAGAATCCTACTTGAGCTTGTTAAGACAGTCGGATGACGCGCTGCGGGAATTGCTGGCATATTTTGAGACGGTGGAAGAGCCAACCGTGATCTGCTTTTTTGGAGATCATCAGGCCATGCTTTCAGATGAGTTTTATTCCGCGATCTATGAAGGCAGGGAGTTGCCTGAAGAGAGCAAAACGCAATTAAAATACAGTGTTCCCTACTTGATCTGGGCCAATTACGATGCGGATTTCTTCCATCCGGGTGACGTGAGCGCAAATTATCTGGGCGGCATTCTCATGGAAGAACTGGGACTTCCGCTGTCGCAATTCCGGATGTTTCAATCTGAGCTTCGCAGGGAATATCCCATTTTATCTGCGAGACAATTGTCTGACGCAGGCGGAATAAAGCATGACGATCTCAAGAAGAATGGTCTGCAGGCGTTAAGGGATTATTGGACGTTTACTTATGACGGAATGTTTTCGTCGAAGGTTACGGAAGAAACCTTCACACCCAAATCCTATCGGGATAAAAGTCCGGAAAAGACGGGCGGAGTCCAGAAGGGCGGGAAATGGTATGAGGAATACGCGTCCGTCACGCATGCGCTGGGAATGACGGGTGAGGGAGACGTTATGACGAACTCGCTGGAAGCATTCCTGTACAATTATCAATTGGGACAGAGAGTATTTGAGGCAGACGTCCAGATCGCGGCGGACGGCGTTATGGTGCTGCGGCATGATTGGGAAAGCAGTCTGGGCCAGGATGCAGCGTTTGGATGGACGGATGACGCACGGCCCGTTCCCACGTCAAAGGAATTTAAGGCAGCACCCATCTACGGTAAGTACACGCCGCTCACGCTTGAGGACTGGTTTGGCATCATGGAAGAGTATCCTGACGTATGGTTTGTGACCGATACAAAGTACAGTCCCACCGTCTCGAAAGACATGCAGATTTTTGTGGACACGGCGAAAAACAGTCACAGGGAAAACGTGTTGGACCGCGTGATCGTTCAGCTCTATTATCAGGAAATGTATGACGAAGTGAATGCGGTTTATCCCTTTGATAATTACCTGTTGACGATCTATTATACCGGATATCCGGAAGACAGTGCGTCCATGCTAAGGTTTATGGAGGAAAAAGGGATCGGGGTCTTAACGATGCCTGCGGACACTTGGGCAGGGACTGCCAGAATACGGGAAGAACTCAAGGACAAGAGCTTTAAGGTCTATCTCCACACGGTGGACGATCCCGAGGCGGCAGCGCGCTATCTAAAAGAAGTCGGCGGCTTGTATTCCGATTGCATCACGGAACCCCAAATGGACTTTTTAATGTGTCACGGGGACGCACCTGGTGACACGTGATTGCGGATTTTGGGTCCGCATGCTATACTACCAATAGGGATTGAAATTAGTAATACAAGAATAAAAACAATTTAAGGAGGATGACATGGCAGACGTAAGACCGGAATCAATGGAAAGAATTACCACGCCCGAGCAGGCAAACGCTTTTATCGCTGAGCAGGTAGAAGCAGTGAAAAAACAGGTTGGTGACAAGAAGGTGCTCCTAGCCCTTTCCGGAGGCGTTGACTCCTCCGTTGTGGCAGCGCTCCTCATCAAAGCCATTGGCAAGAACCTGGTTTGCGTACACGTAAATCACGGTTTGCTTCGCAAGGGTGAACCTGAGCAGGTTATCGAAGTATTTAAGAATCAGATGGATGCAAACCTGATCTACATTGATGCAACGGATCGCTTTCTGGACAAGCTCGCAGGCGTTGCTGAGCCTGAGAAGAAGCGTAAGATCATTGGCGAGGAATTCATCCGTGTATTCGAGGAAGAGGCCCGCAAGCTTGACGACGTAGATTTCCTTGCACAGGGAACCATCTATCCCGACATTCTTGAATCCGGTCCCGTTAAGGCACATCACAACGTGGGCGGACTTCCTGAGGACATTCACTTTGAAGGTCTCGTAGAGCCCATTAAGCTCCTTTTCAAGGATGAGGTTCGCGTGATCGGCCGTGCCCTTGGACTTCCCGTAGGCATGGTTGAGCGTCAGCCCTTCCCCGGCCCCGGACTTGGCGTTCGCTGCACTGGTGCCATCACCAGAGACCGCCTTACCGCCCTTCGCGAATCCGACGCCATCCTGCGCGAGGAATTCGCAAACGCAGGCTTAGAGGGCAAGGTATGGCAGTACTTCACCATCGTTCCTGATTACAAGTCCGTTGGCGTAAAGAATGGCCTCCGCAGCTTCGAGTGGCCCTGCATCATCCGCGCCGTCAACACGAAGGACGCCATGACCGCCACCATCGAGGAGATCCCCTACGCCCTCCTCGGCAAGATCGTAAACCGCATCACCAACGAAGTTCCCGGCATCAACAGAGTGCTGTATGATCTGACTCCGAAGCCAACCGGAACCATCGAGTGGGAATAAATCACAAAACCCCTGCAAGCCGTTGTAAAATACGGTTTGCAGGGATTTTTTCTTTCCGCGCTTTTTGGATTCTTTCTCATAGAGGGCCGTCTCTCAGACGGTGTCCCTCGGTATTGAAAAGAACCACCCCATGATCGCTTATGGGCTTTGGAGCTGAACCGCTATTTCAAACTTAGACTGACTAGCATGCAGACAATTGCCATCAGGGAGAGAAAGGTTGCCGTGCCAATCTCTATTAGGAGCTCCTCTTTTTGAATGCGCTCCAGCTCTGCCTTTTGAAATTCCTCGTCCCCTTCCGCGTGAAATTCTGGTTTATTAACCTTGGAGAAAAGTGTCGCTACGAAAGTTAGTAGCGGCAGGGCGACGCCAAGCAGGGCACCAGCCTTATGACCATAGGTGCCGCTTCCTACATGAAAGAATTTGGTATTTTGGAAGACGGCCGGCATGGCGAGCCAGATTAGAAAGCTAATGAGTATGCCAATGAGAATGATACTATTTCGGACTCTTTTTAAGGTTTTTATGGACAGCTTCTTCATAGATTTCCCTTTCTACGTCATGTCAATTTGTTACGTATTCAAACCATAAACCGTAAATCCGTTCCCCGTGAAAGACAAATTTTATTTGAATATTGATTTTTTCAAAATGCAAAACCTGATATAAAATGTTTTCCTGAGATGGGTCAGCCCAGGTTTTTCCATAGCGATGAAACTTACCTGCTCCCATCAGGAGATCCTCGCGGGCGGAGGTGAAAACCTCCTTCGGAAGGTAGGCCTGCATTTTCGGACTAAAAAAGGTACTGAGCTTCTCATAATCGTTTTTCAGAATATAATTGGCGCAGGCTTTTGCTGTCTTTTTGTAGTCGAGCTCATGAGCATCCAAAAGAGTCGTCAGATGCTTTGTAGCCATGCTCGCGTCAAGGTCCTCTCTCTTGTCATTTGGCAGGTTTGCCTCTAGGTCGCTCGGATTCCAGACGGTACCCAACATATCCTTTCCTTCTCCCAGTGCCGCAAGGGCTTTTTGCAACAATCGGATTTCTTCAAATTTCCCATGAATGGCTGCTTCCAATTCTTTTTCCCGAAAGCGCAGGATCTCCTCCAGAGGTTTCCCATCCTTTAGGCACTCTTGAATTTCCTTGATGGGAAGACTAAGGGCACGCAAGGTCAGAATGCTTTGCAGTGTCCGCAGGTCATCCTCGGTATATTGACGTCTGCCAGAGGCTGATAATTTCTGGCTCTGAATCAGGCCCTTTTCTTCATAAAAGCGAAGCGTGCGGGAAGTAATTCCGTAGCGCTTACACACCTTGTTAATGTCGATCATGATTTTTCCTTTTGATTGCTATGATTTTTTATTGTTAATTTCATTATACAACTTGACGCAGCGTCAATGTCAAGCGAATGCATAAGAATTCTATTGATATTTTGAATGGAAGGTTTATGATAGATTTAGTGAGAATTTTGAGGGTATGCGCTTGCATTTATATCCTTCGATAAGACTTTTATTCAATTAAGGAAAACTGAGGCGGGAAGATGAAGGGAAAGATTGATTTCAAAAATGAGTAAAACCCTCTTGACCTTACAGTTCACTGTAATGATATAACTGTCTCGAAAGGAGATAGCGGCATGACAATCAAGGAATTTGCGAAGCTTTGTGAATGTAATCCTCGGACGCTTCGATATTACGACAGCATCGATCTGCTAAAACCGGTTGACGTAGATCCGTGGACGGGATATCGATACTATGATGAGTCTCAGGGTGAAACTTACGTGAAGATCAAAAACCTGCAGAAGGCAGGCTTCACCATCGATGAGATCAGAGCGCTCCTTGAAAAGGATGATCGCGTAATCTACGACGCCTTTGAAAAAAAGATCGAAGAGGCAGAGGCGAGACTTCGCGAAGTCAAACGCATCCGCCAGTCATATCAGAGTGAAATGAGTACAATTCAGAGTAGAATTCAAGAAGTAAAAAACAGATTGTTAAGTGACGTAAAGAGGTATGATCCGGCCGTGGAATTCGGACTGAGTGCGGAAGAATATGCAAAGATTCTGAGCACGATCGAGCATTGCATCGACGCGGCGCCCCTTCCCGAGGACGAGCTTTCCGGGCTTCAGGGCGTGCTGGATATGACGCCGCCGGAGATCCTCGACAAGATTTCCAAGATGGAGAATATGAAGCCGGAGCTCCCTGCCTTCCGCAAGGATCCCAAGTGGCAGATGATCTACGAGAAGCATGGCTGGGAGAACGTCAAGGATTTCCTGGCGGACTTCGAGAAGCTCGAGCCTGGCACCTACGGACTGGATTTTCAGGTTGTGGACGAAAAGTATGATAATACCGTTGCCTTCTCGGGCACGCTCCTGAACCTACTTCTCATGAGGAATCCGGACGTTTCGAAATCGGTTGTCTGCAACGTGGATCGGTCCAAGGACGGGCAGAATCATTTTTGGTTATATCAGAAAAGCATATAAACACTTCTGGTTATATCAGAAAAACGCATAAAACATACATAGGGCATGCAACTCCGTAAAGAAAAACGGCATTACAAGAAGGGGGGAAACAAGAATGGGAGCCTATGTCTGGCCGGGTTTTACGAAGGAGATCGTTGAGTCCTATGAGCTGTTGGCAAGCAACCGCACGCGGAACAAAAGTCTCTTATATGCTGCGGCCGGGTAAATCATGGCTTTCAGGAAATGTGTGCCTGTGGTCAGCGCAGGGATGATAATTAGAAATGAAGGCATAGAATTATAGCGGGTGATTTCGTGTCAAATTTTGGGTTGACAAGCCGCAAGAGTAGGTGATAATATAATGGCAACCCATGGGGGAGTAGCAAGCCCGGTTCAAAATGAACCGAGCAGCAAGTCAACATCCTGGTATGAATTAACTGCCTGGCTTGTTTTAAATTGCGAGACTCATGTATGCTTTGTCATACATGGATTTTGCCCCCTCTGAATAATAGAGATGATCGGTGAACCGGATATGACGAAAGCATATCCGGTTCATTTTATTTCTATCTATTCGAAAGGAGCAGGAATCACATGAGTTTTGTCGAAATCAAGAACGTGAAAAAGCATTACGGCGAGGGCGAGGCCAGGGCGGCCGTGCTGACGGGCGTGGACCTCAGCATCGAGAAAGGGGAGCTTTGTGTATTGCTTGGTCCCTCCGGAAGCGGAAAGTCAACGCTTCTGAACATCATTGGCGGCATCGATGACGCGGACGAGGGGTATGTTGTGATCAACGGGGAAAAGACCGCTGACATGAATGAAAAGAGGCTCACCCAGTACCGCAGAAACCACTTAGGATATGTTTTTCAGATGTATAATCTGATCCCGAACCTTACGGTGCGCGAGAACGTGGAGGTTGGCGCGTACCTTAGCAAAAAGCCCCTTAAGGTTGATGAACTGTTAAAAACCCTTGGCCTTTACGAGCACAGAAACAAGCTGCCGAACCAGCTCTCCGGCGGTCAGCAGCAGCGCACTGCCATTGGCCGCGCGGTCATCAAGAACCCTGACATTTTGCTTTGCGATGAGCCGACGGGCGCCTTGGATTACAACACTTCGAAGGAAATCTTAGCTCTTCTCGAGCGAATCAATCGTGAGTATGGAAACACTATCATCATGGTGACGCACAACGATGCGCTGAAAAACATGGCGGACCGCGTGGTGAAGCTGCGCGACGGCCGCATCAGCCGCAATTACCTCAATGAGAAGCGGATGCCCGTTTCTGAGATTGAGTGGTAAGGAGGCGCCCATGAGAAACCCAATGAATCGCAGATACCTTAGGGAACTAAAGGCAGACTTTGGAAAATATCTTGTGATCTTTTTGTTTATCATCATGGTCGTCTCGGTGGTTTCAAGCTTCCTTGTCGCAAATGCCGGCGTTGCGAAGGCATATTATGGCGCCATGGAGAAAAACCATGTGGAGAGCGGCCACCTGGCCTTCAATGTTCGCCCGGACGACGAGCTTTTGGAGCGGATTTCCTCCAAGGCGAAGATCACTTTTTATCCGGCGGACTATTTTGAAGAGGAAAACGATGGCGTGACCATGCGCGTCTATCGCTTAGGGAGCGACGTCAATCTCCCGGAACTCATGGAAGGGCGGCTCCCTGAGGCGCCTGACGAGATCGCCATCGACAATCTGCACTCCTTAAACGCAGGGATAAAAATCGGCGACCGCATTCAGGTCGACGGGCATTTGGTGACGGTCACGGGCTTTGTGGCGCTTCCCAATTACACGGCGCTCTTTAAGGACAATGCCGACCTGATGTTTGACATCCAGGGCTTTGGCGTCGGCGTGATGTCTGAGGAGGGGTTCGATGCGTTTTCCTCCGAGCACGTGACGATCGGATATGCGTGGACATATGATGAAAAGCCCGAAACGGACAAGGAAAAGAACGACGCGGCCCAGAAGGTCCTCGAGGCCCTTCGCGAGGAGCTGACTGAGGTCAATACAAAGATCATCATGCGTGCCATGCAAGGCGAGAAGGATCTGACCATGCTTGAGGTCACGGACTTTGTGCCGGGCCATGAGAACAAGGCGATCAATTTCGCGGGCGAAGACATGACGGGCGACAGCGCCTCCATCTCCGTTTTCTTATATATTGTCGTGGGCGTTCTTGCTTTCATTGTGGCCGTGACGACGCTGAATACGCTTTCGAAGGAGGCAACCGTCATCGGAACCCTTCGCGCATCTGGCTATACGCGCGGCGAAATGATCCGTCATTATCTGGTGCTTCCCTTCGCATCCTTTTTTGTCGGCATGGCAGTCGGGAACCTTTTGGGCTATACCGTCATGCGCGATTTCATGCTGGGCGTCTACCGTTCCATGTATTCCTTCGGCAGGGCCGAGACGCTGTGGAACCGGGAAGCATTTCTGAAGACGACGCTGATTCCGAGCCTGATCATGATCACGATCAATTACGTGATCCTTGCCTGGAAGCTGCGCATCAAACCCTTACGCTTCCTGCGCAGGGAGATTTCGGGCCGCGAAAGAAAGCGCGCCATGCGCCTTTCCCGCAAGATCCCCTTCACTTGGAGATTCCGCATCCGCATTATCATTCAGAACATGTCCAATTACGTGATGCTGGTCATCGGCGTGATATTAGCGGGCGCGATCATCATCTTCGGATTAATGTTCCAGCCGCTTCTCGACGAGGTTTCAAGGCGGATCGCGGACACGCCGATCAGCCGTTACCAGTATATACTCAAGTCGCCGGAGGATGTTTTGGATGAGGCGGCTGAGAAGTTTGCGCTTGCTTCGTTGGAGACGACGCGCAGGGACTTCAAGACGGATGAGATCTCGGTTTACGGGGTTTCTGAGGGCAGCCGGTATGTCAAAAAGGAGATTCCCGAGAACCAGGCGCTTTTGTCGAATGGTTACATGGAGAAATATGGCGTGGAGGAGGGTGATCGCGTCAGCCTTTATGACAAATATGCGGACAAGACTTACGAATTTACCGTAGCGGGCGAATATCCTTACGAGGCTTCCCTGGCGGTTTTCATGAATTTGGGTGAGTTCAATGAGATGTTCGAGAAGACGCCTGATTACTACAGCGGGTATTTTTCGGACCGCGAGCTGGAGGGCCTGACCGAGTCCAACGTATACGTGAAGATTGACAGCGCAAGCCTTGGAGGCCTTGCGACGCAGCTTTGGGAGTCCTTCGCGGGCATCATGGGGCCCGTGCGCTGGTTTGGCGTGATCATGTTTGTCCTCATGGTATATCTTCTCGCCAAGCAGATCATCGAGCGGAATCAGACAAGCATTTCCATGACGAAGATTCTTGGCTTTTCCAATGGAGAGATTGGCGGCCTTTATATCGCGTCGACCACCATCGTCGTTGTCGCGAGCCTGTTTTTGGCTATTCCTCTGGTTGACCGGCTTCTTCGCCTAATCTTCGAAAACTATCTCTATAAGCGCGTGAGTGGCTTCCTGCCTTACTGTGTAAGCAACGACTGCTATGTTAAAATGGTCCTTCTTGGCATCGCAAGCTACGCTGCCGTCGTGATTCTGCAGCTCCTCAAGATCCGCGCCATCAAAAAGAGCGACGCACTCAAGACGCTAGAGTAAAGCAAGTCAAAAACGACATCAACACCACCGGCACCATTGAGTGGGAATAAGGTGACTTTCCCGCGAACCCTTATATAAGGGCTCGCGGGATTTTTTTGCCTCCGTGACCCAATCTTGACCAAAATCTGCAGATAATTATCCAGGCAACGTGTTGACTCGTCCCTTGGGGCAGGGTTTATACTTTAGCAACAAAGGAGGAGAAACCTATGCGGGTACTGGGCTGGCTAATAAAGAAAAACCGGGGGTGGGTCATCTTGGCGCTTCTTGCGGCGATCCTTTCCAATGGTTCGCAGATTGCCTTCATGTTCTTTGTCGGGGAGCTGGTGAATCAGATTGAAGGAAGAAGTAAGATAGAGCTTTCGTTTTTCCTGCTGATGGGAGTTTTTCTTCTCTCTAACGCGACGACGCAGTTTCTTTATCAGCTGACGGGACGCTATTGCACGGAGAGGGCGGCGCATACGCTGAGGATGGGATATCTTCGGGCGAAGCTGCAAAGCTCCGTGCGCGAGGCGGAAGAAGACAGCGTGGCGCATGCCATGTCCGTGGTGCAAAATGAGCTGAGCAACGCAAACCAGTATCTGAGCAGTACGCTGTTTGAAATGGCGGGCATGTCCGTGAGTGGGATCATAGTCTTTGTCTTTTTGATCTTTGTAAACGCAAAACTTACCATGGTTTTTTTGTGTCCAACGGTTCTCACGCTTATCTACGTGGTGTTGTCGGGAAAGAAGCTTTCGAAGATCGTGACGGCGACCCTGGAGGAGAAAAACCATCTAAATCGCATCGCTTACGGCTGCGTTGACAGTTTTCCCATGATCACGGTCTTTGATGCCAAAAGTTTTTTGATGGACCGCTTCGAACAGGTCTTGGAGAAATGGGGGATCGCGGAGGTGAAAAAGGACCGGATGTTTGCGATCTTTAATTCCCTGTCCGGCGTGCTTTCCAGGCTTCCGCTCCTTTTGCTGTTACTGGCGGGAAGTTACATGGTGCTCACGGGGGAGATCCTTCTGGGCACGCTGATCACGTTTTTGAATCTGCAAAAGAGCGTCACGCAGTTTGTCATGAATCTGCCGTCTTGGCTCGCGGGATTTAAGACCTTTACGGTGAACCTGTCAAGAATCGACGTGGCATGACCAAGACAATCGGTGCGCATGAATCTGAAAAAACGAAGTGTATGAAACAACGGCAATCAGTCGAAGGAGAGAACGTCATGAACGTGATAGAGTTAGATCAAGTGAGTTTTTCCTATGGAGAACGTAAGGTCGTAAACCAGGTGACTTTGGCCGTTCCTAAGGGAAAGCACGTAGGGATCGTGGGGGAGAGCGGGTGCGGAAAAAGTACGCTCCTAAAGCTTCTTTCGGGGCTGTACGCGCCCACGGAAGGGACGATCAAGATCAGTAAGTCTGTTTCCATTGTCATGCAGACGCCGCAGCTCCTTCCCATGACCATTCTCGAGAATATTACTTTGGGACGGGAGTATCCTAAGGAGTGGATCCATCACGTCGTAAATCTGTCGTGCCTGGATCAGTGGGTTGCTTCGCTACGGGATGGGCTGGACACCTATCTTGGGGATCGTGCCAATGAGTTGTCCGGCGGGCAGGCGCAGAGGATCGCCATCGCCAGGGCCGTCTGCAAGAATTCAGAGATCATTCTCTTGGATGAGCCCACTTCCGCCCTGGATCATGAGACTGAAAAGTCCGTGCTGGAGGCGCTAAGGAGGGCCACTGAGGGGAAGACGGTGATCCACGTAACGCATCAGAGGAGCCATTTGGAAGCGTATGACAGTATCTACCAGATGAGAGAGGGAAAGCTGTATGGATAAACGAGTATGGAGAATGCTGCGGGAGATCGGGGCGGCGAAGGTGATGCTGATCATCTTGCTGCTTCGGGCACCCTTTGATCTTTTGAACGCGATCCTGACGGCCAACGTTCTGGAGCGCTTTGTCAGGATCGCTGAGCTTGGAGAGAAGGAAAAGCTTCTTGGCACTTTTCTGACCTTTTTGCTATTATCCGCATTGCTCTTTGTTTATAACATGACGGTCTGGATGACGATCTCCGTGAAGGGAACCGTTGCCATGCATCAGAAATTCCGGCGGAAAATGCTTGGGGTCATTCTGGCTAAGGATTATGGCGAGATTGAGAAGAGGTCCAATGGGGACTGGATCACGAGACTTGGCACGGACATAGACAGAACCTGTGATTACTTGGTCGCGCCAGTGAATTTCATGCACCTTTTCATCGCGGCGGTGAGCTTTCTCGGGAGCAGTATGATCCTGATCAGGATGAATGCATCGTTATTTTTCATTGCCATGGCGGTCATGATCCCGTTTTTCCTGCTTGGAACCATAGTCATGACCCGAAACGTGCCAAAATATAAGAAAAGAGCCATGGAAAAGCTGGCAGAGTATACCAACTGGGTGGAGCCCGTGCTTGCGAGCCAGGTGACGATCCGGGTGTATGAGGGAGAAGAATTTGTCCTAAAAAAAGTGGAAGAGGTCAGCCGGGCCGTATTGCGCGAGAACGTGAAGGCGCACCTAAGGATCGCGGGGAGTTCCCTTTGCAATGTCTTCTCGGGAAACCTGGGCTACCTATTGCTTCTCTTTGTGGGAAATAGTATGATGGGAGAAGAAATACAAGACTTCGCAATGCTGTCAAAGATTACACAGTATCGCGGCGAAATGACGCGTGACGTGATGATCGCCAGTAGCTGTTTTGGCAACATGCGAACGAATTTGGCAGGCGTTTCACGAGTGAGCGAGGTGCTCGAAGAGAGAGGGTGACCAAAATGAATTTGGACGGGGAGTTTCAGTTACTCAAGATTGGAGAATTGGCGGCCTTGGCGGGGATTTCCGTGAAGGCTTTGCGGGTGTATGAAAAGAAGAACGTCATCAAACCAGTCCGGGTGGATGAAGCAAGTGGATACCGTTATTATTCCGCGGGGCAACTGGAGCAGGTGGAATCTTTGATGGAGCTGCAGGACATGGGATTTTCGCTTGCGGAGATCGAGCAGATCCTGTCCGGAGAGCGCTCGAAGGAGGAGATCCTGAAGCTTTTTGAAGAGAAGGAGCGCTCGCTTCAGGAGGTCCTTTGGAAAACGCAGGCAAAGCTGGAGGAGCTTGGCTCCATCAAGGATCGGATGGAAAACGGACAGGACGCACGGCGCATCCAGGAGATGACGGACGAAGAGAGGGCCTGGTATCTTGCAAAGCTCGTGAGAGTCAACGATCATAACGTAAGACAGGCGCTCAGCGAAGCCATCTGGTTGTGATCCGGGAAGTGAAAAGTAACGATCGGTTGCGGCAAACGCATGCACGTTATTTGCCTTGAACGTGAAATGACGGTGCGGAAACGGAGACGATGGATTTAGAAAGTATGAAAAAATAACAATGTATGAAACTTTTTAAAATAAACCCCGTCTATATGGATGGAACCGCCTGAAATAAGGCATGGAAAACAGATAAGACGAGGGAAGGGAAATGAGGGAAGAGTTCGAAAATCAAAACAATCAGAAGGCAAAAATACGAGTCGTTGCAATGGCACTTTTGGTGCTGCTTGTCAGCTGTCTGCTTGGCGGGTGTGGTTCTGCCAAAACGAATGGCAAAGATGGATCCACGCAATCTTCCGATGGGACGGATGCCCAGACGGGATCGGGGAAAGAGAATGAAGATGAGAAAGCGGAGATCCTGCTGGTATACCGGAGATCGAACTATGCCTGGGGTTTTAATGACAATGGATACGTAATTGACACGAAGGGGCGGTTCTACGCATATGACAATGGCTGTCCTCGGCCCTTGGACGGCGATGAGGGCGGAGACATTCTTTCCCTTACGGAATATTTGGAAGTCATTCTTGAGAATGATCAGGGCGTGCAGGTGTTTGACGAAGAATTTGTTGAAGAGATCTCAAAGCTTGGCGCGGACCTTACTCCGGAGGATGAGTTTTCGAATGATCACAAAATGTGTGATTACGGTCAGGAAACGATCTATTATTTTAATCCCGTAACGAGGAAGCTTATGAAATGTCAAAGCACCGGTGACGTGGATCAGAAGCCCAAGAATAAGAGTGCGGCCAAGATTGTTAAGCTTTTGGAAAAGGCGATCCGAAAGGAAGCGAAACTTGCGAAAGATACGGATGAAGTACGGGACGTGCCCAAGGTATATTCCATGGGCGAGTGTTTTGAGATGGAATTTGAAGTGAGTATTATAAGTGAGTGGACGGGAAAGTGGATCGTGAAGGATGCCGATCAGCTTAACGACTTTGCGGCCATGAGTGGAATTAGGGTAAACGAGATCCTGGAGAAGATGAAGGACGCACGCATGGAGTCCCCCGCGTTCTTTATCACCATAGAAAATGCCGGTAAAGAAAAACAAGTGCAAAATCCCAAAGCCTTTTGGGTGTGCGGTGAATGCTGTGATTTCGTGATTGACAAAGATAAAACGGAAGCGGCGGATCACTTTTTGTGCCGCGTCGCCGCGGTAAAAGGCAGCGTGCTCCCCGCAGACTTAAATTCCATACGTGATCTGGATGGTCAGGCATGGAAAGTATATGGTGAAAGCACTGCCCACCGCGAAGTGACCATAGCGGATGATTTAAGCATTGGGCACGTAGAGGACGAAGAATTTGTGGTGATGCACGTCGGAGAGGATTACGTGCTTTTGCCTGGCGGAAGCAGGCAAGTGTTTTTGGGAGACTGTGCGGGAGACGTGCAGATGGAAGACGGACAGATTCTTCGCATTGTGGCGGATGGGGAGATTTATAATGGCGGCGAAGCGGGATTTATGAGGGACGTGTTTCTTGAGAAAGTAAAAGAAACGACGAACGTTACCTATCAGGAAGCGATCGAGAAAATGGAGTTCCCTGGCACGGAAGGGGCCAGGTTTTGGTGGGGAGAGCACGTGGTCAAGTATTGCGAAGGGGATCACGTTTTCCTTGTGGCACTCAATCGTGAATACGTTAACGTCTATTTGGACGGAGAACTGGCATTGCGGTATGAATTCGATGAAACAGAAGGAATTCTGACGCCGTTTTATGAATATTTGGAAACCAGCAACGGCGACGTTGAATTTTCTGAGGAATGACGGAACGGGCATCTAAATTGCAGATTTCCCGCGAACCTTTACATAATAAGGGTTCGCGGGATTTTTTTATTGCCTTTTCCATTAAAAATAGCTATCTAGAGGGGGAATACGCGGTCCAAGATGATGAATTAAAAAGGATTTCTTTGGGAAAATAAATAAAAATTGTCGGAAAAAGTAAGAAAACGTGGTATGATAGATTTGGGTATGTTTTAAAATGCGTGGTACTCATGCGCATCAACGAGAATGAAAGAGTGAGACAAAATGAAAAAAGGCATGATGATCATTGGAAACATCGTGATTTTTATTGCGATTTTGGCTTTTGTTTTGCTAGACGTCGAAAGTGAACGGCAGAGGATGCTTGCATCCAAAACGGAAGCCTTTGAGAATATGACCGTGGCCATGGAGAGCGTGACTACGAATTATCTTTTGGGAGAGCAGCAGGTCTGTAACAGCTGGGCAAACTACGTCAATGCGAACCAGATGACCGAAGAGGAAGCGATCGCCTACGTGCGTGATTCCGTAAGCACTCCGGGAGTCATGGCGCACGTCTTGTTCCTGGAGAACGGGGAATTCTCCGGTCTGTCCACCATGGCCAGCGCCGCCAACCCGGATAATTACGCTGTCTCTTACAAGAACGTTGCTATTTTTAACAATGGTTTTGATGATCTATTCAGTGAAAACGGCACGGTGAACGTGACGCGTGCCTATACCAATCCGGTTAACGCCATTCAATCCATCGCATTCTGCTGTCTGATCCACGTCAGGGACAGTCAGAGCGGTCAGATGAGAGAGGCTGCCTTACTGCGCATTATTCCCGTGTCGGCTTTTGAAAAACGATGGGCTTTCCCGACAAAGGACTATCAAAATGCGGAGATTTCCTTGATCGACGTTACCGGTGATTACGTCATCAAAGGCCATTCCTTCAAAAATTCCAATTTCTATGAATTTTATCAATCCTATAATGACTATAACCAGACCGTCCGGGACGAGCTGGAGACGCAGATCCTTGGCGCGCCTGGATCCTTTGAGATCCGCAATTCTTTAGGGGAGCGCTGCCTGGTCGGCCATACCCGCGTAAATTCCACGGACGATTGGATCATCGTGACCATGATCCCAATGACGGAGCTGAAGCAGTCGGCAACAAACTGGACGCTTGTCGGTATTATCTCGGCAGGTCTTTTGCTGCTGCTCCTTTTTAATCTGGCAAATCTTGTCTACCTAAACCGCCAGCTTATGGCAACGGCGAAGGAGGCGGACCGCGCGAACCAGGCGAAAACGGATTTCCTGTCCACCATGTCCCATGACATCCGCACGCCCATGAATGCCATCGTTGGTCTTACAACCATAGCCAGCAAGAGCATGGATGACAAGACGGTGGTCCGCGACAGCCTGCATAAGATCAATCTTGCCAGCAATCATCTGTTGACGCTCATTAATGACATTCTTGACATCTCCAAGGTGGAAAGCGGCAAGCTTACGTTGTCTCCCGTGACGTTTTCCATCGTGGAGTGTGCCGAGAATCTGTTTAACATTTCCCAACCCATGGTGAAGGAAAAGAACATTGACTTTAATTTCCGCGTGAAGCATTTTGATCATGAGTATCTCTATTCGGATCAGCTTCGCGTGAATCAGATTTTCATCAACCTCCTGTCGAATGCGATCAAGTATACGGAGCCAGGCGGCAAGGTGAGCGTTGATATCTGGGAGGAGCCTGGCGAGAAGGAAAAGACCGTGCGGCTCAACTACGTCGTGGCAGACACTGGAATTGGCATGACGAAGGAGTACATGGAGCGCATGTATCAGCCGTTCTCCCGGCAGACGGACAGCCGCGTGAATCTGGTTCAGGGTACTGGCCTGGGCCTTACCATCACAAAGAAAATGATCGATCTCATGCACGGAACCATTGACTGTCAAAGCGAGGTTGGAAAGGGAACGACCTTTAGCGTGGTTTTGGACGTCCCTTTGGCGGACGTCAAAGAGGAAGAGAGAAAGCTGCCTAACGTGAAAGCACTTCTCGTGGATGATGATGAAATATTATTGGAGACGGCAAAGGATACCTTGGCTTCCATTGGCGTTCAGGCGGACGTTGCCTCCAACGGGGCGCAGGCGCTTGAAAAGGTGGCGGAGAACGCAGGGTATCAGGTCGTGCTCTTGGATTTGCAGATGCCTGACATGAACGGGATCGAGGCGGCAAAGAAGCTCCGCGCCAAGATCGGCGGGGAAGTTCCGATCCTCATGATCTCAGCGTATGATTGGTCTGATCTGGAAGAGGCGGCGAAGGAAGCGGGAGTCAATGGCTTTATCAGCAAGCCCTTGTTCCGTTCCACGCTCTATAAAAAGATCAGCGAGGTGCTGGGCAACGAGAGCGTCGGGACCGATCGAGAAGATACGTATGAGGACGTTGCCGGAATGCGCATTCTTGTGGCGGAGGACAATGACGTCAACTGGGAGATCATATCCATGCTCCTACAGATGCACGGCGTGGAAAGTGAGAGGGCTGAGAACGGCCAGCTCGCGGTGGAGCGCATGAAGCAGGCAAAGAAGGGCGACTATCAGCTAATCTTCATGGACATCCAAATGCCCGTGATGAACGGCATTGAGGCGGCGAAAGCCATCAGGGCGCTGGCTGATCCGTGGGCATCCGGCATTCCCATCATTGCCATGACGGCGGATGCTTTTTCTGAGAACGTTGCGGAATGTTTCGCGGCGGGAATGAACGGACATATCGCTAAACCGATCGACGTGAAATTGGTTTTGAAGGAGATCAGAAGGATCAAGGGGGAAATGAAGGCATGAAAAAGACGAAAAGAGGATGGAAGGCATTATTGATCGGCGTGTTGCTGACGGCCGTGATGACAGGCTGTGACGGCAAGGAGGGAAAGGCTTCCAAGGAGGCGGAAGCACGCTTTACTCCCAAGCTTGACGTTCAGACGGCGTGCGAGATCACGGTGGTTGGCCATTATAACAATTTTGAGGCTCTGGAGGCGGAATTCAATCTGTTCACGGAGTATTACCCCAACGTGAAGATGAAGTACACCTATCTGGATAACTATAATGGCATCATTGTCACTGCTCTTACCAGTGAAGAGGCGCCGGATATCTTTTTTACCTATCCCTGGATGGCGAACCAAAAGGAATATTCGACCGTCTTTGACGTGGCGGAAGACCTTTCTGATCCGGCACTTGGGATCAACCTGTCCTGCATCCGCGACAATCTGTTGTACAAGGACGAGGCGGGTCACGTTCCGACGGTGCCCGTCTATACGACGACCTATGGCATGATGGTGAATGAGAGCATTTTTGAGAAGGAGGGTCTTGCGATCCCCAAAACCTATGACGAGCTCATCTCCGTCTGCGACGCGCTGAAAAAAGCCGGATATTCCAGTCCCGTCATGGCTTACAACAGGGGAAGCTTCATGCTGTTCCCGCTGTACTATCCGTATTTTTGCGCCCAGATCCAGGGGAATGAGAAGGCCATTCAGGAGATGAATGACATGAAGGCCGGAGCCGGCGAATACGTGCGGGATACCTTGGAAAAGGCAGCTGATTTTATGGGGCGCGGATACGTGGACCTGGAGAGCTGCAATGAGCTTGAAAACGATTATCAGGCCGTGATCATGCGGTTCTTTGAAGGGGACGTGCCGATGATGTTTGCCTCCGGAAATACCGTTTCCGGTACGGAAAAGCGCGAGAGCCAGTCGGAGAAATTCTCTGCAAATCCTTTCAAGTACAGCTTCCATCCCGTTCCTTCCACCGAGGAGGGAGGATACTTCCTCAATGCCATTTCCATTGGCTTTGCGGTGAACAAAAACAGCGCAAACCTGGACATGACCAATGAATTTATGCGTTTCCTTGTCAGCACGCAGGAGCTCAACAGAATGGCGCAGGCGAAGCGCATGGTGACGCCCTGCAGCGACATGTCTCTCGACGGAGTGTATGCCGCATTTGGCGAGGTGGATGCAAAGCATATCGTGAATCTTTCGGAGCTTGGTCTTGCGGATAAACCTGATTCCCAGGTGCGCAGGGCAGGCTGGCAGGTGAGCAATTTTAACATGACGGTTGATGAAGCGGTAAAAGCCTTTGGTTCGTTAGAATAATAGGTCACGCCATATGTTGGCAAAGGGGGTGACGACAGTATGAAGAGAGTGCTTTCAGGGATCCTTGCGATCGCGTTGATGGTAATGATCCCTTTTGCCCTGATCTCAAAAGCCCAGGACCAGAAAACCGTGAAGGTCGGATATTTTGAGAACGAGATCTTCCAGGAAGGGGCAGGCGAGGGCGAAGTCAAAACTGGATATGCATATGAATACTATCGCAAGCTCTCTGAGTACACGGGCTGGCGTTATGAATACGTCTACGGCGGTTTTTCGGAGCTCTACCAGATGTTCTTAGACGGCGAGGTGGATCTTTTGGCCGGCCTTGCCCGCACGAAGGAGCGCGAGTCCATCATCGGTTACCCGGGAAAACCCATGGGAAGCGAGACCTACAACATGGTAAAGCATGTCTCTGACGACAGCATTACCATTTCATACGATACGCTGTCCGGAAAGCGTATCGGCGTTCTCGACAGCGCAATGGTCGGCGTTCTGGAGCGGTTCCTTGGCGAGCATGGCATCCGTGCAACCGTACAGAAGTATCCGGACCATCAGAGTCTGCTGGATGCCTTCGATCAAAACGCGATCGACGCGCTTGTGGCGGAAAGTGACGGCACCCAGGACCGGAGCAACGCGGAACTGCTTTATGCCTTTGGATCTTCGGATTATTATCTTTGCGTCACAAAAGGAAGGGCGGACCTTTTGGCGGAACTCGATCAGGCACAAGAGCAGCTGATGATCGAGGAACCCAATTACATTAACTCCTTAAGCATCAAATATTACTCCGCCAGCATTTCCAGCAGGAGCATGTCTGCGGAGGAAAAGGAATGGCTCCGGAATAATATCGAGTTAAGGGTTGGATATCTAAACCATTATCTGCCCTATTCTGATACCGACAAAAATGGCGGCGTCACAGGCCTGATCGGAGAACTTCTGCCCAAGATGCTTACGGAGCTTGGCGTTGAAGGGCTCCGCGTTACCTATCAGGGCTATGACAATTATGACGACTTGATCGCGGCGATGAATGCGGAGCAGATCGATCTGGCGTTTCCCGTGGGCGGCGGCCTGTACTATTCCGAGCAAAATGGCATTTATCAGTCGAGCACCGTGGAGTCTTCGGCAACGGAGATCATCTATAAGGGCGACTACGATCAAAACACGGAGACACACTTTGCGGTGAATGAGAATAACCGCATGCAATACTACTACGTGAGCACTTATTTCCCGGAGGCGAAGATCACCTATTATCCTTCGATCGAGGCCTGTCTTGAGGCCGTGAACGCCGGGAAGGTGACCGCAACGACGCTGAACGGACTGCGCGCAAATGACATCATCAAGAGCAGCCGTTACAATGACTTGTCCATGCGTCAGCTGGGTCACGTGGATGACAGATGCTTTGGCGTAAAGATCGGCAACGAGGGACTCCTTAAGCTGATCAACCGCGCGATCAGCATCGTTGGCGACGAATACTTGCAAAATCTTCCTTACCGCTACGTGGACGCGCTGTTCACCTATACGATGCGTGATTTTGTGAGAGACAATACGATCCCGATCGCAGTCGTGATGCTGATCGGTGTCGGATTGGTAATTTTCTTCCTTGTGACAAACAATCGCAGAAAGAAGAAGGAGATGGAAGAGAGGCTTGCCCTGTCTGAGCAGCTGATCGAGCAGCAAAAGCGCCGTGAGGATCAGGACAGAATGATCACGGCCATGGCATCGGATTACAGATGCGTGTACCACGTGGATCTCGACAAGGATGATGCCGTCTGCTACAGGGAGGATCCGGATGATCCGGACCAAAGCGGACAAGGCGTGCATTTCGCGTATCGGGAGCGCTTCCGGTGGTATGGGGAAAGCTTTGTGGATGAGAGCTACCGCAAGGGATTTTTGGAATTCATTGAACCCGACAACGTGCGCAAGGCATTGGCTGAGAATTCCCTTGTCAGCTATCGTTATCTGGTAAAGAGAGACGGAAACGAATACTACGAAATGATCCGCGTGGCAGGCGTGCGCCACCCGGAGGACCGCGACGACCATATCGTGCATGCGATTGGATTAGGCCTTACCGTGATCGATAAGGAAGTCCGAGAGAGCATGGCAAAGAACCAGATGCTCAGCGAGGCCCTGGAGGCCGCGGAGGAAGCAAATAAGGCGAAGACGGCGTTCCTGTCCAACATGAGCCACGAAATCCGCACGCCAATGAACGCGATCATCGGCTTGGATACATTGGCGCTTCGCAATGAAAGCCTGCCGAAGGAGACGAAGGAGTATCTTGAAAAGATCGGTGACAGTGCAAATCACCTTCTCAGTCTCATCAATGACATACTCGACATGAGCCGGATCGAGTCTGGCCGCATGATCCTCCATCGCGAGGATTTTTCCTTCCGGGAGATGATCGGGCAGATCAACACCATGGTCACGTCGCAGTGTGAAGAAAAGGGACTCAAGTATGAGTGCAAGGTGATCGGAGAGATCGGCGATCACTATATCGGTGACGACACGAAGCTCAAGCAGATTCTGATCAATATCCTTGGCAATGCGATCAAGTTTACGGAAGCACCCGGAAACGTTTCGCTCGCGATTGAAAGGGTCGCGCTGTACGGGGATCAGACGACGTTCCGCTTCGTGATCCGCGATACGGGCATCGGCATGTCAGAGGCATTTTTGCCGAAGATCTTTGATGCCTTCACCCAAGAGAACAATGACAGAAGCAATAAATACGGCAGCACGGGCCTTGGCATGGCCATCACCAAGAACATCGTGGATCTCATGAACGGAACGATCAACGTCACTTCGAAACAGGGCGAAGGCACGGAATTCATCGTGACCCTTACGTTAAAGAACCGTGGGGAGATCAAGCCGGGTCAGGAGCCCTCCGCGCAAGAGGAAAAGAAAATGGCAGAGCTTTCCGGAAGGATCGTTTTGATGGCGGAGGACGTGGAGATCAATGCAGAGATCATGAAGGAGCTTCTGTCAAGTAAGGACGCCAAGGTGGATCACGCGATGAACGGTAAAGCTGCCGTTGATAAATTTATGCAAAGCGGGGAAGGCTACTATGACGTGATCCTTATGGACGTGCGGATGCCGGAGATGGATGGCCTGGAGGCAACAAGAAAGATCCGTAGCCTTGACAGGGCGGATGCCAAGCGCATCCCGATCATAGCCATGACGGCAAATGCTTTTGACGAGGACGTGCAAAGGTCACTGCAGGCCGGCATGAATGCACACCTTTCCAAACCCGTGGAACCTGAAAAATTATTCCAGACGATGGAAGAACTCATTGGAGAGTACCGGATATAGTAGTGTTTATTCACGCAAAGGAGAAGAGATATGGGCGATTTCAATTATCCCGGAAAACTAAAGAGAAGCGTCTTGATCGTGGACGATGAAGAGATCAATCGCATGATCCTTGGCAACATTCTCGAGGAGAATTATGAGATCTTTTATGCAGAGAATGGAGCGCAGGCACTGGAGATGCTTACGGAGCGCAAGGTAAGGTTTTCCTTGATCCTCATGGATCTTTTGATGCCTGTCATGGATGGATTTACGCTTCTGGGCAAGATCAGACAGGATGAGACCATGACGAATATTCCCGTGATCGTGATGACCTCGGAAAAACCGGCGGAGGTGCAGAGCATCAAGCTGGGCGCCGATGATTTCATTGCAAAGCCCTATGACATGCCGGAGGTGATCCTTGCAAGATGCGAGCGCATCATCGGACTCTATGAGACCAGAAGCGTCATGAAATCAGCGGAAAAGGATCCGTTGACAAGTCTGTACACGCGCGAATTTTTCAAGGAATACGTCCGCCAGATCGACGGAAACAAAGCCGTTTCGGACATGGATGCCATTGTTCTTAACATCGAGCATTTCCACACGGTCAATGAATTGTTTGGAAGACACGTGGGCGACGAAGTTCTGCGGAAGATCGCTGACATGCTGGATCCGATCTTTAGCGGCAGCATTTGGATCGGTTGCCGTCCCAATGCTGATTATTTCTACGTTTACGTGGAGCATCGCGAGAGTTATGAGGACGTGTTCCTTGGATTGCAGGAGGAGCTAAAGCAATTCTCCCAGATTCCCAGAATCCGTATTCGCGCGGGCATCTACCAAAACGCTGATAAGCAGAGTACGGTGGAGGAGCGCTTTGATCACGCGAAGCTTGCGTGTGACAGGATCCGTGGCGATTACACGAAGAACGTATCCTTCTACAGCAAGGAACAAAATGACATTGACCTATATCATGAGCGCCTGATCAATGACATGGACGCCGCGATGGAAAATAAGAATCTGATCGTTTACTATCAGCCCAAGTATGACGTTACGTCTGATCAGCCCAGACTGCGGAGCGCGGAAGCATTGATCCGCTGGAAGCATCCGGAGCTTGGCATGATCAGCCCGGGCGATTTTATCCCGCTCTTTGAAAGCAACGGTCTGATCCAAAAGCTGGATCATTACGTATGGAGCGAGGCTGCTTCGCAGATCCGCAAGTGGAAGGAAGAGTACGGAAAAACCGTACCCGTATCGGTGAACGTCTCCCGGGTGGATATTTATGATGCAGGTCTGGAAAAAAGACTTTTGGATCTGGTTGAGAGTAATCAGCTGACGCCGGAGGAACTCATGCTCGAGATCACGGAATCAGCGTATGCGGACGACGCAAAGGGCCTTACGGAAGCGGTGGAAAAGCTCCGTCAAAAGGGCTTTAAGATCGAAATGGATGACTTTGGCTCGGGTTATTCCTCGCTCAACATGCTGACGACCATTCCGATCGACGTCCTTAAAATGGACATGAAATTCATTCGCAACATGAACCGTGACGAAAAGTGCCGGAAGCTGGTGGAGCTTGTCGTTGAGATCGCGGAATTCCTGGGGGTACCGCTTGTGGCAGAAGGCGTTGAGGATGCGCACCAGGTGGAAACCCTCCGGAAGATGGGATGCAGCATCATTCAGGGATACTATTTTTCAAAACCGGTTCCTCCTGATGAATTTAAGCAGTTTATTCAAAAAGAGTTGGAAAAGTAATTTTACGTAAGGAGAAGGAAAGATGTTGACGATCGAAGGATTAAAGGATTATGGCGCTGACGTAGACGAGGGGCTGAAGAGATGTGTGAACAATCAGGCCTTTTACCTTAAGATGGTTGAGAAGGCGGCTGGGGATCAGACGTTTGGCAAATTGACGGCGGCGATTGAGACGGGTCAGCTGGATGAAGCCTTTGAGGCGGCGCACGCGCTCAAGGGAGTTTACGGAAATCTTGCGCTGACGCCTTTGTACCAGCCAGTTTCAGAGCTCACCGAACTCCTCCGGGGAAGAACGCAGATGGATTATACGGAATACGTAACAGCGTTAAAGTGCCAAAAGGAAAAGCTTGATCAACTGATCTAGGCACGTCATGATTCATTGATTTTCTTTTGGGAATGAGATAAAATGGAATAAGGAATTGGTTAGGCAGGTCAGTTGTTGGAGGAAATCGATTATGACAGTGAAAGAGATCGCAAAGATGTGTGGCGTTTCGCCAAGCACGGTGTCCAATGCCATAAACGGAAAATCGAACATTAGTGAGCAAACAAGAAATAAAATATTGGACTGCATAGAGAAGATGGGATATCAGCCCAATTACTTTGCATCCAACATCAGAAAGCAGAATACAAAAACCATCGGAATCATCGCGGAAGACATCGGACAGTTTAGCACGGCAGACATTTTGGAGTCGGCCATGGCATGCTGTGAGGAGCATGGTTACCGGGCGGTCATCATCAATCTGCGCATGTATGACAAATGGGCGGATACCTGGTATAATGACGAGCAAAAACTCCAGAACGTCATGAATCCCATTTTAAGTGAATTGCAGGCCATCCACGTTGACGGGCTGGTTTACATTGCCGGCCACGGGAGGTTGATCAATTGCATTCCCGAAAGCTTCAAGATCCCCACGGTCATTGCCTATGGCTGGTCCTCCAGAAATCGTTTCCCGTCCGTAGTCCCCGATGACGTTGAGGGAGGCTATGAGATGATGAAATATCTGATCTCGCAGGGACATAAGCGCGTTGGCATCCTGTCGGGCGTTGAGGATAATCTGCATGCAAAGGCGCGTCTTCTCGGTTGCCAAAAGGCATTGGCCGAGGCGGGGATTCCCTTTCAACCGGAATGGGTTTATTATGGGGACTGGGAAAAACCTTCAGGAGTGCTGGGAGCTGAAGCGTTGCTCCAAAAAGGCGTTACGGCGATCCTTTGCATGAATGACTTGATGGCAGGCGGCGTATATGATTACGCGCACGAAAATAATCTTGTGGTGGGAAAGGATTTTTCCATCGTGGGTTATGATGACCAAGTGGTGACGGAGTATCTTTATCCCAAGCTGACCACCTGTGAATTGCCGCTCAGGGAGATTGGACGTCAGGCAGCGGATTTTCTGATCCAAAACATCATAGGCACGGAGAAGGCAGAAAGCTACGAACCGGTCAGGTTGCCTTGTAAAATGGTATGCCGGGATTCCGTTTTGCGCATTTCTGATTCCCCTGAAGAGAAGGGCGATGAAAGGGAACGAAACGACTGCTGAAAAAATTTTTTTGAAAAAAATCTAATATTTTGTAACCATCCGGCGGAAAAAGATGCTATATAGGTTGAAGGCCTTAAAAATGCTGAAAGGAGTTGCGATTCGTGAACGACAACGAAATAGTAGAGCTCTACTTATCCAGAAACGAAGAAGCCATCAACCAGACGGCACTAAAATACGGTGCGAGACTTAGAAAGATAGCATTTAGAATATTGGACGACTATGACACGGCTGAGGAATGTGAGAACAGCGCATATTTTGAAACTTGGGAGTCCATTCCGCCCCATGAGCCAAGGGAGTATTTGTTTGCATTTGTCGGCAGGATCATCCGGCACGTTGCATTGGATACTTACCGGATGAATCATCGTCAGAAGAGGCTTGCGTTATATTGCGAGCTTACGCAGGAAATGCAGGAGTGCATTCCGGCTGACAATGATACGGAAGCTGAGATCGAAGCAGATTTTCTGAGCACTTACATTGATGATTTTCTGAAAACCTGCTCGGAGGAACAACAAAATCTTTTTGTGAGAAGATATTGGTATTTCGAATCCATCTCAGAGATCGCCGAGGCTTATGGTTTTTCGCAGAGTAAGGTAAAGACCACGCTTTTTAGGATGCGAGAGGATCTTAAAAAGCATTTGGAAAAAGGAGGTTACGAGGTATGAATGAGCATGATCTTTTGGATGCCGTTGGCGGCATTGATCCCAAATACGTAAACAACGCAGCGAAGAAAAAAGCAAAGAAGCGTAAAAGGCATGGCTGGGTAGCCATCGCTGCAACCATGGCCGCGGCATTGGTGGTTTTGATTGGCGTTACCATAGGAATGAAGCTTGGCTCCGGAAAAGACCCGAAGCCGCAGAAAGCCCAAGGCGGCCGGGAAGGCCCCGGAGCCGGCGATCCGACGACAACCGGCAGACTGGCAAACGTAGCGTTTAGCGTGGATTACGACAAGGCAGAGGTGAAGTATACTCCGTCCGTTGCCGCGTATCAGGCAAAGGCAGACCTGAGCAACGTAAAAGATTCGGACAGATATAATTTCTCCGACAAACTGGTGGAAAAGCTTGTAGCCAATAATTTTGTGGTTTATGAAGGCCAAAGCTCGGAGTTCTTTGAAATTTATGAATCCAACCGTTATGGTCAGATTCCAAACTTTGTTACTGCGGATTCCATGATGCATACCTATCACCTGTATTTTGCAATGCTGCAAAAGAAGGTGGAAAAAGGATCTCTGTGCAGTGCAGTGGAGAGAATGTCCTCCAAGATGCTGGAGAATTCCAAGAAGCAATACGAAGTGCTTAAGGGCAGTGAATGGGAAGAGGCGGCAAAGCTTAACGTGGCGTATTTTGGCATCGCAACGCGCCTGCTGGGCTTAAACGACCAGATTCCTGATTATGCTTCCTCCATTGTAGATGAAGAGCTTCGCAAGATCATGGCAGCATCCGTAATAGACATGTCGCTGATCACGGGCACCTATGAGGATTATTCCCAGTTTAAGCCCCGCGGATATTATGAAGGGGATGCGCAGTTGGAAAAATACTTCCGCGCCATGATGCTGTTCGGACGGATCAATTACGTTCAGGAATCTGAAACCATGAACCGCTGTGCGCTTTTGATCACGATGGCCATGAAGGAAGACGAGGCGTGCAAAAAGGAATGGGCCAACGTATATGACGTGACGGCGTTCCTGGTGGGCCAGAGCGATGATCTGGGATATTTTGAGTATCTTCCCGTGATCGACCAAGCCTACGGCAAGGACGTTGCCGTAAAGGATCTGATCGGCAACAATGCAGCCTTTGAAAACTACGTTGACGGCATCCTGAACCTTCGCATTCCTCAGATCAACTCCGTGGTCTTTGATGATGACGAAGGCGCAACTGACAAGCGTTTGGAGTCAAAGGGATTCCGGTTTATGGGACAGAGATTTACGCTGGATGCGGAAGTCTTTACGCAGCTTACCTATGGCAGAGTGAAGGCAGCGAGCGACGGCAGCAAGAGAATGCTTCCTGACGGACTTGACGTCCCTGCGTCCATGGGCAGCGATCTCGCACTGGACATTTTGATCAAGGATGGAAATGACAAGTATCCCAATTATCTCGAGAATATGGAGAAGGTGCGCGGCAAGGTTCAAAGCGCTGACGAGTATTGGTCATCCACCGTCTACGGCGGTTGGTTATACACGCTGATGCCGCTTCTTGCGGAGCGGGGAGAAGGATATCCTTCCTTCATGACAAACGAGAACTGGCAGAAAAAGAGCCTCGAGGGATATCTTGCCAGCTGGACGGAGCTGAAGCATGATACCATCCTCTATGCGAAACAGATCATGGCAGAGATGGGTGGAGATGACGATTATATTTACGATGACAGAGGTTACGTGGAGCCTCAGCCGGAGCTTTATTCCAGACTGTATGCGCTGACCCAGACGACGATGGACGGTCTTGGGAAAATGAGATATCTCGGGAAGGAAGAAAAGGAAGGCCTTAAGAGGCTTGGCGAGTTAGCACTGAGACTTCGGGACATTTCCGTGAAAGAGCTCCAGAACGAAAAGCTCACGGATGATGATTATGAGCTGATCAGGGATTATGGCGGATCTTTGGAGCATTTATGGTATGACACGGTGAAGGATGAGGCGACCAATGGCTACGCAGACGCCGCGGAGTTCCCGATGGCGCTGGTTGCGGACGTGGCAACGGATCCTAACGGCGAATGTCTGGAGGAAGCAATCGGCGGAGCAGCCAGAATCTACGTTATCTTCCCGATTGACGGAGAACTCCATATTGGCGTTGGCGGCGTATTCAATTATTATCAGTTTGTGCAGCCGATCTCTGACCGCATGACGGACAGCAAATGGCGCATCAAGCTTGGCCTGCAGATGGATGACGACGGCTGGTATAGAGGTGAAAGCGTGGAAGGTCCCGAGTGGACGGATTCTTACAGGCATTATTGGAAAGATAATAACTATGAATACTAGGAATAAAAAGAAAATCCTAAAAACCATAATTATCAGTCTTGGGGTGGTGGCGATCATAATGGTCGCCGCCGCCTTTTTATGGTGGTACGGGATTTTCCTGCCAAGCTGGATCCAGTGGGAGACGACGGAAAAGGAGTTTGATCAGGCGTACGTGACGCTGGAAGGCAGAAGGATCACGGTGCGTGACGGCGGAAAAGACGGGGCAGTGGTCTGGAAGACGCAGGGGGATTGGTTTGTTCAAAACCTTGTCATCAAGGACATTGATCAGGATGGCAGGGATGAAATGATCCTGCTTGTCTGGAAACACGGAAGCTACGGAAACCACATGCCCTTTTGGGAAAAGAAAAACGATAAGGAATTAAGGCAACACATATATATCTACAAGTATGACGAAACGAGGGAGTCCAAGATAAGGGCGATTTGGATGTCCTCACAGATTACGTATGAGATCACCTCCATCTCGTCGGGAGAGAAAAGTTATTTGGACGTTACGGACCGCACGGGGAATACGAGAGTTTGGGGATGGAGGGAATTTGGATTAAAGCTTGTCCATTAACTTCTTGTTGAAAACCAATAGCGAAGCGAATATAATAACACCATGCAACCACATTTTGTTTTTACCTGAAAGAAAGGCATGAGCGTACCATGTTAGAACAGTTTTCTAGAACGGAACTTCTGGTCGGAACGGAAGGAATGGAAAAGCTTGCAAAGGCGCGGGTCGCCGTGTTTGGCATTGGCGGCGTGGGCGGTTACGTCGTGGAGGCATTAGCACGAAGCGGCATAGGAGAGTTTGACCTGATCGACAATGATACGGTCAGCCTGTCCAATCTCAACCGCCAGATCATTGCAACCTTAGAATCCGTCGGCCGGCATAAGGTGGACGTGATGAAGGAGAGAATCCTTTCCATCAATCCGGAAGCGGTCGTGCACGTTTATAAATGTTTTTACCTGCCGGAGACGGCGGGGGAATTTGATTTTTCGCAATACGATTACGTAGTGGATGCCGTGGACACGGTAACTGCAAAGATTGACGTGATCCTGCAGGCCCAAAAGTGCGGCGTGCCCGTGATGAGTTCCATGGGGGCGGGAAATAAGATGGATCCCACAAAATTCCAGGTGGCAGACGTATACAAGACCAGCGTCTGTCCGTTGGCAAAGGTGATGCGCAGGGAACTGAAAAAACGCGGCGTAAAGAAGCTGAAGGTGGTTTATTCCACGGAGGAGGCTTTGAAGCCGTCAGGAGCCGTGCAAGATGGTCTTGAACGGAATGGCGCTAACCTTGGGGAAGAAATGCCCGCCGGAAAAAGGGCAATCCCGGGAAGCATCGCCTTTGTGCCTTCCGTTGCAGGCCTGATCATCGCGGGAGAAGTCATAAAGGATCTGCTTGCGTCAAATAAATGAGATTTTGAGGAAGAACCGTGAAACAGAGCATAAAAGAAAAGTAATTGGAGAGAAGAAGCATGAAAGTACTGTTGGAGAATCTGACAAAGAAATTTCCGAACCGTAACAAGAAAGCCGGCGGCGACGTGGTGGCGGTAGATCATTTTTGCTTTGAGATCCCGGACGGCGAACTGGTGGGACTGTTAGGGCCCTCCGGCTGCGGCAAGAGCACGGCGTTGTTTATGATCTGCGGTCTGCAAAAGCCGACGGAAGGAAAGATATTTTTTGGCGAGCAGGAAGTGACCAATCTTCCTCCGGAAGAGCGCGGCGTTGGCGTGGTATTCCAGAATTACGCGCTGTATCCGCACCTGACCGTGCTTCAGAACATTACTTTTCCATTGGAAAACCTAAAGGGTGAGGAAAAGCTCACCAAGGAGCAGATGAAGGAAAAGGCTTATGAGGCAGCGAAGCTGGTGCAGATCGAGGAATTGATGGAGAGAAAGCCCAGCGAGCTTTCCGGCGGACAGCAGCAGAGAGTGGCGATCGCCAGGGCATTGGTAAAACGCCCTAAGGTGCTCCTCTTGGACGAGCCTTTGTCCAACCTGGACGCGAGACTGCGCCTTCAGACCAGGGAAGAGATCAGAAGGATCCAGCAGGAGACGAAGATCACGACGATCTTTGTCACCCACGATCAGGAGGAAGCCATGAGCATCACTGACAGGATCGTGGTGATGGAAGCGGGAAGGGTGCACCAGATTGGAAAACCGCAGGACGTATATGATGATCCCGTGGACCTGTTTGTCGCTAAGTTCCTTGGAACGCCGCCGATCAACGCATTTGATGGAAGAGTGCAGGAAGGCAAGCTTTACGTTGGCGAGGAAGCGGTGCTTGACGCGCCGGGCGTTGCCGATCAGAACGTGACGGTGGGTATCCGGCCGGAGGGCTTTGTGCTTGATCCCAACGGGGCATTTACGTGTCAATTGTCCAGAGTGGAAGTGATGGGACGTGACGTCAGCGTGGTTTCCACGCACGAGAAGTGCCAGGGGAAGACCATAAGGTCCATCATTCAGGCAGAGAACGCCATCGACCTTTCCGCGAAAGAGATACGGTTTACGCTGAAAAAGGCAAAAGTTCTTTTATTCCAAAAGGATACGGGAGAGAGGATCCGCTATTAAGTAACGGCGGAGTGGCAAAAATGGAAAAAGTACAGTCCTATGACCAATATATTGAGCAGCTTGACGGAAGGGGAGACGTTATCGTGTTCCGCGGTCAGGCGAACAGTGATTTCGTCCTGATCCCTTCGGGACTTCGCGGAGATCACGTGGCCACGGCGGATGACCAGATGTTCCGTTTCGTGGACGAGATGAAGAACCTGTTTGATTTTGATGAATTAACCTGCATTGAGATTGCCCAGCACTTTGCGCTTCCGACGAGAATGCTGGACTTTTCCTATTCCTTTGACGTGGCCCTTTTCTTTGCCTGTCATGATGAAAAAGGCCGCTACATGGAAAACGACGGGAAGGTTTTTATTTTTAACAAGAGCAGATATGAGAAATATCTGAAGGATGCCGGCAAGTTATCCAGTCAGATGATACGGAACAACAAATTCCTTTATGAGTGGCTCCAGAAATACATTGACAAGGAGCCTACGGCAATGGGAAAACGCGGCGTGGACATGCCGATCTTTATCGACGCCACAAGACAGTTTGACCGTCTTTCCATGCAGAAGGGTTTGTTCCTGCTTTGGGGAAGGGATGAAAGTGCCTTTGAAAAGATCCTGGAGAAGGAAGGCGTGCCCATGTCATACTTTATTGACACGATTGTCATTTCTTCGGAAGCGAAGCCAGGCATCCTGAAGGCACTCCAGCAAAAGCATCTCTGTGAGGATACCCTGTACATGAATGGTGCGAAGATCCGTGAGATGGTCCAGAGGATCAAATACGGAGACGGTAACGGGAGGAATGACAATGGAAAAGAATCAGTATAAGGGCTGGCTCTATCTTTTGCCTGCGGCGTTGTTTTTGGCCGCATTTCTTGTGTATCCCCTGGTGGACGTGTTTGTTTACTCCATGGAGGAGGGCTATAATTTTGCCTCCCAGAAGAGCTTCGGCATGGGCACCTACAATTTTTCCTACGTTCTGCATGATCCCTATTTCCTGCAGGCCGTGAAAAATACGTTTTTGATGGTGGTGATCACCGTGCCGCTTTCCACCGGCATCGCGCTTTTGATCTCCGTGGGACTTAGCTCCATCACGCCATTAAGAAAATTATTCCAGACCATCTATTTTCTGCCCTACGTGACCAACACGCTGGCCGTAGGTCTTGTGTTCATGGTGCTCTTTAAGAAGACGGCATACTCGGACGGACTCGTGAACCTTCTGATCGGCTGGTTCGGAGGGGAATCCGTGGACTTTATCGACGGTCCCTATCCTGCCAAGATGTTTGTCATGTGTCTTTACGTCATTTGGGTGGTCATGCCCTTTAAGATCCTGTTGCTGACGAGCGCCATTTCTTCCGTTAATCCCAATTACTATAATGCGGCGCGCGTGGACGGAACTACGCCGTTCCGTATTTTCTATAAGATTACGCTGCCCATGATCTCACCGACGCTGTTTTATCTGATCATCACGGGATTTATTGGCGCGTTCAAGGAGTACAGCAATGCAGTCGCTCTCTTTGGAACGGACTTGAATGCCGCGGAGATGAACACGATCGTGGGCTACGTGTACGACATGCTTTACGGGGACAGCGGAGGATATCCTTCCTACGCGTCAGCCGCAGCGATCATACTGTTTTGCATCGTGCTGACGATCACGTATATCAATCTGACCATCAGTAAGAAGCATACGTACTACTAAGAGAGAGGGAAGAGTTATGGGAGATTCTCGTGACATGGAGCAAAAGAAAGGGCATAAAGTGGGAGAGAAGGTGCGGAAGGGCGTAACTTACGCGGGACTAGGCGTATGGGCGATCATGGTTCTGTTTCCGTTTTACTGGATGATCCTGACGTCCGTGAAGAGTTACAGTGAGTATAACTCTGAGTACGTGCCGAAATTCTATAGCAGTTCGCCCACCATGCAGAATTTTTTGGATGCGTTCAGCACGGTTCCGCTGGGACGCTATCTGTTGAATACGTTGATCTTTACCGTGATCACGACGGCGATCATGCTGTTTGTGGTGACCCTTGCCGCCTATGGGTTTGCAAGACTTTCCTTCCCGGGAAAGGATCTTGTGTTTACCTGTTTTTTGGCTCTGATGATGATTCCGAATGAGCTGGTGGTCATCACGAATTTCGCGACGATCACAAACCTGCACATGAGGAACTCCTTCCCAGGTTTGATCCTGCCGTCCGTCACCTCCGTCTTTTATATTTACCTTCTAAAGGAGAATTTCGCGCAGGTGCCGGATGCCTTATATTATGCGGCAAAGGTGGACGGAACTTCTGACTTAAAATATCTGTGGAAGGTGATGCTTCCCATTTGCCGTCCGACGCTGATCACCGTTGGGATCTTGAAGGTCATTGAGTGTTGGAATTCTTACGTATGGCCCAGACTGATCACGGATGAAGAGGCATATTTCCTTGTGTCAAACGGCATTCAGGAGATCAGGGAAAATGGTTTTGGACGAGAGAACGTGCCAGCCATGATGGCTGCGGTGGTGGTGATCTCCGTGCCTTTGGTGGTATTGTTCCTTGCGTTTAGGGAAAAAATTATGACAGGCGTGTCAAGAGGAGGTACCAAGGGATGACCGGAAAGCGTAAGTCTGGAAAAATTCGCCTGACGATCCTGATGGCGGCCCTATCCCTGAGCCTGCTTTCGCTGACGGGGTGCCATGGATCAAAGGGGCGGGCAGAGTTCGAAGTGCCGAAGGAACTGGATGAAAGCCGTACCTTTGAGATTACCTTTTGGGCAAAGAATGATACCAATAAGACGCAGACGGAGATCTATCAGGAGGCGGTCCGCAGGTTTGAGGAGTATTATCCCAACATTCACGTGAACGTCCGCCTGTATACGAACTACGGTGACATTTATAACGACGTCATCACCAACATTGCGACGGAGACCACGCCGAACGTCTGCATTACCTATCCGGATCACATTGCCACGTATCTCACGGGAAGCAACACCGTGGTGCCGCTGGATTCCCTGTTCGAGGATTCCCGCTACGGACTTGGCGGCAAGAAGGTTGCGTTCGAATCCGTAAAGAGGGAAGAGATCGTTCCGGAATTCTTGGAGGAATGTACCATCGGTGAAAACATCTATGCGATTCCCTTTATGAGGTCGACGGAGGCGTGTTACGTCAATCAGACCTACGTGGAAAAGCTGGGATATGAGCTTCCCGACGTTTTGACCTGGGATTTTGTCTGGGAGGTTTCCGAGGCAGCCATGAAAAAGGACGCCAAAGGAAATTTCGTCGTGAACGGCCAGAACGTGATGATCCCGTTTATCTACAAGTCCACGGACAACATGATGATACAGATGCTGAGGCAAAAGGATTGGGGATATTCCGACGAAAGCGGAGAAATCCAGATATTTAACGATCAGACGGCAAGTCTCTTAAAAACGATCGCCGAACATGGAAAGACAAAGGCGTTTTCCACCTTCAAGATCTCCAGCTATCCTGCCAATTTCCTGAACGCGGGACAGTGCATCTTTGCCGTGGATTCCACCGCCGGCGCGACGTGGATGGGCTCTGAGGCGCCGCTGATGGACATTAGCGCCGATAAAGTGGTTTCCTTCAAGACGGCAGTCAGAATGGTGCCGCAGTTTGATCCGGAACATCCGCAGATGATCTCGCAGGGTCCTTCCGTCTGCGTCTTTAATAAGGCGGATCCGCAGGAAGTTCTCGCGTCATGGCTCTTTGCGCAGTATCTCCTCACGGACGACGTCCAGATCGCCTACTCCGGAACCGAGGGCTACGTACCGGTAACCTTAAAGGCAAGGAACACGCAGGAATATCAAGATTATCTCGCGAAAGAGGGACAGGACCGCAAGGAGCATTACGACGTCAAGATCAAGGCAACCAAGCTTCTTTTGGAGAATACGCAGCATACCTTTGTCACGCCGGTATTTAACGGTTCGGCATCCCTGCGTGACGCGGCGGGACAGCTGATCGAGAACGTCGTTAAGTCCGTGAGAAGAAAGCAGACCGTGGATGACAAGTTTATCGAAAAGCTATATCAGGACGTGATCAGTCTGTACCGGTTAGACCAGATCGGAGGGACGACGGAGACGAAAAAAGACCTCGGACCGCTACCGGTTACGGCGAAACTTTTACTTGGAACGTTGGCTTTGGTTTGGATCTGCATCATTGCGGTTTCCGTGGCCAGAATGCTAAAAAATAAGGCAAAGGATGCAAAGAAAAACGCAAAATGAGGGTGAAAACCCTAAGAAATTATGGAAAACGTTCAAAAATAGGGCACTCGCACTGTGAAATTTCTATAAAACTGAGATTGCAATCTTTCGTAATGCCTTGTAAAATAACGAGGAAATTGAATTTGCATGACACTTTTTTTCAAGTGTCGGAAAGGGAGAAAAATGAGAAAGAAAGTTTTGGCAGTTGTACTTGCCGCTTCCATGGGTCTTTTATTATTTGCAGCTTGTAATTCTGCAGATCAGAACGGTAAGGAGAGTTCCGCAGAGTCTTCTCAGAGCGTAGAGAGCTCCGTTGCAGAGAGCTCCGCAGAAGAGAGTTCCGTAGCTGAAAGCTCCGTAGAAGAGAGTTCCGTAGAGAGCACGGAAGTTGTTGAGCCCGAGGAACAGGTAATGACCTATGCTGAGTATGCAGCAGCTGAGGTAGATGATCCCGTTGTGATCGAAGCATACGTTCAGGCAAACCAGAGCTGGTGGGATGGAAAGATCACCGTTTACGCACAGGACAAGGATGGTGCTTATTTCCTTTACAACATGGCATGTGCTTCCCAGGAAGATGCTGACAAGCTGGTTCCCGGTACCAAGATCAAGGTTTCCGGCTTCAAAGCTGAGTGGGCAGGCGAGATTGAGATCTCTGACGCTACGTATGAGATTGTTGCAGGCGACACCTATGTTGCAGAACCCGTTGACGTAACCGAGCTCCTTGGAACGGACGCGCTGATCGAGAAGCAGAACCAGAAGGTTGCTTTCAAGGGCATGACCGTTGAGAGCGAGGCTCTTTACAAGTGGGATGGTTCCGGTGCTGAGGGAGATGACCTGTACTTTAACGTATCCGTAAACGGCAACACCTACACCTTCACCGTTGAGTCTTATCTGTGCGGCGCTGACACCGAGGTTTACAAGACCGTTAAGGGACTTAAGAAGGGCGACGTTGTTGATCTCGAAGGTTTCCTTTACTGGTATGAGGGCGTAAATCCCCACATCACCGCAGCAACCGTAAAGTAAGAAGTTCTTAACTACATATGGAATCACAAGGACCGTGCGTTGGACGAAATTCCAACGTGCGGTCTTTTTTGCGGCCCAATAATAAAAAAAGATTGCGTTTTTGCCGCAATATGCGATAATGGAAACGATAAGCATTATTTGAATCACCAACAGGAAGGAATCAATTATTCATGAAGATCATCGACATACTGAAGCAGGAACAAATGTCATTGTCATTCGAGGTATTCCCGCCCAAGAAGGAAACTTCCTTCGAGAGCGTTCGCGATGCCACGGAGAAAATTGCGGAGCTTAAGCCTTCGTTCATGAGCGTGACCTATGGGGCGGGCGGCGGAACCAGCGAGTACACCCTCGCCGTTGCAAAGAACATCAAGGAGAAATATGACGTTCCGATGCTGGCACATCTCACCTGCGTGTCTTCAAGCAAGGACATGGTGCATCAGCGGATCGAAGCGATGAAGGAATGTGGGATCCTGAACGTGATGGCCCTTCGCGGCGATCTGACGCCGGAACTGGAGCAGACGGATCGCAGTACGTGGGATTACCGTCATGCGGTAGACCTGATCGCGGAGATCAAGGCAAGGGGTGACTTTTGCATTGGCGCCGCATGTTATCCCGAGGTTCATCCGGAGAGCGCCAATCAGCGGGAGGACATCAAATATCTGAAGGAGAAAGTGGACGCAGGCGCGGATTTCCTGACGACGCAGATGGTTTTTGACAATAATTTATTCTACAATTTCCTGTATAAGATCCGCGAAGCGGGGATCACGGTTCCGATCCTGCCTGGCATCATGCCGATCACGAATGCCAATCAGGTAGAGCGCGCGATCAAGCTTTCCGGAGCATTCATGCCCCAGAGATTTAAAGCCATGGTGGATAAGTTTGGATCCAATCCGGACGCCATGAAGCAGGCTGGCATCGCATACGCCACCGATCAGATCATCGACCTGTACGCAAACGGCATCACGAACGTTCACGTATATTCGATGAACAAGCCGGAGATCGCAAGCGGCATTCACCAAAATCTCTCGAAGATCCTGGGGAACGTTTTTTAGGAGTTAGAAGGTTCATGTCAGAGAACGTGATTTTTGTAAAAAAATATGATGAGGCAGATAAGGCACTTGCCGTCAACGAGCGGGAAGTTCTTCGTTATGCGGGATATTTGGGACTTCCGGAGACCATGGACGAAACGCTGAGAGAGGTTTTCTCCCAGGTCGTGGAGGAACTGAAGGGAGCGTTTTCCTATCAAGTCTGCTACCGCAGGATGGACGTCACCTGGGAGGATGGCATGCCCCAGTTTTCTTTGCAGACGCAGTCGAAGGACCTGGCGAAGTGCTTAAACGGAAGCAGGGAGGTGATCCTCTTTGCCGCCACGGTGGGCCTTGAGATTGACAGGCGTATTGCAAAACATCAGCGCTTTTCCCCGACGAAGGCACTGCTTATGCAGGCGTACGGCGCGGAGCGCGTGGAGACGCTTTGCAATGCGTTTTGCGACGAGATGAAACGACAGGCGGAAGCAGAAGGATTGCAATGTACGGCCAGGTTTTCTCCCGGTTACGGGGATCTTCCGCTAGAGGCACAAAGGGACGTATTCCGGTTATTGGATTGCAACCGCAAGATCGGCATCTCGCTGAATGAAAGCCTGCTGATGACGCCGTCGAAATCCGTGACGGCACTGTTTGGAATGGGGGCTGGCGTTTGCCCGGTTCAGGAGCATAAATGTGAATCTTGCGAAAAAAAGGATTGCGAATTTCGCAGTGACGACGTGAGAGCATAAGAGGACAAAACATGAAAGTATTGGATTATCTAAAGGATCACGTAACGTATTTGGACGGCGGCATGGGAACGCTTTTGCAAAAGCGCGGCCTGCAGCCGGGAGAATTGCCGGAGCGTTGGAACGTTTCACACGCGGACGTGATCGTTGAAATTCAAAAAGCATATTTTGACGCGGGAACGAATATCATCTGCACCAATACCTTTGGCGCGAACTCCCTGAAATTTGATGACGAGGAGCTTCAAACCCTGATCCGCGCGGCCGTGGAAAATGCAAAGAAAGCAAGGGAGCTTAGCTCCGGAACGCAGGAGAAATTCGTTGCATTGGACATTGGCTCCATGGGAAAGCTTTTAAAGCCTTATGGCGATTTTGAATTTGAGGATGCCGTGGAGGTTTACGCAAAGACCGTGAGGATCGGAGCTGCCTGCGGCGTGGACCTGATCTATATTGAGACCATGAACGACAGCTACGACACGAAGGCGGCACTTTTGGCGGCGAAGGAAAACTGCGATCTGCCCGTGTTTGTATCCAACGCGTACGGCGAGGACGGAAAGCTCATGACTGGCGCCACTCCGGCGGCCATGGTGGCAATGCTCGAGGGCATGCACGCGGATGCGATCGGCGCAAACTGTTCCCTTGGACCGGAGCAGCTTAGGGGCGTCGTGGAAGAGTATTTGGCCTATGCATCCGTTCCCGTTTTGCTAAAGCCAAATGCGGGTCTTCCGAGAAGTGAAAACGGCCAGACGGTATACGACGTCTTCCCGGAAGAATTCTCTGACGTCATGAAGGGATACGTGGAGGCAGGTATCCGCATTGCTGGCGGATGCTGTGGTACCACTCCGGATTACATTGCCGCAACGGTGGCAAAGACAAAGGATCTTGCGCCGAAGGAGATCGTACCCAAGAACCGTACGCTGATCAGTTCCTATACCCACGTGGTGGAATTCAAGGATTCCCCGATCCTGATCGGAGAGAGGATCAATCCCACGGGTAAGAAACGGTTTAAGGAAGCACTTAGAAACAATGACATAGACTATATTTTGGGCGAAGGCCTGACGCAGCAGGAAAAGGGCGCACACGTACTGGACGTGAACGTGGGTCTTCCGGAGATCGATGAGGTTGAGATGCTGAAGAGGGTTGCCTTTGAATTGCAGGCCATCATCGACCTTCCGCTGCAGATCGACACCACAAACGTGACTGCGATGGAGACGGCGCTTCGCCGTTACAACGGCAAGGCCATGATCAATTCCGTAAACGGGAAGGAAGAAGTGATGCGTGAAATCTTCCCTCTTGTCAAGAAATATGGCGGACTGGTGGTATGCCTTACCCTGGACGAGGACGGCATTCCCGCGGAGGCGGAAAAGCGCGTTGAGATCGCGAAAAACATCATCCGGGTGGCTAAGGAATATGGCATTGAGAAGAAAGATTTGATCTTTGACACGCTTGCCATGACGGTTAGCGCGGACAGTCACGCAGCACTGGCGACGTTACAGGCTTTGAACGTCATCAAGCATGAGCTGGGATGTCATACGTCCCTTGGCGTGTCCAACGTATCCTTTGGCTTACCGAACCGTGAGATCATCACGGCAGCATTCTTCTCCCTGGCTTTGGAAAACGGCCTGTCAGCCGCGATCATGAATCCGAATGCGGCGGAGATGATGAAGAGTTATTATTCCTTCCGGGCATTGCACGGACTTGACGAAAACTGCACGGATTACATCGAGAACATTGGAAAATATGCTTCCGTTGCCGCAGCACCTTCACAGACGGCCGGAGCAACGGCGGAGGGCGCAAAGGATTCCGAATTCCAAAGTGACCTGCAGAGAGCCATTGTAAAGGGCCTTAAGGAGCAGGCAGCAGCACTGACCATAGAACGGTTAAAGACGGAAGAGCCTCTCGACATAGTGACTTCTCAGATCATTCCCGCGCTGGATATCGTGGGAAAGGGATTTGAGAAGAAGACCATGTATCTTCCCCAGCTTTTGATGAGCGCTGAGGCATCACAGTGTGCCTTTGAGCAGATCAAGAATAAGATGGCCAGCAGTTCTTCGGAATCCGTCAGCCGCGGCAAATTCGTGATCGCAACCGTTCACGGAGACATTCATGACATTGGGAAAAACATTGTTAAACTGATCTTGGAAAACTACGGGTTTGAGGTGTATGATCTCGGAAAGGACGTGCCGCCTGAGACCGTGGTGGACGTAGTGGTAGAACAGCATGCGCCATTGGTAGGGTTAAGCGCGCTCATGACGACGACGGTGCCCGCGATGGAGGAGACGATCAAGCAGCTCCGTGAGAAGGCACCCTGGGCGAAGGTCATTGTCGGAGGCGCCGTATTGACGCAGGAATATGCGGACAGCATCGGTGCGGATTATTATGCGAAGGATGCAATGGCAACGGTTCGTTATTCCATGCAACAGATGGGGCAGCAGGCATAATGCCCGAAAAGAATAAGCAGAAAGAATAAAGCAAGAAGAAAAAGCGTGGTCACGGTTATGGTTCCGTGATCACGCTTCTTTTTCCGTAATAAGTGCTGATGGCTTTATTTTCTTCGGCATTGGGATCATCCGTCAGATCCTTCCAGCCGAGGAACCAAGGCCTAATGGAATACTGCTTTAGCACGACGTCAGCCTGCTCAGAATGCAACAGGCGCAACCTTTCCTCATATTCCTCGTGGAAGGTCTTGGCCTCGCCCGAGGTGAGATAGTAATGCGCGCCGTAGGCGGAATACTGTCCGATGCGGTCCGGCGAGATCTTAAAGAAGAAGCACCAGACGAGAAACCAACAGATCAGGACGTACCAGGGAATGCGGAAATCCGGTATCTTTGGAAGCATCGTACGGATGACTCCGAAGGCATAGATCATGTTGAGAAGAAGCACAAACTGGAACGTGATCTTGATCAGGTTGATGCTGCGGGAAAGATCATTCGCACCGGTCCCGTAAAGGCCTGGCGTGCAGGTGGAAGCATACAGGCAGAAGGACCAAACCGCAACGATGGGAAAGATCCAAAGGCGGAACTGGACCTTGTCCGTTTTGACCAAACGCCATACGACGGGGATCAGTAAGGCATACAAAAGCAACGTACGCCAATCCAGAAATTCACGCGCAAAGCGAATGGCTTCGGGGAAGGAACGAAGGATCGCCTGGAAGGGCGGCAATGCGCGGCCGACGTAGTAGGCAGCCCGGACCTGATTGCCGGGGGCGGATACGTTGAGATAAAAGCCTATGCAATAAGCCAACATGGAGGGTAACCACAGAAGGGCCCTTTTGTTCTTAAAGATCAAGGCGAGTGCAAAAACCGTGAGAACTATGAGCGGCGTCTGTAAGGCGGTGATAAAATTGGCGCCCGCAATAAAGAAAGCCAAGGGGATGCTGACCGCGATGCCAAGAAGGGTCAGCCATTTCTTTTTGCCGCCGTAAAGAATTGCCAGCAGCAGGGATAGATAAAAGAGCTTGAAAGAAAACATCCCTACGTAGTGGACGCCGCCATTATACCAATAAAAGCCTTGTTGCGGCGTGTAGAGCAAAAGAATAACGATGGTGGCGGTGCCGGACTGCATTCCCAGCATGGACCAGACGTCGCCCTGGAATACCTTTCGCACGATGACCCCGAGAAAGGTGAAAATGGAGGCGGCCAGCACGGTGATCAAAAACACGGGACCCAGGAAATAATACTGTTCGCCAAAGATCATCGGCACCAGGCCCATCATAAAGATGGAACCATAGGTTCCCTGCCAGGAATAGTGGCAGGTAATCGCGTTTTGGATCGCACCGGAGATGGCAGCCTTGAGCGTGGAACCGCCCCACGTATAGGTAACCCAAACAGGCCTTGCGTAATTATAATCATCATAAAACGGGATGGCGTACTGCGTCAGTACGTAAAGCGGCACAAGACAGGTCAAAAGGATCAGCGTGAGAAATATGGCGTGCAGCTTGTCACTCAGTCCCCAGGCAATGATTTTTCGAACGTATTTCACGGAAGAAACCTCCTCAAACGGTAAAATGGAACAAACAAAATATAACACATATCCAGATGCTTGGCAACCACTCCGGCAGCCGGAAGGTGTTTTGCCGCGTCGCGCGGGAGAATTGTCATGATGGACAAAACATGCTATAATATGTCAGAATGCTTTTGCCGGCAATGGGACGGAAGCATAAGTTCTTGATAATCAAGGATAAAGTGGTGATGACTATGTCTAGAAAGAATAATAAGAAAAAACAATTCCGGGTGATCAAGCATAATCATACTTGGGTCCCCATTATCCTGTTTACAATTTTGCTCGGAGTGACGGTGGCGGGCGTGGTTTTTGCTTTGGAAATGGCGATGGATTATTCGATTGACTCCAAGATCACGGCGGAGCATGAGTACGTGGTCTTTCTGTCGGAAATCTATGAAAAGGGAAAAGCTTCCGGGGAGGATGCAAAAGGGATCCTGGCGCTTTCGGGAAGGGATTTCTTTGTGTTGGATGAAAAGGGTAACGTGATTTTAAGTCAGGGAGAGAGCACGTATACGTCGCGAAAGGGGGAACTCCAGGTTTCTCCCGGGCAGGAGAACCTGGCGATCTATTTTGATCAAAATGATTCCTGGCTCAAATTAGATCAAGAGAACGTTGCGACACCTGATGCGTATACAATGATCATAAATTGTGGCGTCAAAATGATAGACATTGTTAATGAGCGCGAAGAAGAACTGGATGAAAAACCCCTTCTGGAACAGATAGAAGGGGAGACGGATGACCAGTATCTGGACAGATATCTGCAGTACGCCAGAGAAAATAATATCAAATATGCCATATTTCCAGTTTGGTTTTCCGTCCCGCTTTCGGATGGCGGGGAGGTTTTTGTCGGAAAAGGAAACGTATATTTCAATTTTTCTGACATAAATACGATATTATCGATCACGGGAGGCATCATACTGGTGCTGTTGATCCTTTTGATCCTGATAATCGTCAACGTGGCGGTAACCGCCCACCGCCAGAAAAAGGTGGTCGACACGTTCCTGACGGATCCCTTGACAAAGGGGCATAACTGGACGTGGTTTACGATAAGGCTGGAACCGAAGCTTCGCAATCTGCACTATGCCAAAAAGAACATTACCGTGATCGAAATCGTCTTTATCAATTTCCGGAATTTCTGTACGTGCCATTCCCTGGAGGAAGGCGAGAAGATGCTTTGCAGCATCCACGACGTGATCAGGAAAAAGCTCAGTAAATACGAGGCATGTGCCCACGTGGGCACGGCAAGCTTTGCCGTCCTTCTGGAGTATGAGACGGAGGAGGAACTGCGCAAGAGATTAAGGAATCTGATCGAAGAGCTTGAAAACATTGACGTTACGCATAAATTTGCATTTCATGTGGGCGCGGATCTTGTTGAAGTGAAAAAGAACGCCAAGGGAAAGACCAAGCGCAGGACGGGATTTAGCATTGAAAAGTCCTACAACAATGCATGCATGGCCCGTGCGACGCTTTCCGACGTGGAAGATTCCAGAATTGCCTTCTTTGACCAAAAGCTAGTGGATGAAAAGCGTTGGATCGATGCCGTTTCAGAGCGGCAGAGCAAGGCCGTGGAGAACGAAGAGTTCGTGGTTTATTACCAGCCGAAGTATGATCCGAGAACGAACAAGCTTCGCGGCTGTGAGGCCCTCATTCGCTGGAACAGTCCGGATCTCGGCTTTGTCTCTCCCGGAAAGTTTATTCCCATTTTCGAAAAGAATGGTTTTATTTCAGAGATCGATCACTACATGATCCGTCACGTGGCAAGGGACCAGAAGGCGTGGCTGGATCAGGGACTTTCCTGTGTTCCGGTTTCCGTGAACATCTCTAGGGCGCACTTTATCGAAAGCGATCTTGCGGAACAGATCCGTGACATGGTGGATCAGGAGGGAACGCCCAGAAACCTGATTGAGATTGAGCTTACGGAGAGTGCATTCTTTGATGATAAGCATGCCATGATCCAAACGATCCAAAAGCTTAAGGAATATGGTTTCATGGTATCCATGGATGATTTTGGCGCGGGATATTCTTCCTTGAATTCCCTGAAGGACATGCCGCTTGACGTGCTAAAGCTGGATGCGGATTTCTTCCGCGGTGAAACGGAAGGAGGCCGCGGCGAGATCGTAGTGTCCGAGGCCATTCGCCTGGCAAAGAACCTCAACATGAACACGGTTGCCGAGGGCGTGGAAGAAAAGGCCCAGGTGGAATTCCTTGCAAAGCATGGTTGCGACATGATCCAGGGCTACTATTTTGCAAAGCCCATGACCAAGGAAGATTACTTAGTGCGCCTCAAATCCGGCATTTCTGAACGTGCATGGGAGAATCAGTCACCTGAGGAGACGCCCGCCACAGAGAAGGCTGAAAACTTAACGGATGCAGAGAATGCACCGGTTGCGGAAGCAGCGCAGGAAGTGAAAGATGCCATGGAAGCGGAAGCCGTTCAGAAAGTGAAAGAGGTTCTGGAAACAGAAGGCGTTCAAGAAGTGAAAGAGGTTCTGGAAACAGAAGGTATTCAGGAAGTGAAAGAGGTTCTGGAAGCGGAAGACATTCTGGAAACAGAAGGCGTTCAGGAAGTGAAAGAAGCTCTGGAGGCAGAAGAAATCCAGGACGTGAAGGAAAGCTTCGAAACAGAAGAAATCCGTGAAACGGAAGAAGATAAGTCTGGTGACGATGTGTCAGAGGGGTGAAGCGTTACATGAAGGAAGGCAAGGAGAAAGCGCCTAGAAACAAAACCATTGATTTTTCCCTGGACAGTGCGGAGGGTAAGAAATACCGGAAGCGGATCATGGAGATGCCCAAGGATGCCGTGGAATTAAAGACAGTTTTGGACCAGACCATTTGCGGGGACAGCTTTGCGGTCATGGACAGGTTGCCGCGCGGCTTTGTGGACCTTCTGATCGTGGATCCGCCCTACAATCTGGAAAAGGATTATCACGGCAACAAATTTAAGGCGGAGAGCCATGAAGCATACAAGGCATATACAAGGAGCTGGCTGGAAAAAGCACTGCCGCTCTTAAAGCCGACGGCATCCGTTTACGTATGCTGTGACTGGAAGAGTTCCCTGGTGATCGGTGAAACGTTGCACGAGACGCTAAAGGTGCAAAACCGCATTACCTGGCAAAGGGAAAAGGGCCGCGGCGCCCAGGCAAACTGGAAAAATGGCATGGAAGACGTGTGGTTTGCAACAGTTGGAAAAACCTATACCTTTAACCTGGATGCCGTCAAGATCCGCAGGAAAGTGATCGCGCCATACAAGATTGACGGCGTGCCGAAGGACTGGGAGGAGACGGAGGAGGGGAACTATCGAAACACCTGTCCCTCCAATTTCTGGGATGACGTGTCCATCCCTTATTGGTCCATGCCGGAGAATACGGCGCATCCGACGCAAAAGCCGGAAAAGCTTATGGCAAAGCTCATTTTGGCAAGCAGCAGGGAGGGCGACGTAGTGTTCGATCCCTTCGCCGGATCAGGAACCACGGCCGTGACGGCTAAGAAGCTTGGACGTCATTTTGTGACGGTTGAACAGAATGAACTATATTGTGCCTGGGCGCAAAAGCGCTTGGAGATGGCAGAGGAAGATCCCGCCATCCAAGGGTACCGTGACGGGATTTTTTGGGAGAGAAACTCGTGGGCGAAGCAAAAGAAGATGCCCAAAAACTAGGGCGGGAGGAACAACATGGTAATTGAAAAGCATGAAAAGATTACGCAAGAAGAAGCAAAGGAAATCACCATATTAATGGCAAATGCCAGACAGTTGATGAGAGATCCAATGAAAAAACTGTCGGACATGTTTTCGTTTTGCCTGAAAGCCTGTATTTTTGGTAGCATTGGGCTCGTTCTTTGCGTCCTGCTCATCATCTTTGGCGACGCGGATCTCTACGTGATCTTATGCATGGGCGTGATGATTGCCATGCTTCTCATGGTTTTCGTATACTACAGAAGCATGCGCAAGCTATACCTGGATTTGATCAATCAGGCAAATGATCACGTTACCATCACGCTAGATGAAGAAGGCGTGGGTTATGATGACCACGGCACCAAGAAACTCAAGCTTTTCTGGAAGAATATTTCTTTTGTCCGGGCTTTTCAGCACGTCGTCTGCTTCTTCCCCAATGACGTCTCCGGCATCATGATCACCATCGACAGAGCCCAGTTCGCTTCAATCAAGCAATTCCTCCAGGAAAATAATATTGACGTCCAAATAATCGACTAAATCCGCCGCGCTGGCAACATCCGCCGCCGTACCGACGGCATCTGCCTTCCGCGCCTGCGACATTTCCACCACGGCACCAACGGCATACCCCCTTCGGGAACAATTAGCCGGCGGCACTTAGTAAACCAGTCGGCTGAATGGAAAATTTCGAGAAATGTTTGAGGAGCTTTAGCTCCGAGTTTTTCTCGAAATTTTCCACTCC
>JAFZNO010000088.1 GCA_017552985.1 Lachnospiraceae bacterium
CAGATTCACGGCACCGGAGATTTTGAAGGATGCAAGTGGCCACACGTATGACCTAGGCGGCATGGAGATCATTGTGCGCGACTGGTGGACGGGCCGGTATGATCAGGATCAAGAAAAAACGGCGTATGACCTGGCGAAAGAGGAATACGTTGAGTGGCTCCAGGAAACATATAATTTTAAAATCACGCGTACGGCCATATCTCAGTGGGCAGATGCTCCGCAGGATTTTATAGATTATGCTTCCGCACCTGCGGATGACAAGAACTATGTCTTTGTGCTTCGCGAAGATCCGCTCACGACGCAAGCCGTGAGAGATGGTTTGTGCTTCGATTTAAGTAAGCTGAGTTGCCTTGATTTTAGTGCGCAGAAATTCCAGAGAAACCGTCTTCATGAGACGTATACCTTTGGGGATGCCGTTTACGTCATGTGGGAGGAATCTCCGGAGCTGAAAACGGGCGTTTACTTTAACAAGAGGCTCCTTCAGGAAGCGGGAATAAACCCTAATAACATTTATGACATGCAGGCAAACGGGACCTGGACGTGGGAGGCTTTTGAACAGCTGTGCAAAAAGGCTGCGCGGGATACAAACAATGACGGTGAAATTGACTTGTATGCTCTCGGCGGTACTTATACCAAACTGGTTCAGCAGGCTGTTTATTCCAATGGCGGTCATTTTATCTCGAAGGATGCCAATGGCCGGTTTGTCAACTCCTTGAAAGAGGAAACGACGGCGGAAGGCCTGCAATTTGCGCGAACACTTACGAATCAATATTGGGCAAAGGAGCCGGAAGGAGCTGATTGGGATTACTACAAAGATGCCTTCAAGAGGGGCGAGTACGCTTTTTGCATAGAGGACGTTTGGTTTATGCAAGGTGTTTTGCAAGAGCCTACTTACGGTGAAGGTGGTAACGTTGTTACCCCGGCAATGACGGATCCCGTTGGCTTTGTTATGTTTCCGAAGGGCCCAAAGGCTACGGATTACGTAAATTGCTGGAATGGGGATCCTTATACGCACCCCGCGTGCATTCCGTCAAACTATGACGCTGACCGGGCGTGGAAGATTGCCTTTGCGTGGAATCTGTATACGGATGAGGTCCCAGGCTATGAAAACAATGACGAATGGAAGGCGGAATATGAACCTTACTTTGATCAGCGTTCCATAGATGAGACGATCAGCATGATGCGCACAAAGGGAACGGTTGATTGTAATTCCGTGATACCTGAAATTGATTTGGGCATTGACTTGACTTACAATATATGGTGTTCGCAGCCCACGTTTGATGGCTTGCTGAGAGAGTGTAATAGAAAATGGGATTACCTCGTAAAGAGAGAGAACGGCGAGCAATTCCCTGAAGTCAAGAAGGATGCTAACGGAAGAACCATTGATCTTGGTGGCATGGAGATCGTTGTTGCAGACTGGTGGTCTGAAGAGGAAAAGCCAACGGGTTCCATTGCGGAATTGGCCAAGAAAGAATATCTTGATTGGATCCAGGAGACCTACAATTTCAAGATTTCAAGTCGGCATATATACGAGTGGGGTGAAGCAAATGAAACGGCGGTGAATTATGTTAATTCGGGCGGGGACGACAAGAACTACGTATTTACCGTTCATGATACCACGTATGTCTTGAATGCCATGAAGGATGGAAAGTTTTATGATCTTTCGACGCTTGATTGCCTTGATTTCTCGAAGGAGAAATTCCAGCAGGATCCTGCTCACGAGCGGTGGCGTTACGGGAATGGCATATATGGAATGCGCTCGGAACGCGACACGGGAAGACAAGGCGTACTCTTTAACAAACGGCTTCTTTATGCTGCGGGAATTGATCCGAATTCCATCTACGACATGCAGGCTGACGGCACGTGGACTTGGGATAAATTTGAGGAATTGTGCAAAAAAGCGACCAGAGACGTGAATCATGACGGCGTCATTGACGTATATGGTTGTGAAGGATATCAGTTCTTGATTGCTGAATCAGCCGTTTATTCTAACGGAGGAGTCTTCGTAGGTAAGGATAAAAATGGTAATTTTACTTACAACGTAGAAGATGAAGCTACGTTGGAGGCACTAGAGTTTACCAAAAGGCTTGTAGACAGTGATTTTTGGCGACCGGATCCGGAAGGTGCCCAATGGGATGATTATTATAATGCATTCTGCAACGGAGAAATCGTTTTTATTCCAGGCGAGTTTTTTTCGGAGTATAGATCCTATTGGAATAATTATGATAAATGGGACGTGGGCTTTGTGCTATTCCCTAAGGGGCCAAGGGGCGAGAATTACGCAAACTACATAGTTGAAAACACGGTGGTTATTCCCAGCTGTTATGACAGTGACCGGGCTTGGAAGATTGCCTTCGCATGGGATTTGTTCACGGATGATACTTATGCCTATGACGAAAGTGAGGAATGGATCAAGGAGTACAAGGATATTGCGGACGAAAGGACGTACTACGAAACCCTCGCCATACCGATCGAAAAAGGTAATGCTTCTAGTCATAAATTGGTTGATTACATTGACCTTGGTTACAATTTTATTTGGGAAATCAAAAAAGGCGGACCTTCCATTGCCGAGCTGATCGACGCGAATCAAGTCAGAATGAAGAACGCCATCCGGGAAGCAAATGGAGAGGCACCAATCGTTGAAGACACGGCTTTGTCCATTACCAGTAAAACTCTGACGCTGTATGACTGCATCGCCATCGAATTTAGGGTGCCGGCACCGACGGCTAGTTCTGAATACCATGATTATTTTATGGTTGTATATATGAACGGAATAGGGGCGGAAGTCTATCCGGAGCAGAAAGATGACATGCTGATCTTTACGGTGAAAGTGGGACCTCACATGCTCGGGGATGAGGTCGTCGCCGAGCCTCATGCCATAGACGCGCAGGGACAGGAAGTCATCGGTCAGCGCATGAGATATTCCGTAAAGACGTATTGCATGAACATTCTCACCAAGGATTCTTTCTCAGGCAGTGAGTATGCAGATCTTCGAAAACTTTGCGTGGACATCCTTAAGTACGGTGACGCAGCGCAGACCTATGCCGGTTACAAGATGGATACGCTTGCAAGTGACGACCTGACGGATGCACAGAGGCAGCAGGGAACCAATCACTCTACGCCACCGACGTATAATACCGTAAAGAATAAGACCTACGCGACCGTGAGCGATTCCGCCAGGTTGGCAGAAATCTCGTCCGTTGCGCTGTATCTCGAAGGAACGGTTAACATTCAGTATAAGGTTACGGCCGCAGATCTTAGCGGACTGCGTCTGGTTGTGACCGACGGAATGAACGAGCTGGGCGAATGTGTTCCGAAGCCGACCTACAAGGATAGTAAGGGAAGGTATTGCGTGAACTTTGACGGACTGAATGCTGGGCAGATGAAGAAGACGGTATATGCCACCGTGATGAAGGGCAACAAGAAGGTAAGCAATACCTATCGTTACAGCATTGAATCCTACGCAAACTCCATGGGGAACTCGAGCGTGGCGAACTTGGGCAAATTGCTGACTTCGATGATGGATTACGGTGATTCCGCGGCAGAATATGCGCAGAATCACAGGTAAAAGATTTCTATTATTTGGGGAATGGGAAACCATTCCCCTTTTTTGTGCGTAAACTGCCGAGATTGTTGTTGAAGGTTTGCTCCCTTTATGATAATATACTATAGGGTCATTATGAGCTCAAGGAAGGAAACCTATATGAAACTCAAAGACAGCGTGATCATAAATGAAATAGACGATCAGGTAATGGCGGTCGATGCCGGTAATGGAACCAAGCGTTTTAACGGTCTGATCAAAATGAATCATTCAGCAGGGTTTGTGGCTGGGCTTTTAAACCGCGAGACAAATCTCGATGAAATTGTCGGGGAAATGACGAAGAAGTATGACGTTTCTGCGGAGGTGGCCCGGGAGAATGCCTTGAAGGTGATCGAGGCATTTGAAAGCGCGGGGTTTTTGGAATGAATCACGTGACGTATGAAGAATATCTTGAAGAAAATGGCAGTCTTACGTACCGCAACATAGGCACGAGCATGCTTCCGCTGTTGAAACAGGGTCGTGACCTTTTTATTGTTGAGCGGAAAACGCAGGAGCGCTGTAAAAAATATGACGTCGTGTTATATCGCCGCCCGCCGGGACAATACGTGCTGCACCGGATCGTCCAGGTGAGAGATGCAGATTACGTGCTGTTGGGAGATAACTGCATCAATAAGGAATATGGCATAAAAGACGAAGACGTACTGGGAGTCATGACGGGATACGTGAGGAAGGGAAAACGCAGGAGTTGCAAATCCATTCCATATTTGATCTATTCGAGATCCTGGACTTGGATGAGTCCCGTGAGGATCTTTTGTAAAAAAATGATGGCGAGGATTAGACGCCTTGGAAAACGAAAGTGAGATAGTAATGGGAAAGAGAATTCTTTTTTTGGCTCAGCATTTTGTTACGCTTTACTCTTTTCGCCGGGAACTGATCGAAAGATTGGTGGCGGAGGGACATGAAGTGTATTTGTCGCTTCCGGAATCAGAGGATAACGTATTCTTTGAAAAACTGGGATGTAAAATAGTGTTGACGGATATTGACAGGCGCGGAGTGAATCCCCTGAATGATCTCAAATTGATCAAGTTTTACAAAAAAATGATACCTGAAGTTGATCCGGACATAATCTTTTCCTATACGATCAAACCAAACGTATACGGCGCGATGGTGACCAGCGGAAAGAACAAAAAACATAAGAAGTACAAGCAGATCTGTAACGTGACGGGCACGGGCGGAATGTTCCTGCGCAATAACCTGGTCACCGCCATATGCAAGCTGTTGTACGGCGTTTCCGTCAAAAATTGTTATAAGGTGTTTTTCCAGAATTCGAGTGACCGGGATGCATTCATCAAGCGAAAGATGGTGAAAGACAACTGGGAAATGATACCGGGATCCGGAGTGAACGTTGAACAGTTTTCCTACCTGCCGTTGCCGGAAGGGGATGACGTTAATTTCATCTTTATCGGGCGCGTCATGAAGTTAAAGGGAATCGATGAGTTCCTTGAGGCGGCAAGGTTAACCAAAGAAAAGCATCCCAATGCCCACTTCTACGTTGCAGGGTTTGTCGAGGAACCGGCATATGAAAAGAAGATGGCGGCCTATGGTGACGCGGTGGTGTCCCTCGGATACGTCAAGAACATTGTTGAAGAGATAAAGAAGTGCCATTGTACGATCCTCCCGTCCCACGGAGGGGAAGGCGTGCCCAACGTCCTGTTGGAGTCTGCAGCCATGGGACGCATTTGCATAGGCAGCAAGATACCGGGCACGGAAGACGTGATAGATGACGGGGTAACGGGTTATCTCTTTGAAAAAGAAAGCGTAGATGGTCTGTTGGCGGCCATTGAGAAAGTACTGGCGTTGACGCCTGAACAAAGAAAAGAAATGGGTATGGCTGGGCGGACGAAAGTTGAAACGACCTTCAACCGGGAGATTGTAGTCCAGAAATACGTTGATGAGGTAATGAAGGCATGAACGGATACAAGAAAGTCATTAAGTCTGGAAAAATGCGAATGGCCATTTTGAACATGCTTCGTTTTTTTCCGGATTCATTGATGCTTTCGATACAGTACAGAATAAAGCTTGGAAGAAAGCTGGATTTGAAGAATCCCAAACGCTATACGGAAAAACTGCAATGGTACAAGATGAATTACAGAAATCCCGTGATGCATCAATGCGTTGATAAGTATCTGGTCCGTGAGTACGTTAAGGGGAAAGGCCTGGAAGAGATCCTTGTGAAGCTGATCGGCAAATATGATTCCGTTAACGACATTGACTGGGATGCCTTGCCGGACCAATTTGTCATCAAGACCACGCATGGCAGCGGAGGCAACAACGTGGTTATTTGCCCTGACAAAGCAAAGCTGGACGTTTTGTCTTTGAAAGGAACGCTGGAAACTTCAAATCATCCCGTAAAAACCAATACGGCAGGGAGAGAATGGGCTTATTACGGCTTGCGACCGGGCATCATTGTCGAAGAGCTTTTGATCAACAGCGAAAATCCGAAGGCGGGCATCAATGATTACAAGATTTTTTGCTACAACGGAGTCGCAAGGTACGTAGTGCTTGACGCTGACCGTTATATAGGCCATAAGCGGAACGTTTACGACAGGGAATGGAATGACTTGCATGTTTTAAGTGATTGCCCGGCCGTGGACAGGGAGATCCCAAAACCGCAAAATCTGGATGAACTGTTGAAAGTGGCGGAAAAACTGTCGGAAGGATTTCCGTACGTACGCGTGGACCTTTATGACGTGGACAATAAGATTTACTTTGGAGAATTGACTTTTTATCCTTGGAGCGGATACGTTCAATTTGAGCCGGATGAATGGGATACCATCTTCGGCGAAGATTTTAATTTGATTCGATGGGGGAAATAGCCATAATGAAAACGCCGAAGGTTACGGTACTAATGTCTACTTTTAATGGCGAGAAATACTTAAAAGAGCAGATAGACGGCATTGAGAACCAAAGTGGCGTTGAGGTGGTCTTAAAAATCCGGGACGATGGCTCAACCGACGGAACCACGGAGATCATCCAAGGGTTAATGGAACGGTATGGCAACATAGAACTTACCCAAGGCGAAAACGTTGGTTATGCAAATAGTTTTATGTCCCTTATGTTAGAAGATGATGACAGTGATTATTATGCCTTCGCCGATCAAGACGACGTATGGGATCCGCTCAAGATCCAGCGAGCCATAACGGTGCTTGCGGAGCGGGATTACTACTTATATGCCAGTTCGCTTACCATCGTGGATGAGAACGATGAAGTGGTGGGCGAGAAAAAATTTGAAAACTTCAGGTCAACCGTTGGAAGCATTTTGTCGAGAAACAGATTGGCCGGATGCACCATGGTTTTTGGAAAGGCCCTGTATGAGGATTTCCGTTCACAGCTTGGAAACGTCATAAAGAGCAATTCCTTTGGCTTCGGACATGACGGGTGGCTTATGCTGTATAGTTTGCTGAATCGCGGAGAGATCATCGTTGATGATGAATCCCACATTCATTACAGGAGGCACTCAAGTACGATCACCAGCTCTCACGGCGGATTGAAAAAAAGAATCCAGAATGAGCTCCGGATCTTTAATAACAAAGAAAACCGCAGAGTGCGGATCGCCCAGATCCTGTTGGATCATTACAAGGAATCGTACAGCGAAGAATGCCTTAGGGTCTTGAAAGAGATCGCGGGTTATAAGAAAAATTTCAGGTATCGCATGAAATTGCTTTTTGGCAAGGACGTAAAATGTGGGATACCGGTTGTTGACTTTAAGAATTCTTTAGCAATCATATTTCGAAAGTATTGAGGTCACTCACATGATTATTGCCGGAATCGTATGCTATCATCCGCAGACAAGCATTCTTAAAAAGAGCCTGGATTCAATCGCAGGAAACGTTTCCGGCATCGTTGTCATTGATAACGGATCAGATAACGTGGAGGAAATTTCGGAATGCTGCCAGTCCCATCCGAACGTGGAATTGATCAAGAATGCGAAGAATGAAGGGATTGCGAAAGCATTGAACCAGATTTTCCGGCGCGCGGATGAAATGGGAGGCGACTACGTCTTATGTCTGGATCAAGACAGCATTATGCCAGAGGGCATGATGCAGACCTATGAAAAGGTACTTCGTGATCACTCCGGCAAAGAACGGATTGGGATACTGTGCCCGAGGATCCACGATCGCGCGACTGACAGAACCTGGCCGGCCGTTCCCGACGGCGTGCAGGTCAGTAAGGTTGAGCGGTGCATTACCAGCGGATCATTGAATTCCCTTCAGGCATGGAAAGAAGTGGGCGGATTTGACGAGTATCTTTTTATCGATGAAGTGGATCATGATTATTCCTTCCAGATCATCCAGAAGGGGTATGCAATCCTTTTGTGCCCAGACGTCGTTATTGATCATCAGATAGGGAATACGGTGATCAGGCATCTGTTTGGGAAGACCATTTACGTGCGCAACCATAATGCGTTCCGGAAATATTACATGGCGCGCAACATGATTTACGTGGGTAAAAAACATTATGGGAGAGTTAGGGTCAGAGACGTGGGACATGCCGTGCTGTTTACCCTGAAAACTTTTATTTATGAGTCAGATAAAAGAAATAAGCTGAAAGCATGTTTTAAGGGCATGGCAGATGGATGCAAACATAATCATGGAGGGAATATAAAGGTATAGATATGGAACGGCTGTTAATACTGCTTTTATTGCTTCTGTTTTTTATGATATATAATTTAGACGGGAAACGCATTACGACGCCGGCTTGTCTGTCCGTTTTGGTTTTCATGATTTCCTCAGTGGTATTTGCCATTAACGCGGAAAAGTGGGAAACCGAGATCCGGATTGAAACGGTATGGTTGATCTTTAGCGCACTTCTTGTTTTCTGGATTGGTTCTAAGGCTAAATTCAAAATCAGATTCGTTAGCACAAAACGGGATGATAACTCGCAGGGAGACCTTTATTATGACGTGAAGCCTATGATCATCATCGCCTTATTTCTTGCAGGAATGGTGGTTGATTACGTTATCTACAGAAGGGCAATGCAGATCATCTCTAACTATGCAGCAGGAAAATTTGCACTTTACACCCTTAGAAATGCCCTTGCAAAAGACGCGAGCTGGGGCACGATGATCTCCGTTTTGAGGGAAAGTTATTATGCCGTTGGATACAGTTGTCTGTTTGTGTACTGCGTAAACATTTCGTACTCCCCCAAAACGTCATGGAAAAAGTGGCTTTACGTTCTGTTGCCCGTCATACCGATGCTGATCGCCATGTTCTTGTCTACGGGGCGCACGGGCTTTATCAGGGTTACTTGCGTGGTGTTCATTTCTTTGATCACGCTGATCAATTATTCCAAGAGGGTCAAAATAAGCAAGCTTGCCAGGAATGGAATCCTGGTATTTGCCGCGTTGCTTTACGTCTTTTTTCAATTGGGTAAGGCAACGGGAAAGAGCCAGATCTTTAGTGCTTTTGATACCTTGTCCATCTACGTTGGTTCTTCCATAGGCGCGTTGGACGGTTACCTGAAGAATCCCGTCAGCTTTTCGAATTCGATTGCGGGAGAAACTCTCTACGGCTTAAGAAAAATAGCGCGTATTTTCAATGAAAGGATCGTGGCAACGCCCATTCCGCTTCCTTTCCATTACGTGGTACATGGATACAATACAAACGTTTACACGGCCTTGCGCAGATATATCAATGACTTTGGCGTCATCGGGATGTATGGGATCATGGCCATGAAGGGAATGATTTTTGGTCACTGGGAGCAGTCCCTTCGCGAGAAGAAGAACAAAGGCCTTTCTTTACTGCTGTATGCTTACTTTATGTATGACATTGTCATGCAATCCATCGAAGAGAATTTCCTTCGCGAACTGTTTACGGTTGCGCAGATTTTTATTCTGATCGTATTTTTCCTGTTGTATTACTACGTGCTCGTGCCGTCAAGGACGTACAAGCCGGCAGAAAAAGAAGAGTTGAGGAATTGACATGCAAAAAAGTTTTGCAAAGAATATTGCGTACAACGTCACGTACAAAATGCTTAACGTGCTATTCCCGCTTATTTCCATGGCCATCGTTTCCAGGGCTTTGCTGCCGACGGGAGTTGGAAAGGTTACCTCGGCACAAAACATTGTCACGTATTTCACTTTTTTGGCACCGCTGGGACTTGCATCCTATGGTACCAGGGAAGTGGCCAAGGTTCACGGCAAGGAATTGAATAAGCTGTTCAGTGAGCTTTTTGTCATAAACACGATATCCACTTTTCTTTGCGTCGCAACGTATTACCTGATGGTTTTGGGGGTACCGCGGTTTGCTGCGGAGAGAGATCTGTACGTTATTTCCGGAATTGCAATCGTTATGAATTTTTTCAACGTTGATTGGTTCTTTCAGGGAAAGGAAGAGTTCCGGTACATTGCCGTCCGAAGCATTTTGGTCAAGGCACTTATGCTCGTTGGCATTCTTTTTTTCGTCCATGAGACTGCTGACTATGAAAAATATGCGTTCATACACGTGATGGCGATCGGAGGCAACTATTTATTTAACGTCGCTTACGTTTGGAAGAGCGAAGTCAAATTCACGTTCCGTGACTTGGAGTTAAAAAAGCATTTTTCCGCGCTGGCGGTCTTGTTGGCGACGAACGTGGCGGTGGAGTTGTATTCCCTGGTCGACGTCACCATGTTGGGATTTACGTGTACGGATGAGGTGGTTGCGTACTATTCCAATGCCATGCGTCTGGTTAAGGTGGCAATCTTTGTGATCGCGGCAATTGGCGGAGTTACGTTGCCGAGAATCATGAAGTTACTTTCTGAAAAAAGACAGGATGAGATTGACCGTCTGGTATCTGGCGTTGTCATGCTTATGCTGGCGCTGGCGCTGCCTTGTTGCGCAGGCATGGCATGCATGGCAGACAAGATCGTATTTGTTCTCTTTGGGGAAGAGTTCGCAGAGTCCATCTCCGTGGTGATCATATTATCCGGTCTCTTCCTGTTCCTGACGTTTAGCAATTTCCTTGGCACGCAGGTACTTGTCGCATATGGAAAGGAAAGCGAAGCCCTGATTGCCACGATTATTGGCGCAGTCGTGAATATTTCGCTTAACGTGGTTTTGATCAAGGCGTATCAGCATAATGGCGCGGCGATCGCCTCCGTGATCAGCGAATGCATCGTCTTGGCGATCATGCATCTTTTCGCAAGGAAGCATTATAAATTGCAATTGAACGCGAGACTTATCATTTCTGCAGTTATCGGCTGCCTGCTCATGGCTGCCGTCGTATGGACGGTCAAGGGGATTTGGGAAAACTTGTTTGTGTCGCTTGTCGTTGGCATATTCGCCGGAGTGCTTTCGTATGGGCTTTTTGTTTTTGCCATCAACAGGCATTTCTTCAAAACTATGTTCAAGCTGTTTGTGAAATAGAGAGAGGGAAGAACCCATGGAATTATATCAGGAGCAGTTGCTTTCGCTGCTGGGAAAAGCTTTGTTTGGACGGGAATCCGAAGCGGTCTTGACGGATGAAATCTTACAAGAAGCAAGATTACAAACCGTCAGTTCCCTGATTTCAAAAGATGAATACGCGGTTATGGCAAATAACATGCTGGTGGATGCGGCACATGCGGCGCTTACAAAAACGCTGGAGGGGATTCCTTTTGTTACCATAAAGGGATATGCATCTGCATTTTATTATCCTGATCCTCTCTTGAGGCAGATGGGTGACGTTGATTTTTACGTCGAAGCCCCGTGGGCTGAGAAGGCAGAGAGATTGTTGCTCGATGCGGGTTTTAAGCCCATAAGGCAAGAACATGAAAGACATAACGCGTACGTAAAAAACAAGATCACGTATGAATTACACACAATTCTGAAGGGAATGCCCAACGAGGAAGACGGCATACCTGCGGAATCCCAGGCGATAGAGTTGGGTATTCGGGAGTATTTTTCTGACGTCATAGATTCAGCGAAACAGGTGAGCATAAAGCAGGGGGAAATCATTGTCCCGGATGAGTTCCATCACGGACTGATCATGCTTTTGCACGTGGCGGCGCATCTTATGAATGACGGCGGAATTGGTTTGAGGCATCTGTGTGACTGGGCGACGTATGCCGATAAGGTGGACGTAAGCCTATACCGGGAACAGCTAAAGAAAGTCGGGTTGTGGACGTTCGCCTGCCAGCTGACGGCAACCTGCATAAAATACTTGGGATTAAGAGAGATGGATTGGGTTGAACCCTGTGACGGAAAGCTTCTTGATGAATTGATCGAAGACGTTATGGAAGGGGGAAACTTTGGCAGGAAAGAGGACAACAGAAGCGGCATCAGCCACCTCACGGAAGACGATAACGTACTTCGTGCCTTGGCCAAAATGACGCAGCGGCGATTCCCGATCGTGAAGAAAATCCCCCTGTTATTACCGGGTGCAATGGCGTGGTGGGCAATCAGACATTGTCTGCTGCAATTGTTTGGAAAAAGGCAGGGCATCCACGTTTCGGACGTGAAAAAACGCAAAGATTTCTGTAAGCAATTTAAGTTGTTTGTATTAGAATAGATCAATTTTTCGTTTCAATACATCATGTTCAGGATTCCTAAAATGAGTTATTCTTAATGTAGGTAAAAGGTTTTACTTGGATTACCCGCTTATTAGAGGATAGATTAGAAAATGGGAGGAATTGCGAACGTGAAGACGTTAAATTACACGAGACTTCCGCTGGAGGACGCGGTATACGCAAACCGTCTTGCATACAGCATGCATCTTGCGCTTCAGGATGCAGATGGTTCTTGGCATGCCCTGAACCACAATTCCGGCGTGCTTTTTGTGAAGGCGACGGAAAATAAGGATGGATCATTAAATCCAAAGAGTTTAAAGAACCCCTGGCTGTTTTCCTTAAAGGAAGGCGGTTATGGGGTTTTTGCGGTCCGGACGCTGGCTAACGGCGAGGAGGACACGGAGGATCTGGGTGCGGCAGTCTTCTGGACCAGCAAGGATCTGGTCAGATATGAGGAGCGCGGTTTGGTAAAGCTGGCGGACGGCGCGTTGCAGGAGGTTCGCTGCGAGTATGCTTCGGACGGAAAGTATCATTTGTACTGGAAGCAGTCAGACGGTACCTGGCATGAGGCGATCCTTGCGTCGATCAATGATTTTAACGTAGGCGATTTCCGAAAGGGAATTCCGGGAACCGCCATTGGGGCAGAACCCGCACTGAGCCGTGGCGATATCCGGGATTGCCGCGGCGGAGTTGGTGCGGCCGAAAATAAGGTGAATGCCACGGAGGTGCCTGGAATCCAAGGCGCCGTGGCCGGCAACGTGATCGAGATCCCGGAGGAACTGGGCGAATACTTGAAGAAAAAATTGATGCCTGCAATGCAGGTTGGCGTGATGGCACCGAAGGAGATTCGCATGGACGCTTTGGACGTTCAGGAATTCCTCGCGCAGAAAGGACTTGCGGATGCAGGTCAGGCTGAGAAGGCGAATGCCATCCTGGGCGGTGTGACGGTGGATGCCCTTTACAGTGACGGGGCGCAGGTTCCAAAGCACGTGGAGTGGGATGCGGCAAGCCTTTCGGACGTAAAGGTGACGGAGGCAGGCATTTATCCGCTAAAGGGCAAGCTTACGCAGCCGCATTTTGAATTCCCGATCTGCACGGACCGCGCAGACCCTTGCGTTTGCAAGTGGAACGGGAAATATTATTATATCGCAACTAATGACGCGGACGGCAACCACACGCTGTACATGCGTTGCGCGGACAGCCTGGAGGGCATCCGGGACGCTGAGGAGCATTTGATCTTGGACAGCACGACATATGAAGGCATTGGCGGATTGTTGTGGGCGCCGGAATTCCACGTGATCGACGATAATCTGTATTTGTTCCACGCCTGCACGCCGGGGCCCTTCTTCTGTGAGGAGAGCCACGTGATGACGCTCCGGAAGGGCGGTGATCCGTTAAAGAAAGAGGATTGGTCAAGACCCATGAGGGTCGTAAAGCCTGACGGCAGCGACATTTGTGAGGCTGGCAAGGAGATCACTTTGGACATGACGGAATTTGAGTGGCAGGGAGAATTGTACGTCATCTGGTCACAGAGACAATTCCTTCCCAAGGATCTTGGTGCATGGCTCTATATCGCAAAATTAAACCGCGAGAAGCCGTGGATGCTTGCAAGTGATTCCGTTGTTCTTTCCAAGCCGGAATACGGCTGGGCAAACAATCACACCTTTGTGGATGAGGGACCTTTCGCATTGATCCGCGGGGACAAGCTCTACGTTACCTTCTCCTCTGCAGCCGTGGACAGCACTTACGTGGTGGGACTTCTGCAGATTGAGGCAGGAAAGGACCTTCTGGATCCCAAGAACTGGTACAAGAACAATTATCCCCTGTTCACTTCAAGAAGCTATGAAGGGGAGTACGGTACCGGCCACAATGCCTACGTGATCGATGATGACGGCATCACCTGGAACACCTATCACGCGCGTCCGGGGGTTGAAGGCCCGAGAAGCACGGGCATCCGCCGCGTTCACTTTGACGTCGACGGCGAACCCATGCTCGACGTCATCGAGGAATTTGACCTGCGCGACGGCTGCCGCGACTTCGAGACCACGCTCGTGATCGAGTGACGGGAAGTTAAAACGTTTCATAAGCAATCATGCAAAAATATAAAATGGAGGGTGATAACATGTTAAGAGTTGTAAAGACGGAAAATGGTTACGTGAAGGGAATCCCCGCAGCGGATCCCAGGTACACGGCGTTCAAGGGGATTCCTTTTGCAGCGCCTCCCGTAGGGGAAAACAGATGGCGTGCGCCCCAGCCGGCAGCAAACTGGGACGGAGTCCGCGAGTGTTATACGTTCGCACCGATCTCCGTGCAGGATACGCCTGGTCTTGGCACTGACATTTACTGCCGTGAGTGGCACGTGGATCCCGAAATCCCCATGGATGAGGACTGCCTCTACTTAAACGTATGGACGGGCGCAAAGTCTGCTGACGAAAAGCTTCCCGTAGTCGTATGGTTCTTTGGCGGCGGCTTCCAGTGGGGCTATCCCGCAGAGATGGAATTCGATGGCGAGAGAGTTGCAAGACGTGGCGTTGTCGTTGTTTCCGTAAACTATCGCTTGAACGTATTTGGATTTATGGCGCATCCCGAGCTGACTGCAAAGCAGTCTGACGCTCCCACCAACTTCGGTCTTCTGGATCAGCAGGCAGGCCTGAAGTGGGTACAGAGAAACATCGCAGCCTTCGGCGGCGATCCCGAGAAGGTGACCATCGCAGGTCAGTCCGCAGGCGGCGGCAGCGTAATGGCACAGGTAACCTGCCCGAACAACGTAGGTCTGTTCCGCGGCGCGATCGTACAGTCCGGCCTGATCAGCAGCCCTTATGATGACGGCGGCTTCGGCAACGAGCCTCTGGCATCCGCAGAGAAGAACGGCGAAGAGTTCCTGAAGTTCCTTGGAGTATCTTCCATTGACGAGGCTAGAAAGATTGACGCGAAGACCCTGCTTGCAAAGTATGGCGAGTACGTTCCCGGAATCATGCTGGGAGCTACGGAAGGACCTCACAGAATGTTCCCCGTTGCGGACATGAAGTTCTGCTTTGGCAATTCCATGAAGCTCTTCATGGAGGGCAAGCACGTGCCCGTTGCATTGATGGCAGGAAATACCGGCGACGAGTTCCCGAGTGCGATCTTCGCGAAGTCTGAGGAAGAGTTTGTGGAGAAGGCGAAGGCATGGTTTGGCGATAAGGCAGATGAGTTCCTTGCATTCCCTGAGGCAAAGGTTAAAGGCGGCATGGGCGGCATGGGTTATGCTCCCATCAGCGGCATAGAGTGTGCAGTAAAGTCCGTTGCGTTAAAGGCTCAGGAGAATGGCGACGGTCCCGTTTATTACTATCGCTTTGAGCCCGACATTCCCGGATGGGACAATCCTGGTACCTTCCATTCCGTAGAGCTTTGGTTCTTCTTTGAGACCCTGGCAAAGTGCTGGAGACCTTTTGTTGGCAGACATTATGACCTTGCACGCCAGATGTGCGATTACTGGAGCAACTTCATTAAGTACGGTAATCCCAATGGTCAGGGTTCCGACGGCAATGAGCTTCCCAAGTGGCTTCCTTACACCAAGGAAGGCCGCGACGGCATGAGCTTCCAATCCTGTGGCGCTACGCCTCAGCACGGCGAGACTGAGTTCATGAGATTCCTGGTAGACAAGAAGATCGAAGCCACCATGAAATAAATCGATGAAACAGTATTGAGTTAAAGGGCCGCAAGCTTTCCGCTTACGGTCCTTTTTAGTTTTTTGCTTGCCATCAAATAGGGTAAGATATATAATGTTTACAAGTTCACTAGTTTAACGAAAGGAGTTTAGAAATATGTCAATTCAATCAATAAACCCCATTATGCCGGGCTTTTATCCGGATCCTTCCATCTGCGCGGTGGGAGAGGATTATTATCTTGTAAACTCATCCTTTGCATATTTTCCGGGTCTGCCCCTGATGCACAGTAAGGACTTGGTGCACTTTGAGCAGATCGGCAACGTATTGGACCGTCCCTCACAGTTACCCTTGCCGAAGGCAGGCGTGTCGAGAGGGCTTTTTGCGCCGACCATTCGTTACAATAACGGCACGTTCTACGTGATCTGCACGAACGTAAGCTTTGGAGGCAACTTTGTTGTCACGGCCACGAATCCTGAGGGACCCTGGTCTGAGCCGCATTACCTGGAAGGTGCGGATGGCATCGACCCGTCCCTGTTCTTTGACGAGGACGGCAAGTGCTATTACGTCGGCACGCATCCAAATCCCGACGGTTGCCGCTATGACGGTGACTGGTTCATCTATATTCAGGAGTTGGACGTGCAAAACTGGAAGATGGTGGGCGAGAAGCACAACGTGTGGAACGGCGCCATGAGAGGCGTACACTGGCCGGAAGGTCCTCATCTGTATAAGATTGGCGAGTATTATTACATTCTTCACGCAGAAGGCGGTACTGGTCCTGAGCATGCCGTATCCGTTGCAAGATCCAAGGACGTCTATGGCCCTTACGAAAATAATTTCTGTAATCCGATCTTGACGCACCGTCACATGGGACAGGCTTATCCCATCAAGTACGTGGGCCATGCGGATTTGATCCAGACTCCAAAGGGCGAGTGGTATATGACCATGCTGGCAGTTCGCCCGAAGGAATGCTTCACCACCATGGGGCGTGAGACCTTCCTTGCTAAGGTTACCTGGGAGAATGACTGGCCCGTAGTGAACCCCGGCGTTGGTCTTCTCACGGACGTGGTTGAAGTAAATTTACCTGAGTGGTTAATTGATGAGGATGCAAATTCCTATACGGTGAGAACAGGCCATAAGACCTGCGTTCCCGGCAGCAGCCGTACTTATGATTTTGCGACGATGAAAGAGCTGGGCGACGAGTTTATGACGTTGCGTGCACCCTTGGAGGATCGTGCAAAGCTGGTGGCTGGAGAGGGCCTTGCGCTTGGATTTGACAAGGAGCCCCTGACGGGGGACGGCGTGCCTTCCTATGTTTGCATCCGTCAGCAGCATCATCGCTTTACGGTGAGCGCAAGCCTGAAGACTGCATCCGTTACGGGAGAGAATGCGGCCGGATTGGTATTGTTCCAGAATGAATTTTATCATTTGAAGGTGGAATTGAAGGCAGGCAAGGCACTCTTCCTGCTCTGTGAGAAGGGGCAGGATAAGGTTCTTGGCGAGACCGCCGTAAATGGCGCGGAGGTGACCTTGGGACTTACCGTTAATGATTTAAATGCAGAGGGCTTTGTTGCGGACGATGCAGGCAAACGAGCTTTTGAGACGCAAGCGGACGTACGGAATCTCTCCACGGAAGTGGCGGGAGGCTTCGTGGGCTGCACGACAGGCATTTATGCCTTAGGTGAAGGCGGAGCTGCAACGTTCTCTAAGCTTTCCTACGAGATTTAGAACGTGCGCATAGGAAAATTTCTTTCGGGATTACCTTCATGGAACAGGGGTAGTTTTGAAGAATGGAGAGGCCATGAGCGAGAGAGGTAACGCCCGGGAAACGGCATCTAATAAATTGAAGAGGCAGTTTGGCGGAAGGCAGATTCTGGAGATCTGCTTTTTGCTCGTGCTCGCATTTTATCCCATGCGCCACGTGAACGTGGGTGGCGACCTATGCGACGTTGGGTATAATTACGGCAATTTTGTCTTTTTCAGTGAGCAGAGTCTGGGGAAAACGTGGTTCTTTTCCACGTATCTTGCCAGTGCCGCCGGACACCTTTTGACGGCGTTGCCCTTCGGACGGACGCTTATGGGAATAAACGTCTACACGGGAGTATTCGTCAGCATCCTGGCGATCATGGGATACCTTTTTTGCACGCGAGTCCTTCGCCTTTCTCCCATCGCTTCCTTTTTGGGAGAGTTCGTTGCGATCAGCATGTGTTGGTGCCCGACCTCGTTATTGTACAATTATCTCACCTATGTATTGTTTTTGGCGTGTCTGATCCTTCTTTATCAGGGACTGACCAAGGAGAAAAGCTGGATGCTTGTGGCAGCGGGAGCTTGCCTCGCCACAAACGTTTTCGTACGTTTCTCAAATCTGCCGGAGATGGGGCTGATTTTGGCTGTCTGGGGTTATGCCATTTGGGAAGGCCGTGAGGAACGTGCCGGAAAAGGCTGGTTTGGACCTGCCATGGGAAAACTTGTCCGGTACACGGCATGGTGTCTCCTTGGGTATGTTGGCATACTCCTTCTTGGTTTTGCTTGGATTGGCATTCGTTACGGGCTTTCAGATTACGTTACCGGAATCAAGCTTTTGTTTTCCATGACGGAGAGCGCGGCGGATTATAAACCGGTCTCCATGATCAAGGGGCTGATCTGGCCTTTCTGGGAGGCAATCTATTGGGTTATCAGGCTGGCGTTTTTTATGGTGATCGCTCTGCTTGCGGGATTGGCCGGAAGGTATTTGCCGCAAGCGTTGCCAAAAGAAAAACGCGATAAAGCAAAAGCGCCGTTGGCGGTTTTGGGCCTCTGCGGTACGTGGCTCGCAAATGCAGCCATGGTTTTCTGGATCTTTTATCAGGGCAAAGGCGGCGGGCATCTGACGTCCTTTTGGTATACCAGCTATGATCCCATTTATTGGCCCTGTGCGCTGTTTTGGATGTTTGCCTTGGGAATTGGCCTGATCGAGGCCGTACGGCCCGGAAATGCCAAGGAAAACAGGTTCCTGGGGCTTGCGTTGATTCTGATAGGCATGCTTACGTCGCTTGGCAGCAATAACGGCATCTATCCAAGCTTCAACAACCTATTTGCGTTCGCACCCTACGTGTTTGCAAAAACGGCGCAGTTCACGAGATATCTGTTCCGGAAGAAAAGGCTTTCCGGTCTGTTGCCCGTCTGTACGACCACGTGGACCTTTCTGGTGGTCTGCGCCGTACAGATGATCCTGTTTGGATGGGTGTTCGTCTTTTGTGAGAGTACGGGAATACAAAACGCGGATACGGTGATCAAGAATAACCGGGTGCTGCAGGGCATCAAGATGAACGAAAGCAGGGCGATCGCATTAGAAGAACTGAGTGAGTTTGCAGGGCAGCAGGGTTTGGCCGGCAAGGAAGTCATCCTTCACGGAAACGTTCCTGCAATCGCGTTTTACTTTGAGATGAAGCCGGCGCTCCATTCCTGGAATGACTTGAAATCCTTTAGTTATGAAGTTATGAAGGAGACAATGGATAAGTTAAGGGATGGGCTGCAAGGTGAGAAACCCGTGGTGATCGCGGAAAAGAAATATGCTGACTTTGGACCGGTTGTTCCCGGGGAAGTAGCAACCGCCCTATATGACGAAAAAGAAGGAACGGAAGACTTAAAGTGGGAATTGATCCGAAGCTTTATGGGAGAGTACGGATACCGGAAAACCTTCGAGAATGATAAATTTGTCGTATGGCAGGCGCCATAATAAAAGTTAGGACTGTGTCAGCAGACACGGCCACGTGATCCATAAAAATGGGACAGGGATATGTTTTCCCTGTCCCATTTGTAATTTACAGAAGTTGCAGACCCTGTTCCTTTGCCAGCTGCATTACGTCGTCGGGCCAGAGTGAACACTGTACCTCGCCGATGTGTGCCTTGCGCAGGAAGAACATACAGATTCTGGACTGGCCGATGCCGCCGCCGATGGTGTAGGGCAGTTCGCAGTTCAAAATGGCCTTGTGGAAAGGAAGCTCTGCACGCTCGGGGCAACCAGCCTTTTCAAGCTGCGTCCTTAAGGAATTCTCATCCACGCGGATGCCCATGCTGGAAAGCTCCAGGGCGATGTCCAATACAGGATAGTAAACCACGATGTCGGCGTTCAAAGCCCAGTCATCATAGTCCGGGGCGCGGCCGTCGTGAGGCTCGCCGTTCTCAAGCACGTCACCGATCTGCATGATGCAAACGGCACCTTTTGCCTTGGCAATGTAATATTCCCTCTCCTTGGGGGAGTAATCCGGGAACATTTCGGCCAGCTCATTGGTGGTGATGAAGAAAATGTCATGAGGAAGGATTTCCTCAATGTAATCATAGTGAATGGACATGTACTTCTCGGTCTTGCGGAGTACCTTGTAGACCGTCTTTACGGTTTCCTTTAAGGTATCAAGGGTACGGTCTTCCTTTGAGATGATCTTTTCCCAGTCCCACTGATCCACGTAGATGGAGTGGATGTTGTCGGGATCCTCGTCGCGGCGGATGGCGCTCATGTCGGTGTAGAGGCCTTCATTTACTGAAAAGCCGTATTTCTTCAGTGCATAGCGCTTCCATTTAGCCAAGGATTGAACGATCTCGCCTTCCTTACCGCCTTCACACTTGATGTCGAAGGATACGGGGCGCTCCACGCCGTTCAGGTTGTCGTTCAGACCGGAGGCCGGATCTACAAAAAGAGGGGCAGACACGCGCAGAAGGTTTAATCTCTCTGCAAGGAGTGTCTGGAAGAAATCTTTTACGGTTTTGATTGCAATCTGGGTATCATACAGATTGAGTTCAGAGTGATATCCCTTGGGGAGTTTAAAGTTACTCATGCGTTTTTTCCCTTTCCGGCATCATAAGATACCATTACTATTTAACAGCTTTTTGCCTTGGAATGCAAGTATTTTCTAACGGAAATCAAAGATTTTTGGTGAATGCGGCACGTAAATTGTCGCCAGAGGTAAAATCAATGCATAAAGTTTACAATTTCAGAGGGATTATCGCGGATTCTTTGTGAATACTTGCGGTTTACGTTTTTGGGGGAATTGATTACAATAGACTAAAATTCGAAGTTGGTTGTTTCGTCTCGAAAGCAAGGAGGAATATTATGGTAAAGACAATTCGATTGACCCCGGATGGCGTTCAGAACTTTGTAAACGTAGCATCAAAATGTAACTTTGACATCGACGTAAGCTACAACCGTTACGTAGTTGACGGAAAATCGTTTCTTGGCGTATATGCCTTAGATTTTAGCAGACCACTGAAGGTTGTTTATGACGGATATAATGCAGAATTTGAGGAGCTTTTGAACAAACTGACCGTTGCCTGTTAAAACCACGGTTACAAATGCGCGAAACGGATTTGACACCCCGTAGAAGATGGAGTACCATCTTTTATGGGGTGTATTTTTTTGATAAATCAGAAGTCGCGAAACGACGACGGCTGCCATAGGCAGACGGGTTTTATGAGCGAGGAAACGAAAGGGAGGAACCCATGGGAGAGCAATTGCCGGTGAAAAAAGCGGCTGACAATGAGAATACGTACGTGGAAAAGCCGGTGGGTGAGCTCCGTGTCTCCGTAAGGCGGCTTGTAGAGTTCCTGCTCCGGGAAGGAGACATTGACAACCGTCATCAGGCGGGGGCGGAAAATGCCATGCAGGAAGGCAGCAGGATCCATCGCATGCTCCAAAAGCGGATGGGGTCTGATTACCAGGCGGAGGTATCGCTGAAGGCGCAATTTCCGGGCGAGGGATATAATATCGTGGTAGAGGGGCGCGCGGACGGCGTCCTGGACGTTCCGGAAAAGCTTATGATCGACGAGATCAAGGGCACTTATCGCGACTTAAATCACATGAAACGCCCCGTCGCCGTTCACTTGGCCCAAGCAAAATGCTATGCCTATCTGTATACGCGCCAGAAGCCCCGTGACAGGGTTCAGGTGAGAATGACCTACTGCAACATTGAGACGGAGGACGTAAGGTATTTTTACGAGGAATATGACCTGACGGAGCTGGAGAAGTGGTTTTTGGAGCTCTTAAAGGAATACCGGAAGTGGTCAGATTTTACGTGGAAATGGGGCGGAATCCGGCAAGCGTCCCTGGAGGCAGTGCAATTTCCTTTCCCGTACAGGGATGGTCAGAAGGATTTGGTGTCCTATGTTTACCAGACCATTTATCACCGCAAAAAATTGTTTATAGAGGCACCTACGGGTGTTGGAAAGACGATCTCTACCATTTTTCCCGCCATGAAGGCCATGAGTAAGGGCATGGGAGAGCGCATGTTTTATCTCACGGCCAAAACGATCGCCAGAACGGTGGCGGATGACACGATCGAGCTTCTGCGCAGGCAAGGACTGCGCTTTAAGAGCATCATTTTGACGGCAAAGGAGAAGATCTGCTTCCAGGAGAAGATGGAATGCGTTCCGGACCGCTGCCCCTACGCTAAGGGGCATTATGACAGGGTCAATGATGCCATTTATGACCTGATCACGCACGAAGACCGGTTCAGCAGGGAAAAGTTAGAGGAATATGCCATGAAGCATCAGGTCTGTCCCTTTGAGATGGGGCTGGACGTGAGCCTTTTTGCTGATGCCATAATCTGTGATTATAACTATCTGTTTGATCCCCACGTATATTTGAAGAGATTCTTCGAAAGCGGTGGGGGAGATTATTTGTTTTTGATCGATGAGGCTCATAATTTGTTGGAGAGAGGCAGGGAGATGTATTCCGCGGAACTTGTCAAGGAAGATTTCCTGTCGTTGAAGCGAATCGTGAAGGATGAGATCGCTACGGAGCTAGAAGGGGCAAAAACGGAAAAACGCAAAAAAAAGACGGATAAAATGGAGGAAAATACGCAGCTGACTTTGGAATTGACGGGATTGTCGCCAATGGTGTCTTCAGCTGAAAAGCCCGAAAAACAAGGGAAAAAGCAGAAGGCAAAAAGTATTTTTGTGCGGGAAGGGTATGCTGATAAAATAACGTACCATCTTGAAAAGTGCAATAAAGAACTGCTGTTATTAAAACGAGATTGCGAGACGGCAATGGTCGTGGAAGAGATCGATGACTTTGTGAATGCGCTGCAAAGACTTTATGCCTGCACGTCAGACTATCTTTCCGAGCAGGAGGAAGAGACGGTCAGCTGCCGGGAGGAGTTGTTGGATTTCTTTTTTGAGATGGCGCACTTCCTGGAGATCTACGAACGGGTGGACGAGCATTACGTGAAATACGTGCAGATGCGTGAGGACGGTACCTTCCTTTTAAAATTGTTTTGCGTAAATCCGAAGGAAAACTTAAAGGAGTGCATGCTTCGCGGCAGGAGTTCCATCCTGTTTTCCGCAACGCTCCTGCCGATCCAATATTACAAGGAACTTTTGGGCGGGGATAAGGAAGACTACGAAGTCTATGCAAAATCAGTATTTGACAACGAAAAACGGGCGTTATTTATCGCAAATGACGTGACGACAAAGTTTACGCGCAGATCGCCGGAGGAATTCTATAATATCGCACGTTATATTAACTCCGTAGTCAGCAGCAGGGCAGGGAATTACATGGTCTTCTGTCCTTCTTACGCATTCATGCGCTCCGTATACGAAACCTTCATGGCGGAATTCCCTGATGACGACAGGGAATGCATCATGCAACAGGAGATCATGAGCGAGGAAGAGAAGGAATTATTCCTTGGCCGCTTCAAGGGGAATGAAGGATTGGACCTTGGCGCGCTGATCAACATGGAAATAGAAGAGGAGACGGAAAAACAAACCAGTACTCTGGTGGGCTTTTGTGTTTTGGGTGGCGTCTTTAGCGAGGGGATCGATCTTCGGGAGGACAGCCTGATCGGTGCCGTCATTGTCGGAACGGGACTGCCTCAGGTAGGGTATGAGAAGGAGCTTCTGAAATCCTATTTTGACGAGCGCGGAGAAAACGGATTTGACTATGCGTATCGTTTCCCGGGAATGAATAAAGTGCTTCAGGCTGCAGGCCGCGTGATAAGAACGCAGGAGGACGTGGGCGTGATCACGCTGCTAGACGAAAGGTTCCTGCAGGGATCTTACCGCAAGACGTTTCCCAGGGAATGGGAGTATTATGAAGTGGTAAACGCGGAACTGCTGGAAAGACGGTTGGAAAGATTCTGGGATTCTTGGGGAAAGTATGGAAACTGATGCTATTGCGTAAAACGATTTAGTATGATAAAATAGAAATTGGTTTCCTGAGATGACACTTTAAAAAATATGTGAATGACACTATTGTCATTGTGGATAACTCTGTGGAATCTGTGGATTAACAAGGACTTTCGATTTAAAAACGACAGCTATTCCAACCTATGATTTGTGGATAACTTTTGGACATGGAAAAGTGCCATTTGGAAACGAGGACATGTAACCATTTAAAATTGCAAACGTTACGGAGAGAAAAATGGGAGTTTTGGTTGACATTCGGGACGTAAGTAAGATTTACAATCCCGGAGAAAATGAAGTGAGGGCATTGGATCACGTCACGGTCTCCATAGACGAAGGAGAGTACGTGGCGATCATCGGTCAGTCCGGAAGCGGGAAATCAACGCTGATGAACATTTTGGGTTGCCTGGACGTACCGACGGAGGGAGAATACTATCTGCACGGGAAGGACGTCATGGAATTGGATGACGACGAGCTTTCGGACATCAGGAATCAGGAGATCGGTTTTGTGTTTCAGGGATTTAATCTGATCGCGAACCTGACGGCGTTTGAGAACGTGGAATTACCGCTGATCTACCGCGGCGTGCGTAAGTCGAAGCGGGAAGAGCTGTCTGAGATTGCGCTGGAAAAGGTTGGTCTTGGCAACCGAATGGACCACAAACCGGCGGAAATGTCCGGAGGACAACAGCAGCGCGTGGCGATCGCCAGGGCAATCGCACAGGCACCGCCCGTCATCCTGGCGGATGAACCTACGGGAAACCTGGATTCGCATTCCACCGGGGAGATCATGGACATTTTGGAGGCATTGCATGGCGAGGGCAGGACGGTGATCCTGATCACGCATAACAATGAGATTGCCGCGAGGGCAGAACGAACGATCCAGATCAGGGACGGCAAGATCGTAAGTGACAGTAAGATTGTAAGTGACAGTAAGATTGTAAGCGACGGCAAGATCGTAAGTGACAGTGAAGGCAACAAGGGTTACGGAGGAGAAAATGAAGACGAAATCAAAGAAGAAGCGTAAGGGCAGGAAGATCATTAAATGGATCATTATCCTACTGATCATCGTGGGAATCATTGTGGTGGTGACAAAGGTGAAAAGCGGCAAGAACAAGGTGACGATTCCCACCGTGGTCACGACGAAGGCTTATCGCGGAGAATTGCAGGAGCAGGTCAGTGCCACGGGTATTGTGTGCGGCGAGGAGAACGTCGTAATCTATGCGCCGGCGGCCGGCACTGTGTTAAAAGTGATGCCCAAAGTCGGTGATGAGGTGCAGGAGGGAGAATTGCTTCTTTCCTATGACCTTGAGGCCATGGATGAATCCCTGTATCAGGCAAAGCTCCAAAATGAGCGCACCCAGATCTCCTACGAAGTGACGCTGAACGGAAACGCAGAGGGAAAGGGAAAGGTCAGCGAGGCCGATACCAACATCCCCGTTTTAAAACAGCAGATCGCCGATCATGAGAAGTATCTGGAAAATCTCCAGACGGCACTTGCCGAGTATCAGTCGAAGCAGAGCGATGACGCCATTCTCTTAAACCATCAGTTGACCAAGCAGCGTGCGGAACTGATGGAATCCTTAACGACGCTGACTCCGGGCACGGAGGATTATGAAAAGGCACAAAAGCAGCTGAATTCCGTGAACGCGCAGTTAGAGCAGCTTACCTTAAACCAGAGCCTGTCGCAAAAACCGGCGGAATACGTAAAGGACCTGCAGGAAAAGATCAAGCAGGAGCAGGAGACCATCGCTGATTTAAAGACATATCAGGCAGAGATGGAGCGCCAGAAGACCACGGGCGAAGCCACCGTCATGGATTCCTACCAGAAAAGGCAGTTAGAGATTGACATGGAGCTTACGCAGCTAAACTACGATAAGCTTCTTAAGGGCAGGGAGGCAGCGGAAAAGGGCGTTGTTGCCCCGTATCACGGCGTCATCACCGGCATTTCCGCCGCCCCGGGAAACGGCGTTGCGGATGGCACGCCGGTCTTTACCTTGGAAAGACTGGATAAATTAAAAGTGAATTCGACTGCCACGAAATACGTGCTCAACCGTCTGAAGGTTGGCCAGAGGGCGGAAATCGAGATCATGGGAGAAATGCATGAAGGAAGAGTCAGCCACATTTCGAGGGTAGCCCAGACAACGAACCTGTCTGCCGTCGTCGTTGGCTTTGAGGTAGAGATCCTGGGCTCCTTGGAGGACATCTATCTTGAGACGGACGTGAAGATGACGATCTATACGAATCATGCTGAAAATGCGCTGATTCTCCCTACGGAAGCGGTCAATGCCAATAAAGAGGGGGATTTTGTGTACGTATTACAGGGCGATACCGTTTCGGTGAGACCCGTCACCTGCGGCATCACCTCCGAAGGACTTGTGGAGATCCTGAGCGGAATCACCGAGGCGGACGAAATCGTGTCGGATTATGAAGGTGAACTCGAGGAAGGCGTCGTTGTCGAGCGCAGATAAACGGAATTTTCTTCGCCGCGCAGAGCTGAGTATAATGGAGCGTTGCGTTATCGCGAAGCGGCTGTATTTAGAGAGGAAATAGAATGGGACAGATATTTGAATACGTGAAGATTGCCCTCATGAACATAAAGAGCAACAAAGGGCGTTCCATCCTGACCATGCTTGGCATCATCATAGGCATCGCCTCCGTCATCCTGATCGTCACGATCGGTAACGGCGTCAAGAATTCCGTGAATTCCGGGATCAATGACATGATGGGAAATTCGGTATCTTTTTACGTCAATAGCGAATCAGAGCTGGCGGAACAGATCCATATCACGCTGGAAGACCTTGAGGACATCAAAAAGAACGTGCCACACGTAAAGACGGTGTACGAATACTGGTCGACCCGAGCCGGCAACAAGGTGACGAGCCGTAAGGGAGAATTCAACCTGGAAATCACGTTTGGAACGCCGGGAATGTATTATCTGAAAAAGGCTCCCATGCTCCGCGGGCGGTATTTTGACGAGAATGATTATTATGCCCAGAGTAAGGTTTGCGTCATTGACGCGAAGAGCGCCAAGGCAATGTTTGGACATACGGACGTCGTGGGCATGACCATAGAGTGTACGCTTGCAAGACAACCAGTTGAATTCAAGATCATTGGCGTCCGCGAAAATGAAAAGCAGGCCGGACTCGTGGCTTATCTGGAGGAGATGTTCTCCTTTGGCGAACCGGAGCTTACCATCGACGTTCCGGAATCGTTTGTAGGTACTCTGATCGGATGGTATGGTACGGACATCGGCGGTTTTAACGTTGTCAGTGACAGTCCGGAGACCCTTGGACGGGTTGCCGAGGAGACGCTGGAGTACTTGGAGAAAAAGTACCATTGTAAGAACAAGAACTTGTTCCAGGTCATGAATTTCATGGATGACATGACGGAGGTCAACCAAATCATGAACTATATCACGCTGTTTGTGGCACTTGTGGCATCCATTTCACTGCTCGTAGGCGGCATAGGCGTTATGAACATCATGCTGGTGTCCGTCACGGAGAGAACCAGGGAGATCGGCATCCGCAAGGCGCTGGGGGCACGGACTTCCTCCATCATGTTGCAGTTTCTTTCGGAATCCGCCATCATCACGCTGCTGGGCGGCCTCATCGGCATTGCGATCGGCGTGGGCGGCGCCTGGCTGATCTGCAGTTTTGTGGAAGTGCAGGTGAAACTGAATTTTGTGGTCATCATCGGGGCAACCGCCTTCTCCGCCGCAGTCGGCATTTTCTTTGGACTGTATCCGGCGAAAAAGGCTGCAAAGCTCAGTCCCATCGAGGCGTTGCGGCATGAGTAATTTCTTGATAATTTCACAGGGTTTTCGTTGCTAAAATCCGTAAAAAATGGTATGCTGTTCCTATAGAGTTCTTACGGAACCAAAGGACGGGACGTGCCATGCGTGATAATGATGATCGAAGATTTGAGATTCTGATCAATCCCAGCGCTTCTTCCGGCAGGGGAAAGCGGGTTTGGAAAAAAGTAAAGAGAGAATTGGACGCGAGGGGCGTGCCTTATCGGAAGCATCTTTTGAAGGCTCCGGGTGAGGCTACGCTCCTTGTGCGCGATTTGACGAAGAATCTGAAGGAAGATTGCCATCTTCTGGTGCTGGGCGGGGATGGAACGCTGAATGAAGTGCTGAACGGGATCGCCGATTTTAAGCACGTGATCCTGTCCTGCATCCGGACAGGTTCCGGCAATGATTTTGCCGGGAACGTTGAGGTGGAAAAGGATGCGCTGAAGGCACTGGAACAGCTCTTGGATCATCCCATGGAGATCAGTCTGGACTATGGTGAAATCCGTGCGGATGAGCATGAGCCAAGGCGGTTTCTGATCAGTTGCGGCATGGGATACGATGCTGACATCTGTGAGGAGGTTTCCCGCAGCAAGCTGAAAAAGGTCTTGAACCTGATTGGGTTGGGAAAGCTGGTCTATCTGATGATCGGCATCAAGCAGATCTTTACCAGGGACAATGCGAATGCCATCTTGTACGTGGATGATCAGAAACCGATCCACGTGCGGAACTTGTTCTTTCTCGTTGGCATGCAGCATCCGCGGGAGGGAGGCGGCGTTCCGTTTTGCCCGGACGCGGATCCCACGGACGGAAAGCTGGACTTCTGTCTGGTTCGCGACATGCCAAAGTGGAAGCTACTATTGGCCGTTGCGCTCGTATATGGGAAAAAGCACTTGCTCTTCCGGAACATTACCACGTATCGTTGTAAGACCATGCGTCTTGTGGCGACGAAACCCCAGTGGGTGCACTTGGACGGCGAGACGCCTTATCAGGCAAAGGAAGTCCTTTGGGTATGCAAGGGCAGGATCCGGTTCCAAAAATAAACGCTGACGATGCATAAACGCCAGTCAGGAAATAATATTGGATGAAAAGGAGGAATGCAGCATGAGTGAAGAGATGATGAAGAAAGTTGACGAAAAGAAAGAGAAAAAGAACAAGGGGACGCTTGTCAGACTGATCGTTATGGTCGTGATCCTTGGAATTCTGGTTGGGATTGGATTTCTCTCACAGGTATTTAGCTTTGACGACCTGGAGAACGTAAACTTTAGCTTCGCAACGCTTTGGAAGCTGCTGGTCATGATCGCGTGCGTGATCGCCGTCGAGACCTTGCTGGTATTCCTTTTGGGACTCCCGAAGCCTAAGAATCACAGGGCGCGCTCCATTCTTTCCATCTTTTCCAGTTTGATGAAGTACGTGGCAGCCATCGTGATCCTCTGCTGGGGATTGTCCATCCTTGGAGTGAACGTTTCCACCATCGTGGCCAGCGTCGGGATCGTGGCTTTGATCGTCGGCTTCTCCGCTGAGAGCCTGATCGCGGACGTGGTGACGGGCGCGTTCATGATCTTTGAAAACCATTATAACGTCGGTGACATCATTGAGGTTGACGGCTTCCGCGGCACCGTGACGGACATCGGCATCCGCACGACCTGCATCACGGATCCGGGCGACAACGTAAAGATCGTAAACAATTCCTCCATGAAGAACATCCTGAACCGTTCCGACAGAACTTCCCGCAGCATCAGTGACATTGGCATCCCCTACGCCACGGATCTGGAGAAGCTCGAGAGCGAGATCCCGGGACTGATGAAGGAGATCTTTGAGAAGCATAAGGACGTGATGAAGGAAGAACCCAAATACCTCGGCGTGAATGAGCTTGCAGACAGTGCAGTCATCTTGCGCTTTCTGGTGTTTGTGGACGAGAAGGACATTTATTCCGGAGCGAGAATTTTGAATCACGACTTGCTCCTTGGCTTTAGAAAGCTTGGCGTGGAGGTACCGTTCCCTCAGGTGGACGTGCATATGGACAAGTAAGCCTTTTTGCAAAAGCAACGAAACGATTTTTTGCAAGGAGGTGAGCGCATATGAAATTTGAACGATTGCCGGAAGAATTTGCGAGGCCGCCCATGGAGCCGGCCACGGCAATGGAGCCCAAAGGCATGCCGGAAGAGATTTCTTCCGCGCCGGAGCGGCGATGCGATGAACCCAGGGAAGAGTTCGAGGGAAAGAGCGGAGGCAATGCCGGAAATGAGGCAGACGGCAACAGGCACGGGCTTGTGAAAAAGCTCATGATGATGCCCGTCGTGACGTCCATCGCCACGCTGTCCATCGTCTTTGCCTCGTATGGCGTGGATCCCCTTGGGGATGATTTCTTAAATCATGAAGGTTATCATGATTCCTTTGAAGAGCATGATAAGGATCGCGGCAAAGATCACGACAGGTCCAGTGATCACGGGCATTCCGACGGAAGAGGAAACGTCAGGGAGTATCCCGGAGATCTAACGGATGCCCATATTCAAGTGATTTACGTGCCTACCGGCGAGGAATACTATGCGGAAGGCACGGGAGAAGCCGCGCTTGCGGATGCCCGCGAATGGGTTGAGGAGCAGGGCGGTGATCCGGACAGCCTGACCTACGTAAATGACTACGTAACGTATCAAAAGAAGGCTGACGGGGCTTTCGTGGGTGATGAGGATTACCTCGAAGGTGCCTATGATCCCTTTGGCAACATTCATGAAGTGGAAACGCTTCACGTGATATATTATGCCTATGCGAGCGTTGATGACGTTCCGGCTGACGTAAGCAATGATCTGGGTGATAATCACGGAGAGCCGGATGATTACGGAGAAAGTGACCATTATCCCTTCCCTGAGCTTACGAACTTAGATCCTGACTTTGAAGGAAATTATGCGTCTTCCAAATTTGTTGACGTGCCATACGACGGATCGGAAGAGTTTATCAGGATCTATTTCTTGGGAGACTCAGATTATACGTTTATTCATGCCGGCCGGTACTGGCAGGATTACGAAGGGGTCGTAGAGGAAACGCGAAGCGGCATTTCTTATGACGCGGAGAGAAACGTGCTCACGCTTCAAAATTTCGAGGCGGAGATTCTTGGCGTCAACTTGATGGGAAATGGATTTACCATTGAATTGATAGGAAACAGCTACGTGAACCAAGTGACCGTCTGGGGCTACCATTATGGCGGCAGCGTCCGGTTTACGGGATCGGGTAGCCTTGTGATCAATGATCATTATGCGAGTGCCACCGGAGGCCTTGTTTTAGACGCGGAAGACAGCGAGAGCTGCATGATGGTGGAGGATGGCGTCATCCTGGAGATTTACGGAGGTAATCAGGAGCAGTACGTGCCTGCGATCCAGGTAAAGGATTCCACCATGGACCGGGTAATTTATTATTCTCCGGAAATGGAATTACATGCGAAGGCTACCATGGCCGGATCGGCGGGAGAAGGCACCGAAGTCAAGGAAGGTTATATAAGCTTGGTTGTCGCGCCAGATGGTACCAGGGCGGATTACGTACATTTTGCACCAAAGGAATAGACTGACATGCATTATGCAAAAGAAAGCTTTAACTGGAAAGATTTTTTGATGAAGGTGGCAGTGATCGCCATACCTGTGGCACTGCAGAACCTGTTGACTACCACCGGTTCCATGGTGGATACCATGATGATCGCTTCGCTGGGACAAACGGAAGTGGGCGCAGTGGGACTCTGCGCCCAGTTCTCGTCCTTAATGTTCAGCGGATATTGGGGATTTGTGGGCGGCGGAATGCTGTTTATTTCCCAATATTGGGGGGCAAAGGACGAGGACGGCATCAATCGTTCTTACGGTCTGACATTGACCTGCATGATGGCCGTTGCCATCTTGTTCTGCGTTCTCGGAACGGTGTTTCCGGAGGGGGTCATGAAGCTTTACACGGACAAGGAAGCCATCCAAAGGATTGGCGTGGAGTACTTAAGCATCGCCGCGTTTTCTTATCCGCTGATGGTCTTTTCCATGGCCATGGCGGTGATGCTCCGCTGTACGGAAAGAGTGCGTCTCCCGCTGTATGGATCCATTGCTTCCGTCACCGTCAACATAGCATTAAACTGGGTGCTGATCTTTGGCCATCTGGGCTTTCCGGCCATGGGGGTTCGCGGCGCGGCGCTTGCGACCGTGATCGCACAGTGGGCGGGAATCCTGGTGATCATGACGTTGGCCAAAATCGCAAGGCACCCTTATCTTTTTGCCGTGAGACGGCATTTCCAATGGGATGCGCAGCTCATCCGGGCATATTTCAAAAAGTGTTCGCCCATCCTTGCAAATGAGATCTTGATCGGCGTTGGCAACATGATGATCAACGTTGTCCTGGGAAGGCAGCCAGAGGAGGCCATCGCCGCTCTTGCCGTGTTCCGGACGCTGGAGGGACTTGTGATCGGATTCTTTGCGGGATTTTCCAATGCATCCTCCATCTTGGTTGGTAAGGAAGTCGGTGCGGGAAACCTGCGTACGGCCTACGTAAGGGCGTGGAGACTGGTATACCTGTGTCAATTGTTTATTGGTCTCGTGGGCATTATGCTGATCGCTTTGCATACGCCGATCTTAAGCCTTATGGGCATGAAGGGCGAAAGCTTCCGCATCGCCTTCGGGCTTGTCTGCATCTTTGCCGTGGCGGCGGTGATCCGCATGGGAAACTGGGTGCAGAACGATACTTACCGGGCGGCGGGGGATGCCGTATACGGAACGGTTCTGGAGATCATATTCATGTGGGTGATGCTGATCCCGCTGGTATGGCTTTCCGGCATGGTTTGGCACCTGCCTACGCTTGTTGTATTTGCCTTCTGTTATTCCGACGAACCCATCCGGTACGTATTGATGCAGATCCACCTTTTCCGGGGTACTTGGATAAAGCCCGTGACGGAGGAAGGAAAGAGGGCACTGGAGGAATTCAGACAGTCCGGAATGGGCAGGTTACGTAAAGAATCAAGTGGAAACGGACGATAAATGAATTAGGGCGTAATCCATTCGCCTAATCATACTCGACAAGGAGACGGATCATCATGTGGAATCTGAAAACCATTATTACGGGTCTATGTATTTTTATAGGCGCAGGATTTGTGGCGTACGTCATCGAAGCCATTATTTTCCGGAATAACGGAACGATAGGACGCTATGAGTCCCTTTGGGCGTATTTCAAGAAGATCGATCAAAAAAAGGGAAACGTAGCCGTACTTGTATGGGCGATCATTTGGATCATTTTATTGATCCTCACGGCGCTGTTTATTTACCTGGCGGCATGACGGAGCGAAGAAAACATGGATAATTTGATTTTGATCGGCATGCCGGGTGCGGGCAAGAGCACGGTGGGCGTGGTGCTTGCAAAACGCCTTGGATACCGCTTTTTAGACTCTGACCTCGTGATCCAGGAGCATTACGGAAAGCTATTGCAGGAGCTGATCACGGAGCATTGCGTGGAAGGCTTTTGGGACATAGAGGACGAGGTGAATGCTTCCATAAAGTGCAGGCAGACGGTGATCGCCACGGGCGGAAGTGCCGTCTACGGCAAAAAGGCCATGAAGCACTTCCAGAAAACGGGGAAGATCATCTATCTGCGGCTCCCTTACGAGGAGATCGCAGAGCGCGTCGGAGACCTTGAGACAAGGGGCGTGACGGTGCGCCCGGGGCAGACGCTCAAGGAGCTTTATGATGAGCGCCTTCCCATGTATGAAAGGCTTGCAGACCTGACGATCGACTGTGAGGGAAAGGCTCTCCGGGAGATCGTAATGGAAATCTGCGACAGATTGGCTGAGGTCCCGGAAAAAAAGAAGACCGGGAAGGCGGCTTCAAAAGCAAAGGAGTCCGCACAGAAAGAAATCCTAAAGGACAAGGACATACGTGAGCCCTTGTTTTCTTTTCTGGAAGAATACTATGGGAAGATGCGCATCATCGAAGAAAAGACCATGGGACGGTCCCGCGCGGACGTGGTGATGGTGGTCCCTGACGCGCTTTACGGCATTGAGATCAAGAGTGACGCGGACACCTACGTGCGTCTTTCGGATCAGATTAGGGACTATGATCAGTATTTTGACTACAATATCGTCGTTGTGGGAACCAGCCACGGGGAGCACGTGCCGGAGCACGTACCGCCCTATTGGGGGATCATCACCGTGGAGATCGTGGAGGGCAGCTTCGACTTTTACGTGCTTCGGAAGCCCCTTCCGAATCCGAAGGTGAAGTGGAAGCGCAAGCTCGAGCTCCTTTGGAGACCGGAGCTGGCACAGATCCAGGAATGGAATGACATGCCAAAATATAAAGACCTTAGTAAGGCAAAGGTCAGTGAAAAGATCCTTGAACGCGTGCCGGAGCTGATACCAGACGAACTCCTCCGGAATCAAGTCAGTGAAATCTTGTTTGAACGCGATTATTCCAAGGTGAAAGAGGTGCTTGCGGAGTATCGGAAGGGAGAACTCCAAAAGCAGATGGAAAAGGAGACGGATCCCGAGAAACTCAGGGAACTTAAGGAAAAAGAGAAGCGTGCAAAGGAAGCCGGCAAGAATTTACCTAAGAGGTTAAAACGCAGAAGGCGAAGACGTCTCACCTAGGGAAACAAGCCGCTCCGGGTGAAAAAACTTGACGGAAGCACAAAGGACGAAAATACAAAAGACGGAAATACAATAGACGGAAGGGGGAGCGCGGTGCATACGAGCGTGTTTATCATCGATGACGAGGTGGAACTGACGGAATACACGGCAAAGTACTTTAACATGTCCGGCGTGAAGACGGACTATGCGTTTGACGCGCAGTCAGCCCTCGATTATCTGGAAGAGAATACGGTAAGCCTGATCCTTTTGGACATTAATCTTGGAGGGGAATCGGGCTTTGACCTTTGTCAAAAGCTCCGAAAGGAAACGGACGTGCCGATCCTGTTCATCAGCGCGAGATCCAGTGAGGACGACATGATGCTGGCCCTAAACATTGGCGGTGACGATTATGTTTGCAAGCCTTATTCGCTGGGGGTTTTGCTAGCGAAGGTCAGGGCGGTTCTGAAGCGTTATGAAAACAGTCAGGCGGCAAGGACGAACGCAGTCGCGGCACTGGGAGGAGCTAAGAGCGAAGAAAGCGGAGCCGGACAAGGCGCCATGAAGGAAACCACGGGAACTGCCAAGGGGCAGTGCACCGTGAAAGAAAATGCAGAGGATGCTGAGCAGCAAGGCATCGTGAAATTTGGGGAAGTCACCGTGGACCTTCGAAGCGGCATCGTGAAAGGGAAGAACGGGGAAGAGCGCCTTAAGGCCATGGAGTATAAGATCCTCAGTTACCTTTTACAAAACAAAAACAGAATCATATCGAAGGATGAGTTTTTTGAAAAGATCTGGGAGACGGAATTTGTGGGGGACGTGACGCTGAACGTTCACGTGCGTCACCTGCGGGAGAAGCTGGAGGAGAATCCCAAGGAACCGAAGTTTATCAAGACGGTCTGGGGCGTAGGATTTATTTTGGAATACCAAGAATAGGGGGTCAAAATGGTGGAAGCAAAAACAGTGGCAGACGGCAGGGAGTTTTCTTTTTGGGAGAAGGAGACGGTTTACGAGAGAGAATTGTACGTGGCGCAGCAGGATCCAAACGCTTCGGATGAAAATGACGGAAGCAGGCAGGCGCCGTTCAAGACGATCCAGGCAGCCGCAAGGATCGCCACGCCCGGGACGCACGTTCTGATCGGCCCCGGCGTATATCGTGAGTCCGTGTCTCCTGCCATGGGCGGAGACGGCCCGGACCGCATGATCTGCTATGAGGCAATGGAGAAGGGAACCGTGGTCATCAAGGCATCGGAAGAGATTCATTCGTTCCAAAAGAGCGAAGGCTGGAGAACCATGGGCAGGGGAGCCTTCCTGCAGGGAACAAGACCGGAAGGCATGAAAATCTGGGCGCACAAGCTGGATCCGGACACGTTCCGGGGCTACAATCCTTTCTGTGCCGTGAACATTTTGCACGACAGATTGTTCATCGAATATGAGAAGACGGACATGACGCCCTATCTGAACAGGCGCGGCATGATCTTTTGTGACGGAAAGCCTTTAAAGCAAATGCCCCTCAGCGACATGCTTGGCGATGCGGACGGCACGTACTGGGTGGAGGCAAACGGACAGTGCATTCACTTCCGGCTTCCCGGGGATGCGGATCCCGCGGATCACTGCATTGAGATCACCGTGAGAGAGCAATGCTTTGCACCCACCGAGCCGTTTCTTAGCTATATCAAGGTCAAGGGCATCGTCTGCGCGCACGCCGCCATGGGAGCACCGATCCCGCAGCGCGGCGCCATTTCGGCATACCGCGGTCATCACTGGGTCATTGAAGACTGTACGGTGGACTGGTCGAACGCAACGGGCATCGATATCGGAAATGAGTGCTGGCATCATGAGTTTGATCATGAGCAGGTGGTTGGCTTTAGCGTGATCAGAAGATGTCATATCAAGGATGCGGGCGTGTGCGGCATCGCTGGTCTTTACGCCCAGGGCATGTTGATCGAGGATAATCTGATCGAGGGCACGGGCTGGCAGAAGATGGAGCTTTCCTGGGAGGCAGGCGGCATCAAGCTTCACAACAGCGTGAACGGACTGTTTAGGAGAAACGTATTCCGCAGAACCTATCGCGCGGATCATCTTTGGCTGGACTGCGGCAACGTCAATAACCGCATCACCCAGAATCTGTTTCTGGACGGAATCGAGCAGCGTGAGGCCATCTTTATCGAGTGCACGAGGGAAGGCGTCAATCTGATCGACAATAACGTATTTTGGAACGTGGAAGGGCGTTTTGATCCCGCCAAGATCCCCAACAGGCCTGGTTCCACCGGATGGTACCGCATGGTGGAGGATGATATCATCAATGGTTACGCGGTGTATGGCGAGGGAACGGATCGCATGCAGATCGTGAACAATCTGATCGGAAAATGCAGGGCATATGCATATTATGCGAAGCCCGTGGCGTTCCGTCTCATGCCTGGGGACCGGGGCGGTACCTCTAGGGACGCAAAGCTTTTGAACAATATCATTTATGACTGCGGCGAAGGCGCAATTTGCTTCCCGACGAAGGACAATGCATCCGAGGGCAATGCCTTCGTAAGACAGATGCGCGGAGGAGATCTTAGGATCATGTATCCCGCACCGGAAGTATGTCTTGACCTAAAGGCCTGGAGGGAATTCTACGGATTTGACTTAAACGGCGCGGAAGGCTGGTTTGACTTTGAAGTGGATACGGAGAAGCTTACGCTGAAGGTGACGAAGAGTAAGATGACGCCCCCTGGCTTTGGCCCGGTGGATCCGACGCGCTTTGTCTACGCTCCGGAAGAACTGAAGAAGGTTGCGGCGGATCCCCGCATTACGTTGGATCTTACGGGAAAGGAAAGAACGGGCGAGACGGCGGTGCCTGGACCTTTCGCCGAATTAAATAAGGAAGTGGAGTATTCCATTGATCCCAGAAAGCAGTAATTCATGAAGACAAAAGAGATTCTCATGCTGTCCGTCCTGTGCCTTCTGGCAGGAATGATCGGGGCAGTCATTCTTTTGAAAAGTTCATCGGATCAAGAGACGACAAGCGAATTTACCGTAAAGGTAAATCGGCTTGTCGTTTTCATGGAAAAGAATTGGGAGCGATTGGAACAGGGCGGCGCCATTGCAAAGGAAACCATGGCGGAAAGCACTGCGCAGGACTTTGATTACGTGCTCCTAAATGAGGATGGGGACGTTTTGTATCAAACAAGGGAAGGACTCTCGGTCAACGTCTCCCAGGCAACGTCACGGTTTGATCTGATCCGCGACGTCACGGCGGACGGAAAAATCGTTGGAAAGGTTTTGATCCATAATGGGTGGCAGGATGCGGAAGCACGCAAGATGCAGGGGATCGCAGCGATCTTTTTTGGAATGTCTTTCATCCTCGCCCTGTGCATGCTGGGATATGCGCTTTACCTGAAAAAGAAAGTGATCCAGCCGTTTGAGCGGATGAAGGGCTTTGCACAGCAGGTTGCCATGGGAAACCTTGACGTACCGCTGGAAATGGACCGCGGCAACGTATTTGGCGCGTTTACCCAAAGCTTTGACCTGATGCGCGAGGAACTAAAGGCGTCAAGACTCCGGGAGGAGGCAGCGCTGAATAGCCGTAAGGAGCTGATCGCGCAGCTTTCCCATGACATTAAGACGCCGGTTGCGTCCATCAAGGCCATGGCTGACGTGATGGAGCTTTCGGTCACGGATGCGGAGCAAAGGCAGACCGTTCAGGCGATCAATGCCAAGGCAGACCAGATTGACAGGCTGGTATCCAATTTGTTCCATGCCACGCTGGAGGAGCTGGAACGTCTGGAGGTGAACGTGGAGGAAGTGCCCTCCGGTGAGATTCAAAGGCTGATCCGGGACGCGGATCACTTACGGCTGATAAGGCAATTGGAAATTCCGGAATGCGTGGTCTTGGCTGATCCGCTCAGACTCAGCCAGGTGATCGGTAACGTGATCACCAATTCCTATAAATATGCCGGAACGGAAATCGACGTTAAGGGCTTCTTTGAGAAAATGGCGGACAAGGATTTCCTGACAATGGAGATCAGCGATCAGGGAGGCGGCGTGCCGGAGGAGGAGCTTACGCAGATCCTTGAAAAGTTCAAGCGAGGCTCCAACAGCGGCGGAAAGGACGGCGCAGGCCTTGGTCTGTACATTTCCAATCACCTGATGAAAAAAATGGACGGAAGCCTTAGTTGTAAGAACCAAAATGGCGGCTTTACGATCGTGTTAAAATTATTGCTCGCCTAGGTGAGTAAACATTACAAAACTAAATTTTACGTCTGGTGATGCGTTTTGCCAAAGCAAAACACATCACCAGATTTTTTTGTTTTTTTACTGAGTAAAAGCACCAAGAAAAGTCATTAATAGATAGGAGGTTGCAAACAGTAAATTTTTTAGGGAGGAAATTATGAACAAATCAAGGAAAAAGAGAATGATGTTGGGAATTAGCGGCATATTGCTTGCGTTGGTGATGGTATTATCTAATTTTACCGGATTGTATCCCGCAATGGAGGCAAAAGCGGCGACCTGCAGAATTGACGTTTACACGGAAGGGCTGGAAATGGGTACCGTGACGGGTCAGGGAAATTATAATTCTGGCAACACGGTAACTTTGACGGCTTATCCGAGTCCGGGTTATGACTTTATATGCTGGGCCGATTATAGTTTGGGAGAAGTGTATTATGATAATCCGCTAAAGTTTACGGCAACGGAATCCCGTGAGATAGACGTAATATTTAAGAAACAAGGAGAATACTTTATTTACGTGCCGTCTCATGATGAAGGCGCAGTAAACGTAAATCCCTTGAAGTCGAGTTATGCTCCTGGCGAAACTGTTTATTTGAGCGCAACCACCAATACAAATTACGCAGTTGATACTTTTCTTCTTCGTGAAGAAGGACAGGAAGAATATACAGAAATCGGAAATTCCTTTACGATGCCGAGAAATAACGTTTTCGTGAGCGCGCGTTTTCGCTCTACCGTTCCGCATACGATTACGATAGATCCCAACATGCAACACGGAACCTTTACGTTGTTAGACGGAAAGACTTCATATATGCAGGGTGAGACCGTAAGGCTTAGCGTTAATCCTGAGAAAGGATATCGCCTAACTGGCATTAGTGGCATTCCGGCAGTCTATACGTACGCTGACGGTGTTTTTACGTTTCAAATGATGGGACAAGACTTGATGATATCCGGTACCTTTGAAAAAAGAACGATGTTTCAAGTTACGGTTGGCGTTTTTCCGGAGAACGGCGGAACGGTAGATTTTAACCAAACGGAGACGGGATTTTTGACCATGTCTGCCAAAGCAAATGACGGATACGTTTTTGCAGGGTATTATGATTATACGAATCAGGTAAAAGGCAAGTTGCTCAGCAAAGACGTTGATTATTCAAAACAATTGACGGAGGACGTGGAGATTCTTGCCGTATTTGACAGAGTGGTTAGCATAAAGCATTCAACGTATCCTTTGGATGTTGGAACGACGACCGTCGCATATGACGCAAACAAGAAGCAGATTGTCGCGACAGTGGTACCCAATGAGGGATATGTATTCAAGTATTGGTTTGCAGTGCCCTCCATGGAGATCATTGGCAGGGAACCGACATTATACTTCGATCCCGGAGCTTATGAGCAGATTGCGGCTTATTGTAAGGAACCGGCCACTTCTAACCTGTATTTAATGTCCACCCAAAATGGAACGATCAGCGTTGTCAATTACAAAACGACGTATCTGGAAGGGGAAGAAATTGAAATCGCCGTAACGCCTGATCCTGGATACGTTTTGGAAAACGCTTATTATGGCGTGCTTGTGGATCATACCCTTAAGGAAGCCAAATATATAGTGGATAATAAATTTATGATGCCTGGAAAAGATACTTGGATTTACGCAACGTTTGTCCGTAAGTCCAGCTATGACGTAACAGCGACTGCTTCTTTGAGCGAAGGCGGCACCGTGACGGGCGGCGGTACTTATTTGCCTGACGAAACCGTAACTCTCACGGCAACGGCAAATGGCGGATATGAATTTATTAACTGGACGGAAAACGGAGAGGAAGTTAGTACCTCTGCAACCTATGAGTTCACTGCAACCATGGATCGTGTGCTGGTCGCGAACTTTAAGAAAAAAGAAATTGTTTATGAGAATTATTTCCTCGAAGAATTTGGACCTTGTTTGCCTGAGGGATGGACTTTTGTGAATTCCGACGGTGATGACTATGGATGGACTTACATTTGGGCACCCTTATATACTGGAGGCCATTACGCCGGTTCGGGTGAATTTGCATTAAGTTCTGCTTCAATGTATGGTGGTCGTTTGCTGAGTGCTGATGAATGGGCCATTACGCCGGCCATTATAGCTCCCCAAAATGCGAAACTCTCTTTTTTGATAACTGAACACATAGAAAGTTACGAACCAGATAATATGTCCGTATACGTTGGTTTGAGTCCGGAAATTGACAAAATGACGAAGTTGGCAGATTTCTCAGTGCGTGCCAGGGAGATGAAAAGGTGTGAGGTGAATCTTGCCGCTTATGACGGACAAAAGATTTACGTTGGATTCCGTCATTATAATTCAGTTGGTGCAATAGTCCTACTCTTAGACGACGTGGAAGTAAGTAGTGGCGAAGCCATCTTGACGGATGAGAATCTGGCGATCACCAAGAGATCCTTAACGCTGTTTGACACCATCACGATCGACTTTAAGGTGCCTGCTGAGGCAGTGGCGGCCTACCACGATCCGTACCTGATGGTGACGCAGAACGGCGAGGAGACGAAGCTTACGACTTACAGGGAAGACGGCGGATTCCTGATCTTTAGCTACCGCGTGCCGCCCCAGGCGATGGGCGACGTGGCAACGGCCGTGCCGCAC
>JAFZNO010000089.1 GCA_017552985.1 Lachnospiraceae bacterium
CTGTTTTCAGCAGACCCCAAAACTCACACCCCCCCAAAAAAATTGACTCGAAAGAGAGACTCAAAAGCTTTGGACAAAAGATTAGAATCAAAGGTATAAATGATAATCTAAATGTGAGCCACTTTTAGATTGACATTCATATCATGTATCCTCCTTTCGCAATGGTTATTTTCCGCAAAAACAATCATAGCAGAGAAGGATAAAAAGAAAACAGGGCTGGTCAGAAATCTTCTGACTAACCCTGTTTTTGTTCTCCTGAGTCCGAGACCCTCAAACCAAACCCTCAAACCAGCCCCTCACGAAGCACCCTCACGAAATCAGCCCCTCAACGATACTGTCAATAGTTTTTCGCAAATTCAGTTTTATACTTAACCGCCTTAACCATAAAACACCGGTAAAGCCGCTTGCGTGTCAAGGGTGCTTGCACGGAGCTTGCCCTTGACGCCGCAAGGGCGTACCGGTACCATCAGGCAGGCGGTAAGTGACACGGTTATCAAACCAGGTAAAAGTAAGTTACCCGGCCATGTCATTCTCCTCTTCGGAAATGAGCATCGATTTTAGTGATCCATACATTCTAATCTTGGATGATTATGTGAGTGTTGAGAAATAGTTTGATATATTACAAAACCAGAAAGAGGAAAGATGCAATGAACATCGTTCTATTATCAGGGGGCTCGGGCAAGCGTCTGTGGCCCCTTTCTAATGACGTTAGAAGTAAGCAGTTTATCAAGATTTTTAAGAAGCAAGGAAGTCAGATTCCCATGGGATCGGATGCGTCTGAAGATTATGAATCCATGGTGCAGCGCGTTTATCGCCAGATCAAAATCATTGACAAGGATGCAACCGTAACGATTGCAACGTCAAAGTCTCAGGTGTCTGCGATCCATAATCAGCTTGGCACGGACGTCGGCATTTCCGTGGAGCCCTGCAGAAGGGATACTTTTCCAGCGATTGCGCTTGCAACTGCTTATTTGCATGACGTGATGGGTGTCGGTGAGGATGAAGCCGTGGTGGTTTGTCCGGTTGATCCGTACGTGAATGATGACTATTTTGAGGCGATCAAGAAGCTTTGGGAGTTGGCACAGGATGGAACGGCAAACCTCACGCTTATGGGTATTGACCCGACGTACCCCTCTGAGAAATATGGGTATATCATTCCGACGAGCAAGGATCAAGTGGCAAAGGTAGAGACCTTTAAGGAAAAACCCGATGCAGTGACGGCGCAGAAGTACATTGACAAGGGCGGACTTTGGAATGGTGGCGTGTTTGCGTACAAGCTTTCCTATGTCCTGGACAGGGCGCATGAATTAATTGATTTTAGCGATTATCAGGACCTGTTTGATAAATATGACACTCTTACGAAAATAAGCTTTGATTATGCGGTCGTAGAGCATGAGAAGGACATTGCGGTGATGCGTTTTGCAGGTCAGTGGAAGGATCCCGGAACCTGGAATACGTTGACGGAAGCGATGGAAGAAAATAGCGTTGGCGACGCAAAGTTTAATGACAAGTGTGAGAACGTGCACGTGGTAAATGAGCTTGGCGTGCCGATTCTTGTGATGGGATGTAAGGATTTGGTGGTGTCTGCTTCGCCTGAGGGTATTCTTGTGTCTGACAAGGAGCAGAGTAGCTACATCAAACCCTTTGTGGATGCGATTGACCAGCAGATCATGTTTGCTGAAAAGAGCTGGGGATCCTATCGCGTGCTTGACGTTACGGCAGACAGCATGACGGTTAAAGTGACTTTGAATGCAGGCCATAAGATGAATTATCACAGTCATGAGAAGCGTGACGAGATCTGGAACGTAATTCATGGAACGGGCAGAACCATCGTGGATGGCATGGAGCAGACGGTAAAGGCCGGCGACGTCATTACAATGGCAGCAGGATGTAAGCATACCGTGATAGCGGATACTGAGCTTCAGCTGATTGAGGTTCAGCTGGGCACGGATATCAGCGTTTCTGACAAAAAGAAATATGAAATGGAGTAGGAAAGGTGACTGGAAAGAAACCGATGCTATTGAGGCCCGCAGCGAAGGATTACCTTTGGGGCGGAACAAGATTAAATGACGATTTCAATTTGGACATACCCATGTATCCCTTTGCGGAGGCATGGGTATGTTCTACGCATCCAGACGGACCGTCAATTGTTACGGAAAGTGAAAAGACTTTGGAGGATGTGTTAAGGAATGATCCGTCGTTGCTTGGAAGACACGTGCTGCAGGTGACGGGAGGGAAGGCAGAGCTGCCAATTCTGATCAAACTGATTGACGCCAAATCTGATCTTTCCGTGCAGGTTCATCCGGATGATGAGTATGCCATGCGGGTAGAAAGCCAGTGGGGCAAGACGGAGATGTGGTACGTATTGTCTGCAAAGCCTGGAGCGCAGCTGGTATACGGATTTAACCGCGACATGGAAAAGGAGCAGGTTAGGAAGGCGTTGGATGAAAAGAAGCTGAATGAGTGTTTGAATCACGTGCCGGTTCGGAAGAATGATTTGTTTTTCATTGAAGCTGGAACGGTGCATGCCATTGGTGCTGGATGCCTAATCGCAGAAATCCAGCAATCATCCAACGTGACGTATCGGTTGTATGATTATGACCGGATCGGAAAGGACGGAAAGCTGAGGCCGCTCCACGTCGACAAGGCGCTGGAGGTTGCTAATTTGAAGTCCTCCGCGTCGCCCCGACAGCCCATGAGAGTGCTAAAGTATGTCAACGGCTGCGCGTCGGAATTGTTGTCGCGCTGCAAGTATTTCCAAGTGGAAAGAATGATTTTGAACACGGAAGGCCGCCGTCTGGTGGATTTTAAAACGGGGAGTAATTCGTTTCATGCGCTGCTTTGCGTGGATGGATGCGGCGTGCTGTTTGGAGAAGGGTACATGCAGAACTTCTTTAAGGGAGACTGTGTTTTTGTACCTGCGGATAGTATGGAGTTGAGGTTGCATGGGATGGCGCAGATACTGGACGTGAGTTGCTAGGAGTGGGGAGATCAATGCCAACAGTACGGCGCATTTGATCTTAAAAGTGGCAATGTTAAAGGGCAAGGGATATGAAACTACACAATCCCTTAGAATACGAGAGGTTTTACCATTAACAACAGAGGAATAAAATTATGTTTAATTCAGTCCTGATTAATGCTTATCCTGCCTTGAAATCCGCAATTCATAATCGCCAAATAGAGATAATAACCTTTCCATACGAGCTCTGGCTTGATGGTGGCGATCAAATCTTTGATGACTGCTTTAGTACCTTCTTTCCACCAGGTTTCATCGACCGTGATAAGGAAAGGGCAAAAAGGGTAATACGAGAAATATACGACATAGTACAAAGTCCGGTTATCAGATATAATCCGGAAGCAATCCACTGCTATGTTATGTATCAGATGATTGATGCTTGGTTTGATGATGAGTATATTCAGACATTGGATCTTCTTCCTGATGATGTGAAGGAGTTTTTGGAAGGGTTTGATACAGAAGATGGTGAGCCTGAAGACGAGGATGAATTGTCTGAAACAGAATTAATCAAACGGTGGTTCACGGATAAAGATAGCTGTATGGGTGACCTGGAGGAAACCTACGATGAGGACTATCTGGATGAAACCTTTGCCGAAAAAATTGCTGAAATATTTCTAGAATTGGGATTTGTTCCAAAATCGTTGGGCGTGGATATAAAGGAACTTGTCGAACTTCTTCCAAACGATCAATATTATAGGGTTGTTGAGAAGCTTAGACAAGGTGAAATCGAAGCCAATCATTATGTGGAAGCAATCTGGCCCAATATGGAAGGTTTCTTTCAAGTTCTGATACATTCTGAAATGATAGTCTTGAGTCAAGAAGGTGCGATGGATATCCTGTGGGTATTTAAAGACTGGGTGGAGAACAACGGTGGATGGAAAGATGTACAATCAGCTGATTCCGCAGTAAGAGAAGAAGTGGTTCATCGGTTGATTCACCTCGGGGCAAAAACTTATCTGACAGACAAGAACCTGGATATGACTCTGGAAGGAAATCTTGGTGTAGGGCAGGAAGACTTCAAGATCAGTCGCGGTAATGACAAGACAATTATCGAAGTTAAGTTGACCAGCAATCCGAATTGCAGACATGGATTTGAAAAACAGCTCCTTCGTTATGCGGAAGCTGAGCATACGAATAATATGATCTACTGCTTGATCGATTTAGGCAATCCAACGGTTGTTGAGGAGATACGCGGACTGCAAGGGGAGAATAAACCTAAGCTTGTTGTAATTGATGCGACACCAAAGAAGTCAGCAAGTTTGTTATAATAATTCGAGGATCCGTACATGGCGGTCGGTAACAACACCGACCGTTTTTTTGAATGACCTAGTTGTAATGTTATATATATGAATAATGAACATATATTGATTTTTACCGTATAATACCTCATAATTATGTTAGGATTGTTTGGGGTGAGTCATGTATGGTCGCTGTTTTTGAAGATGGGGATAATCAAGCGAATATCAAATGGAGGAAATGATAATGGATGATGGCAAAAAGTGTCTTTTGTTTTCTTCATGGCAATCGGATAGAAAAGAATGCAGAAATTTTGTAACATCTATTATGGATAAGATTCCGGAAAAGTTTTCGAATCTTGTTACGGCAAGGGTTGAAAGGGATACGGTAAATGTACCAGGATCTCCAGATATTGGAGACACCATTTTCGAAAGAATAGATAATTGTGACTTGTTTATTGCAGACATTACGTTGATTAATGATAAGGGCTCGGGATATCGAAGAACGCCTAATCCTAATGTGATGATTGAACTTGGTTATGCAATTAAAGCATTAGGGTGGGAACGAATTTTGCTTCTTCGATGCATTGATTACGGTGACATTGAAGAATTACCATTCGATATAAATCACCGGAGAATATGTAATTATACATTAGCACTTAGCGAGGATGATGCCGAAATAAAAACTGAAAAGAAAAAACAATCCAAACAAGCGGTTTTTAGTAACATTGAAGCTTCGATTATACTTCTTCTAGAAAAAAACCAGCTTTTTGGGGGAATGAAAAGGAAAAACCCCAAATTTGAAATTACATGGCAAGGCAATAATGGATGCATGATGAATCTTGTTTTTAAGATGAAAAATGTATCAAGTTTGATGATTTCAAACTTGCAATCTCAGGGACTTACAGTTATGTTCGCAGATGGTAATAAGAAAGTATTAAAATGTGCATCCTCGATTCATCCCACTGCATTGGCGATGGGCGAACAGGCGGAAGTTCATCTTAATAATCCACTGCTTGGCGTGGATTTAAGAGCTCAAGGTCTGAGCAGTTTTGATCCGTATAATGCGTGGGGTAACATCGATGTACAATGGCAATTTAGTTGTGAAGATGAAGAAGGGAATAAATTTTGGTACGAGATGAAACAACATATTGATGATGCTAATAAAACTCCTAGGGGTATATGGCCAACGAGATACATAGGATAGAGATGCAGTGCATCTTGTGAACGGTACGGTTTTAGAACATGTGTAGCGATCCTCCCAACCCGACTAAGTTAAAACAATTAAAACAAAATTTTGGTCTGTGAATCATGTAGGAAGAAATATGATGGTTAATCAATCGGAACAAATATTAAATGCATTTTCTGAGAATTATTTTTATAAAGAGATCATTCTAAGCGACCTTAAGTATTGTCCTGTGGGACAAAGTGAAAAAGAGCTAGCAGATTTAATCTTTGTACTTGGTAAATATGTGTTGGCTATTCAGTTAAAAGCAAGAAATTCAGACGAGCTGACAAATGATATTGGAATAGAGGAAAAGTGGCTGAAGAATAAGTGCAAATTGGCTAAAAAACAAGTTAAGAACACCATTCTGGAAATAAAAAATGGCAGACTACCACAATTCATAAATAATAGATGTCAAAAAGTATTAATTGACCCCAGTGCGACTATAGTTCCGGTAGTAATGTTTGTAAATCCGATGATCAAAAATTATTCTCATGTTTTACCCAAAAATTCTGAAGACGGTTTGGATGTTAATTGTATTTCATATGATGATTTTCGCGAAGTCTGTGCACAACTTATTACGCCGATGGAGATAGTTGAATACTTTATTTGGAGAAAAGAATGTTTTAAGAATTATCCTAATTTGGATTTATTATTTGTCGAAGACGATGAAAGCATTTCAATATCACGACCGATGAAAGCAGAGGCATCTGTTGTAAGTTTTATTCATGAAAAGTACGGTTATTCTGTGCTTAACGAAGAGAAAGAATACTTAGACGCATTTAGAAATTTAGTAATGAGTCTGCAAGAAAAGCTAGTAAAAAAGACAACGGATGATGCGTGTTTGCTTTATGTTCAGTTTTTTTCTTGTTTTTCGCGCATAGAGGTTAGAGCTTTTATGGAAAGACTTGAGAGGGCAAAAACTTGGGTCCGTCTCAAAAGACGAGGTGTAGTTGGATCTTTGAGGAGTGATGGAAAAGACTATACAGTTTTTTTCGTGGTATCTGAAGGCGAGAGAATTTCCATTGATTATCTCGAGAAAATCTCAGAAACAAAAGGAAAACACGGTATTATTGCTGAAATAGTTGTATATAGAGTAGGCGAAGAAGATTTGGGGATAGATTATTTTCTAAAGTATTGTTCATAACCATGAAATTGGGAAAATATGGAGTAAACGGAAGGTTAATTTCCTCAAGAAATTAAAGGTAGAAATGAGATGACGGATGTGATATCATACTTACATAGAATTCTAGAGATAAATCATATGAAAAGAGAGAATACCAGTGAAACAATTTAAGCATATGCCTAGAGAGTTGTGGCCAAATGAAGCGCAACATGTTGAATATGCCACGGTTTATCGGGCTACTCATAATTCGGACAATTTGCAAATTGAAGATTTCCTTCCCTGGAATATTGAAAATCCCAACCAAAAGAAAACATTCGGGCCATTATTTCAACCAGAATTTGGATTATCAATATTTACGGATTTGCAAGCGTTAAAATCTATCGTAGAACTGGTACCCAAATTACATAAATCAACTAAAGCCTACGCAAAAGGTTTTACATCCATTAACAGAGGCATTTCTTTGAAAGAAAATAAAAGGCATCATGTTGAATATTTCTTGTTCGATTATGAGAATAATAGTCCTAAGGATGATTTTAAGATTGTCGAGGTGATAAAATAAGATGAGTAATAAAGACATTTTTATGCATGTGCCTCAGTTGGGTGACTTATATATATATGATGTTCTTTTTGCTTTTATTTATCCTCGGGCTTTTGTTTGTCAGAGCGAATATGATTGCAAGTATTTGTTTTATGAGATGGATTCCGAGGATGATAAAGATATATGGCTAGTAAGTAAGATTACTAAAAAAGAATATTATAGTTTGGTCGATCGTAAGAAACCTATACAAAAGGCTTATGAAAACAAAAATAATTTTGAACTTTTTTCCATCTTAAAAGATTATTCAAACGACAATAGAATTGAACTTGTACAAGACGGAAAAGAATGGTTGTCGCATTTGCCGCAGATTCCTGTTTTTGCAGAAAAGGAAGTAAATGACGATATAGCGAATGAAACTTTGGCTGTTGCCCGAGAAACTGGAAACACTACATTTGATATTAGATTATTTCCAGGAACAGACAGGCATTCCGTTCCGCAGAACATTCTCTCTGATTTATGTTCTGCATTTACATCGTTAACTAGTTCGGTTTTTGGCACAAAACGTAGTGAAGCACTTAGGGTGGCAACGGCTTCGGGATCGTGTGTTGTAAGGTTTTCATTTCCTGATCAGATTAATCTGTTTAACGAAAGCAACGCCATTAATGAGATGGCTGTGTTGAATAATGTACTTTCGTCCGAATCAATTTATGAAGGATTGAATGTAGTTAAAGATCAAAAACGGTTTATTCGGTCATACGCTGATTTTCTTAATGCAATACGAAAGACCTATAGTGATGTGCAGTTTTCGACAGCATCTCCCAACTCTAACGAAGTTAGAAAGATTAAGCTTACAAGTGATACTATAAAGAACCGTTTCAATGATGTTAAAGGTATTTATTCGATTGAGAAGGAGGAGATTGACATAAGCGGGAAATTAATCGCGCTAGATATTATTACCAAAAGATTTAAATTACAAACAGGCGAAAATATAATGTCTGGTAATGTAGAATTGAATGATTTGAATAATGGAAAATTTGAGATTCCAATGAATTATAATGCCAAAATTCAAGTCGAAAAATATATGGATGAAAAAGGTAAAAAAAGTAAGGAAAAATACTTTTTGATAGCGCTGAATAAATAGATCATTTCAAGCGCGATGTGTCTATTTGTGGTATTCACTTAGGTGATTGACTTGTGGTATTATGACAAGCCGATGATCTAATATCCTTTGTCAACCTTGATGTTGGCGGGGATTAAGGAGATTTTGATCATCAGCACGCCAGATGACACGCCGTGTTTTGAGGCATTGCTAGGTGACGGAAGTCAGTTCGTAATTAAGTTGTCATACAAGGTTCAGCCCAGTCCTGACGGACTTGCGCAGGCTTTTATTCTTGGCGATGAGTTTCTTGATGGTGAAGCAGGAGCTATGATTCTTGGCGGCAACATCTTCTATGGGAATGGATTCCGAACGCTTTTAAAGGCTGCCGTAAAAGATGCCGAGGAAAATGGCAGGGCGACTGTGTTTGGTTATTATGTTACGGATCCTGAGAGATTTGGCGTGGTGGCATTTGATGAAAACGGAAAGGCTACGAGCATTGAGGAGAAACCGAAGGAGCCGAAGTCTAATTATGCCGTGACAGGGCTGTATTTCTATCCCGCAGGCGTTAGCGCAAGGGCAAAACAGGTGAAGCCAAGTGCCAGGGGAGAATTGGAAATAACGACGCTGAATGAAATGTATCTGAATGACGGACAGCTTGATGTACAGCTGCTTGGCCGCGGGTTTGCGTGGCTTGATACGGGAACAATGTCATCTCTGTTACAGGCAGCGAATTTCGTGGAGACGATTCAAGGCAGACAGGGAATCGTTGTCAGCGCTCCGGAAGAAATCGCATTTATCAACGGATTTATTGATAAAGAGAAATTGATGGAAAGCGCCAAGGCTTATGGAAAGAGCCCATACGGGGAGCATCTGAAGGCCGTGGCGGAAGGAAGGGTGAAGTATTGATTCTAAGTAAGTATTGAGAGGTTGTTCGTCGATAAAGGAGTTCGCTATGTACGGAATGACGATTGAAGAAATGATGCTTTGTGCTAAGATATTTGCGTTTGCCATGGGTGACAGGAACGTCTCCATGACCCAATTGGACAAGGATGCGGCATATGCCATGTTGAAGAGAATGGCTGATCAGAGATTGGATTGGACGGAAGCGCAAAAAGAGCAATTCAAGGCATTGGTGGATGGATGCAAGCAAGCTAGGGAATAAAGGAAGAGATGCTTTCTTTTGGGAAGGAATGGAAGAATGGGGGACAGATGAAGTGCAGGGAACAACATTCACCGAATTGCAATATTGGGATGGGAAAAAACAAAAAGCTCAAGAAAGAAAAGACAAAATAGTTAGTGAGGACATAGCCCTTATTGATAAAGCCTTAAAGACGGGAAATGAGAAAGAAATACGATTAGTTCATAAAAAGATAGATATCAAGTATCGTGACATAATTAAATACTTAGGGAAAGGAATGAATGAGTATTCCCAAGAATATGGATTCAATTATAATGATTTGAAATTGGGTTCTATGACGGAGAATTTGCATCTATTACGCTCAAAGCTAGAAGCTTTTAAAGAAGGATGGACAGAACTTAACGCAAAAGATGACAGCATGATAAATATTATTAATGCGGTAAAGGAAAAATATTACGATGATGTTGATTAGGTATTATTGCAAGCTTACCATTCCTTAAATTTCGTATTATACTAATGAGGACCTGCGGACGTTTCTGGAACACTCGGAAGTTCCGCTCGACAACAACGACGCCGAGAGAAGCATCAAGAAGTTTTGTGTCGGCAAGCACAGCGGGCACCTGATAGATTCCAAAAAGGGAGCCGAGGCAAGCGCCATGATGTATTCCATTGCGGAAACGGCAAAGGCAAACAATCTTAATCCCTTTGAGTATTTCAAGTATCTGATGGAGCAACTCAAGGAGTATCCGCGGGACAACGTTCCGGAGGACAAACTTAAGGAGCTGATGCCCTGGTCCTCGTCATTACCGGACTGCTGTAAACAACTGAAGAGATGATTATTTCAAGCGCCACCTCATTCGGGTGGCGTTAATTTTTCAGTCAGGCGACTTATTTACCTGATACGTTTATGTTGAAAAATACAAGACAAAATGTTATAATACATAATAATAGGGAAGACGGCAAACGAAAAGAAAGCAAGCACTCTCCAAGGGAAAATTCTGGGTAGAAGAACAAAGAGTGATTTTTCGTATGCCGTGTTTTTTTGAATTGAGTAGGTAAGAATGATTTATATTATAGATACTATATTTGTAATAGTACTTTTGGGCGGAGGTGTTTATGGTGCAAGAGCAGTTTCAAATAAAGGATAAATTTTTTGACTTAATATCTAAAAATATGTCCAGAGATGGTTTTGTAAAGTTTTTAAAGGAGTCCTGTGGAGAACTTGACAATATTGATTTTAAAACAGATTGGATAGAAAAAGATAAGCTAGCCAAAATTATTTTGGCCATGGCCAATTCGGGAGGTGGTGCGATAATAATTGGCATAAAAGAAACTGAAGAGAAAAAATACGAGCCGTGTGGAATAATAGAGATAAGAGATGCTGCTGATGTAGATAAGGATTTGGAGAAATATATTCCTCGCAATCTGAGTTATACAATTTTGAATTTTGTTTATAACGACAGCTTATACGGAGAATTCTGTGGGAAGCAGTTTCAAACCATTATTATAAGTGATACACCAGAAAAATTACCATTCTTTGCATTGGCAGAATCAAAAAATATTAATAAGGATATTGTTTATGTAAGAAAGGGAACTTCATGTGTAAAGGCAACTTCCTCCGATTTGGAAAGAATAATTCAAAGAAGATTGGAGAATATTTTTAAGGAGTCAAGTGATTTGAAATTAGAGGAACACCTTGTACAATTGAGATTACTCTATGATAGTATTCCTCGAAAAAAGAGAAGATTGGTGAAGCAGGGAACATATAGCTTAGCAGCGCTAACAGGGTTAAAAGCTTTGGTAGAAGGCATGGCAGGAATGTTTGGCGATCCGGACATATATGAAGAGATAGATAATGAAATTTACCCAGCAGAAGATTACGAACAGTTTTTGGTTAGGATGATTGAAAAAAAGAAACTCAAAATTGAAAAGGTATTAGACCTTAAATAATTGGATCAGAATTGTAATATTTTTTGAAGGGACGAAATCATGATAATAAGGAAAAATGGATAGGTGGAGAATTATGCGTGATGTCAAAATTTTTGTATCTATTTCGATTCCTATAATAGGAGATGAAAGCATCTCGAAGCTTCATCCGCCTGTAGGATTTAATTACCAAAAAATACCATTCGAGAAATATTCCTATAAGAATTGTTTAATCAATGGCAATAATGAGGTTATAGTGGATTTTGAGAATGCAATACACGAGACGGATAATGTCAGATATGTTATAACTCTAGAATTAGAAGAAGTAGTTTCCGCAAACTATAACAGTCTGGCGATTGAAGAAAGATTTTTGGATCATGAAGTACTACAAGAAATATATAATTCCACTAAAGAGCGGTATGAAAAGGAATTACACCAGTATTTTTCGTTAATTCATATGTATAAAGAAGGGGAAGTTGCAAGGAAATTCTCCTTCTATTCATTTAAGACGCAAGAAGGTTGTTTTAAAAAGACTTCATTAGTAATCACTAATAATGTAGATATGGTTACGCTTATTTTACATCCCATGATTATTGCGCAAGAGGAAATGGATTGCATGAATTCATTTCTTGCATTGGATTTTCCGGTATACTCATTGCTTAAGGAAGTTCTATTTGATGATTTAGAATACACATATCATGTACTAGATAATACGACAAATTTCAAGAATTTAGTAACGGTTCTTGAGGTTCTTTTTCTGCGGGGAGATAACGGAAGCAAAAAAGAAATGTTGGCAAAAAGAATTGCTTTATTGTTGGAAAGTGATGATTCTGGGATTATTAGCACCTATAACAAAGTTAAGAGGATCTACGTGGATCGTAGCGATGCAGTTCATGACGGGATATGTACGAATATTTCTAGAGGTGCTTTGGATGATTTGCGCAATCTCATAAGAATAATAGGAAGGAAATACATAAGTTACATTCAACGCCTATTACAATCAGCGCCTAATATGACCTTCCAAGAGGCTAAGGATAAATTGGTTGATGACTTGATGAATAAAGTAGCGAAAAAAAACTCTGAAGGCATATTTTTAGAATCGAACTCATAACCGTATAGCGCTTAAATTTCGCAAGGTCGTTCAAGCATAAGATGAATAAGAAGGACATTAAATATGTGGGCAAAATTGCATAGAAATGTAATGTTGGGTATAATTAAATCGAGGAAATGAGGGAACGAGCAAAAAAGTGAACAGGGGAGGATACAAAATATGGCATTGGCTAAATGGTATAAGATTGATTTTCATACTCATACTCCGGAGAGCAATTGCTTTGGTGATAAAAGTATAACTGCAGAGCAGTGGGTTACAGCGGCGAAAGATGCTGGATTGGATGCGGTCGTTATTACGGATCATAATTCAGTTGGTTTTTTGTCAAAAATAGAGGTATTGGAAAAAGAAACAATGGGAGGGTTAAAGGTATTTTATGGTATTGAAGTTTGTGTTACTGCAGATTTTACGCATTTTCTGATTATATTTGATGATAATCTTTCTGCAAGGAATGTAGAGGATATAGTTATAGGTGATTTGGGATTAAAAAGAGATAGCTGGGCAGATACGACCCATTATGTAACGGAGGATCAGCTTAAAACGCTATGCTCAGAAAAGAGAAAACAAGTTTTTATTATTCCAGCACATTTTGCTTCTGACAAAGGACTAGCTAAGAGTAATATAAATGCCATAAAGAGTTTTCAGGATTATCTCAAGTTCGATGCAGTTGAAGTAAGAAATAATAATGACATAAATGAGTACAATAATAAGTTGAATAATAAGGCAATTAATAAAGCTGTGTTAATATCTGGATCAGACAATCCGTCAAATAAAGATGAAGCAGTTCATTCGGTGGAGGGGATTGGAAAACGGTTTACATGGGTTAAGACCTCTTCATTGACATTTGAAGGATTAAGGCAAGTTTTTTTAGACCCAGAGAACAGATGTATTAATTATCTGCAATTACAAGAAATCGGACTGGATTTTAATCCAAATGAAGTGTCGTATAATTATATTTCTGGAATTAATTTCTCAAATATCTCACACATGGAAAACATGAGCATAAGGTTTTCACCTGGCTTAAACTGTATAGTTGGTGGCAGGGGCACGGGAAAATCAACTATTGTAGAAGCAATACATTGCGGTTTGGGGAATATAGACACATTGTCTGAGAGTGAAATTCTAAGCAAAACATTCTTATCTGGTGGAGAAATAAAAACATTTTATAATTTTGGAATCTCTAAAGAGTATGTGATTATCGCAAAGAAAGATAAACAGTCGGTACAATATATATGCAATGATGATGAAGGTGTTGTGAAGGATTCGCCAGATTTTAAGATTGATTACTATGGACAAAAAGATATTTTTCAACTGATAGAGAATAATGAGAAAAAAGATAAGGACGAACAGAGGTCGCCACTTATCCAAAAGATTGACAATAAGATAGAAACAAAACTTTTTGATATAAAAGAAGATTTGACGAATAAACTTGGTGACATAGAGAAGAATTCTGCTATTTACAGGAATAATAGGAAGCTCATCGCGGAGATTCCGACCATCACTACAGAAATGCGGAAAGAAGAAGCTATATTAAACAAATTTAATGCAAGTGGCATAGAGAATGTAAGAAAAGAGCTAGAAATAGTAGAAGACGCCGTAAAAAGAACAAATGATCATGTGAATACTCATATTAATGCTATAGATAGAATTAAAAATGAGTTTATTGGATATCGAGATGAGTATGGGAAGACTTATGCAAGATTAAGAGAAAACTTAAACAAAAATATGGACAGCATTAAGGCATTAGATGATATTTTGAAAAGCTGTGATCGGATTGTTGATTTTTTCGAAGAGGAAAAGATGAAGATATCACAGCTTGTTGAAATATATGCCAATGCAAAAGTTCACGAGGAAGTGGAGACTTTGAGGGAAAGATACGCCCATACACTTCAAAGCATACAGGGTACAGGAAGCGAGAATATTGAATCTATTCAAGATAAACTACAGTTTGATCGAAATAGGTTGGATAGGCTTTCGGTATTGGTTAAAGAGCAATTTAAAATAGTTAAAGACTTGAAAGAGGCTGTAGATGAATTTGTTAATACGCGGATTAATCTTAGCAAAATCAGATGTGAGGAAATCAAAAAAATGCCGATGGATGGTATTGATTTCACTATAAAAACCATGGCAGATGTTGATAATTGGAAGAATTCATTAAAGAAAGAATTCTCAAGAGATACTTTTGATGAAGATTTTTCTCGTCTTGCAGATTATGTATTAGACGACGAAAATATGTATCAACATTATAGAGATTTCTTAAATTTTGTGTTAATATCTGACACGGGAGATCTATCAGAGTTTTGTCCACTCAGTTTTTCTGGTAAGTTTATTAATCTTTGGAAAGATAAGAATAAAAATAATACGCTCAGTGCTTTGGTTAATGTAATGCCAGATGATAAAGTAGAAATAACAATTAATGAAAATGGAGTAACAACAAGTATTAATGAAGGGTCACCAGGACAGAAGTGTGCGGCGCTTCTAACATTTATACTAAATAGTGGAGATGATCCGCTGATTATTGATCAGCCAGAGGATGATCTGGATACAAGTTTGATATATAATTTAATTGTTAAATCAATTAGAAATATTAAAAAACATAGACAGATAATTATAGTTACGCACAACCCTAACATTCCTGTTTTAGGAGATGCGGAAGGAATTATAGTATTAGAGAGAAACTTGAGAGGAAAGGTTGATTTTAGAAAAAATAAGAAGGCTGGTTGTATAGAAGAGAAAGAAATCAGAAATGGTATATGTGAGATCATGGAAGGAGGCGAAGAGGCATTTCGGAAAAGAGAAGAGAAATATGTTTATTGAGCAAGGTCAATAGCGTAGAAACCATTAACTCAGATGGGTTCTCATTTCTAAAATCTTATCTGGATAGAAGAAAAAAGAAGGGGCTAGAGGTGTCATATATAAGACATATCTTGAGCAGTCAAGTTTTTTTGGCTGTCTGATCGTAGCAATGCTAACCTTTCTCGAAAAGAGAAATAAGCAAAAAACAGCCCACCCTGTGACCGGCAGGATGGGCGCCTCTGACATACCCTAATGATTGACCCGAAAAAGACATGACCCTAAAAAACTTTGTATACTCTGAACTTATATGGTGTGGGATCTGGGAAGGATGCTTGTGACATAAAGTGCCAAAACAGCTCCAGTAAGCTGTCATTCATGAGTACGGAACATCAAATGCAAACGTCAAGCAAAAATTTACGTAGTTAGGTAATCTTTTTTTTATGTCGTATGGTAAGAAGAATTTTATGTTGTATGGTAAGGAGTTTTTTACGTGGTTAGGTAAGGAGATTTTTACGTGCCTTGGTAAGCACTTTTTTACGTCTCCCTGTGCCCCGTAAGGTAAGGCACTTTGTCATCCGAACAGGTCCGGATGCTTTAGCCGGTAAGACTCTCCCCTGAAGGAGTAGCAGCTGGCGTGGTGAAGTATCCTGTCAAGCAGCGCCGTGGTAAGAACGGGATCACCCATCATCTCGGCCTAGTCGGTGATCTCCTTGTTGGTGGTAAAGATGATGGACGAAGTCTCGTAAGTGTCGCTGACAAAGGTGAAGAAACGGTTTGCCTGGCTTCTGCTGATGGGCGTGTAACCTATTTCGTCGATGATGATCAGCTGAGCCTTTTTGACGTTCCTTATCCTGAAGCCCGCGGAGCGTTCCGTGTCCGCGTTGTCAAGGAGTTTGACCAGGTTGACCATCTTTTCTTGCTGGACGTGCAGCTGCTCTGGCGCGGATTTGCATGGCTGGATACGGGGACAATGGCGTCGCTTTTGCAGGCAGCCAATTTCGTAGAGACCATCCAGAGCAGACAGGGGATCGTTATCAGCGCTCCGGAAGAGATTGCGTATATTAATGGATTTATTGGTAAGGAGAAATTGGCGGAGTCCGCCAAGGCGTATGGAAAGAGCCCGTATGGAGAGCATCTGAAGGCCGTGGCGGAAGGAAGGGTGAAGTACTAAGTAGATTAGTGTATTTGCTTGTGGGTGTAGGGAACAGGAAACAAGGCGATAAAAAATGTTAGTAATCAATTGAGAGGTTACGAACTTCGTAAAATGGGTGAGAGTTGAACATGAACCGCCAAAGACAAATGTCAACGGCGGTTTTTATGCGTTAGAAAGATTTGTTTAGGGGATGGGTCGGATTCAATTTTTTGTTTTTGGGAGAAAGGTTTCTTATAGTTCTCTAAATGGCAAAAGGTTTTTCTGCATAAGGGACAAATTAAAACGAAAGGAATGTGGTGCTAAGGCAGCAACCTAGCATCATATCAGAAAATATGGCAGTCTGTTATTTCAATCGCGATTATGAATGCAAATACAAATGCAGTTATGAAATGAAAGCGAGTATTATTGATATCGAGATTGAGTATGATATTAGTGACGAAGTGCTAGCAGTTAATGGCGTTAAAATGTGTGGGCCCAAAACAGAATATAGAAAAAGAGACATCTTAATTGTTGATCATCAAAATAATACAAACATACTAGTAAAGGAAGCGTATTACGCGGGACATAGTAGCGTTTGGGGAACGCCAGATGAAGGAACAACTACGAAATTTCAATCAAGCATCTATTTTGAACATGCGGCACTAGATAAAATATGTCTTTTGCCGGAGACGCCGAAGGTTAGTGCAGTAAGGATTTATAGCAAGGCTATAAATGATTTGTTAGGACATCCAAGCCGTAAGATTAAGGATAATGACGAAGAGTATGCGATTATTCTGTCAAGACGGAATTGTGCTAAATGTACAGAAATGAACCTTCATAATAATATCAAAAGGATTACACTCGCAGATAATTGGAAGTGCATAAGTAATGATAAAACTCACAATATGTCAATAGATTTTACCGGATATGTTGAGATTGAAATTGCAAAAAGAGTGAATTACGAGCAGGTGTCAGATTACATATATGAACTGGAAATTTTTATGCAGTTGTATTATCCTGATAAATTTAGGGTGGACAAAATATATGTTAAGGTTGGAAAGATTTTCTATAAAATAAGCATACTGCATGCACACAAGGATCTAAATTACAAAGAAAGAAACGTGAGAGTATCTGTTGAAGAGCCATTGCTAGATTTCTTGAAAAAATGTTATGCGACGATTCCATATAGAAAAAGCAAGACGGAAATACGGAATATTCCGTATATTGTTATGAATACGTCAAGAGGGTTAGAGGATAATTTTCTCATGTTCTATAGATTTATAGAGTGCTATTACAAAAAACAAAAGATCAATAACATAAATAAGACTTTTATAACTTATAGCATCAAGGAAAATTATGCGAAAGAACACGACCTGTCAGAGGATGAAATTGAAAGACTCGCGCAAGAAATCGTATGTTTAAGAAATCATTATGTCCATGCGGGATACTATATAAAGAATTCCATTCTACGAGTTTCGTTCGATAGGATTAATAGAAAGAAAAACCCTAAAGATTATACTGCGAATAATGTAGACGCGCATTGGATATATGAAAGAATGAGGATACTTTATAGAATTACGATAAACATTATATTCAAAGACATGTTAGGTTATAAGCGGTATAACTTTGACAAGGATTTGTGAATTATTGTTGGTAAAATGCTCTTGAAAATTGAAACGAGTTATGATATTCTTAAAGCAGAACACATGTTCTGCTTCTGGAAGGAGGACTCGTATGGATACGCGGATTTTTTGCAATGAAGAGTGGGAGCAGTTTTCAACGAGTGGTCAAGTCGTGTTGTGTGGATATTATCATAGATACTGGAATCCGGATAAGACGAAAAATCAAGCATTTGACATGTTTAGTGGCAGAATACTGGACGTCAAGGATAAGCAGGAGAAAGGGATTCGGTATTTTTATCAACAGTTGGATGAAGAAATCTGCAAGGGTGTTTCTATTTGCGTAGTACCGTCTCATACCCAAGGAAACGTAAATGACTCTGGAATAGCAGAGTTAGCCAGAAGGCTTGCGTGTAACGGCCGGGTAGATAAGGTGGATTATTTGCTTCGCGTTAAAACAATAGATAAACTGGCTCACGGCGGAAGTCGTGACATTCGCGCTCAGTTAGACAGTATTGCAGTGAATCCTAAAATGACCGTGGACGGAGACGTGGTGTTGATAGTAGATGACGTTACGACGTCTGGAGCGTCTTTGGAGGCATGTAAACAGATACTGTTGTCAAATGGAGCAAAGCGCGTAGCGATGCTTGCACTTGGGCAATCCGTCTGATAGCTTGAAAGTTAATGGGTGATCATATGTGGGAGATTTGTTCTTGTCAGAAGGATGACGAGATTTATCCTAAGGGTTTTCGGGAGATCAAAAGTGCGCCGAAGTTGTTGTATTATAAGGGTGACATTACTATTTGCAACGATATGGTGATTGCCGTTATTGGCAAGCGGGATGCGTCTGCGCGGTATCTGGAGATCGCAAGGAGAATTGGCAGGATTTTGGCTCAAAAAGGCATAACGGTTCTGAATGGATTGGCACTAGGCATTGATACTGCTGCATTGGAAGGGGTTGTCGAATTAAACGGGAAAGCCATTGCCGTAATGCCAGGCGGATTGGATGAGATATATCCCAAGAAGAACCAAGAACTGGCAGAGAGAATTTTGAAAAATGGCGGTTGTCTGATTAGTGAGTATCCGCAGGGAACCAAACCGCAGAGATATTCTTTTGTGCAAAGAGACCGTATTCAGGCGATGCTATCCAGCAAGGTATTGATCGTTGATGCAGAGAAGGATGGAGGCACGATGCAGACGGTGGATTATGCCGTGAAATTTTCCAAACCGTTGGGCTGCTTTGCTGAAAAGGAGGGCATTCAATCACCGGAAGGCAATCAGCTGTTGATTGAAACGCGTAAAGCCTGCCCTATAGGGGACAAAGCGGCGTTGATGGAATTCTTAAATCGACAGGATTATTATCAAATGTCTTTGTTTGGATGAGCCAGCTTTGAGCTGGCTCTTTTTTGGGATATCTGCTGGCAAAGATGTTCACTTATTGACAAATTATTTTCTTATGCTAAAATATAAATTACTAAAACATATTTTACTAAAACATATTTGAACAAAACGGAGTGGTGAAAAATGTTTATAGGACGGGAAAATGAGATAAGCGTATTGGAAGATACGTATAAAAAAGACGGATTCCAGATGACGGTCATATATGGACGCAGGCGAATAGGAAAATCGTACCTGATTACCGAGTTTATGAAAGGCAAGAGGTCTTCCTATTACGTGGCGAGCCAGAGCAGTCTGGAGGACAACGTAAGGAAATGGTCTGCCCAGTTGGTAAGCGACCTCGTGCCTGAAATGGAAGGGGCGGCATTTGATGACTTGGAAGGCTTCTTCCGCTTTGTCGGAAATTTGGCTCAAAGTGAAAGAATGGTATTGGCCCTTGACGAGATCCCGTACGTGGCTGAGGCTGACGATTCCTTTTTGTCCAGATTTCAGGTGGCGATAGACACGATTCTTTCATCAAAGAACATATATCTGATCATATGCGGGTCTGCAATCAGCTTTATGGAAAGGGAAGTGCTGAGCGAGAAGAGCCCGCTTTTTGGAAGAAGGACGAATCAGATTTTTCTGAAGCCCTTTGACTATCTCGATTCAGCGAAGTTTGTTCCAAAGTACGGCTTCGAGGAGAAGGCCATTGTGTACGGAGTGACGGGCGGCGTTGCGAAATACCTTACGCTGTTTGATGACACTTTGTCGCTGGATGACAATCTGATTAACAATTTCTTCAAACCGTCCGGATATCTTTATGAAGAACCCATCAATCTTTTGACTCAGGAATTTAGGACGATAAATACGTACAATGCGGTGATTGAAACGTGCGCGGGGGGAGCTAATAAGGTGAATGAAATTGCAGACAAGGCACATGTTACAACGGCAGCGTTGGCGTACGTCATAAAAAACCTGTGTACCATAGGAGTGATTTCAAAAGTAGCCCCCATGACGGAAAAGGAGAATGCGAAGAAAACCGCGTACGAGATTACGGACGGAATGTATCGTTTTTGGTACGGCTTTATTCCTGCGGCAAGGGCATCCATCGAGATGAACCGCGGTGAGGTGTTTTATAAGAATTACGTGAAGGACAAGCTGCATTCCTTTATGGGCAGCGTGTTTGAGGAGATGTGCAGACGTTATGTTTTGTCCAAAGGGTTGGACGGGCAGTTTAAGTGCCTCGTCACAAACGTTGGTAAATGGTGGGGGCCGGGGCATGACCGCAAGCCCACCGACATTGACGTCGTTGGCATTGATAATGTCAGCAGAAAGGCAGTTATTGGGGAATGCAAGTTTAAAAACGAGGTCATTGACAAGGAAACATATGAAGCCCTTATGGACAGAAGGGGACTCATTGACAAGCGTTATGAAGAGGTTGAATACTTGTTTTTCTCCTTATCAGGCTATTCTAAATGGGTAAAGGAAAATGCTGAAAAAGATAAGGTTTTGCTTCTTACGTTGTCGGATTTATACGCAGTCTAACGAAGTGTATAAAAGAGCCTGCAGGGGAGTGTTTGAAGATGGAAACGGAAAAAATGGTTTTAGAGGATAAGGATCTAAAAAAACTTCATGAGACGTTGCTGATTATCATGGACGAGTTTGGCAGAATATGCAAAAAGCACGGCATTCCGTATTTCCTTGACAGTGGATCGGCTTTGGGGGCTGTAAGGCATAAAGGATTCATTCCTTGGGATGATGACGTGGACATTGGCATGTTGAGGGAAGATTATTTGAAATTTATGGAGGTTGCAGCCAAGGAGCTGGATAAAGAGTTTTTCCTTCAGACACATGATACGGACCCAAATTATTTTAGATTTCATGCAAAAATCAGAATGAATAACACGTTCTTTCCGGAAAAAAATACGGATCATCTGGCGCACCGCGGTATTTTTATCGATATTTTTCCCTTTGATTACGTGTCGGATGATGAAAGGGTTGCTTTAAGAGAGATCAAAAAAGCCAGGTGGTTATTTAGGTTTGTTTTATTTACAAGGCCTGGTTACAAGCCCGGCGTCATAAGGAAAAAAGTAATTCAAATGGTATTGAAATTAACAAACTATGACAGAAACAGGGATAGGTACGTAAAGCATATTACAAAGCATTTTGCGAGCCCAACGAAGCACGTTACGTGTTTTCCGTATTACGCGTTGGCCAAAAAGGATCTGGTTTTTGAACTAAATGACGTGCGTGGGGGGAATTACGTGGAGTTTGAGGATCGGGAGTATCAGGCCATGCAGAATCCGGACGCATATCTTACAACGATGTATGGCGATTACATGACGTTGCCGCCGGAAGAGGATCGAACGTACCATGCCAACGGAAAAATTGTTTTTCCCGGGAAAGAAGCGGAGTAGAGGGGTAAAATAGATGAAAAAGGTTATCACTGTGGGCGTATTTGATTATTTTCATCTCGGGCATTTGCGTTTGTTTGAGAATGCCCGAAAGTTGGGAGATTACTTAATTGTTGCCGTGCAAGACGGCGACTGCATTTTGAAAACAAAACCCGACGCAAAGGTGTTGTACGCCACGGAGCAAAGGGTTGATTTGGTTAAGGCCCTCCGCGTGGTAGACGAGGTGATCGTTTATCAGGACGTCGACAAGACCCTTCCCCTAGTGGACTTTGACATTTTCGCCATTGGCGAAAACCAGACCCATGCCGGCTTCCAAAGGGCCGTGCAATGGTGTGAGGAGAACGGCAAAACCGTGATCCGCATCCCCCGAACGCCCGGAATTTGCTCGTCGGGGATTAAGAGGAATGTTGAAGAGTTGGGGTGAGGTGCTTTTGAAGAGGGAGCACTTGGAGGTGCTGAAGGTGCCGCTGGCGGAGGCCGTGGAGATGGTGATGCGCGGGGAAATCAACGCCAACAGCTCGGCGCACTTGATCCTGAAAGTGGCCAGAATGATAGAAATGACGCGGAGTTTGTAAAAATATTTGTAAAAAGTTAAAGTAAAACGTAAAAATATAGTTGACAAATTTGACAGTATATGATAGATTGTACATAAGGGTTGATATCATGTGTTTCCAGATGGCGGAGTAGGTGATGGTGATGGATGCTAAGATGAGCATTAAGGAATACCTGAAATCGGTTGGCGTATCCAAGCAGGAATTCGCTAGCGAAATAAAGCTCTCCAGGCCTACGCTGGATGGCTATATTGAAGCGTATGAGAAAAGCGGGCGGCTTCCGAGGGAACGGTATCAAATCATATTTGACAGCTTGTTTCGAGAGGAGCTTACGGCGGTTGAGTTTAAGGAAAAGCTCAAGAAAATGCACAGGCTGCTTGAGAGGGATGTCAGATTAGGTACGGAGAAGCTGGATGCAAGAGCTGCTGATGAAGTTTCCCGGGTGAAAAACAGAATGCTTCGGGACATGTCCGAAAAAGACTGGAATCCAAGCGTTTACGCATTCTTGGAAATGATGTTGGAGAATTATCGAAGGGATGCGGTCTTCCGAAGGCTTGCGGAGTATTTTGTTTTCCTTAACCGTAGTAACGTTAACGAGGATGCATCGGAGGAGCAAAAACCTTATTTCGTAAATTTTTACAAAACTTTTGATTCTTTGTATAAAGATTCAAAGTTTGACTATGATGCAAAGTACTATGATTTACTGATCGAGAGGCGAGACCAGCTTGCGAAAGACAGGAAGGCGCAGCGGGATCAAAAAAATGAAGAGCTTATGAAGCTGCTGTCTTCAACCGCAAAGGAGATGGGGACGGAAGCAACGAATGCGGAAATTATAAAAGCCGTATTGGAGAAATTACAAACGAAATAAAGAAAACCGATCAAAACATGACGTTCCGACCGGCTCTCTTTGTAAATATTAATCTTCACAACATTAATATAGCACAAAGGATGAGTTTTTACAACAGGAACATTTGTTTATGCGGCTTTCTTTAAAATACCATTTTTTAAGGAGGGCTATTTTTATGCGCTTTTTTATCCTTACGTTCTTTGTTGCTGCAATTATTTTTTGGCTTGTATTCTCATATTTATTCAGCTCGGCGTTTAACGATAAGGCCCTGATGGAAAGTGAAGGGGACGCATTTTTTTGGGATGAAGTCAAGGCATGGGCAATCTTGTTTGGCGCCATTTCCGTACCGATCTGCCTGGGTATGAGTCTCTTTAATCATTTTGTGGTCGGTGCGCTTAAGGCCCATGGCATAGTGCTGACAAATCTGGTTGACGCTGGGTTGGTGTTAGCGATTCTTACGCCGTTGTACGGAATTGTTATCAGGGTGGTTTATAAGGTCGTAAGGAGGGTGATCATTCTGTGTTTTGGAAGCAAGACGGGCGGTTTCTGGGAAGGGATTCTCGATGAAAGGCAGTACGTTAAATGGCTTTCGCTTTCCATGGTCATTGGCGCGGGAGCTTTGTGGGTGATCGTAGGGGACGCATTTAGCGCAGTTTGTTGCATTGCGCTGTTGCTTTCCAAATATACGTGGTTGGATACGTGTTGGAGTGATCTAAAGGAGATCGTAAAAGGCTTAAGAAGCATCCGCATCGCGGCAGTGTTTGCGTTTATGCTGATTGTCACTTGCCTGATCGCAACCTTTCTTTCCCGGGTGCCAAACGACACCGGTACTTATTTTGCGTATTTGATCGGGATCATCGCCGGCGAAGTCACGGCAATTTTCACGGCATCATATAGGTATAACCGCTTAAACCGGAAGGAGGCATAAGGCTATGAGATTTTGTGATTTGTTTATTAGTTATAAGATTGCGTTAAAGGAGATCAAGAGCACGATTCCGTTCATGGAACTTCCGCTTTACAGGAAGGTTTTTATGGTCATTTTCCTGGCGGGCATCCTTATTAGTGGCATTTTCTTCGTGGTTGGCTGGCGTATGGCCGCGACGGTTTTGCTTTTGCTGTGGGTTTTATTTCTTTTGGGTTTTATTTTTGTTGACACCAGGAAGAAGAATCAGCAAAAGATGCTTGACGAGCATTATAAGCCGTATTCTGAGAAACGGATGAAGATGGCGGTGGATGTTTTGAAGCAGTATGGATTGGATCCCGGCGACGTGGAGACGATAGATCGTTTGATCGAAGAGGCGAAGTATGCCCAAGAAGAATGTGATTACGTGGAGACGCTCAAAAAGCCGGTCAAAATCTTGGGGGCGATGATTATTCCGATCGTTGCTTTCATCGCGAAGGAGATCAGCGAGGCAGCATCGTTCGATGAAAGGATTTTGATGGCGATGCAGGCAATCATAGTAATTATTTTGTTTTTTTCGCTTGTCTTTTTGCTGATTCCGACCATCAAGGAATTTTTGTATTTTGATTACAACAAATATGAGGAGTTCATGTATGACATGCGCCAACTCAAGATTTTCCATACGGACAAAAAGTGACGCGGGCAAAGTTGGCTTGACGGGATGGGGGCCGGATCCCGTGGCTCTGAAGAGGGACGGAAGGAATTGGGGAAATGGCAGACAAAATTCTTGATTTTACGTCGTTTGACCGATATGATGGAGTTGTTGGGGAAACGTGTCAGTAGACACGTCCCCGTGACTCAAATCGTAAAGGATGGATGTGTAGGATGAGGTGTGAGGAAAGGTTTTTTGAGGTGTATGGGCGAGAGGCGGACGGAATGGCGTTTTCGCCGTATCGCATTTGCCCGATTGGGGCGCACAGTGATCACAATCTGGGGAAGATCACGGGATTTGCAATCGATAAGGGAATACATATTGCGTACAGCGCGAAGCACAATGGCGTGGTGGAGATGGGAAGTCTTCAGTTTTCGAAGCGCGCCCAGTGGCACATTAAAGAGATTGGCGGAAAGACGGGAGACTGGGCGGACTATCTGCGGGGCGCAACGTGGGCGCTGGCAAAGCGTTATCCGCTGACGGTCGGGCTTTGCGGCGTGATCGAAGGGTCGCTTCCCATCGGAGGACTCAGTTCGTCGGCAGCAGTCATCCTGGCGTTTTTGGACGCGCTGGCGAAGGTGAATGGCATCAAGCTTTCGGACCGGCAGCTGATCGAGGTGGCATTTGACGCGGAGAAGAATTACGTGGGGATCAACGTGGGAACGCTGGATCAGTCCTGCGAGGTGCTGAGCAGGAAGGGGAAGCTTTTGTATCTGGACTGCCGGGACAATCAGTATGAGCTGATCCCGACGGATCCGGCGATGAAGCCTTATAAGATCGCGATTTTCTTTAGCGGGCTTGAGCATAGTCTCGCGGGGAGTAAGTATAACATGCGGGTGGACGAGCTCCGGGCGGGGGTGTATGCGCTGCAGGCCTTGAGCGGCATGGAATACGGGAAGTTTAACCAGGCGAACGCCCGCGACGTAAGCTATGAGACGTATCTGGAGTTTAAGGATCGTTTGCCGGTGCCCTGGGCGAAGCGCTGCGAGCATTGGTACACGGAGTTTCAGCGCGTGGAGGCAGGCGCGGAGGCTTGGCGGCGCGGCGACGTGGAGGCGTTCGGTAAGTTATCTTTTGAATCCGGTTGGAGCAGCATTCATAATTGGGAAAGCGGCGCACCCGAACAGATCAAGCTCTATGAGATCATGACGGAGACGCCCGGAATTTATGGCGGGCGCTTCTCGGGAGCAGGCTTTAAGGGCTGCTGCATGGCGCTGATCGATCCGGCGAAGGCGGGGGAGATCGAAGAGCGCGTGGAGCGGGAGTATCTGACGGCGTTCCCGGAGATGAAGGGAAAGTATAGTTTTCATTTATGTGAGTCGGCAGACGGAATAGGAGCGAGATTATGAAGTGTTTGATTTTGGCGGCGGGATATGCGACGAGGCTGTATCCCCTGACGGAGAATTTCCCGAAGCCTTTGCTGAAGGTGCAGGAGAAAACGATTTTGGACTGGCTCTTGGAGGATATTGACGGGAGCGGATGCGTTGATGAGTACGTGGTGATCAGTAATCATAAGTTTGCAAAGCATTTTGAGGATTGGGCGGCGCAGCACAGGCTGAAGATCACGGTGCTGGATGACGGGACGGAGACGAATGAGACGCGTCTTGGCGCGGTGCGGGACGTGCAGTTTGCGATCGATGAATTAAAGCTGTCGGATGATCTGCTGGTGATCGCGGGGGATAATCTGCTGGATTTCTCGCTGAAGGATTACATAGCGTATCAGAAGGGGAAGGGGAGTACCTGCGTGATGCGGTATTATGAGCCTGACATTAATAAGCTGCGTAAGACGGGCGTGGCGGAGGTGGCGGAGGACGGCCGCATCCTTCACATGGAGGAGAAGCCCGCGGAGCCGAAGAGTCATTGGTGTACGCCGCCGTTTTATATTTATAAGGCTGCGGACGTGCCTCTGGTGAAGAAGGGAATTGAGAGCGGCTGTGGCGTGGATGCGCCGGGAAGCTTTATCGCGTGGCTTGCGACCCAGACCAGCGTATATGCCTATGAGATGCCAGGCAAGCGCTATGACATTGGAAATCTGGAGAGTTATCAAAAGGTGCAGGAAGAGTATCAAGGAATAAAGGCGCGGTAAATAGGCCGGATCGTCACGGATTGTGGCGCAGTGGCGTGCTACAGGCCCTAAATGTTGCTGATAGCAACACGGAATAATGATATTCTTTATAAAGTTGTATTGACGTTCCTCTCAAAATCACATATTATAGAGCTGTTGGTTAACGTGATTGACATGAATTTGTTGCTAATAATAACAAGGGAGAGGGATGCAAATGAAAGCATTATCTTTAAAGCTTCTTTCGGAAGTCGTTGTGAGTAAGCGGAAGGCGCTGAAGCTGTCGCAGGCAGAGGTGTCGAAGAAGACGGGGATCAACCGTTCGCTTTTGTCGAGGCTGGAGTCGGCGGAGTATGGGCCGTCGGTGGATCAGTTGCTTGCACTGTCGGAGGTGCTGGGATTCCAAATGTCGGAAGTGATCGTGCAGGAGGATGAGGACGGCGCGGCAAAGGCACCGAAGCGTATGAAGATCGCGGTGGCCGGTACGGGTTACGTGGGTCTGTCGCTGGCAGTTCTTCTGGCGCAGCATAATGACGTGACGGCGGTGGACATTATTCCGGAGAAGGTGGAGAAGATCAATAACTGGCAGTCTCCGATCCAGGATGATTATATCGAGAAGTATCTGGCGGAGCATGAGGAGAGAAAGCTTAGCCTGAAGGCGACGACGGACGGCGCTTCGGCTTATGCGAAGGCAGATTTTATCATCATCGCGGCACCGACGAATTATGATCCGAAGACGAATTTCTTTGACTGTTCGGCGGTGGAGTCAGTGCTGAAGCTTGTCAGGGATACCACGGCGAAGGCGAAGAAGCAGCCGACCATCGTGATCAAGTCGACGATCCCGGTTGGCTATACGGCGGAGATCCGCGAGAAGCTGGGCATGGACAACATTATCTTCAGCCCGGAGTTTTTGCGCGAGAGCAAAGCCCTGTATGACAATCTGTATCCGAGCCGCATTATCGTTGGCGCGGACAAGGCAAACGAGGAGGCAGCGAAGACGTTTGCGGCGCTGCTGAAGCAGGGTGCGATCAAGACGAACGTGCCGGTGCTGTTTGTGGAGACGACGGAGGCGGAGGCGACGAAGCTTTTCGTCAATACGTATCTGGCACTTCGCGTGTCTTATTTCAATGAGCTTGATACCTATGCGGAGGTGAAGGGGCTGAACACGGCTTCGATCATTAAGGGCGTGTGTCTGGATCCGCGCGTGGGTGATTATTATAACAATCCTTCCTTTGGTTACGGCGGATATTGCCTGCCGAAGGATACGAAGCAGTTGCTGGCAAATTACGCGAGCGTGCCCCAGAACATGATGAGCGCCATCGTGGAAAGCAATCGCACGAGAAAGGATTTCATCGCGGACCGCGTTCTGGAGATCGCAGGCACGTACGGCAACAGTGAGTCGTATTCCAAGGCAAAGGAGAGCAAAGCGAGGGAAACGGTGGTTGGCGTGTACCGCCTGACCATGAAGGCGAACAGCGATAATTTCCGCCAGAGCAGCATTCAGGGCGTGATGAAGCGCATTAAGGCAAAGGGCGCGACGGTGGTGATCTATGAGCCGACGCTGGAAAACGGCAGCACGTTCTTTGGTTCGCTTGTGGTGAATGACCTGAAGAAGTTTAAGAAGATGTGCGGTTGCATTGTTGCAAACCGTTATGACAGCGTGCTTGACGACGTAGAGGAAAAGGTTTATACCCGTGACCTTTTCAGGAGGGACTAGAATGCAAAAGCAAAAGATTGATCTAAATGGCAAAATAATTTTGGTGACGGGTTCACCGGGATTTATCGGCGCGAACCTTGTGCTGAGACTCCTGCGGGAGATGAACGGCGGCACGATCGTGAGCCTTGACAACATGAATTCCTACTATGATCCGAAGCTGAAGGAGTACCGGCTTGGGCTGATCGAGGAGGCGGCGAAGTCCGCGGCGGCAAAGCACGTGTTCGTGAAAGGTTCCATCGGGGACAAGGCGCTGATCGATTCGTTGTTTGAGCAGTATCATTTTGACGTGGTGGTGAATCTTGCGGCGCAGGCGGGCGTCCGCTACAGCATTGATCATCCGGACGTTTATATCGAGAGCAATCTGATCGGTTTTTATAACATTCTTGAGGCGTGCCGGCATTATCCCGTGGAGCATTTGGTTTATGCGTCGAGTTCTTCAGTGTACGGCGGGAACAAGAAGGTGCCCTTTAGCACGGATGACAAGGTGGATAATCCCGTGAGCCTTTACGCGGCGACGAAGAAGTCGAACGAGCTGTTGGCACATGCCTATTCCAAGCTTTACGACATTCCTTCGACGGGGCTTCGGTTCTTTACGGTATATGGACCTGCGGGACGGCCGGACATGTTTTATTTTTCGGCGACGAAGACGCTGGCTTCGGACGGGACGATCAAGATCTTTAATTACGGCAATTGTAAGCGTGATTTTACCTACGTGGATGACATTGTGGAGGGCGTGTATCGCGTGATGCAGGGCGCGCCGGAGAGAAAAACGGGCGAGGACGGGCTTCCAATTCCGCCCTATGCGGTTTATAATATTGGCGGAGGGCAGCCGGAGAATCTCTTGGAGTACGTGGAGGTGCTGCAGGAGGAGCTGGTGCGTGCCGGCGTGTTGCCAAAGGATTATGATTTTGAGGCACACCGGGAGTTGGTGGGCATGCAGCCTGGCGACGTGCCCGTGACGTATGCGGACAGCGCGGCGCTGGAGCGTGATTACGGATTTACGCCGACCATCGGGATCCGCGAGGGACTTAGGAAGTTTGCGGAATGGTATGCCGCCAATGGGACAATGAAGTAGGGAAACAAGTGGTTCATGAGTGAGAAGAAGGAAAAGATTGCCTTAAGAATATTGTGGATATTGACGGCGCTGGCGTGCGTAAAGAGTATTTTTACGGACTTTGGGCCAGACAGCGCGTATCAGGTTGCCATGTCTTACCGGCATCTTCGCGGGGACGCGATGTTGCTTCAGATGTGGGAGCCGCATCAGACGTCGATCTTTGTGAATGATTTGCTGATGGGGCTGTATCACTTGATCGTGCCGTCCTATGCCGGCGTGGTGCTGTATCTGCAGATCTGCGGGACGGCGGCGTTCGGACTGCTGGGGTGGTACGCGTACCGAACGGTGACGGGTACGGGTTCCGGTACGGCAGCAGGTTCGGACCAGGCTTCCGGTACGGGTCCGACGGTTGGTATTGCGGATAAGTTCACGGGGCAGGCGCTTTGGATGTTCCTTCTGGTTTTCCGGGCGAAGCAGACGCCCTTCCCGGAGTTTGCGAACCTGGAGATTGGTTTTTCGGTTTCGACGTTTTGTTTTTTGCTTCGGTTCTTCCGGCAGCAGGATAAGCTCCGGTATTTGATCCTGGCGGGGATCAGCGTTGCACTGCAGGCGCTTTCGTATCCGAGCTGCGTGCTCAGCGCGGTGGCGGTGGTGATCCTGTTGTTTGTTTACACGAAGCAGCGGTGGAAGAATTGTCTCGTGTTTATTGGGACGGAGGCGGTTCTGGGGCTTTCGTATCTGGGATATTTTCTGATCAAGCTGGGTTTTTCGACTTTTACTTTGGTGATCCGCAACGTTTTCCTTTCGGACACCCATTCCACGTTCCGTTTTGGAGGATATTGGACGGGCTTTGGGATCATGATGGGGGCCGTGGCAGGTTGCGTTTTGGCCTCGGTCTTGATCCGTAAGGGAGCGCAGGTCGGTGCGGCACTCTTTCTTCTCTTGGAGCTTGTGATGCTGGTGCTGCAACGAAAGACTGGCATAGATTGGAATTGCAGCATTTACGTGCTTCCCGTGGTGATGATCCTGGCAGCGGCCTTTGGATTTAAGAAGGCAAGCGGCGAGGAGAGGCAGGTTTGGGTGACGGGCATGGCATTGTCGGCAGCGTCATTCTTCGCAACGATGATGCTTACGGATCTCGGCATGATCACGATCGTGGCTTATCTGGTGCTCGGCGGCATGGTATCCCTGATCTTTTTCAAGCATCTTTTCAAAGATGACAAGCGCGTCATTTTTATGATCCTGTTGATCGTGCTGGTGCACAGGGGCCTGGTGGTCTGGGGCATCGGAAATACGAATGGACGGGTGCAGACGATCTGGGAGGTGCAGAACGTGATCCGCGGCGGCCCGGCAGTCGGCGTGGTCTGTGATCACGTGACGAAACAGCAGGCCATTTGGACGATTGAGGATTTTCAGAAGTATTTAAATCCGGAGGACAAGATCCTGTTTGTTGGCGGGGAGCTGATGGATTCGCTGACGTATCTCTATGCGGGGACGGAGATCAGCAATTATTCCACCATCGACACGCCGCAGTACAATGAGTGTCTGGAGGAGTATCTTAAGCTAAATCCGGATAAGGAGCCGACGGTGGTGGCCGTATCGAGCTGGTTTGGCGCACCAAACGTCCCGGAGGATTCCTGGATCATGCAGTGGGTGAACGAGCGGTATGAGCTTGTGGCGGACGGATGTTATTGGAGATTTTATCGATAAAAAAGAGCTCGCGGACTTGGGTCCGTGGGCTCTTTGTATTTTTGGTAACTACGTAATCACAACAGCAGGTAATTGTTTTTGACGGGTCTGGGTTCGGGCTTCTCTTCGGCCTTTGTTTCCTCAGGTTTCTTGGGCGCAGGCTTCGGAGCTTCCTTGAAAGCGTCGGCTTTCGGAGCCGCGGTTTCAGGCTTCTTGGTCTCGGAAGGCTTTGCAGTCTTTACGTCTGCAGGCTTCTTGTCTTCAGGCTTTTCTGCCGCAGCCTCTTCCTTTTCCGACATGGCCTTCATCATTTCGTTGGAAAGGAACATGGTCATCTCGCATTTCTGCAGGAATTCGTAGATGGTCTTGGCGAGCTGCTGCGCAGTGAGAGCGGTCACGGTGTTCTCAAATTCCTTGTCATTGAGGCAGAGCTGTTTTGCTTTGTTGAAGTCTTCCTTGCAGCTGCCGTAGCTGACGGAGAACTTGTCAGGGTTGTCCGCATTTCTGGTCACCACAAAGTACTCATGCTCATAGATGAACTGCGCGGCGCCGCGCTCAGACAGGTTCAGGCACTGCTTCATGATGTGCTGTGCCTTGGTCGCAAGGCGAATGTCGTCTTTGTGCGTGTTATAGTATTTGTCGATGGTCTTGTTCAGATCTTTTTCGATCACTTCCTCGGAATCCGTCTTTAGGAAGTTTACGTTGATGGAAACAACGTAGTTATTCTGACCAATGCGGCGGACGTCGCCCTTATTCAAAACGGCGATGGTGAGCTGGCCGCCAAAAGCATAGCAAAGCTCTTCGCCAGGGAAAAGGTTTCTCGCATTTTCCTTGTAAACCTCAAGAGACTCAGCATTTGCCTTCTGGTCCAATTTATAATTGTTCACGGAGTTGAAGAGGAACTGGTAGTAGTTACTCTTGTCCATGGTGCTGCTCACGTATGCGTCGGAAACGTACTCGTAGATGTTTTCTGCTTCCAGGAATGCCATCAGGTGAATTTCTTTGGTGTTTCCAATGTCGGACTGTTTTGCGATCAGGGTGAAATCTCCTGCCTTGCAGGTTCTTGTCTCCATGGGCTCCAGGCAGTTGCACCTCTCGGCGAGCTTGGAGATCATGCCTCTTTCGTTTTCGTCCAACAAAGGCACGTTCTTGTTGCGACTAGTTCTTAACATATCGTATCCTCCCGTTTTCGACGGCCGGGTGCCGCCGATAGTTTATGAGGGGGCAGCTTCCCCAAACTGCCCCTATCTCTACTATAAAGCAAAAAATGCAGTTAGGCAATCAAATTTAAGCAAAAAGTGATAAGAAAGCGCTTTCAACAAAAAAAGGTTTTCAAACGGGCACGCACGTGGGATAATAAACGTGTCAATAGACATGTCCCCGTGACAAAAAAGTGTGTCAGTAAACACGTTCTCGTGACACAGTGGAGGAGGGGTTAGGATGATCAACGTAACGGTGTGGAATGAGAATTTGCATGAGAGATTGCAGGAAGATATCCGGAAGGTGTATCCGGACGGGATCCATGGGTGTATTGCGGAGTTTTTGTGTCAGAATGAGGAGATCAGGGTGCACGTGGCGACGTTTGACGAGCCGGAGCACGGATTGACACAGGAGATCCTGGATGCCACGGACGTGCTGGTGTATTGGAGTCACATGGCGCAGGAGGCGTTTTCGGACGAGGTGGCGGAGAGGATCCGCCAGGCGGTACTAAACGGCATGGGACTGGTGGCATTGCATTCGGCGCATGCCAGCAAGATGATGAAAAAGCTTCTCGGGACGACGATGACTCTAAAGTGGCGGCATGGAGACCGCGAACGGTTATTTGTGACAGCACCGTCACATCCGATCGCGCAGTATATCCCGGAATATATCGAGCTTCCCGTGGAGGAGATGTACGGAGAGTATTTTGACATACCGAAGCCCGACGACGTGGTGTTTACGGGATGGTTTGCCGGCGGCGAGGTGTTCCGGAGCGGCTGTACGTTCACGCGGGGGCTTGGAAAGATCTTTTATTTCCAGCCGGGACACGAGGCATACCCCACGTATTATGACAGATTCATTCAGCGGATCATCATGAATGCGGTGCTTTGGTGCGCGCCGACGCGGCGATTAAAGCATCCCATGGAGTGCCAGGAGGTAAAGATGGCGCCTGAGGAGATCAGCGGATACGCGGCGAAGGCGAGAAGAGGTGACGCAAGTGTCACAAATCAGGCGAGCGGCGTAAACGCAGGGAGCGGGGCATATGCCACAAGTGGACAAAACGCAGGGGATGCTTACATATCGAGCGCTTCAAATACTGGCAACGAAAGAAACATGGCAGGCGGAGCAAGCGAATGCCCGTCCGGTCCCATCAAGCTTTCCATCTTTTATGAGCATTTGCGGGAGGCCATGGAGCAGACGGGGAAATCCCTGGAGGAGCTTCTGGCGCAGGCGCGCAACGCCGGAATTACCGGTGTTGAGATGGAGTTTACGACGCTGGTGCAAAAGCCGGAATTGAACCGCATCATCAAGGATGCCGGGATGGAGATCTCGAATCTGTATCAGTTCTTTGACTTTGGCAATAAATATGCGGCGGGCATGCATACTGGAAGAAAGATGATCGACATGGCAAAGGCCATGGGGATCCGGCGCGTGATGCTGATCCCGGGATTTCTTCCGGAGGAGCAGGCGAAGGAGCTTTCCCGCGTCAGCCATTCTTTCGAGGAGACGGACCGCTACATGAGCGGGATCGCGGAGATCCTTGCGATGCGGGATGCCATCGCGGAGCTTACGGAGTATGCAAAGGATCGCGGGATCATGGTTTCGCTGGAGGATTTCGACAGCTTCACTTCGCCCATCGCCCGGATCAATCAATTAAAATGGTTCTTTACGCAGGTGCCGGACTTAAAGCACACGCTGGACATGGGAAATTATGCCTTCAGCAATGAGAGCGCCGAGGAGGCGTATGAGCTCTTTAAGGATCAGATCGGGCACGTGCACTGCAAAGACCGTGGTGAGGATGAGGAAGCGCCGGAGATCTGGGAGGAGCTTGGGGTGCCTTTGGGCGAGGAATTGTTGCATCGCCGCGGCATGAAGCCCGTGCCCGTGGGGGACGGTTACGTGCCCATCGCGCAGCTCGTTCAGAAGTTGAAGGACCAGGGCTATGAGGGCTACATGGCCATCGAGCACTTTGGCGCGCCGGATCAGCTCGGGTTCATGCTGAAGTCCGCGGAATTCCTGAAGACGCTATTGTAGTTTATTACTTGCGTTATTTTCAATTTCAAGATATAATAAGCCTAGTTGTTTGCCCGGCGGTTCATTGCGGAGGGGAAATCCGCAGGGACCTGGCGTGGCATGGCGCATGACGCGCCGCACGGAAACGGGCGAAGGAAAGGTTAGGAGCAATCACGTGACAAGAGAAGAGAAAATTGAGAGATTAAGAAATTTACCCAAGGCATACATTCTGTATTCCCTGTATACGCGCATGCCTTTTGTAGAGTGTGAGCAGACGAATTATTATGATCAGGCGTTTTTGTTTGAGACGCATGAGGATGCCGAGGAAGCCGGCAAGCACATGATCGAGAACGGCGACGCAGTCGGCATCACGGAGCTGAAGACCATGGAGATGCCTCGTCCCGAGGGAGAGAACAGCAACGTGATCCCCATGAAGAAGCTGATGCGCAATCAGGTGCGTGAGCATCTGACAAAATTCCCCCTGATGGGACTGAATGCCGTATTCTTTAAGCCTGCAGGCGAACGCGGCGAGAGCCTTCCTCTTGACGAGGTGCTCCCGCAGCAGGTTAAGGACGCCGTTGAGAAGGAAAAGAATGAGCTGATGGGCGTTCAGCTGACCGGCATGTATTTTGCACAGTATCTGCGCCGCAAGGATAAGGACGTGGCGCAGGCGAAGGAGCGCTACGAGGAGTTTTACGCAAACCTTGCAAGGGCGAAGTTCCTTCTGCCTGTCATCCCTGAGAAGGGTCACGAGGACGATCCTTCCATCAACCTGACGGCCTGCATGCTGCCCATTTACACCCCTACGCCCGACAAGAACGAGAAGGGTGAGGACGAGGAGCCGGTAAAGATGTCCGCCCTTGGTCTGTTCACCAACATGGACGAGCTGGTAGTGCACAGCAGAAATCACGTAAAGGACGTGCGCATCGTGCGCGTTGCGCCTGACGAGGTGAAGAATTTCCTTCCTGAGAGCGTGGAATTCATCGTGATCGATCCCCTGACCATGAGCATCACGTTAAAGATCGACGACGTGGTACGCATCCTCAAGGAAATCCGCAGCTAAGCGGCGCGGGATTTGACCTGCATGGCACGTAACGGTCGCGGGTGAGTGGCTTACAGCCGCACTTCGACGTTGTACGTCCGGAGCCAGTAGCCGACCTGCAACAGGTAGGCAAGGAGCTGGGGTCCTGCCATGAGCTGGCCATAGAAGGGCCGGCCGTAATCGCTGGGTTTTTCCAGGTATTTTAGAACTTTATTCCGGTCGAGAAGGCGCGTCAGCGGCTGCGCCGGATCGGACAATACGGTAAGGAGCTCCTTCCGGAGGAGGCCCTCGTAAGCGGGGTCGTAGGTCTTCGGATAGGGGCTCTTTTTGCGCGTCAGGATTTCCTCAGGAAGAAGTCCCCGGGAGGCTTCGCGAAGGAGACCCTTGACCACGCCGCCGTGGCATTTCATCTCCCAGGGCACGTTCCAGAGGTATTCGACGATGCGGTGATCCGCAAAGGGAACGCGGGCCTCAAGGCCGGCGTGCATGCTGGTCCGGTCCATGCGGTCCAGGAGCGTCTGCATAAACCAGCGAAGGTTTAGGAAGGAAATCTCGCGCCGGCGCCGTTCCTCACTGGATTCCCCCGAAAGGGCAGGGCATTCCCGGAGCGTTGTTTCATAAGCATTGCGGGCATATTCTTCTAAGGGCAGGAGCTCCAGGACCTCATCCCGAAGAAGAGCCGTCCGGGGCAAGAAGTCCATGGACCAGGGGAAGATGGTGGCCTCGAAGCATTCCTTTTTGTGGAACCAGGGGTAGCCGCCAAAGATCTCATCCGCGCATTCGCCGGTGAGGGTGACCTTGTGACGCCGGGCCACCTGTCTGCAAAAATAGAGCATGGAGCTTTCCACGTCGGCCATGCAGGGGAGGTCGCGGGCATCTACGGCATCGAAAAGATGGCCGAAGAGGTCGCCGTTGTCGCATTCGAGGTAGTGATGGTCCGTCTGGCAGTGGGAGACCATGAGGTCGACGAAGGGACGGTCCTGGGAGGGCTGGAAGTCGTTGGCGCGAAAATTCTTGTCATTTCCCGCAAAGTCAAAGGAATAGGTGGAGAGAAGCTGGCCGCGCTTTTTCAGCTCCTCGCTGCAGACGGCGGTGACGAGGCTGGAGTCAATGCCGCCGGAGAGGAAGGTGCAGACGGGCACGTCGGAGAGGAGCTGCATGCGGATGCTGTCGGTGACGAGAAAGCGCGTCTTTTCTACGGTTTGCGCCCAGGAATCTTCATGTGGGTGGCTTTCCAGCTGCCAGTAGGGCGTCTGGAGAGGTTTGCCGCCGGCAAATTCCAGCGAGTGCCCCGGCAGTACCTCCGAGATGCCTTGAAATACGCCCTTTCCATAGGTTTTGGCAGGGCCGAGGCCGAAGATCTCACAGAGTCCCTCCCGGTCCACCGCGGAGGGGAAGCCGGGAAAGCGCAGGATGCCCTTGATCTCGGACGAAAAGAGGAAGGTCTGGCCAAGGAACGCGTAGAATAGGGGCTTTACGCCGAGTCTGTCGCGGACGAGAAGAAGGCGCTGGGCCGCCTCGTCCCAGATGGCAAAGGCAAAAATGCCGTTCAGGGAGCGGATGAAATCCGGCCCGTGCATGAGATAGCCCAGAAGGATCACTTCGGTGTCGCAGGTGGTCTCAAAGACGGCGCCCTCGCGAAGGAGCTCGGCTCGGAGGGCGGGACTGTTGTAGATCTCGCCGTTGAAGACGATGGTGGCGGCGTGGTTGCAGAAGGCGGTCCCGATGTCTGGACCGGAGCTGGAGTTGGCGCATGGACTGGCGGGGCGGGCGCTGCGGGTCATGGGCTGGGCGCCGCCCTCGGGATCCAGGCTGGAGAGCCGCACGTGGGACAGGCCCACGTGCCTTTGGAGGAAGACGCCGTCGGCATCGGGGCCGCGGTGCTTCTGCACCTGCCCCATGGCCTGGAGTGCCTGATAGTATTTTCCCGGATCTTCGCGGAAATTTTCGTGGAGGTTACAAAAGCCGGCAATTCCACACATGTCAGGACTCCTTTCGGGACGGGGCCGCGGGGTAAGAGATCAGCACCGGCTGGTATTGCTTATGCTCCAGGGCGTGCTCGAGAGTGGGTTTCAGGAGGTCCAGGCGCGCCACGAGGGAATTGGGCTTTTTCACCCAGTTATCCTGGCCAAAGGGGACGAAATAAATGCTTTTGGAATTATACAAAAGGCCAATGTTCTTAAGGTTCATGCCGAGGCCGTCATTGGTGGAAATGGCGATCACCAGGGGTTTTCCCGTGCGAAGGTGGGCCTTGGCCGCCATGAGGACGGGGCCGTCCGTGATGCCGTTTGACAGCTTTGCGGCAGTATTCCCGGTACAGGGCACGATGGCGAGAACGTCCAGAAAGGAGGAGGGGCCAAGAGGCTCCGCAGTCTCGATCGAGAGGATCGGATCCCGTCCCGTTATGGCCGTGATGCGCCTTAAATAGTCCTTTGGAGTTCCGAAGCGGCTGGAGATCTGCTGGGCCGCATCGGAAAGGATGGGGTACAGGTTTGCCCCCGCGTCCTTTAGGCCTTCAAGGGTCTGGAAGGCTTTCTCATACGTGCAAAAGGAACCCGTCAGGGCCAAGCCCACGTTTTTTCCGCTAAGTTCCATGAAAATCACGCACCTTTCCTGAATAGAATCACGTAATGATTTGCATAACGTATTTTACCAACCGTTCCGCGCAGCTTTTTGCTGAATATTTTCCGGGAAGGCCGGGGCAGAACAGGGCTCGGAGGGACAAATTCCCGGCCAGCTCATAGTCCACGCCGGTCCGGCCGGAGGCGACGTCGATGATGAGGCAGTCCTGGCGGACCTGGGGCAGGCATTTTTCGCCGAGATGGCAGGCGGGAATGGTATTGAAAACATAGTCGAAGCGGGCAACGTTTTCCGGAAGCTCCGCAAGGGGGAGGGTCTGGTGGCCCCGGGCCATGGCCATGGCGAGCTCCGCGGGATCGCGGACTGCCACGGTAACGCTGGCGTGGAGGCCCCAGAGTCTCTGGGCGATCAGGCTGCCGCACCGCCCGAAGCCAAGGACGAGGCAGTTGCTTTGGTGAAGGAGGGTTTCCTGGTTTGAGAGGGCCTCCAGAATGGCGCCCTCGGCCGTGGCAACGGCGTTAAACAAGGTCAAGGCTTCGTCTTTCATAAAATCGTGGCATATGATCGAGCGCTCCTCGCAGTGGCGAAGAAAATGACTGGGAAAAAGGCCGCCAAAGATCATTTGGCGTTTTCTCAGAAGGCGCTGGAATTCCGCGACGGAGACGGAGCTTTCTTTTTCGCAAAATATTTTGCCGTTTTTTTCAAAGGGGATGCCGCAGATGACGGTTCCGGCACCGCCAAGGGCTTCCTGGAATTGTACTCCGGGAGTGGGCGCGTCAAAGCGAAGAACCCTGCATCCTTCCCGGGAAAGAATGGGGGCCATGTAGGAAATGCGGCGGTCGCCGCCGATCAGGCATACGTCTCTGTAATCCATTTTTGGGAGGGTTGGCGAGGGAGCCAAAGGAAAACTTTGTATAGATTACGTAATTTCATGCGAAAGCGTGCTTGTCAAAGGTTGACGAAAAAGGGCATTAAGTGGTAAAGTAATGGCATAGTGGGGAATTATGTATGAACGGAACGTGGAATCAAAAAAAATGGAAAGAAATCCCCTACGTCAGCGTAATGCTGGTGGCCGTCAACGTGCTGTTATTTCTCTTCACGGAGTTTGGCGGGGATGATCTTTATGAAGTGGGGGCGCTGACCGTGGAAGGCGTGCTTGTGCGCGGTGAATACGAGAGATTCATTGTCAGCATGTTTTTGCACGGGGGCATTGATCATATTTTTAATAACATGGTGATCCTGTATTTTATGGGTTCCATGATCGAGAAGGAAATCGGACACCTGCCCTACGGCGTGATCTATTTTCTTTCCGGGATCGGCGGGGGCATGCTGTCGCTCTACGTCAAGCTGATCCAGGGAACCTCCGTCGGAAGCGTGGGCGCAAGCGGTGCCATCTTTGGGTTGGACGGATTGCTTCTCGCGATGGTGCTCTTTTACCGGAAGCCGATGCCGATGGTAACGCCGCTCAGGGTTGGCCTGATGATCGCGCTGAGTCTTTACAGCGGTTTTACCGCCAGCAACGTGGACAATGCCGGGCATCTCGGCGGACTTCTCACGGGACTGATCCTGGGATCACTGTTTTGCATGATCAAGCGCTATTCGAAGGGATTGCCTTCGCTGATGCGCGGCAGGGACGAGGATGACGATTTTTGATGCCGGAAGGCATGGATGAACTATAAACTGGGGAAAGGAACAGGTAGGCAAAAATGAAGCAGGATAATTGTATTTTTTGTAAGATCGCGAACGGGGAAATCCCGTCAAGAACGGTGTATGAGGATGCGGATTTCCGTGCCATCCTGGATCTTGGACCGGCGACGGAGGGACATGCGCTGATCCTTCCAAAGGAGCATGCGGCAAATCTGTATGAGCTGCCGGATGAGCTCGCGGCGAAGGTGCTTCCCGTTGCGAAGAAGGTTGCAGCGCTCTTGAAGGACCGCCTTGGATGCGAGGGATTGAATCTCGTGCAGAATAACGGTGAGCTGGCAGGCCAGACGGTCATGCATTTCCATTTGCACCTGATCCCCAGATATGAAAATGACGGACAGACGATTCTTTGGAAGCCAACGGAGCCCGGTGCGGAGGAGTTGGATGCGGTTTTGAAGAAGCTCAGTTAAGGACTGTGTTAGGGAGGAAAAACAATGGACGGTTTTTTTGCAAACAATCCTTTGGGAGAGGATCCCGATGACGAATCCATGCTTGGCGATAACGCCATGGGAGTCGCCAGGGGCGCGAGCTTTTTGATGGGAGACGATCCGAATAAGGATCCTGTAAAACCGGTGGCAAGCAGTCCCATTGGCGACGCGCCGATGGGTGAGAAGCCGACGGAAAATCCTTTTGGCGATGATCCGCTTGGCCTTTTGTCGGGCGTAAATCCCTTGGGCGGAAATATCAAACCGGATACTTCCTTTGGCGGCGGTACGAACGTGGCAAAGCCCAGTTCGCTTGGACCGAATCCCTTGGGAGATGATCCGCTTGGCCTTTTGTCGGGCATAAATCCCTTGGGCGGAAATATCAAACCGGATACCTCTTTTGGCGGCGGTACGACCATCGGGAGGCCTAGCTCTTTGGGGCTGAACCCTCTTGGACCGAATCCGCTTGGCTTAAATCCTTTGGGAGAAAATCCTTTGGGGCCGGATCCCCTTGGTCTGGGCGCGAAGGAAGAGGCAGCTCCCGCTCCCGCGCCGGAGCCTATTCCCGTGCCGGAGCCCGCTCCGGAACCTGAGGAACCGAAGGAGATTCCTTTGGGCGGCATTATCTCCCTGGAGGATGATTTTGGAGACGGAGTGCTGGGCGGCATTATTTCCCTGAGCGATCCCACGTCCTTTGGCAGCGGGGTATTTTCCAGCGGATCCTCCTTTGGAAGCGGCGTTATTTCCAGCGGGTCTTCTTATGACGACGAGGCTGCTCCGGGTGAATCCTCGGGCGAAGCTTCCAACGGTTCTTCTTTGGGAAGCGGCGTCGCTTCGAGCAGCTATTCCTATGATGACGATGACAATTCCATTCAGATTCCCTACGGCGACGGAACTTTGGATTCGACGCTGGAGGGCAGCAGCAGTTATTATAACAATGGTTCTTCCCTGGCAGACGATGATGATTATAAGCCCTTGGGGGAGAACGTAAATGACGACGTATTTTCGTTGAATTATGCCGGATTGGACTCAGCGGACGACGATCCCCTCGGACTGATGTCTGGCGGAGCGCCGCTTAACAATCAGCTGGGAGACGTTCCCACTGCACCGAAGGTTAACGATGCCGAGGGCATGGATCCATTAAGGGCATTGCTTTTGGCGGGCGGAAATCCTTTTGGCGATAACGCGAAGAAAATCGCGCCGGACCTTTCCTTCGGTAAGGAGGCGCTTAAGCCGAAGCATTTTGAGCCGATGAAGGCTTCCGGTCCCAGGGTACAGGCGGAGAACGTGCGGGTGAACAAGCCCTTGGGCGACAATCCGTTTGGCAAGGACATTGCGCCGGACAGCTCCTTTGGAAAAGAATCATTGAAGCTGAAGAAGTACGTGCCGAAGAAGCCGTTTGAGGAAACGGGTACCTTGGCCAATGAAATGTTGGCCGGCAGCAATCAGGGTGACGAGTCCGAGGAGCAGCCTTTGGCGGTGGACGGCCAGGACGTTTACGAATTCGAAGGCAAGGCTGCGGAGAACGTGAGTATTCTGGAGAAGGATACGCGCGAGCTGCATTTCGAAGAGGAGAACATGCTGGGCTATAACGCCATGGGCGTGGACAGAAGCGCAAGCTTTTTGATGGGCGCGGATCCAAACGAAGTGGTGCAGAAGGCCGTTGAAGATTTTATGCTGGGAGACGCACCGATGGGCGTGGCACCGAAGGTTGCGCCCGAGATGAAGGCGCCGGCGCCGCAAACGCAGAAGCAGAGTCCCGTGAAGGTTACCCCTTTGGGCGAAAATGCATTGTCAGCAAATCCTTTGGGTGAAAACGTAAAGCCGGACCTTTCCTTTGACGACGCGACAACGGTAGCAAGCGCAAGCGGACTTGGCCCGAATCCTCTCGGCCCGGATCCGCTGGGCTTACTGGCTGCTGAGAATAAAAAGAACGAGAACGCATTTGAAGAAAAAACAACGGTGAAGCCTGCCGTTTCAGAACCGGAAACGAAGAAGTCGTGGGGAGAGAATCCTCTTGGCCCGAACCCGCTTGGGCTCAATCCCTTGGGAATGAATATTAGGCCGGATACTTCGTTTGGAGGAGGTACGGCGGTTAGACCGGTTGGTTCCTATGGAAGCGATACTTTGATCAAGCCTGCCCAGCCTGCGGAGAGTGAGACTCTGATCAAACCCGCAAGTTCTTATGGCGAAGAGACTTTGATCAAACCTGCCAGTCCTTACGGCAGCGATACTTTGGTTAAACCTGCGGCGAAGCCCGTTAATCTCTATGAAGATTTGGAGCCTGCAAAGCCTGAACCCGTTAGTTCCTTTGCGGCGGCGCACATGACCACCAGTTCCCTGTATGATGATCTGGATGAGCCGGCTGAGGAGGAAGAGGAAGAAGATTCCGACGAGAGATTCTGTCCGGAATGCGGCATGCCCATGGTGGGCCGCGACAGTTTCTGCAACAGATGCGGTAAGAAGGTGGAGCCTGTCGGGAAACGGGAATATGAGCGCATGCGGGCAAAGAAGTCCGGCGGAAGCACGACTTCCCGAAGCAGCGCCGGCAGTACCTCCCGAAGCACTACTGGCAGTGGTTTCCGCGGAAATACCGGCGGAAATGGCGGTTCTTATGGCGGAAATAGTGGTTCCTACGGTGGAAATGGCGGATTTGGCGGTTATGGCGATGATGAATATGGCAGGGCGCCCATCCCTACTTCCAGGGTGCGTCAGGCTCCGGAGATTCCCGTGAAGCTGATCGTGCTTGGCGCCGTAACGGCCGTTATGGTGATCGTGGCGATCGTTTGCACCGTTTTGGCGATCTCGGCGTCCAAGAAGGATGCGATCACCGTGCTGCGCAAGGACAGTGTTACGAATGGTCACAACGTGACGGAAACAATAACGTTTTATTCGACTGGAAACAAGATCCGCAGCATTACGGAAGAGATGGTCATAGATGCCACCGGAATGAGTCAGGATGACATTAACTTCAATAAAGAGCATTGGGATAAGACGTACGCGGACATTGCAAAGGCATCGTTTATTGATTATAACGTTTCCCAGAACGGAAATGAGATTGTCATGCATCTGACGTATAATTTCCTTGACAACAAGGACAACATTACGACCATGAGCGAACTTGGACTGTTTAAGCTTGGCGGTAACAAGACGGAAGCAGGAAACGGCGATTACATTGCGCTCAAAAAGACTTTGAAGGATCTCCAAAAGACTGGATACGTTCTTCAGGAAAACTAATGCAGACAGGATATTACGATACTTTCGGAGAGAGGGTATCGTCTGAGGGAGGAAGAAATGGAAGATAATCAGGCTAGACTGTGTCCAAAGTGCGGAACGCCACTGATGGAGGATAATTTTTGCATGGGTTGCGGGTCCTACGTGGATCCCGACAGCGGTGCGGCGAAGGGAAATGATTCCGTTGCAGGATATGGTGAATCTGACAGTTTTGGATCCTTTGGAGTAAGTCCGGCAGCGGATCCCACGGGCATTATCGGGGAGAGCGGCGGCTATGGCGCAGGCAGTGGAAATAATGCGGCTGGCAGCTATGGAGCAGCGGGATACGGCACAACGAGTAGTTACGGAAATGCGGGGACTTATGATTCCACTGGAAATTACGATAATGCCGGTGGTTATAATGCCGCTGGAAATTACGACAATGCCGGTGGTTATAATGCCACGGGAAATTACGATAATGCCGGTGGCCCGAATGGGAATCCCAGTGCGCCAGTGGCACGCGGTTATTCGGATAAGCCTTCTTTCTTGGTATCCGTCCTGATCATGGCGGGAATTGCCTGTGCAATCTTTTTGTTGATCTTTGTGACGGACAGCCTGACAAAGTTAAAGCGGCAGAGCGTGAAATACTTATCGCCTAAGGAAGAAGCGGGGTATACGGAATACTGGCAGGTGGACTATCAGGGCGATAAGGTTCTGCAGGTCCAGGACGTTCTGGAGATCGACTGCTTCGGAGAATCTGATGCGGACATAGGCGTTTACATGGGTGAGTGGGAAGAGGAATGCGGTAAGAGCTTTGGCTCATATTCTACCATTACGTATGACGTTACGTCGTCGGGTTCCACGGTTTCGATTATCATCACTTATGGAAAGTTAGATGAAAAAGAGGGGATGCAGGCGATGGCAAAGGCTGCAAACGTGACGATGTCAAAGGATGCGAAATACATCTCCGTGAAGTCTTTGGACAAGTCCCTCCTAAAGAATGGTTGGAAGAAGAGGTAATTGAGGTCATGAGAACCATAAACGTCAGTGAAGTTACGGAGAAGATCAGTGAGGCGTGCATTGAGGCGAATCACTTTTTATCCGCGGACATGAAGGAGAAGCTGGAACAGGCGACAAAGCAGGAGGAAGCGCCCCTGGGGCGGCAGATCCTGGAGCAGTTGCAGGAAAACCTTAGGATCGCGGGAGAAGACATGATCCCCATCTGCCAGGATACGGGAATGGCCGTGATCTTTGTGGAGATCGGACAGGACGTGCATTTTGAGGGAGGAAGCCTCACGGATGCCATCAATGAGGGCGTTCGGAGAGGTTACGTGGACGGATTCCTGCGCAAGTCCGTGGTGAAGGATCCCATTTTGCGAGAGAACACGAAGGATAATACGCCGGCCGTGATCCATTATGACTTGGTGCCCGGGGACAAGGTGAAGATCACCGTTGCGCCGAAGGGCTTTGGAAGTGAGAACATGAGCCGGGTGTTTATGTTAAAACCCGCGGACGGAATCGAAGGCGTGAAAAATGCGATCCTCACGGCCGTGAAGGATGCGGGACCGAATGCATGCCCGCCCATGGTGGTTGGCGTTGGCATTGGCGGAACGTTTGAAAAATGTGCCATTTTGGCGAAAAAGGCTTTGACCAGACCCGTGGATCAGCACTCGGAGATCCCTTGGGTACGGGAGCTGGAGGAGGAAATGCTGGAGAAGATCAATCGCACCGGCATTGGCCCCGGAGGGCTCGGCGGCAGCACGACTGCCATGGCGGTCAACGTGAATACTTATCCCACGCACATTGCGGGATTGCCCGTTGCGATCAATATCTGTTGTCACGTAAACAGACACGCGGTGCGGGAGATTTAGGAGGAAAGACATGGACAGATACGTGAAGGTTCCGCTGAGTGACGAGGATGCAAGGTCCTTGAAGTCAGGGGATTACGTATACTTAACGGGAACGATCTATACGGCCAGGGATGCAGCGCATAAGCGGATGCAGGAAGCGCTGGACCGGGGCGAGAAGCTTCCCCTGGAGATGAAGAATAACGTGATTTATTACATGGGACCGTCACCGGCCCGGGAAGGGCGGCCCATCGGTTCCGCAGGTCCGACGACGGCAAGCCGCATGGACAAGTATGCGCCGGCTCTTTTGGATCTTGGACTGAAAGGCATGATCGGAAAGGGAAAGCGTACCCAGGCGGTAAAGGATGCGATCGTGAGAAACGGCGCCACGTATTTTGCGGCGGTAGGCGGTGCGGGCGCGTTGCTTTCCAAATCGATCCTGAGCTCCGAGGTGATCGCTTATGATGATCTGGGAACGGAGGCGATCCGGAAGCTGGAAGTCAAGGATTTCCCGGTGATCGTGGTGATCGACGCGGAGGGAAATAATTTGTATGAAACGGCCACCGCGGCTTATTGCAAGGAGTAGCTGGCGATGAGAATTGCATTGATGGTCTTGATGAATTTTTTGCTGGCGCCGTTTATGTTCATCCGGCTTTGCTGGGTGGCAAAGCATTACAACGGGGATTACAATCCCGGATTTAAGATCACAAAGTATATCGCGAAGCGGGCAATCTGGGGCGGAAACATCAAGCTGGAGGTGCATGGGGTTGAGAATCTGCCGGAAAAAGACGGCTTTATGTTTTACCCGAACCATCAAGGGTTGTTTGATTCGCTGACGTTTTATTCTTCCTGTCCGAGACCTTTTGCGGCGGTGATCAAGAAGGAGGCCAAGAACATCATTCTGCTCAAGCAGGTGTTGGAGGCCACGGGATCCCTTGCCATGGATCGCGAGGACGTGCGTCAGTCCATGCAGGTGATCAATCAGATCTCTGAGGAAGTTAAGGCAGGCCGGAATTATCTGATCTTCCCGGAGGGACATCGCAGCCGCGAGGGAAATAAGGTGCAGGAGTTTAAGCCCGGAAGTTTTAAGGCGGCACAGAAGGCCAAATGTCCCATTGTACCCTGTGCGCTGATCAATTGTTTTATCCCATTTGACGTGCAATCCATTCGCCGGGTAACGGTGAAGCTGATCTACTTAAAACCCATGTATTATGAAGAATATCAGGGCATGAAGACGGTGGAGATCGCGACGGAGGTTCGCCGGAGGATCGTTGAAGCCATTGCGGAATATGAAGATAAATAGTTGATTTAACGGGGGAAAGGATCATGGAAAACGATAATTGGAAAACAAATCCACTCGGAGAAAATCCGTTGGGAGTAGGATTCGTTGCAGATAATTCTTTTGGAAGCAGAGGGATGTACGGGGATGGAGCGGATGACTCCAATGATGGCCCGGAGAAGAAGGTTTGTCCTCAATGCGGCGCGGAATTGCCTGAGAACGAGACGTTTTGCATGGCGTGCGGCATGACCGTGATTCCCGTGTTGAAGAAGGATTATGACAAGGCCGTAAATGCCGGTCAGGATCCTGTCGCTTACAGTAAGGCCTTCAGTACTGAGGGGGCCGAAAGCAGCGGCGCGGTTAGAGATTATACTGGCGGCGGAAGCTCCGGCGGCGGAAGTTCCTATGATGGCGGAAACACGCATGGCGGTGGTTCCTACGGTGGCGGAAGTTCCTATAATGGCGGTGGTTCCTACGGTGGCGGAAATTCCTACGGCGGTCAGAGCCGTTCCTCGTCCTCTTATTCGAAGAAAGAGAATGAGCCAAGCGTGCTGTATTTGACTTTTTGGGCGCTGGTTGCACTTGCCGCAATTGCCGTTCTGGTGTTCTTCGTCCATAAGCTAAACGTGGAAAAGAATGCAGAGAAAACGACGACGCTGTATCGTACCGTGAAGGACGACTTCAGCGTAGAAGAAGATACGGTGATCTTTACGTCGAATGGCGACAAGGTTACCAAGATCACGTACCAGACTGAGTTTAGCATCGATGGATGGGAGCAGTACTACGTCGATCAGGTCAAGAACAAGCTGGATCAGGAATATGCTGCGTATGAAACAAGCGTCTCCATGCATTACAAAATAGAGCAGATAGAAGACAAAAAGCTGATCGTGACGATAGAATATGAGTATCTGAACTTGCCGGAAAACATTCAGAAGATGATTGATGACGGACTGCTTGAAAAGTCAGGCATGGATAATTCGGAGATTTCGTACAAGGATTACATTTCGTTGGAAAAATCGACCTCAAATTTGAGAAAAGAAGGCTATAAGGTGAGGCGGGCCATAGAAGATTAAAAAGATAATATTTTTGATTGACAAATGAAGAATCCTTGCGTATAATGAGAAATGCGCTATGAGTTAGCGCACAAATGCATATTGGTAGAGACGAAATTCGGATAAGGAGAAATACTCAAGAGGCCGAAGAGGCGCCCCTGCTAAGGGTGTAGGTCGGGCAACCGGCGCGAGGGTTCAAATCCCTCTTTCTCCGTTTCATCTGCCAATAAGGTTGGAGTGTTGACACGTCAACACTCCATTTTTAGTGAGGAACAAAACCAAGCGGCCGCGAAGCGGACATTTGGTTTTGGCCGAACGTAAACGAAACAAAAGGGAAAGCCGCGCAGCGGCGACGCATGCGCAGCATGCGCTTTTGTGAGTTGAAATAAAATCGAAAGCCTGCCGAAGGCAGACGGATTTTATGAGTTGAATAGCTACTATCTATTACGGAGGTTCCCACATGGATCCCATTACCCTTATCGTCCTTGCCATAGCCTTCATTGCCATCATTTGCGTCTTTATCCTCATGTCCGTAAAGCAAAACAATCACCTAAAAGACCAACAGGCCAACAATACGGAGAAACGTCAGATGCTTGACCTAATGGCGACCGTGATGGATGCAGAGTTCGCAAATTATACTTACGTTGTCGGCTACTACACAAAGATCCAGCAAAAGATAGGTTCCACCGTATATTATTACTTCCCTTACGTACTGGCATTCAGCTCAGAGGAGTTGATCATCTTTCCTTTTATTAAGAAAGAGGGAAGGCTTTACGTGAGAAATCGCATGGACGTGAATTGGAATTTGACGAATTTTAAGTATAAGCTTCGTAAGAAGAGCGTATTGCTTACCTTTAAGATGGTTGGCGAGACCATGCCGATCCGCGTGGATCCCGTGATCAAGGGAACTGGCTTGGAAAATACGGACAGACCGATCTGCGTTTTCCAGGAGTCCGAATATGCAAAGTTCCTGGAACGCCTTCCATTCTTCGCGGCTAAGGCAAAACAGGCGTGAGCGGAAGCGGGTAAGTTGGAAATAAGGTGACTTGGTAACGCAAATAAGGATTTATACAAAGGAGAATTTTGAAAATGAAGGTGAAAGAAACGGGCGCACAGATCAAGAAGATTGGCGGGATTGTCTTGGCAGTTGGCGTGATAATGTCTATCATCGGATTTCGCGAGGGAGTCGCTTCCATGAGAACTCCGGTGGATCTGTATGAGGTCAGCGTGTCGGAGATTGGAACGTTTGACATGGTAACTGCAGACATCTATGCGGTATTTGGAACTTTTGCAACGAAGACGACGTCAGAGAACGGAACGAAGACTGCTGAGGAATCATATTATTTGATCCCTGCTTATGAAGGAGATGAGGTTAGGTATATTGGCGTAAAGGTTCTGGAAAAGGATTATGCAACCTTTGATGCCATTTGCGATGACACCTGGGATTTTGAAGAAGGTTATCTGATGGAACTGACAAAGCATGCCGAAAAGACGGGATGCCTTAAGAAGATGAACAAGAAGATGCTGGATTTATATTATGATTCGCTCCGAAAAGCCGAGTGGTTTGAGTCGGATGAGGAAATGAAGACCTATGCGCTTCCGTATTACATTGATTCCCTTGCAAATCCTTCGTCCATGAAGTCGATCCTTTTTGTCGGCGTTTTTCTCATCGTTGTTGGCGGAATTCTGTTCCCCCTCGGATGGAAAAAGCAGAATGCGGAGGAGAAGAAGGCTGCTGAGCAGTCTTACGTCTACATCAATGGCGTCAGCTATGCAAAAGCAACGCTGGCCCACGTAAACCAGTGCATCCAGGGACAGGAGAAGATGTTTGCAGTGCAGGAGCTTGCCCAAATCACGGGAATGAGCATGGAAGAGGCAAGCGTGATCGTTGAAAATTGGAGACAGTATTACTATTAAAAACTGCGCTAAGACATTGACAAAGTAAGGCGGAACGTGATATTATATAATTCCACCGCCCAAAATGGCAGTGAAAAAAAGATTTTGATTTCTTCAAAAAAATCTTTAAAAACATGTTGACAAGTGATTGCGACCGTGTTATTATAACAAAGCTGTCGCCAAGAACTTGACAGCAAACGCACCTTGATAAGTAAACAACAATGCAACCCTGAAAATTCCAGAGAAAAGGCTCTTAGGCAGCCTGATCTCCGAGATTTCAGAGAACAAATACCTAAACAAAACAGTAAAAG
>JAFZNO010000090.1 GCA_017552985.1 Lachnospiraceae bacterium
ACAATACCGTTCTGGCAACGCCCAGAGGACTGATCGCCGTTCTTGAGAACAACTTAAATGAGGATGGCAGCATCAGCATTCCCAAGGCACTGCAGCCTTATATGGGCGGTAAGGAAAAGATCGTTCCCACTCAGAAATAAAAGAATATCAATAAAGGAAAAACGTCCTGCGATGCGGAACTACGTGTCGCAGGACGTTTTTTGTTTTGAAGGATGTATTGAAGGGTAATTTGTTTTGAAGGATAAGGAACAGGGAAAATTTTTGTTACCTTAAAGGCTTCTTAAGGATTATTAAACGAATCTTAAAGTGCAAAACTCCGGAATTGAATTATATTAAAAATAGCAGAGAAAAAAACCGGAAGGGAGGTGCATCCCGTGATCAGAAAGCGTTTTGTAAGGATTGGGTGGATCTTTTTGATGATCCTGCTTGCTTTTGGCGGATGTCAAAAAAAGGAAGAATTACGAGAGGATCAGGTACCAGTGACAGTCCAGGAGGAGTGGAAGCCCATTCAGGTGTTAGAGCGTGCCTGGAAAGGCTTTCAAGAAGTGCAGGAAGCTTTGGAGCCTTGGCATCCGGAGGATTATCATGAGGGATTCGGAACGGTTTCAGAAATGGAATGGAGAAAAGAGTCTTCCCTTTCTGCATGGTCCGGCGACGTATTTTATGAGCTTTCCGGCTTTTATCAAAAAACGGAGGAAGGCAAAGAATATCATTATACGTTAATGAGCGTTGATACCGTAACAATGAAGGAGACGAAGGAAAACCTTAAGCTCTCTGAATTATCTCCCGATGCCTGGGGGGAAGACGCCGGGGAAGAAAAGGAATTGGATTGGAAGGAATTTGGAGAGGAATTGCAGCGCGGCCTTGTGCGGATCATTTCCATGGATGCTTTGGGAGAGCGGACGTATGTTTTTCTTGCGCATTATGATGAAACATGGAATCTTTTGCATTATTACTGCATGGAAATGGGAATAGATCAAACCATTCGGAGGATCACTGATTTTGCGCCGCAGCTCTTTGGTGAAGAGCGAAGTAATCTGGTGGACCTGCCCAGAGGATTTGTGTCAAAAGATGGTGAAGTTTGCTTTGTTGAAGAACAAACAGGAAGATTGGAATTGTATACGGCGAATGGAGAGGTGAAGGCGAGAAGGGAGCTTCCAAAAGGATACGTGCGAAATACCATTATTGGCCGGGCGCAGGATGGGACGCCGGTTTTTCAGGCGGATTGCGGAAAGGGACAGGTTTGTTTTTTTACGCCGGAAGCCGTTTTGTGGCAAGGGGAGCTAAAATGCATGCGAGCGGAGCTGGATGAGGAAGGCGGGATGTATTTATGGCTGAATTCTTCTTTAGTCCGCTGGAACGTGGAAACGGGGGAAGCCAGAAAGTTAAGTAATCTGAACGGATTCACGGAGCCTTTTTGCATGGGCATCCGAAGGAACTCAAAGGGTCAGATCGTTCTTGCTTATGATGACGGGGACGGTCTGTGTTTTTACCGGTACGCGGCGGGCGGCGAGGCGGTAAAGGGGACGCTTCGGATCGCGGCATTCTTTACGGAGCCTTATATTGAAAGCTGTGCGGCGGATTATGAAAGAACGCATCCAGGCATTCAGGTCGAGTTTGTTCCGTTTGAGAATCCATTTCAAAACGCTGTGTCCCTAAATCGTCTTGCGGAAGAATGTAAGGCGGGAAAGGGACCCGACCTGATTCGTTTCTCGGTGAAGGAGCACGTTGAGGCGTTTCAAAGTGCGGGATGCCTTGCCCCCTTGGATGGAATGTTGTCGGAAAAGACAAAGAAAGGGCTATTTCAATGCGTGTTGGAATTGGGAAAGGTGAAGGATGGCCTTTACGGGATGCCGACTCAAGTAGTCCTTGAGTGTTTTATGGCTTCCAAAAGCGATTGGACAAAGGATTCCTGGAGCGTACTTGACGTCATGGAATGTTTTGAAGCGAGAGAGGAAAGCGAAACGGGCTTGGAGAATTTTATGGCAGTGAATTATCCCGCGGACAGTCAGACACTTTTACGTGAACTTTGTCTGATGAATTTGGATGATTCGCCTTTTGTGGATCTCGAAAAGGGAAAGAGTGATTTTTCTTCGAAAGAGTTTCAAAAATTACTCCGTTTTTGTAAGGAACGTGCGGATGGACGGGGAACGTCGGATTACTATGCACAAGAAGATTTGATCACCAAAATGAGGGAAGGGAATGCCTTTGTTTACCAGTTCGCGGGAGGACTTGTGGAGTATTCCCAGATTCGGGCAAATCTGGGAAAAGACTTTACTTCCGTGGGCTTACCCTCAGAAAAAGAATCCGGATTTACCGCAGAGTCTTACGATTATCTAGCGGTGAATGCCTTCTCGGAAAATCAAGGGCTTGCGGCAGACTTTTTGGAATATATGCTTTCTGAGCGATGCCAGGTCAAGTATGGTACAAAATGGGTGCGGAAAGACGTTATCGAAAGGCGCGTCAGGGAACGCGTAACCACGGAGGATTACGTTACCGGCAGAGAGGTGACGGAATGTCATTTTGTTATCAGTAACAACATGAGAAAGCGTTTGGCGGTAGATGAGAATGGGAATTCCTTTGTGAAGGAATACTTATCGATCATGGATAATGCACGGCCCTATTTCCCTCATGCTGAAATCCGCGAAATCATTTCTGAGGAAGCGGATGCTTATTTTAAGGGGGTTAAGACGGCAGAGGAGGTTGCGGGCATCATTCAGGGCAGGGTTCAGCTGTATTTGGACGAGCGGTGAAAAAACACGTGAGGTTAAAGTTTAAGATTGGTTTAAGATTATTGAGACGCGTCATTTTAAATGATAGAATACGTACAGAGTCATAAAGATGAGAGGAAACGGGGGGAAGGCAGTGAATCACGTTTTGTTATGCGACGATGAGGAAGACATTCTCTACGCTTTGAAGGTTTATCTGCAAAATCCGGAATATCAGTTTTTTGAGGCGCGGACGGGAAAAGAAGCAGTGCAGATCGTGAAGGATAACATGATCGATCTCGTTCTTATGGACATCATGATGCCGGAGATGGACGGAATGAAGGCGCTCTCGGAGATCCGGAAGTTCAGCAACGTCCCTGTGATTTTGTTGACGGCAAAGGGTGAGGAGATGGACAAGATCGTGGGTCTGGGGGCCGGCGCGGATGATTACGTCACGAAACCTTTTAATCCCATGGAGGTGGTGGCGAGGGTAAAATCGCATCTGCGCCGTTATACCATGCTTGGAGGGAGCACCTCAAAGAATCACGTGCTTCGCATTGGCGGAATTGAACTAAATGATGAGAGGCGGGAAGTGCATCTTGACGGGGAGATGATCAATCTTACGCCGACGGAATACCAGATCTTAAAGCTTTTGATGAGTCATCCGGGGAAGGTTTTTCCGCCTGCGGAGATTTACACGTACGTTTGGAAGGAAGAGAACATGATCGGAAGCGAGAGTACCGTGGCGGTTCACATCCGGCACCTTCGCGAAAAGATCGAGATCAATCCGGCAGAGCCCAGATATCTCAAGGTTGTTTGGGGGCAGGGATATCGCATGGAGGAATATTAAATCTATGAAAAAAGCGTTGTTTTCCCTGCTTTTTTTATTGCTTTTCGCGAGCGTGACCATTGCATCCTTTTTGGGCGCGGGCACGGTATATTTGTATCGGCAGGATATTCTTAAAATGGATGAAAACGCCGTTCAAATAACCTTGGAGAGCAAGATTGATGAATCCGCAATATTGCTTCACGATCTGGAACAAGATATGGGAATGGAACTGAAGAAATATCTTTTGGAACCAGAGACCGAAGAGACAAGAGACAGGATCCATTTCGAGTTAGCGAGGAAGATTATTGGCATCGCCTTGGAAAAGAGTTGGGAGGATGCAAAGGCATTTGCCAATAAATATCACGTGGAATACTATGTCGTTCACTCTTTGGGAAGAATCGTGGGCGGTAATTTAAAAGTCGTTGAGCAAGAAGATACGTCCGTTCAGACAGTCAGTTATTATAACAAGGGCACTTTGAAAGTGGAGACCTATCGGGTTTACGTACGCTATGACAAGCAGGCGTTTCAGTCTACGCTTTCGGAGGATTACAGGATCCTGTCGTTCTGGATCAAGAACCGCTACTTTGTGGTGACCGGATTTGTGACGTCAGCCTTACTTTCTTTCGTTTTGCTGTGTTTTGCATGTTTCTTGTTCAAGAGAAAAAACGTTTTGGAGAAAACGAACCTCGACGGACCTCCGCTGGATCTGGTGCTTGTCATGGGAGGCGCGGGAGCGTGGTTTCTTATTTGCAATCTCGTTGCCTTAAGCAAAATGAACTGGACAAATCTCATGGCATTACTTCTAAACTGGTGTGCCGTGACGTTGTTGCTTTTGACGATTTTCTTTTTTGTCATCTGGAGATTGCAGCGCAAGGGATGGCATCGACAGAATCTGTGGTATTGGACGCTCCAGGCGATCAAAAAAACAATGGCGGCGTGGGTAGAGATTTTCAAAAATCTTTCCACGACAAAGAAATTCTTATTTATGGAGCTTGGGATTTGCCTTTTGGAAGCATTATTGATCCTCCTTATTTTGCCCTGGCAAAGCGCAACCTGGATTTTGCTTGGGTCACTGGGTGGGTTTAAGGTGTTTTTGCTTCCCTGGATCCTTCGCTACGGGTTAGCGCTGGAAAAGGTGAAAAGGACGACGCAGGAATTGGCGGTTGGAAATCTGGACAGTCAGGTGGACGTGAAGGAATTGCCAAAGCCCATGCAAGCGATCGGCGAGAACGTGAATGCCATTGCCGGAAGCATTTCCGTTGCGGTGGAGGAAAGATTAAAGAGTGAGCGGTTAAAGACGGAGCTGATCACGAACGTCTCTCACGACATCAAGACGCCCCTGACCTCCATTATCAATTTTTCCGACATGATCCAAAAAGAGAAGACGGAGAATGAAAAGATCACGGAGTATGCGGAGCATCTTCACAGGCAGTCTTCAAGGCTTAAAAAACTAATCGAAGATCTCATGGAAGCATCCAAGGCTTCCACGGGAAATTTGGAGGTGCACCTGGAGCCTTGCGACGTCAAGGTTTTGTTGGGACAGTGTCTGGGAGAATTTGAGCCGCGCCTTCAGGAAAAGAATTTGGAACTGATCGTCAGACAGGATGAGCAGCAGCTTCACGTCATGGCGGACAACCGCATGCTGTGGCGTGTGTTTGAGAATTTGATGAATAATATATGCAAATATGCTCAGGCGGACACGCGGGTGTATCTGAGCGCCAAACCGGTGGACGGACAGGCGGAGATCACCTTTAAGAACGTGTCGAAATATGCGTTGGACGTGGAACCGCAGGAGCTGACGGAGCGCTTTGTGAGGGGCGATCTCTCCAGGCATACGGAGGGTTTCGGGCTTGGACTGTCCATTGTCAGTAGTCTGATGGAACTGCAGGGAGGAAAGCTGAGCCTAGCGACGGACGGTGATCTTTTTAAGGCGATCCTGACATTTCCGCTGATCTCTGCGACATCAAAGGGGGAAACCTTGCAAGACTAAATTTTGTTAGCCTAGTTTCGGATATTTTGCAGCGTGTTTGTGACGGCAGCGTCTCGGAATTTTTGCAGTGCATTTGCGACGGCGTCCTCCTCATTGCTTCCGATCACGGCGGTGGCGATCTGCTTTAATTCATCCATGGCATTGCTGACGGCATATGCTTCGTCGGCAATCTCAAACATGGAGACGTCGTTGACGGAATCTCCGAAGACAACCAATTTTTCAAAGCCGAGGCGTTCCTTTAGTTTCAGGAGCGCCTTGGCTTTTGTGCTGTTCTTGGACAGATCTCGAGCCAGTATGCTTCGCCGTAGGTGTCCTTTTGAAAAACGCATTCCCAATTGGGGTAAGAGCGGACTCTCTCATAGGTGGGAGCAAGTTTTTCGTAATCGTTGATCATCGTAACGTAACCGGACTGTTCTCCAAAAAGGGCGTTTGAATCCGCAGTCACCTGCATCCGGTGGTCGTCCGCGTGATCCGCGACGTATTCCTGCAGGCCAAGGGACTGGTCACCGTCACAGTAGGTTTTGATCATTTCGTCGCCTATGTAGGAGGAGACGAAACCGCAATGGGGAAGCTCTGGTAACAGGCTTTTCAAAAGGGAAACGTCTTCCTTGGAGAATATGGCTTTTTCCAGGATGGCTTCGGTCTCCTGATCAGCAAAGACGGAGCCGTTCCTTGTAATGACGGGCAAGTTAAGTCTTAAGCCCGCCGTTACGCGCTTTGCACTTTGGATGGAACGCGCCGTGGCATAGGTGAAAGCCATGCCTTCATCGATCAGTTGATGGAGGGTTTGGATGGTATGTTCTGAAAGCGTTGCATCTTTGCGAAGCAGCGTTCCGTCTAGGTCTGAGACGAATAGCGTTGACGCGAGGGAATGATTCATGTCGTAAGGCCTCCTGGTAAAGTTTGCTGTGTTAGTTTAGGCTTCCACCTTTTCTGCGATCATCACGTCCATGCAATGCTGGTGAGGAATGCCGCCGCTGTTGCAGTCGAAGATTTCCTCGTCCATCTTGTGGAAAAGCCAGTCTGAATAATAGGTAAAGAGTTCGCCGGATTTCCAGCGGTAGCGGTCCTTGTCCTTGTCGGGACTTTCCTTCACAAAGGACTTTTCCACGAAGACGTTCATGGTGTGCAGGCCGCCGGGCTTTGTGTGCTCCTGGAGGGATTCCAGGACCTCTGCCCGGAGGGCAGGCGGGATGAAATGAAAGACGCCGCTGCTAAAGATCACGTCATAATCCTGGGTGGGCCGGAAATCTTTTACGTCCGCCTTGAAGAAATCAACGTAGGTTCCGCATTTCTCCGCGAGGAGGCGTCCCTTTTCCAGACCGGCGTCAGTCAGGTCAAAGGCTGAGACCTGATAGCCGTTTCGTGCAAGGAAGACGGCATCCTTGCCTTCCCCGCAGCCTATGTCCAATACCTTTAAGGGCTTTACGGGAGGCTTTCTTTTCATGATCTCATAGCAGAAACGGTTGGGCACGATGCCCCAGTAGTAATCCTCCGTCTGATAGCGCGCCTCATAATCGGAAAGGATGGGAGAGCGATATCCCACCAGCGCGTCCACGCTCGTATTTAAGAGCTCTGCCAGGATGGGGAGAAGCTCCACCTCAGGGCAGGCGACGTTTTTCTCCCATTTGGAAACGGCCTGAAAGGAAACGTGCAGTTTCTCCGCCAAGTCCTTCTGGGTCATGCCCAGCGCTTTTCTTTTTGTTGCGATCACGGCTCCAACATTCATAAATTCTCCTTTTCTTTTAATTCATTGTCAATCCCGTTCATTGTCAATCCTGTTCATGATTAATCCCGTTCATTGTCAATCCCGTTCATGATTAATCTTGCTTGGTAATTGGAAATGCGTTTTTTTTATTTATAACAAATTCTCCGGAGATGATTCTATTATAAGTGGAATTTTGGACCATGACAATAACTGGATCGTTGAAAAAGTAGATGAAATTCAACCAATGGTAGAATAACCATATGAAATTTTATAAAATATCGAAAATCGATATTGACAAGAACCTATATGCATGTTATATTATCGATAATCAATATTGAATATCGATATATAGACATGGAAACATGAATTATGATTTTCAAACCAAGTGAGGAAAACTTTTATCTTTGATAAATAGCGTAAAAGAAGGTTATACGTGAAATAAACATAATACATAGAAGAAGCACGATACGTAACGGAAACATTTAATCATGGAAAGGAAGGGATGCGCGGATGGCAAGGGCAAAGTATAAAACCTTGACGGAGCAGATGTTTTACATATTGATCTGTCTGAAGACGGAGTGCTGCGGCATCGACATCATGGAGATGGTGGCAGAGATGACGGACGGGCGAGTCGTTTTGGGGCCGGGAACGTTGTATACCCTGCTGGGGGATTTTGTGAAGCAGGGTTTCATCAAGGAGACGGCCGTGGAAGGACGAAAGCGCAGTTACGT
>JAFZNO010000091.1 GCA_017552985.1 Lachnospiraceae bacterium
CGGACTTCGCGTGGTGGTCACGGGAGACCTGGCCGGTGCGGACGTGCTTGGCGAGTACGCGACGGACGCAAGCCTGATCGACACCAAGGGCCGTTATTACGTGACCTTCAGCAAACTGAACGCGGGTCAGATGAGAAAGACCGTCTATGCGACGGTGATGAAGGGCGACAAGAAGGTCAGCAATACCTACCGCTACAGCATCGAGTCCTACGTTGCGTCGATGAGGACGGAGGAAGGAACCACGCCGCTTGACAAGCTGCTCGACGCCATGATGCGCTACGGTGATTCCGCTGCAGCTTACGTGAATAATTAAGTTTTTGTTTTAATCATGCCTGGGTCACGAAACGTGTCAGTAGACACGTCCCCATGACCCAATTTAAAATAGGTTGAACCGTGCAAGGAAATTTGTTAAAATAAAGAGGCGACGAATTTTGCAAAAAAGGGAAGAACTTTTGCAAAAGAATGTCGTCTCTTTTTATAGAGCAGGAGATACGTGAGACGCTCGCGACGTGACGACGTCTGCGACAGTACGTGGGAGGACGGGATCTTGAAAGATACGGAAATACTGGATCTGTACTTTGACCGCAACGAGCAGGCCATTGCAGAGACCCAGAATAAGTACGGAACCTACTGCTTTAGCATTGCATACCACATCCTTCATGATCAGGAGGATTCGGATGAATGCGTCAATGATACTTGGATGAGGGCATGGAATTCGATTCCGCCTAACAGACCGGATTATCTGAATATTTTCCTTGGAACGATCACCAGGAACCTTTCGTTTGACCGTTATAAGAAAAAGAAGGCGGCCAAGCGCGGCAGCGGTGACCTGGGAGTTTGCCTGGATGAGCTGGAGGAGTGCATTCCGGACACGGGAAGCAGCACGGAGGACGCGGTGGAAGCGGCAGAGCTTCAGAGAATGATCAATGAATTCTTAAAAACGCTTCCGGAAAAGGATTGTAACGTGTTCCTTCGGAGATACTGGTATTCAGAGGAATATGCGGAGATTGCCGATCGCTACGGGATGAATTTAAATTCCGTAAAGACGACGCTGTTCCGCACCAGGGGAAAGCTGAAGGCTTATCTGGAAAAACAGGGGATCACGGTCTGAGAAGGCAAAGTATGAGGTTACGGACATGAGTGAAAAGAAAACGGGGCAGGCGGAGCGCCTGTTTGAAGCGATGAGCGGGGTGGATCCCGAGCTCCTCGCGAGAAGTGAAAAAAAGAAGAAGGTCATTTCCTTCCAGAAATACGCGAAGGCCATGAAGGTGATGGCGGCATGTCTGGCTTTGATCGTCGTGGGCGGAACGTGTTGGGTGACCTTGCAAAATGGCGGAAGTCAGAAAGCGTCGGATGCCACGGCGCAGATGAGTGCCACGCGGGATTACGGCGAAAAAGGGAAAGGAATCAATTCGTTGAAGGGTGACGTTGCGGAAGCTACACAGGCGACTTCGGAGGCCGGCAAGCAATATGACTCGATGGCATGCGACAATGAAGCCGCAAATTATTATGAGGCTGATGACGAACCTAGGGAAGTTGCTTCTGCAATTGAAGCGTCAAATGATGATGGTAAGGAAGTTTCGAAAGGTGCAACTTCCGATTCGGCTACCGCAACCTTACAAGAGGAGTATTTCTTAAAGATTACGAAGCAAGTCGATCCGTCAAAGCTGATATCGTATTCCGCCAAGGCATCGATCGAGGAATACGGGAAGCGTTCCGAGCAGTCCGCTACAAAGTCTTTTTCGACTGCGATCTATTCCTGGCTGGATGGACTTGAACTGGTTCCGACGCAGGATATGACGTTTGGGGATTACGTATGCGTGCAGTTGATTGACAAGGAAGGGAACGTGGCAAAGGAAATCCGCGTCAACGGATCCTATCTGCAGAAGACCGATCTGGAGGGAACCTTTGAGATCGTGGACGAAGAATATGATTACGACGAACTGCGGGCGGCAGTAGAGGCTGCAATGCAGGCGGAAGAATAAGGGGGAATCCCGTGAAGACTGGGAAGGACAGACAGATTTTCCTCGACGTGCTTCGGGTGACGGCAACCATGGCCGTGGTGATGATGCATACGATCTCGGGAGTGCTCAACGGTTTCTTTGACATGAGGGGCTGGGAGCGGAGAGAGAAGGCGTTTCATGCGCTGATCGACGCGACCTCATGGAGCGTTCCGGTGTTTTTGATCATCAGCGGTTATCTGTTTCTGGATCCGAAGCGCAGGGTTACCGTGAAAGACGCGGCGTTTAAGTACTGCCGGAGAATCGTTTTCACGCTGATCATTTTTGGCATCCCCTATGCACTGTTGGAGCTGGTGGGATATTTGAAGTATTTTGAGTGGTGGATGGTGCCGCGGGCCATTAAGAATACGGCCATGGGGCGCAGTTGGTCCCACATGTGGTATCTCTACCTAATACTGATCTTATATGCCCTGACGCCACTGATCAAGTGGCTGTTGGAAAAAGTGCCCAAGGCCGTCGTCTATGGAATCATGGCGATTTTGGTCTTGGGCGTTAGCATTGTCCCTTTTTTCGAGGTGCTGAACGGCGCGGATAAGATCTACGCCATTCCGAAGCAGGGTATCTACGTATTCTATTATCTCTGCGGTTACGTGTTCTCCATCCGTGAGAAAAAGCCGACGAAAAAGGAAGGGGTTTATTGCCTGATCGGTTTCTCTGCGATTCTGATCCTGGAGACGGTGAGCCGTTTTGTGGAAGGCTACGTGCTGGAAATGGCCTACGGCTATCCGTTAACGCTCCTTGCGTCCATTTTGCTGTTTGACGCAGGCTGGACGTTCCAGAAGCTGGCGGCGGAGGATAAGAAGGATTTAGATGCCGGGATTCCGGCAAAAGAAAAGAACGAATCCGTGAAGCCCAAGGATTCGTTCCGGGACAAATTGCTTTCGTTATGCGTCTGGATGAATCCCCTGTGCTTTGGGATTTACCTGATCCATCCGGCCTTCCTGAACTTATTCTATAAGATATTGAAGATTTCCATCAATAATTTCAGGTTCTACGTGGGCGTGCCCCTGTTCTTTTGCATCGCCTTCTTCGGGGCCCTGATCTCCACCTGGATCCTCAGACTCCTCCCGCCCATGCGGAAGTACGTACTATAATAATTGGACCACGGGGACGTGTCTGCTGACATATTATTTTGCTGGATTTCGGCTGACTCGAGGGGATGGCTTGAATAGTATCCCTCAGGCATGTGTGCCAAGCGTCGGTACTTAGATGGCGTATACGAGCGAATCTGTCACGTGTGATGGATTCGCTCGTGACATCTTAGTACCGATACGCTGCACTCATAGCGCGAGCGTGCCTGAGGGACACTATCAAGCCTCGGCCCCGAGTTTAGCAGTCACCAAAATGTGTCAGTAGACACGTCCCCGGGCCCCAGTTTTATGCTTCTCCAGTCCAGCGGCCGGAAGCGCCGCAGGGAAGGATGAGGCCGCTTTCGGTGACGGGAAGGCCGATCTCGTCGGAGACGACTTTGCCGCCGAAGCGCTTCGTGATGACGGTGTTTAACATGTAAGAAAGAACGGCGGGCTGCAGGCCCGTAGTGTATGAATTGATCAGGAAGAAGAGGGAATCCTTCTTTAATAATTGTGCGGAGAGCTCCAGGAAGGGGAAGATGCTTTCTTCGATCTTCCAGATCTCGCCCTTGGGTCCGCGGCCGTAGGAGGGCGGATCCATGATGATGCCGTCGTACTTGTTGCCGCGGCGGATCTCACGCTCCACAAGCTTTACGCAGTCATCCACGAAATAGCGGACCGGCGCCTCGCCCAGTCCGGAGGAGGCTGCGTTTTCCTTTGCCCAGGCCACCATGCCCTTTGCGGCGTCCACGTGGGTCACGCTGGCCCCGGCAGCGGCTGCGGCGATGGTCGCTCCGCCCGTATAAGCAAACAGATTCAGAACCTTGATCTCGCGTTCAGGGTTCTCTTTTTTTGCCTTTTGGATGATGCCGGAGAACCAGTCCCAGTTCACGGCCTGCTCAGGGAAGAGTCCCGTGTGCTTAAAGCTGAAGGGCTTTAAATGGAAGGTAAGGCAACCGTTTTTCCCGTCTTGGTTTGCCAGAGGGAAATTCGCCCCGGCATACTGGATGGTCCACTCCTCGGGAAGGCCGAAGAATTCCCATTCGCCGCCGCCCTTGCTGGAGCGGTGATAGTGACCGTTCTTTTTCTTCCAGCCCTCGTTATCGTGGGGAGTGTTCCAAATGACCTGGGGATCGGGCCGCACCAGGCGGTACTGGCCCCAACGCTCCAGCTTTTCTCCGTTTGACGTGTCTATGACTTCATAATCCTTCCAATTATTCGCAATCCACATAATGGCGACTCCTTAAAAATACGTTACCGTAAGTTGTACTGAGCATAGTGTATCATAATTTTATGAAAAAACAATTGCTTTTTTCGGATTTTCCATTTACTATTTTATTGTTGGAATGCGTTAATTTGATAAAGTAACGTGAAAAATGGGGGTATGATTATGGAAGTAAACGTTTTGGAGGTTGTGGCATTTGTATGTTACTTGGTGATCGTTCTGGCCGTCGGCGTGTATTTCTTTGTGAAGGGAAGCAAGCTGCAGGGCGGCGACAAGGAGTATTTCCTGGGCGGCAGAAACATGAACGGCTGGGTTGCGGCTTTGTCCGCGGGCGCATCCGACATGAGCGCGTGGGTGCTGATGGGCCTTCCCGGTTCCATTTACCTTTGGGGCATGGGTCAGGTTTGGATCTCCGTGGGTCTGCTGATCGGAACCATCTGTGCGTGGATGTTTGTGGCTCCCAAGCTTCGCCGGTATTCCATCGCGGCGGGCGATGCCATCACGATCCCGCAGTTTCTCACAAAGCGTTTCCTTTCAAAGAGTCCCATTTTGCAGATCATCTGCGCGGTGATCTTCATCGTGGCTTATTGCGTGTATGCGGCATCGAGCCTTGTGGCTTGCGGTAATCTGTTTACGACGGTGTTTGGCGTACGCGAGGTGGGCGGCATTACCATGGATGCGACCTTCTACATGATCTGCGCGGCAGTGATCATTTTGCTCTATACCTTCCTCGGCGGATTTAACGCCGTTTGCTGGACGGACTTTTTCCAGGGCATGCTGATGCTGGCGGCTTTGATGGCTACGCCGCTGATCGTCAATTTCGCAATGCAGGCATCTGATTTTGCGCCGCTGGCACCTGTTGCGGCAGATCCGAACTATTACAACCTGTTATCCAGCGGTAAGCTCGATTGGAAGAGCATTTCCGACATTTTGAGCGGCCTCGGCTGGGGCCTTGGTTACATGGGCATGCCCCACATCCTTGTGCGTTACATGTCCGTAAAGTCGGAAGGTGAAATGAAGAAATCCCGCATCATCGGTATTTGCTGGACCGCTTTGATCCTTGCCATGGCTTCCATCGTTGGTCTCACCGGTCATCAGTTCCTTGGCACGTACCTTGAGCAGGGCAGCCAGCAGCTTGTGTTCATCACCATCGTTCGCCAGATTTTCCCCGCACTCATCGCCGGCATCATGCTTTCCGCAATCCTGGCGGCTTCCATGAGTACCGCGGATTCCCAGCTGCTTGCATCCTCTTCGGCGTTTGCGTCTGACGTATATAAGCCCGTGTTCCGCAAGGAGGCAACGGACAAAGAAATGCTCTGGGCGGGCAGAATCGTGGTTGGCATTATTTCCGTCATCGCCCTGCTGATCGCAATGAGCCCGAGCTGTAAGGGTATCATGGCACTGGTAGCGTGTGCGTGGGCAGCC
>JAFZNO010000092.1 GCA_017552985.1 Lachnospiraceae bacterium
ACGATGGAGCTCATGCCGTGATAGCGAAGGCCGCCGGCATGGTTTGCGGAAGGAATGAAGCTGCTGCCAAGGGTGTACATCTTGGCCAGGGGACAAACCTTTCCGGTATCGCAGAAGTCGTAAGCATACTTGCCGCGGGTCAGGCTCGGGCAGGAAGCGGGCTCAACTGCGATGATCTCGTAATCTGCCTCGCCACGGAGCATTTCGCCAACAAAGGGAGAAATAAGACCGCCCAGGTTGGAACCGCCGCCGGCGCAGCCGATGATGGTGTCAGCCTTGATGCCATATTTCTTCAGTGCGGTATGAGTCTCGAGACCGATCACGGACTGATGCAGAAGTACCTGCGCCAATACGGAGCCAAGCACGTAGCGATAGCCTTCCTGGGTCGTGGCAGCTTCTACTGCCTCAGAGATGGCACAGCCAAGGCTTCCGGTGGTGCCGGGGAACTCGGCGTTGATCTTGCGTCCAACGTTCGTGTTCATGGAAGGAGAAGGCGTTACTTTCGCGCCATAGGTTCTCATAACCTCGCGGCGGAAGGGCTTCTGCTCGTAGGAGCATTTTACCATGTAAACCTGGCAGTCCAGACCGAAGTAGGAACATGCCATGGAAAGTGCGGTGCCCCACTGGCCGGCGCCGGTCTCAGTCGTCACGCCCTTCAGGCCCTGCTTCTTCGCATAATAAGCCTGGGCGATGGCGGAATTGAGCTTGTGGCTTCCGGAGGTGTTGTTGCCCTCGAACTTGTAATAGATGTGTGCGGGCGTCTGAAGCTTCTCCTCCAGACAGTAAGCACGAACAAGGGGTGAGGGACGATACATGCGATAGAAATTGCGGATCTCCTCGGGAATCTCGATATAAGGCGTGACGTCATCCAGCTCCTGCTTGGCAAGCTCCTCACAGAAGATCGGAGCAAGATCATTCACCGTCACGGGCTGTAAGGTCCCGGGGTGAAGGATGGGAGCGGGTTTCTTTTTCATGTCTGCGCGGACGTTGTACCATTGCGTAGGCATCTCATTTTCTTCCAGATAAATCTTATAGGGGATCTCTTGCATTTTCGTACCTCTTTTCCTTAAATATTTCCTTGAATGAAATGGGTTTTAGACAAAACCGCACTCATTATAACACAAGAAGGAAAACCTGACAATTATTACTTTTCATGAGGGAGCGGACGTGGTACGATGGATAAAACGCATGGAAACGAAAGAAGGGAGGATTCGGCGTGGAAAAAGCACGGATTCAGGAACTACGTCAATTTCTTGGAAAGATGGAAATTACGGCGGCCATACTTTGCGTGCCACTCCTTTTTATGCGGAGGGGCGAGGGGATTTCGGCAATTCTTGCCGCCATGGCTACCTGCATTGTATTGTTTATTGTCACCAAGGCATGTTCGAAACCCGAAAGAAACATACCCTTTGAACGAGAAGAAGTGGTGAAGGTTGCAATTGGACTTATTGCCCTTTCCGTTGGCTTTTTTGTCATGGAGGAGGCTTTATTTCCAGCAATCATTTTTTTGGCGATTGCCTTGTTTTTGCTGTTGGAATTTGTGAGTTACCTTTACAAAAGGAAATCCAGCATATACGATTCCCTGCCCCAAAACATCCGACTTTTGGATTACGTGTTTCCCGCGGACGACGTTTATCTTGACGCCGAGGCGGAATACCTGCGCCTGCAGGGAAAGGGGTCGGAGGCGGAACTGACGGAGGAGGAACGGGACAAAATCAGACGTTATGCCGCGACGCCGCTTTCGTACCTCATGGGATGGCTTCTTGAACGGGGCCTCCTCACGGAAAAGTATGCCAGGCATTTGAGGGAAACGGCGGATAAAGCCTGGGAGAACGTTAAGAGCGGCGCGCTGACGCCATTGGATGCGCTGATTTTGGCTGAGTATTATTTCTCGATGGATTTCGTAAAAGCGGAAGCAAGGGGTTTTGTTCTGGATTACTTTGTTGACAACGGTCAGTTCTTTGGAGAGGACGCCTTTGTTTACGATTTCTGTGAATGCAAGGAAGATTTGAATGGGAGTTATTATTGCACGGAGTATTCCCGGGACGTGCAAAAGCGCCTTTCCCAAAGGATTGGCGAATGCTTTGAGCGGTATCAGTTTAACGCTGAGCAGTATCGCACGGCGGCAAAGTTTTATAAGAACGTTCCCTTTGAAAAGGAGAAACGGGCATACTCCCACCGCCATCACGCAGAGCTTGGCGTCTACAAGTCGGGCATGAAACTGAAGGGAACCTTCCCGGAGGGTTACGTTGACAAGTGCGTGAAAATGCTGGATCAAGGGATCGCTCCCGGGGAATGGGAGAGACTGGAGCGTTGGCTGAAGGAAGGTTACCTGCGGGATGAAAAGGAGAAGGCGGACGTTTTGAGCCGGTTTACGGCGAAGGCACTTTACGCATTTGAACCCATGACGGAGGGAGACGTGGCGTTTGTCGTGGCTGGTTCCCTGGATTTTGAGGCGGCAAAGGAGCACGGACTCTCCTATACGGTACGAAACGGACTGATCCTCAATTGGGGTTATGCCAACGGATTTGGGGATGCCTATGGCTTAGAGGCAAGCCTGGAATACGTAAGACTTTTGCAGGGATCTAAATTCTTTGAAGTCAGGGAGGAGCAGGACGCAAAAGGCTTGGCGGAGCAGGGAAAATTGGTGAAGACCTGGCTGGTTCCGGAGAGTCTGGGCGGAACCGACGAGGAGGAGAACGTGATCTACCTGACGCAGGAGGCATTGGAGAAAAAAGAGAAATATGAACGGTGGCTCCGGTATCTGAAAATCTATGCCGCTTCGAAGCGGGAAGGATGGGAACTTAACTTCCATTACCAGGCAAAGTGGCTTACGGGAGAGTCCGGAGAGAGAGAATCCCTGGTACCCGTGAGCATTTTGATCGATAATCAGGGCGACGGGTCGTCCTTTACGATCCGTTTTCAGGTCAAAATCTGGGAATAATTATTCCATCCGGAAATCATAGAATTTGCTAGTAATTTGAGAATAAATATGTTATACTAACAAATTAGAAATTTGTTAAATACATGACAGGGAGGTTCTAAAATGTCGCAGAGAACAGATATCCACAAAGTACTTATTATCGGCTCCGGCCCCATTATCATTGGACAGGCATGTGAGTTCGACTATTCCGGCACTCAGGCTTGTAAGGCGCTGAAGAAGCTGGGCTACGAGATCGTATTGGTGAACTCCAATCCCGCAACCATCATGACGGACCCTGAGACCGCGGACGTGACCTACGTCGAGCCCTTGAACAAGGAGCGTTTGGAGCAGATCATTGCAAAGGAGCGTCCTGACGCACTGCTTCCGAACTTGGGCGGACAGTCTGGATTAAATCTCTGCGCAGAGCTTGCAAGTGCAGGCATCCTTGACAAATATAACGTTAAGGTCATCGGCGTTCAGGTGGATGCCATCGAGCGCGGCGAGGACCGTATCGAGTTTAAGAATGCCATGAATGAGCTTGGCATTGAGATGGCGCGCAGCGAAGTTGCTTACTCCGTTGACGAGGCACTTGCAATTGCTGACAAGTTAGGATATCCCGTAGTTCTTCGTCCGGCTTACACCATGGGCGGTGCCGGCGGCGGACTGGTATACAATAAAGACGAGCTGAAGACGGTCTGTGCAAGAGGCTTGCAGGCCAGCCTGGTTGGCCAGGTGCTGGTAGAGGAGTCCATCCTCGGCTGGGAAGAGCTTGAGCTCGAGGTTGTGCGTGATGCAGACAACAACCTGATCACCGTATGTTTCATCGAGAACATTGATCCCATGGGC
>JAFZNO010000093.1 GCA_017552985.1 Lachnospiraceae bacterium
CGTCGCGATAACGCTGCGCAAGACAGCCGCAGGCGATCAGGGCCTTGACCGACCCGTTCTTCCGCCTCTCCGCGAATTCCAAAAGCGTATTGATGCTCTCCTCCTTGGCATCCCCAATGAAGCAACAGGTGTTGACGATCACTGCCTCCGCCTCTTCCTCATCATCGGTAAAGGAATGCCCTTTTGACTCCAAGAGTCCAAGCATCATCTCCGTATCTACCAAATTCTTGTCACATCCCAGCGACGTAAATAGTATCTTCAAATCCAAACCTCACTAACAAAAAGTAGCCGGTGCGCGAGGCTCCGGCTGCTCCTTCTGGCAATCACCCTATTATTTCGTCTCGTCGTCTCCAAGAATCTTGATCTTTCCAGCGTTCAGCTCGTCTACTGCAATGGAAAGAGGCTTCTTGCCCTTCTCGTCTACCAGAGGCTCATCTCCGGAAATGATCTGGCGTGCTCTCTTTGCCGTTGCCATAACGATGGAATAACGGCTGTTGACCACGGGAGTCTCACCAGGCTCAACCTCGCTGTTTACTACCTTCATCAAATCTGTATAAGACGGATGCAACATGTCACTCACCTTGTCCTTTCTAAAAATATTTCCTGCTTAATCCTATTCCAGGCGGAAGTCCTTCATTTCCTCCCGGATGCGTGCAATGAAATCCTTTCTCCTCACGGGTTCGTTGCGGGCTGCCTCGATCATGGCATGCAACTCCTTCACGCAAAGCTCCAGATCATCATTGATCACGATATAATCATAGGCATCCATGCCTTCTGATTCCTCATAAGCCCGGGACAAACGCTTTGCAATGACTTCGCTGGTCTCGGTTCCGCGCCCTTCCAAGCGGCGCTTTAATTCTGCCGCACAGGGCGGCGTCACAAACAAAAGAAGCGATTCGGGAAACTTTTCCTTGATCTGCAGGGCACCCTGGATCTCAATCTCTAAGATCACGTCCTTCCCCGCCGCAAGCTGCTCCTCCACGTACGCCCTGGGCGTTCCGTAATAATTCTCGCAATAGGTAGCATACTCGATCAGACCGTTCTCCGCAATGGTTTTTTCAAATTTCTCCCTGTCCACGAAGAAATATTCCACGCCGTCCCGCTCCCCCTCCCGGGGTTTTCTGGTCGTCATGGAAATGGACAAAGCATAGTTGTCGTATGTCTGCAGGAGCTTTTTTACAAGCGTTCCCTTGCCCGCCCCGGAAAAACCGGAGATCACCATCAAAATACCCTTCTTTGCTTCCACGTCAATCCTCCTCATCCTCCGGAACAAGCCCCTCTTGGGCGCGCCCGGCAATGGTTTCCGGGAGCAATGCCGAGAGCACTACCTGACTGTTCTCCATCACAAGCACGGATTTCGTCTTCCGCCCCTGCGTGGCGTCAATGGCCATGCCCGTCTCCTTCGCCTTTTGCACCAAGCGCTTTATGGGCGCCGCGTCCGGACTGACGATGGCAATGATCTTTTCCGTATTCACAATGTTTCCAAAACCTACGTGAATTAATTTATTCATCTTATTCTATGTTTTGTATCTGTTCCCTTACTTTTTCGATCTCGGTCTTGAGCTCGATGCCGCAGTTGGAGATTTCAAGGTCGTTGGATTTCGACAGAATGGTGTTGGCCTCGCGGTTCATCTCCTGTGCGATGAAATCCAGCTTTCTTCCGATGCTGCCGCCTTCGATCAGGGCATTCTTCGTGGTTTCCACGTGACTGCGGAGACGCACCATCTCCTCGTCCACGCAAACCTTATCCGCAAAGATCGTGACCTCCGTGACAAGGCGCGCCTCATCCACGGTGTTGTCACCAAGCATCTCCTTCACCTTCTCCTGAAGCTTCTGGCGATACTCTGCTATGATCTGAGGGCTTCTCTGCGCAATGAAGTCAACAAGCTTTAGCATGTTGTCCAACTTTGCGATCAAGTCGTTTTTCAGGTTTTCGCCCTCCGCGATCCTGCTCTGCACAAACATCTCAGAAGCTCCGTCCAGTGCCTTTTTCAGTTCCTTCCAGATCTCTTCCTCGTCGCCCTCATTCTCCTCCATGGTAAACACGTCCGGATACTTGGACAGCGTGGAAACCCGGATGTCGTCATCCAGGCCAAAATCCTGCTGGATCTGACGCAGATACTTCAGATACTCTGCAGCAAGCTCTTTATTGTAATGCACGTTGGAGGTATTCTCGGACAGATCCTCATACGTGATGAAAAGATCCACCTTACCTCTGGAAATATAATTCTTTAATTCATTCCGGATGGAAGATTCAAAGAAATTCAGTTTCTTTGGCATCTTCACGTTCACGTCCAGATAACGGTGATTCACGGCTTTCATTTCCACCGTAAACTTCCTGTTATTCTCCGTAACCTCACATCGGCCGAAACCGGTCATGCTCTTAATCATGTTTGCTATCCCTTCCGCGCGTAATCCATACCCGTCAGATTGCACGCCTCGTTATATTATATTCCAAACTCGCGACCTCGTCAAGACTAACGTCTCTTAGCCTTTCGGACGGCCTTTCGGACTTCCGTCACCTGCATGCGCAGAGCCTCATAATCCCTCTCCGTCTCCGGGGCAAAGAAAGTAAGATACAACTCTTCCCGAAGCTTCTCCGGCAGGATCACGCCGTACCTTTCCGCCATCCAGTCAAGCTCTTCCTTCGGCGTGGTAAGCGCGCAGAATCCTTCGTCCCGATCCTTCAGATATTTTGTCAGCCGGCCGTATTCCAACTGCACTCTCTCCTTTCCGGAGAGTTTTGATTCACGCCATCTCTGACTGAGCCGCCGGATCAAAAAGAATGCTGCCACTGCAAGAATAATTATACCCAAGATGCCGGCGCCGCCTGCCAGGATATTTTCTAAGTATCTGGCAATGGCCTGCTGCCCCTGCTCGTCCTGCTCTCCCTGCTGGCCTCCTGCCCCAAGAATTGCTTCCCAGAAGGCTCCTGTCTCTTCCTCTTCGCTTTCAAGTGCTGCCGGCGTTACCTCAACGACAACCCATCCCTTGCCCTCTACGAACATCTCGATCCAGGCATGTCCGTGGGCATCCGGAATCTCCAGCTCCACAAGTGCCGTATCTCCCAAGGGCGAATAGCCGTCATAATAATCCTCGTAGGGAACGTCCTCAAGAAGCTTACCGTCATTCACGACGTCCGTATAGGTAAAGACGTAACCTTCCACGTAGCGTGCGGGAATACCCATGTTTCTCAGCATCATGGTGCCTGCCGACGCAAAGTGAGAGCAATACCCCTTTTTATTTTTTGAAAGGAAATAAGAAATATAATCCATGCCGCCAAAATAATAACCAGGCCTCAAGGTATATCGATAATCCCTCGCAAAATATGCCTTTAGCTGCTCCGCGATCTCCTCAGGCGTTCCAGAAAGCCCGGCATCCTTACAGGCATTGACAACCGCATTGCGGCAATTCACGGGAACCATCAGGAAGCGGTCACTTACCTTCTCGCCACCCAGGCCCGGCACGGGCTCGTCATTCACCTTCGGATAGTAAACGTAACGGGCTCCGTACTTACTGTCAGGTATCAGTTCGTCTCCCGAAAGTTGCTGCACCTCTCTCAGATCCGTATAGTAAGGGTCATACGTGTAGGTTTTTGCCCTAAGATTGAATACCTCCATGACACCGCGCGGCTGCAGATTGGGATCCTGCTCATATAATGCCTTCCGGCTGTCCCTCACCTTGTCAAGGATTTCGTCTGCCACTCCGCTCGTTTTAAGGTTGCTCCAACGCTTTCCGTCATAATCCACGCCGACAAAAGCCTGCAAATACGTGGGTTCCATGCTGTAAGGCGTAAATCGCACGACCAGATCCGTCTCATTATCCGGCATCAACATGGAATTTTGAGACAGCTCACCTTCACTGATTCCGCCGCCGGCTGAACTGTTCATGAGCATGGCCATGAGACCATACTGCGCGTACGTCACTGCCGTTACCTCCGTCGATTCCTTTATTGGATTCTTCGGGATGACGGATCGGAATCTTATCTGTGGCAAAAAGACCGCAAACAAAAGAACCGCGACGCCCGCAACTGCCGTGCCAACAGGTAAGGCCTGTTTGATCTGCGCGGCCACGTGTTTTTTCACCTTACCGCACTGCAGGATCCCCAGAGTCACGTATCCTGAAAGGAGCAGGAACAGATAAACTGCGGAAGGCGTCTTGTCAAAATAGATTGGAACCAAATAGATCGGGAACGTTATAAGAACCGTTCTGACGAGACTCGCCTTATATTGCAGCCGGATGACCATCAAAATGGCTACGACAAAACCCACAAACAGTGCAATGGCAGTGATCGTCATATACGCGTCATCCACTTGCAGGTTATAAAGTCCGGCGCCGGTAATGCCCAAATATGCCTGCGCGGCTTCATACATTTCATTGATCACGGCGTATGCGCCGCTGTTTAAGATCCAGAAACGCTTCACCGCAACGTAGGCATAGACGATAAAGATTCCGATCACGCACAGGTTGGTAAACCACTTTCTTCCCGTCTCGTAAATAAATGACAGCAAGAGGGACAGACCCAATATCCCAAACATGCAGGTCATCAAGTTATATCTTATGCCATAGGCGTCCAAAAAGCCTCCGACGGCCCCAAAAGAGATCATGAAAACAAGCACCGCCTCCGCCAGCGCTGCCCAAACGTCATATGTTCTCTTTTTATTGCCGTCCGTCAGTTCGATCTGGGAAGGCTCACGTTTTCTCCATCTGACTCTCCCCTTACCGGACGTATTCTCCCTTAAACTTTCCATGCTTCACCACAACGTATGCTTCTCCGGGATACTCAGTTTCCATGGCATTTCTCACCTGTCCCGGATTCTTCTTTCCACTGATGCTTAAAATCTCGTCAATGATGCTTGCCAGTTCCCCTTCTTCCGCCAGATACCGTGCCTCCAGGCGACCTCCGTACCCCATCCAGCAGAGCCTGATGGGATAACCTTTGTCAAGGAGTCGCAATCCCAAGCCGTGAAGGGAACTCATGAGCGCGTCATTCTCCGCCGGATCCTCCGTAAGCGCAAGCAAGACGTTGATCTTGTCCCTTCCCGAAGAAAGACGCTCCCGTACCATCGTTCGTCCCGTCTTCGCCGTGAGCTTCCAGTGAATGCTCTTTAGTTCATCCCCTGGAACGTACTCTCGGATCTCGAAGTCCGGATTGACGTCCGTACCATGTTTTTTCGTTTCATTTTCGTCAGGAAAATTTTCCACGCACGTCGTCAGGTCTTCCTCCACCGGTGAAATCTCCGGCGTAACGACTACCCCCGCATCTTTATGCGCCGGGATTTCCATGCTGCATATGCCAAGCCAGTCCCACGCGACAAACTCCGTCAGATTAACCTCCACGCGTCCTACGTGATGGCTGAGGAGCTGATGCTCAACGGCAATGCTCGTCCCTGGGGCCGCCCAGACCCGTTCCTTCTTTTTTTCCTCGTACTCCGTAAACACGTTACGGACCACGTACGTCACGTCAGCCGCAAATCCCAGGTATCTGCCATTGTTTTTGACCCGGATGCTCACTGGTACGGAATGCTCACGGCCTATTCCGAGGGCCGGAAGCGACGCCTGCACCAACAGTGCGTCCCGCTGGAAATAAAGTGCGCCGATGCTGATTGGAACAAAAGCAATGACAATAACCAGCATGATGGTGAGTTCATAACCGCGAAAGAACCACCACAGGCCGAACGTCACAAGAAACAAGATGACGTAGCGCAGGATTCCCCATATGCGAAACGTTAGTTTCTTTTTCATCCAATTGCCCGAATCCTTTCCGTGATTTCCCGGATAATTCCGGGAATGCTGGTTCCCTCTGCTCTCGCCATGGCGCTTAAGTGAATCCTGTGCGCCCAAACCTCCGGGATTACCGCCAGTACGTCCTCAGGGATCACAAACTCTCCTCCGCGGATCAGCGCCATGGCCCGCGCCATCTTAAGCAGCGCTATGCTTCCTCTGGGGCTTACGCCGAGCGCGATCCTGGGATCCCGCCTCGTTTCCTCCGTCAGGTTGACGATATATTCATGCATGTTGTCCGACACGTGCATCTGTCTCGCTTGCTCCCGAAGTTCCAAAAGCCTCTCGGCGGTGAGAACCGGCTGCACAAGCTCCAACCCTTTTCCCGCGCTCTCCTTTAAGATTTCCACGGCCGCCTTGTGTTCCGGATATCCCAGGGTCAGACAGATCAGAAAACGGTCCAGCTGGGATTCCGGCAGAAGCTGCGTTCCCGAAGAACCATACGGATTCTCCGTCGCGATGACCGTAAATGGATTCGGCAAGTCATGCGTAATGCCGTCCACCGTAACGTGACCTTCTTCCATGACTTCCAAAAGTGCCGATTGCGTCTTGGAAGACGTTCTGTTCAATTCATCAGCCAGAAACAGATTGCTGAATATGGCTCCCGGCTTGTATTCAAAAGTCCCCTGCGCTCCGTTGTACATCGTAAAGCCAACAATGTCACTCGGGAGCACGTCCGGCGTAAATTGCATTCTCCGGTACTCTAGCTCCATGGCCTTTCCAAGCGCCATGGCCAGCGTTGTCTTTCCAACGCCCGGTATGTCCTCCAAAAGCACGTGACCGCCCGCGAGCACTGCCGCAAGCACCTTCCGGATCACGTCGTCCTTACCCTTCACTACCTGTCTAACCTGTATTACAACTTGTTCTAATTCCGCATTCATTTGTCATTCCTCCAAAAGCGATCAGTCTCTCTTCTTTTTCTATTATATCATAAGCTTTCACGTCGGTAAACGGATTATTTTGGTCTGTTTCTTGGCAAACAAATGAAGCGGCAAGCTCTCGCTTGCCGCTTCCCAAAGAAAAACACTTTGTTTCGAACGTTCAGAATCCTGCCGTAGGGGTTTCCGGATCGTCAGTGCTTGTGGTGATCACGTCTTCTTCCTCAAACAAAATGATCTCCATTTCCGGCTCTTCATATTCCTTGATCATCTCTTTTACCTCTTTCCTCATTATTCACTTCCTGATGCAACCCCGTACAGGTAAAACGCCTTGACGAGATCGGTCAAAGTTTCATCCTCAGGACAATTCCTTAACACATTGTATACGTAAGTCATGGCACAGAAGGTCACCTGATATCCGTCAATGTCCACCACGTGCTCTATTGTCAATTTGTTGGCGCCGAGTTTAGGCACTTCAACGTAGTAGGCACCATTCTTTTTCTTTGGCGTCACGTCGTTGCCGTCTAACTTTACGGCGTGGTTATCGATGGAATCCGTCACCTGGAAATAAAGCCTAAAGCTGGTGGATTCCTCCAACAGAAGGGTAGCTCCGGTGAGCGTTACGGCATCTGGTTTCTCTCCTGCAAATTTCACGCGGAAGCGGGAAATCTCATCGCTTTCATAAGTGAGATCCGGCAAGGCATTGATTCCCTCTGGAAATTCATCGGAATACTTCCATTTTGCCGCATGCGCGCCATAGGTTCTGATTGCCCTAAGCCATGCCTGATCCGTTGCATTGAGCGTGGAATAAACGTCATGATAGTATTGCTCTATGGAATAATGCAGAATACCATTTTCAATCTCTTCTCCCGAGGTGTTCTTGAAAAACCGGATTGTATTGTCCTGCGCATCGACGATCTTGATCGTACAATCACGGTTCATGTGAAATGCCTTTAATCCATATGAGATTTTGTATTGTCCATTCACTTTCGTCAGGTCGGAAAATGCTATTCTCTTTTCGCCGACCGGTCCGTTAAGAACCACCTGTGCGCCATTCTCCGCCAACGCATCCGGAAGGATTACGTAATAATTCAGTCCAATGTCTCCGCCCAAAGTGAGGTTCGCTCCGGATATCTTTGCGCATCCCTCTGGCACGTAAGGCAGCAATGTCTTTCCCTTTAGCGCAGAAGTACCTGCCGTGGCAGCCAAGACCTCCGTCTCCCCGTTCATATACACAAAATCCCTGGCAAACGTTACGCTTCCGCCATAAAAACTAGCATACACGCTGTCCGTAAGCTTATCCCAGGATAGCGAGATTGTCGCGTCATTGCCGTCATGAAACTTCGCCGTTGCACTTCCGCAGCCGGGGCCAATTCCGTAATTGTTAAACCTGGTTCCGCCGGAATACGTGCCAGAATCACTGATTGCCTCCACCATTCCTCCGGTAATGACAATGGTGCCTCCGTCTCCGCCGTCGACGTTACTCCGGTTGGAACCTCCGCCGCCAATGCCGGCACCTTGCTTATTACCATAAGCCTTCACGGTGCCGCCGTGGATCGAGATTGTCCCCGCGTTGCCTTGATGGCCTACGCCCGTAATGTTTGCACCGCCGCCAATTCCGGCTGCATTATATCCTGCCCGGGCAGTCACGTTTCCGCCGTTGATCACGATGGTCGAACCCACGACGTTAGAGCTGGGATCCCCAATCCCTGCTGCCGAATTACCACCCTGGGAATAGATTGTTCCTCCGTTGATGATTACCGTGCCCCTGACGTAAGTATCCTGATAACCGTCTTGTAGCAAGCCATTCGAAATCAGGGGATTGTATCCTCCGAGACCAGGCTGACTGGTATCGGCCGAAGCACTCAACTGTCCCGTGTCCCCGGACTGTCCGTAAATCCATAGCGTGCCATATGCGGTAATACCCTTTTTGGCATAGAGCCGGGCTCCATCGCACAAGATCAGATGCACCTCTCCCACTGCCTGGATGCGATTGTTTACCGTAACGTCGGAATTCACTACGTAATATCCATTTTGCATTCGTGTGGTGTCATCCGTGACAACGGTATACTCACTGACGCTCAGGGTTTCCGAAATCACGTGATTTGTGTTTTCGTCATAGGTACGGTTTACGTAATACACGATGCCTTCCGCCCTTGCCGTCGAAACAAAAGGATTGTTCACGATGCCTCCCAGGTTACAGAAAGCACAACATGCCACAAGCCCAGCCGTTACAAATGCCGTTAACGTCCTGCGAAAATATCTGTACGTCATCCCTTCACTTCCTCTCTCCAGATGGATTGTTCAAGTAAAAAAAATATTGTGGATCATAAAAAAATCATAACGTAACCCGCCCGAAAAGTCTTATGCTGCCAGCGTAATTTCACGCAAAAAGAGCGGGATCGCTTCACTCGGATCCCGCTCCTAAAACTCATTATTTATAGACATATGCAGACATGCCATTCTTGCCGTACGTCATTAATCCTTCCGGTATTTCCTCCTCTGGCACTGCCATGACCTCACAATCAAAATCCGGGTTGGAAAACAATTCCCTCGTCCCGTCCATTACTGCCTTTTCCAGGCCGATCACGGCATGCGTGTCATAGATTGCCGTGGAATCATGAATAAAACTCATGTACACGGGAGGCATAAAATCATTCCCCCTTGCCGAGATCAAAAGGATCTTTGCCGCATCTTCCACCTTAATGCTCTCTTTGATGATCTCCGTCAACTCATCAAGATCCTTCGCGCGTGCAGGCACGTAAGATTCCTTCCTCTTATCTGTCTTGAAATCTCTTGCAAGCTGGGCAAAATCGACGTAATAATACGTGCCGTCCTCATAAAACCAAGTCTTTGTCTTCACTCCATAGCCGAGCACGTATACGTAACCCCAATCCTCAAAATCATCCTTCAAAAGATACGCTGCCAAATTTGACATGTCATCTGAGAACCCAAAACCATTTAGCATAACCATTTCCGGCGGCACAAAACTAAGCCATTCACTATATGCCGTTGCGAGCACGGGCATGTCGGGACTGTACGCAAACCCGCTGACCTGAAGATAGGTGATCACGTCTTGGATCGTATTGATCTTTTGTTGCCAAAAGGCCGGATCCAAAATACCGCCTGCGCCCTGAAGGATCGCCTCCAGCTCATTCGGCTCCCATTCATAAGTGAGCTCCGCCTGCCGGCCGTCATTAAACGTGGTCACGGCGAACTGCCATTCCCCGACCACGGCTTCCCCACGCTTTTGCGCGATCGTGACAAGCCCTTCCTTCCAGCCGGTAACCACGCCATCCTCTACCGTTGCGACGCTGTCATCCGATGACGTCCAGACGCTTTTCTCCGTATCTTCCGCGTTTAGGTCGCGCGGTTTTCCAAGAAAAACCACCTCCCTGCCTTTTCCCACGGTCTCTCTGTAGGACGTCTGAAATTGAGATGCCGTAACAACGTTTCTTTGATGATACACAATTTTCTCCGACCGTTCCTTCAACTGATCATCTTCCATAACCGTTACCGACTGCGTTGCCTGTTGCCCTCCTTCCGAAGTTCTTTCCGACTGCACCGGTTGCGCGTTCTCCGCACAGGCCGTCAGCGTCAATCCCGTCAGGCAAATTGCCAATAGTCTCCCAAATCGCATCGTTGCATTCCCGTTCCTTTCCCCTTATTTCCAAACGCTTAGCGCCGTTATTTTCCCATGACCCTTAAGCCTTTTTCATGCAAAAGAGTATTTAATTCATCCACCGGCGTCTGATTTTTTAATGCATAAAGCACGTACGCATCCCGTGCATCCCTGGGATACAGCAAGGCAAGCCCGGCATGCCTCAGCGCCCTTTGCGTCTCGTCAATTGTCATCGGAAATGCAAGGCATATCATTAACAGAATGTCCCTGGAAGGCGTCTTTTTGTCACTCTGAAAAATCTCATATCCGTAATTACTCCCCACAAGTCCCGCCTTGCGAAAAACGTCTGCCTTTTTCACTTGATAACGTTCCAGCATTGTTCGCAAATAAGCGGACAGGGAACCCTGCATCATCTCCTCTGCGTTTAACGTAACAAACTCCTGCATGGTCACGCCATCCGCAATATCATGCATTAGCTCCTCCGTTGTCTTTTGAAACGTCATCTCCATTACTGGCTTCCTCCCTTTAACGTTTTCCCGTCCCGTGAAATGCAGTGCCTTTACGGAATGATGATGACCCTCCCATAGGCCTTCCTGCCATTCTCCATTTCAATCGTGATCTCTGCCGACTGATCCACGCCCTCAAAAAAATCCTTTTTTAAGATCACGCCTTTGCCATCAAGCGTAAAAAAACAACCATTCCCCCGTACTTCCTCTCCGTCGCGTAACACCTTACGGATCGTCCACGGCGTATTATAGACGTAAAAAAACGCATCATTGTCAAGGGAGGGACTGTAATACTGTATGGGTTGTAAAAGCCGGACCCCAAAATCATCCACCTTTTCCTCTTCCCCATGCACCTGAAGATAACGGCAAAACTCCCAGTCCTCTTTATAATGCAACTGAAAGGCCAGCAAATAAATGCCGGGATTCAGTTTCCCCAATGCCTCAGCTTTTAAGCAGAGCATGCTGTCACGAATCTCAAAACTGTCTTGCGCAAGCCTTAAACTCTCCAAAACCTTCTCTCCGTCCGCGAAATACCGTTCGAGACGGATATTATCGATTGATGCATATTCACATCGGTGATCCTGGATCAGGATTGCCTGCGGGCATGCTTTCAAAACACGAAGAAGTGGATACTGCGTACCAATTGCGCATTCCTGCTCCGGCCGAAAGAATCCGTCCGCGCCCTCAGCGTCATAGGGGATGGGAAGATCCTCTAATTTTTTCCTCTTCGCCTTTGTTTCGTCGTCAGCGCGGCGGACTCTGCTGCCGATGCCCCGTGCATGATATTCCTCCGGCAACACGTCGAAATCGGATACGTACGTTGCCCACTCGTCCGTCAGCTTCTCCTTTACGCTCTCGTCCCCAGCTTTGCGCATGGCTCCCCAGACTGGAATCGCGAGAAGCAATGCCGCCGCAACGCTTGCAGCTACAAACGTAAGCTTTTTACCCGTTTTCGCGCCCCGTACCTTCTTCAGCGCCGTGATCATCTCGTCGGCACTCTGAAACCTTTCTTTGGGGTCAAACATGGTTGCCTTGTCCAAAAACGCTTTCATTCTCTTTTGCATCCGCTTCGTAAGTACCATTTTTTCGGCAACCTGCGAACACACGATACCAACGGAATACAGATCGCTCCGCACGTCCGTCTGCTGGTATCCGAACTGCTCCGGTGCTGCATATCCGCGTGTTCCAAGACACGCCGTGTCCCTGTCCTTCTCCTGGTCACTTAACGATCTTGCGGAATCGAAGTCTAATAATTTTAACGCCCCATCCTTTGTGATGATGACATTCTCAGGTTTCACGTCCCTGTGAATTACCGGTGGCTCCATCTGATGCAACACGCGGACCGCCTTTAGAAGTTCTTCCAGATAAAAGAACCCGTTCAGGACGCTGACTTCCCCTTCCAATATGCGGTCAAGCGTCCGCCCTTCCAAATATTCTTCCGTGACAAGCGTTTCCCCGTCTGCACTTTGAATCTCTTTGACCCGTGGAAAATAGGCGCAATGGAGCTTTTCGACGCGACGATAGAGATCCGCGTGCCCCTCGCCCTCCAATCTCTTAAATATCACCATGTCCTGCTTTTCATCAACTGCCAGGAAGACCTTTGATTTCTCGCGATCTGACAATGCCGTGATAATGCTGAGTCCTTTCTCCTTCGGTTCCCGTGCCATATCCTCTCCACTTATCTTCAGCCATTTTCTCATATTATAGCCCATGCCCAAACAAAAAACAATTCTATCTCCAAATATTGCATATTGAAAAAACAGAACATACGTTCTATAATTGCTTTGTAAACATATTATTTGATCTAAATCAAGAAAGGAGGGAGCGCCATGGAAAAACCAATTGAAGTCATCTGCCAGCACAAGACGGACGGCACCATACTGCCCATCAAGATCAAATGCGATGACGAGGACGGCGAATATCACGTCTACAGGATTCTCAGCTTCCGCGAGCTTGCCCCGGGCGAATCCTCCGTGACTTTGCCCAGCACCATCAACGCGACAAAAGTCCTTCGCCGCTTTGACTGCAAGATCCACGTATTCGGAAAGGAAAAGTGCGTCTCCCTTCTCTACAACACCTGCACGGGAAGATGGGACTTGCGCGCCTAACCTTTAAGGAGTAAAATAAGAAGTCGCAATCCCTGTTGTTGAAATATCCAGATTCTAAACAGCCTCGCGTCAAACCGCAGGCGCGAAACGGAGGTACTTATGGCATTCGACGGCCTTACCATAGCAAATATCGCTTATGAATTGAATCGCGAACTCACGGGGGCGCGGCTTTACAAAATCGCGCAGCCGGAGGCGGACGAACTTCTTTTGACCCTCAAAACCACAGACGGGCAAAAGCGTCTTTTGATCTCTGCCGACGCTTCCCTCCCCTTGGTTTATCTCACGGACGACAATAAACCAAGTCCCATGACTGCGCCCAATTTCTGCATGTTGCTCCGGAAGCACCTGCAAAACGGACGAATCACGGGGATCTCACAGCCTGGCTTGGAGCGCATACTCCATATCGACGTGGAGCATCTGGACGAGATGGGCGACCTGTGCCGCAAAACCTTGGTCATCGAGATCATGGGAAAGCACAGCAACGTGATCTTTGTAAACGGCGACGGCACCATCCTGGACAGCATTAAGCACGTCTCCGCTGCCGTCAGCAGCGTCCGCGAAGTGCTTCCCGGAAAACCTTATTTTGTTGCGAACACGCAGGACAAGCTGGACCTTTTTGCCATGACGGAGGAGGAATTCCGGGATCGTCTTGCATCCAAGCCTCTGCCCGCCTATAAGGCCCTCTACGGCTCCGTCACGGGCATCTCTCCCATCCTGGCGCAGGAGCTCTGCCATCGCGCGGGCATCGACGGCGACAGGCCAACCGCCGCCATGGACGACGCGGCATACGCAAAACTCTTCCAAGTCATGACGGCGCTGAAAGCCATGATTGAAAACGGAAGTTTTTCTCCCTGTGTGGCCTATGACGGGAAGCATCCGGCGGAATACGCCGCCATTCCCCTGACCATCTATGGTGCGCGGGAAGACGGAAACGTGCCGCCCTCCTCCCAAACCGTTCCTGGTGAAGGCTATCCCTCCGCGTCCCAAACCGTTCCCGGTGAAGGCTACCGGGTGGAGCCCTTCCCTTCCATGTCCGCCCTGCTGGAATACTATTATGCCGAAAAGAATGCCCAGACGCGCATCCACCAAAGGTCCGCTGACCTGCGCCGCGTCGTGCAGACGATCCTGGAGCGCAACGTGAAGAAATATGACCTGCAGCTTCAGCAGATCAAGGATACGGAAAAGCGGGAAACCTACCGCATTTACGGCGAATTACTAAATACCTACGGTTACAACGCGGCTCCCGGAGCGAAATCCTTGGAAGCCTTGAATTACTATACCAATGAAACCATCCAGATCCCTTTGGATCCCACGCTCACCGCCAAGGAGAATGCCCAGAGATACTTTGACCGCTACGGAAAGATGAAGCGTACGTACGAAGCCCTGACAACCCTCACGGAGGAAGTCAAGGCAGAGATCGATCATCTGGAATCCATCGCCACCTCCCTGGAGATCGCCCAGAAGGAAGAAGACTTGACGCAGATCAAGGAAGAACTCATCGAGAGCGGTTATATCCACAGGAAAGGTCCCGCCAAGAAGGTGAAGGTCACCAGCAAACCCTTCCACTACGTTAGCAGTGACGGTTTTGACATTTACGTGGGAAAGAACAATTTCCAGAATGACCAGCTGACTTTCCAATTCGCAACGGGCAATGATTGGTGGTTTCACGCAAAAAAAATCCCCGGCTCTCACGTCATCGTAAAGACCGAGGGAAAGGAACTCCCCGACCGCACCTTCGAGGAGGCTGCGCGCCTTGCCGCATACTACTCCAAGGGCCGTGAGCAGGATAAGGTCGAGATCGACTACGTCCAGAAAAAGCACGTAAAAAAGCCCAGCGGTGCAAAGCCGGGCTTTGTAGTATACTATACCAATTTCTCCATGGCCGTGCCAAGCGACATTACCGGACTCATACAACAATAACTACGGTCATCCTGTTCTTTCAACAGCCCGCATTTTCGGTCAGCCCGTGTTTTCCGACGACCTCGGTTTACAACAACTTACATTTTTTTGCGATTCTTACAAGGACGTGCCCCTTGGGCAGGTCCTTTAATTCTTCCTCCGTCAAAGTCTTCAGTGCCAACAGAACCACAAAATATACGATCACGGCAAAAATCACGGCTGGAATCACGGCAATCCTGGGAGACTTGATCGCCTTCAAAAGGAGTTCATACGCTCCCCTTGCCGCGCCGCCCATAATCAGGGAAGCGACGATTGGAAGGAGAAAAGAGGTCTTCCACTCCTGCCGATAATCGATAACCCTGCGCAAGGCAGCCTGATTCAATAAACACATAATGGCGGCATATAAGGTATTTGTGATGGCGACGCCATAAATATCCACGTCTGTAACCATCAGCAGCGCAAAGGTGATCACCGTCTGAACGCCCAGGGCAACGCCTGCGTTGATCACGGGAACGTTAACCTTGCCAAGTCCCTGCAAAATGGAATTGCTCAGCGTGGACAGGGCATACAGGACGACCGCAGGCGCAAGCACCATGAGGACTCTCGCCGCCAAGGTCACGACCTCGTCCGTTCTAGGGAATAAGATATAAATGAGCGGCTTCGCCAAAACAAACAGCCCCACTGCTGACGGAATGGAAATGATCATCGTCGTCTTTACGGCCTTGTGAATCTTTTCCTTTGTCATCTGCACGTCCCCGGAGGCAGAAGCCTGCGCAACGGAAGGGATCATCGCAGACGCCATCGCCGTCGCAAAGGCGATCGGAATGTTAAACATGGTAATGGAAACGCCGTAGGTGCCATAATTGGTATACTGCTGAACGCTGTCCTGTTCCCTCAGGTTCGGTACCAGCTTCGTGTAGAGATAGTTGACTACGGTGGAATTCAAATTATAGATCGCCGTACTCATGATAAACGGCGTTACGACCATCGTGATCGAGCGGATCATGCTTCCGTAGGAGTCAACGCGTTCACTGTTATCTTTCTGGATCCGCCTTAGGATCATCTTCCTGTTCAGGAAATAGATCCACGTCATAAAGAGCAGCCCGATCAAAACGCCAACGCCCGTTCCCGTAGCACTTCCCATGGCGCCAAGGACGGCACTCTTGATCTCCGGACTCTCATTTGCGAGAAAACTCTTCGAAATGCCCCACTGGATCAGGATCCAGGCGCCGCCGATGCTGACGACGGCATTGGCAAACTGTTCCATGATCTGGGAAACGGAGGTCTGCACCATACTGCGGTGCGCCTGGAAATACCCTCTGAGAACGCCCAGTATGCCGTAAATAAAAATCGTCGGGGCGAACGTGCGAAGCACCGGAACGGCCATCGGCTCCACAAACCACTCCGCGCAGAAAAACAAAAACAGGCTGGCAATCCATCCGACCACCAGCACGTATCCCATTGCACAATAAAAAAGCCGGTGGGCGTTGCGATACTCCCGCACGGCCAGTTTTGGCGCGATCAGCTTAGATATGGCAGAGGGAATGCTGTAGGAGGATACCAATAGCACAATGGTGTAATACCCATAAGCTGCGTGATAATATCCAAAGCCCGTTTCCCCGATCACGGCAACCAAAGGGCTCTTATACAAGAGCCCTATGATTCTTGATATAATGCCCGCCGCGGCCAAGATTCCCGCCTGCGCCACAAAATTATCTTTTGTCTTGCTTTGATTTGCCATTTCTTACGTCATCCGTGGCCGGTCAACCGATCAGCCAGTCATACATCTCCTGATATTTCTTCGCGGATACGTCCCAAGAGAAATCTGCCGCCATGGCGCGATCCACCATCTTGTTCCACTCCCGCTTTCTGTCGTAATAAACGTGCTCCGCATAACGAATCGTGCGTAACATCTCATGGGCATTGTAATTCGTAAAGCTAAAGCCCGTGCCGGTGCTCTCAAACTCGTTGTATGGCTCCACGGTATCCTTGAGTCCACCCGTCTCACGAACAATGGGGATAGTTCCATACCGAAGGCTCATGAGCTGGCTCAGTCCGCAGGGCTCAAACAGGGACGGCATGAGGAATGCGTCGCTGGCTGCGTAGATCCTGTGGGACAGCTCCTCGGAATAATAAATGTTCGCCGAAACCTTGTTCTGGTACTTCCAGTCAAAATGGCGGAACATGTTTTCATAGCGATCCTCGCCGGTACCAAGCACCACGATCTGGACGTCGTCCTGACAGAGTTCATCCATCACGTAGGATACCAGGTCAAGACCCTTTTGATCCGTCAGTCTCGAGATGAGACCGATCATCATCTTATTCTCGCCCTTGGTCAATCCAAGCTGCTCCTGCAATGCCAGCTTGTTCTTTACCTTTTCCTTGCGGAAATTCACGGCATCATACTGCTTCACTATGTATTTGTCCGTCGTGGGATTAAAATCCGTATAGTCAATACCATTGACAATGCCTCGCAGGTCATGGCTTCTGGCGCGAAGCAAACCGTCAAGTCCCTCGCCGTAGAACTGGGTCTTGATCTCCTCCGCGTAGGTCTCGCTCACGGTGGTCACCGCGTCCGCAAAGACAATGCCGCCCTTCAACAGATTGGCATCCTTGTATGCCTCCAGCTTATCGGAGGTAAAGTAATAATCCGGCAGTCCCGTGATGGACTGTACCGTCTTTACGTCCCATTTCCCTTGGAATTTCAGGTTATGGATCGTCATAATGGACTTGATGCTTGCAAAGAACAGGTCTCCGCGGAATCTTTCTTTCAGATATACGGGGATCAGGCCTGTCTGCCAGTCATGACAATGGATCACGTCAGGCTGGAATCCAATAAGCGGCAGGGCCGACAGCACTGCCTTGGAGAAGAATGCAAACTTCTCGATCTCATAACAGGGATCGTCACAATAGGGCTTCGGTCCGCCAAAATAATGCTCGTTGTCAATGAAATAATAGTGCACGCCGTCCACGATCGCTTCCTCGATGCCAACGTAGACGCTCTGCCAGTTGTAATCCATGTAAAAATTAGTGATAAAACTAATCTTTTCTTTCATCTCCTGCTTGATGCAGGTATATTTGGGTAAAATGACCCGGATGTCAAAATAGTTCTTATCAATGCATTTCGGCAGGGATCCGACAACGTCCGCAAGCCCGCCGGTTTTCACAAAAGGTACGCCCTCTGATGCAGCAAATAAAATTTTTTTCATTAGAAACCCTCCAGCGAAAAAAAACTTATACTACAGAAACAGTATACTACGTATTCAAAAAATAAGAAAGAGGGTTGCCGATTTTTCCGAAAAAACTATGCAATTTGCACAAAAGCTGACGATTTCACCGATAGGACAGCCGGATTCTGTCTGCGATCAGGGCAATGAATTCCGAATTGGTCGGTTTCCCTTTGCTCGTGTCGATCGTGTACCCAAACAGGGCGTCCAGAGTTTCCGTCCTGCCCCTGCTCCAGGCCACCTCGATGGCATGGCGTATGGCTCTCTCCACCCTGCTCGGCGTGGTCTGAAAACGCTTTGCGATGGTGGGATACAGAATTTTCGTGATGGAGCTGATCATGCCCGCGTCCCGCACTGACATCATGATGGCCTCCCGCAGATACTGGTACCCCTTGATGTGTGCCGGCACGCCGATCTCATGGATCATTGCCGTCACTTCCTGCTCTAAATCCTTTTCCTCCGGCAGCTTTGCCGCAGCCTGGATTTCCTTTCCCCTGCCAGCCGGCATCTCCTTGGACGGCACCGTGATCATGATCTGAAACTCCTTATTCGCATTCAGAAGGTCCCCTAAGAGCTTTTGTACTTTTTCATTGTCTTTTGTGGAAGTAACGTTCCATTGCTCCATGACATGTTTTACCTCCGCATTCCTACTTTTTTCGCTCCAGAAAGTCGTCATGCTTCATTGTAATGGTTTCTTTGCGCCTTCTCAACAGCAATCCGTCGCAAAAAAGCGACAGTTTCCACAATCTTCGCCATGATCCGCAAAGATCGTCCGCACTTTTCCCGAAAAACGTCAGAATCACTTGTTGAAAAATCCAATTTGCGCTATACTGGCGATAGCATGAACCATACTTTTACATTCAGAAAGGACGTACAAACATGATCAAACAAGAGATCGCCGAGATCAAAAAACTCTTTAGCCCCAAGAAATGTTCCATCGACCGCATCTGCGGTTGCTACGTGGACGGCGAAAAAAATAAAAAGACACAGTTCTCCCAAGCATTTCTGGCCCTGCCCGAGGAAGAAATGTTTAAATATTTTGAGATCTTGAAGAAATCTCTCTCCGGCACCATCGGAAAGAATCTCTTGAACCTGGAATTTCCCCTTGCCAGCGAATCGGCCGGCGGCACGCAGGAATTTCTGTATCGCTTAAAACAGAGTGGCCTTAAGGATGACGCCCTCTTGGAGCAGTTCTATGACCAGATCATCTCCACCTACGAGTACGTGGGCAATTATCTGATCTTACTCATCCATGACTGCTATGACGTGCCGAAGCACACCCTGGACGGCGTGGAAAACGAAGACGCCTCCGAGGAGGTTTATGAGTACGTGCTTGCCTGCGTTTGTCCCGTGGAGCTCAGCAAGCCGGGCCTCTCCTACAATCCCGAGGAAAACGCCTTCCAGAACCGCATCCGCGACTGGGTGGTCAGCATGCCCCAGATGGGCTTCCTGTTCCCTGCCTTTAACGATCGCAGCACGGACCTGCACTCCGTTCTCTACTATACCAAGGACGGCGAGGACTTAAAGGATGGCCTCGTGGACGCCATCTTAGGCTGTCCTCTGCCCCTTTCCGCCGGAAGCCAGAAAGAGACCTTCCACGCCATCATTGAGGAAACCCTGGAAGATGCCTGCGACATTGAAATTGTGAAAAACATTCATGACAAACTGACCGAAATGGTCGAAGAACACAAGCTGAAGGAAGATCCCGCTCCCCTCGTGCTCGACAAGGAAGAAGTGAAAACAATCCTTGCGGACAGCGGCGTATCCAATGAAAAGCTCTCTCACTTCGAAGAGCATTATGAAGAGACGGCCGGGGACGACACGCCCCTGTTTGTCAATAACGTCATGAACGCCAAGAGCTTCGAGGTTAAGACTCCCGACGTCGTTGTCAAGGTAAAACCTGAGCGGACAGACCTGATCGAAACCCGCGTCATCGATGGGCGCCAGTGCCTTGTCATCGCCTTAGACGGCACCGTTGAAGTCAATGGAATCACTGTCCGGAAATCCCTCGCGGATCCCGAATAAAAAAATAGGGTCACGGTGACGTGTCTGATGACGCGGCCGTGACCCTATCCTAATTCAATTCAATCAATAACTCGATTCATAAACGTCTATGTACATCTGGCTATTTCGCTGAAAATCAACTTTAACTCTCTTCTTTTCCTTCGTATTGCTTCCATAAAAATTGTCTGAACCGTTACGGAAATATCCCTCAAAACCTGCGTTAATGCATTCCTGAACGTAAGCTTCAAACTGCTCTCTCGTCACTTCTCCAACGTAAATGGAAATACCGTTCTTGCTCAGTTCGTCCAGACAGCTTTTTTCTGCCGTAGGCACCGGCACGGAATTGAGCAGCTCAGAATCCGGCCAGTTAAAGTCCCTCCAGGTAAGCCCTTTGTCAAGATCTACTCTGATATCGTCTGAATATTTGCTGTATTCCACGGAGAGCTTATTATCGTTCTCATCATATGCCAAATAACTGTCATCCGTCTCTTCCGCGTCTATCGAATAACCACATTCCTTACACTTTTTAACGTATTGGTCATAGTCCGCTTTTTTCGCGGAGAACGTCGCTGAGAATCCGCTCGTGGTTGAAGAAGTATATTTCAGCTTTCCTTCCGGCTTCGGAAGATCGCTGCCAAGTCCCTGCGTCGGCCAGCTCGCATACTTGCTGGAACCACCGTCGAATTCATGCAATAACGCTCCAAACCAGAAGAAAACAAGAATGCCCGTAAGAATGAGGCAAATCCTTTTTACCAACAGCTGCTTTGGATTCCTGCTCACCCGATGCTTTTTTTTCATGACAATGGCCGTGATCATCAGAGCCAGCTGAAACAACGAGATAAAACCAACCGCCTTTTCATCCGTAAAGATCAAAAACGAAAAGAAACCTACAATAATGCAGAAAATGATTTGCAGGACAAGGATGATAACGTCCTTTGCCTTCTGCCCCGCAGAGTTTGCGTTCTTTTGGTTCGCTTGGTTTTGGAAATTTTTCTGCGCTTCCTGAATGCTTTCCTTTCGCACGTCCCGGATGGCGTCATGCAACATTCCCTGCAACTCAGCCTTAGATACGCCGTCAAACGGCTCCGTAGCCTCGCAATAGGGACATACAAAAACCTTTCTCTCCTGATCTACGCGCATTACCGCGTTACAATTCTTACAATTCATAACAAATTCTCCCAAACTTCGATATTACTGATAGAATTGTAACATTGAAATCGTATTTTTGCAATCGGTTCCGCACATTCTTTAAAATCGCGTAACAAAAAACGTGAGCCCGGATTGACCAGACTCACGCCATTTCTTTTCAGATTAGTCTTCCGTAAACAATGCGGTGGAATAATATCTGTCGCCGCTGTCAGGAAGAAGCGCCACGATCACCTTGCCCTTATTCTCAGGTCTCTTTGCAAGCTCGATCGCGCCATACAGGGACGCGCCGGAGGAAATGCCTACGGAGATGCCTTCCTTCTTTGCAAGAAGCTTTGCGGTTGCAAATGCAGCGTCATTGGGTGCCTTGATGATCTCATCATAGATCTTGGTATTCAGCACGTCAGGAACGAAACCTGCGCCGATGCCCTGGATCTTATGAGCGCCGGCCTTGCCCTCGGAAAGAACGGGGGAGCTCTCAGGCTCTAATGCCACGATTTTCACGTTCGGATTCTGCTCCTTCAAGTACTCACCGGTACCAGTTAAGGTTCCGCCAGTACCTACGCCGGCGATAAATACGTCAACGTTACCGTCCGTGTCATTCCAGATCTCGGGACCAGTCGTTGCCCTGTGGATCGCAGGATTTGCGGGATTGACAAACTGTCCGGGAATAAAGCTGCCTGGAATTTCCTTTGCAAGCTCTTCCGCCTTTGCGATGGCACCCTTCATGCCCTTTGCGCCCTCGGTCAAAACGATCTCAGCGCCATATGCCTTCAGGATGTTTCTGCGCTCAACGCTCATGGTCTCAGGCATGGTCAGGATAATGCGATATCCCTTTGCGGCGGCAATGGCTGCAAGACCAATTCCGGTATTGCCGCTAGTGGGCTCGATGATCACGGAATCTTTCTTCAAAAGCCCCTTCTCCTCAGCATCCTCGATCATGGCCTTCGCGATACGATCCTTAACGCTTCCTGCGGGATTGAAGTACTCCAGCTTTACAAGAATCGTTGCTTCCAGTCCAAGTTCCTTCTCAATATTCACAACCTCCACCAGGGGAGTGTTTCCGATCAGTCCTAACGTTCCTTTATAAATCTTAGCCATAATTCCATCCTCTCTTTCTTAGGGTCTCGCCCTATTATACACTTTTCTCTAATTTTTTTCTACCCTTTTTGAGCTGTGGGGACGGGGTTTGCAGACCATTTTTTGCACCCTTAACCCCGTCCCTGGGGTTCATGCTCTTGCGCCTGCAAATCCGTTCTCGAGATCTGCAATGATGTCATCGATATGCTCCGTGCCAATGGAAAGACGGATCGTATTCTGCTTGATGCCCTGATCTGCGAGCTCCTCGTCAGAAAGCTGGGAGTGGGTCGTGGATGCGGGATGGATCACAAGGCTCTTTACGTCAGCCACGTTAGCAAGCAGGGAGAAGATCTTCAGGTTGTCAATGAACTTCCAAGCTTCTTCACGGCCACCCTTGATCTCAAAGGTAAAGATGGAACCGCCGCCATTCGGGAAGAATTTCTTGTAGAGTTCATGATCGGGATGATCCTCCAGGGAAGGATGATTTACCTTCTCTACCTGAGGGTGATTCTTTAAGAACTCTACAACCTTCTTCGTGTTCTCCACGTGTCTGTCCAGTCTCAGGGATAGGGTCTCAACGCCCTGCAGAAGCAGGAATGCGTTGAAGGGAGAAATGGTTGCACCCGTGTCGCGAAGGAGGATTGCGCGAATATAGGTTACGAATGCAGCCGGGCCTACAACGTCGTAAAAGCTTACGCCGTGATAGCTGGGGTTCGGTGCGGCAATGTTCGGATACTTTCCGCTTGCCTTCCAGTCAAACTTACCGGACTCAATGATAATGCCGCCGAGGGTCGTTCCGTGGCCGCCGATAAACTTCGTCGCGGAATGAACCACGATGTCTGCGCCATGCTCGATGGGTCTGAACAGATAAGGAGTTCCAAAGGTATTGTCAACTACCAGGGGAAGTCCGTGCTTGTGTGCGATCTCTGCAATGGCGTCAACGTTGGGGATATCGCTGTTGGGATTGCCAAGGGTCTCCAAATAGATGGCTCTGGTATTCTCCTGAATGGCTCCCTCAACCTCTGCCAGATTATGTGCGTCTACGAAGGTCGTGGTGATGCCATACTGAGGAAGCGTATGGGAAAGAAGGTTGAAGCTTCCGCCGTAGATGGTCTTCTGTGCTACCACGTGACCGCCGTTTGCTGCCAGGGCCTCAATGGCATAGGAGATGGCTGCCGCGCCGGAGGCAAGTGCCAATGCAGCGCTGCCGCCCTCCAAAGCGGCGATTCTCTTCTCGAGAACGTCCTGGGTGCTATTGGTAAGTCTTCCGTAAATGTTACCTGCATCTGCAAGACCGAAACGGTCTGCCGCGTGCTTGCTGTTATGGAATACGTAAGAAGTGGTCTGATAAATGGGTACTGCCCTGGAATCGGTTGCGGGATCCGCCTGCTCCTGACCAACGTGTAACTGTAAGGTTTCAAATTTGTAATTGCTCATAATCGTAATCTCCTTTTGTTTTCATTTCTATTTTCGCATTATTAATATTCAGTTGTTATGAAATTTCACTTGAGTTTCTTCCTCACTCATAAAACCCGTCTGCCTTCGGCATCCGTCATCGCTTCGCAAAAATGCCCGGGCTTTTTACTCCCGGGCATTTGGCATTCTCTTCTGCTTAGCTTCTACATCGCAGTTCATCAAGGCGTGCTAACGGACAGCGCAGCGCCCCAGCCAAATTTAATGCCCGGGAGTTTCGCATTCGCAGACAACAACACATGCCGTTATTCTTTTTGAGATTCTGAATTGTAAGCATATCTCACGCCTCCTAACGAATTTGCTACACGAAACTGTCTACCGTCAACTTCGATATTGTGATCATATCACTATTAGCCTACTATGTCAATAGGTTTTGTGAGATTTTTTTAATTTATTCCTGAAACCCTTTTTTCAGTCTGTCTAAAGCCTCCTTTAGCGTGCTTCTGCCCGTTGCAAGATTGATGCGTTCAAAGCCAGTTCCCGTCTTTCCAAAAATGTGGCCGTCATCCAGCCAAAGCTTCGCCTTCTTGAGGATTCGCTCCGACAATTCCTCACCGCAAAGTCCAAAAGCACGGAAATCCAGCCATACAAGATACGTTCCCTCAGGTTCAACAACCTTTATCTCCGGGAGTTCCCTTTGCAGATACTCCTTCAGAAATTGGAGATTCTCCTGGATATACTTCCATGCGGCCCTGTACCATTCCTCACCATGCTGATAGGCAACCTTGCATGCCTCCACGCCAAAGGCATTGAGCTGACTGTAGCCTGCTGCCTGGATCTGCTTTCGTAGTGCCCTCCTGAGCTTTTGATCCGGCACGATGATGTTTGCGATCTGCAGTCCCGCAAGGTTGAAGGTCTTGCTGACGGAGGTGCAGGTGATGCAAAACTCCTTTGCCCGCTCGTCCGCATTCAGAAATGGCACGTGCTTGTGCCCCGGGTATATAAAATCCTCATGGATCTCGTCGCTCACAACGATCACGCCATGCCGTACGCAGATCTCCGCAAGCCTTTGCAGCTCCTCCTTCGTCCATACCCTGCCGACGGGATTGTGCGGACTGCAAAGCATAAAGAGCTTCACGCGATATTCCTTGATCTTGTTTTCAAAATCTTCGAAATCAACGTGATAGATTCCATTCTCCGGCACAAGATCACTGCTGATCACCTTACGGCCATTATCCTGCACAACCTCCGTCAGGGGATAATATACCGGCTGCTGGATCAGCACGTAATCCCCAGCCTCCGTATAGGCCTTCACCGCCATTGCCAAGGCAAAGACAACGCCCGGCGTCTTTAATACCCACTGGGGCTCCACGTCCAGATCGTGATGGGATTTCATCCAATCCCGCAGAGCTTCAAAGTAATCCTCCCGCGTTTCCGTGTAACCAAAGATCCCGTGTCTCGCCCGCTCCTCCAAGGCATCCAAGATGAAGCTGGAGGTCTTAAAGTCCATGTCAGCGACCCAAAGCGGAAGCACGTCCGCAGGCTTCCCCCTGCGCACTGCAAAATCATATTTCAGGCTGTCCGTATTCCGGCGCTCCACCACTTCGTCAAAATTCAAATTTCTTTCCTGCTCCATCTCGTCCACCTTCTTTCAAGTCGCCCTTGCGATTTCTTTGTTTCTTTCCTAATTCTCTTCCAAGCCTCTGGCTTGCCTCTTGATACCGCCTTATGACTTAACCGTCATTTGTCAAAACTGTCAAATGCCTGCTCCAGATCCGCGATCAAATCCTTCGTATCCTCAATACCCGCAGATAATCTCAACACGCGCTCCGTGATGCCGTTGGCAAGTCTTACTTCCTCCGGCACGTCCGCATGTGTCTGCGTCGTCGGATAGGTGAGCAGCGTCTCCACGCCGCCTAAGCTCTCCGCAAAAGGAATCAGCTTTGTATTCTTCAATACGTGATGCGCCAGTTCCTTGCTCTCCAACTCAAAGGTCAGCATGGAACCAAATCCGCTGGCCTGCGACTTACAGATCTCATGCGCTTCCGTCCCGGGAATTCCAGGGTAATAGACCTTCTTTACCTCAGGCCTCTGCAGAAGCCAGTTAGCGATTGCCTTTGCATTCGCCTGCGCTTTCTCCATGCGAAGCGGCAAGGTCTTGATGCCGCGCAGGATGAGCCAGCTGTCAAACGGCGCCAAACCCGATCCCACCGTTTTGATGAGGAATCTCATCCGCTCCGAGATCTCCTGCGATTTCGTTACGATAAAGCCTGCCAGGGTGTCATTATGTCCGCCAAGGAATTTCGTGCCGCTGTGGATCACGACGTCCGCTCCCAGTTCCAAAGGTTTCTGGAAATAGGGAGACAAGAAGGTATTGTCCACGATCAGCAGTAAGCCGTAACGCTTTGCGATCTCCGCTGCCTTCCTTACGTCCGTCACGTTCATCATGGGATTCGTCGGCGTTTCGATAAAGATGGCCTTCGTATTCTCCTTGACGAATGCCTCCAGATTCTCCTTGCTGCAATTTACGTGAGAGAAAGTGATCCCGTTCTTCACGCATACGTTGCGGAACAAGCGGATGCTGCCGCCATAAAGGTCTGCATCTGCAATGATATGGTCTCCAGGCTTAAAAATCTCCATCAGCGCCGTGATGGCTGCCATGCCGGTGCTGAATGCCAGCGCGTCAATTCCGCCCTCCAAGGCTGCCACCACCTTTTCCACCTGCGCCCTGGTTGGATTCTGCAATCTACCGTAATCAAAGCCCGTGCTCTTGCCAACCTCAGGATGCTCAAAGGTAGCCGATTGATAAATGGGGAAGCTGATGGCACCAGTGACGTCAGCCACGGGACGCTCCTTGTTTCCGTATACGCACTTCGTTGCGAAGCCAAAGCCCTTATCCGCGCCCGCAACGCTTCCGGTGCTCCCTGCCGCTTCCGCCGCGCTATTGACCGGCACACTTACCTTCGTCAAATCTTCCGCCGCGCTCCCGGCCTGCTCCCGTACTCTCTCTTCGCCAGCCTTAAGCGCCGCCTCATCCAAGTACTTTTCCACGAGCACGCAAGTAAAGTTTGGATGAAATCCCGCCGGTCTGACGGGCTTTTCGCCCTCTTCCTTCTTCCGCGGCGCGTCATAGGCATGGGCGGAAACCTCTGGGTTATAAACGTAACCACACTTTTCGTAAAAGCCCTGCGCCCTGTCCTGGCTGGAAATAACAATGTGCGAAATGCCTTTCTCAGCGATCCACTGCTCTGCCGCCTCGATCATCACGCGGCCATAGCCACCCTTTTGCTTTTCGCGGACCGTGCAGACGCGTTCGATCTTCGCCACGTCCTTTTTGGGATAAGCGATGCGAAGTCCGGAAACGGGCTTATGATCCTCCACCACGAGAATTCCCTGAAAGTCTTCCGTTCCCTTATCACCGTTAAATTCCATTTCTACCGGAATTCCCTGCCCCACGCAAAATGCGTCCGTCCTGATATAATTATATGCATGCAACTGCCAAATTGGAGAATCTCCCGTCACTCTGTAAACTTCCATCTTACGTCTCCTTTACGTCATCTATCAGCTTGCGTTCTCCGCACGCCTCTTCAGCTTTATAATCCTTGCGTCACTAAAGACTCGTCATCAATCTCAGCGTCAGTTCAGCGGATCTCGTAAGCTCCGCCGCCGTCGTATACTCATCCGTACCATGACTGTTCTCCATGGCATTTGCAATGACGATGGTATCCACTCCGCCTTCATTTAACCTGTTAGCATCGCTTCCTCCGTACGTCGTTATCGTCTCCGGATGCTCCAGCGTCGTCACCTCCTTTGCCGCCGCAAGAAAGCGTTTGACGACGTTCTTTCTTTTCGAAATGCCGTAGGACCTTATGTGTTCCGTCAATCCAAACTCTATCGCTCCGCCGTATTTCTTGGCTGCCTTTTCAAAGATTTCCCTGATCAGGTCTGCCTCGCAGAGTGCTCTCTCATGCTCTAGGCATCGGATTTCCCCTTCGATCCAAATCTCTTCGGGAACAATGTTTCTTCCGCTTCCGCCGCTGATCGTTCCAAAGTTTACCGTGAGATTTTCATAGACCCGTCCGGTCCTGATATTGGCCAAGGCATCCGCTGCAATGCTAAGTGCATTAATACCCTTCTCTGGATTAAATCCCGCGTGCGCTGCCCTGCCCTTCACCCCAATCTTTAGGGAGAGGATGGAAGGTGCCGCCGTCGCTGCCGTCCCGACAGGCCCCGTCAAATCCAGCACGTAGCCTTCCTTTGCCTTAATTTTCTTGTAATCCAGGAACCTGCTGCCGCTGCAGTAGGGTTCCTCCGCCACCGTAAAAAGAATTTCCAGGTCGGGATGGGGAAGCTTCTTTTCCTTGATGACCGTCAGGGCTTCTATAATGGAGACCAGCCCGGAAACGTCATCCGCGCCGAGCACCGTATTCCCTGCGGAAGTGATCCTCCCGTCATCATGAAGGATCGCTTTCTTTCCAGTCCCTGGATTTACCGTATCCATATGGGAGGAGAAAAGGATCGGATCACCAGTTCCTTTTAAGTATGCATAGAGATTCGACGCAGTCTTGGTTCTGGACGCATCTTCTTCCAATAGCTTACGTTTTGCGTCATCTTCCTCCACGCTAAGCCCCAGGCTCTCCAGCTTTTCCTTCAGATAGTTTGCGATCTCTTCTTCCTGATAAGAAGGGGCGTCGAAGGAGGTCAGTTTGAAGAATTCCTCTAGGATCCGATCCTTGTTTACGCTTACTTTATTTGCCATTCACTTCACTTCCTCTCTAGGGACTCATCTGATTTAGATCACGTATTCCGGTTCCTCCAGAAGACTCATCTTCCTTAAGAAATCCCTTGTCCGCTCTTGTTTGGGAGCCGTAAACACTTCCTTGGGCGTGCCGTCCTCCACGATCTTTCCGTGGTCCAGGAAAATGCATCTGGTGGCAACCTTACGGATAAATGCCATCTCATGGGATACCAAGATCATGGTATGTCCCTCTTCTGCGAGTTGCTTGATCGTCTCCAGCACCTCACCCACAAGCTCTGGATCCAGCGCGGACGTTGGCTCATCCATCAAGATCAGGTCCGGCTTCATTGCCAGTACTCTGGCGATGGCAACGCGCTGCTGCTGACCGCCGGAAAGATGTTTGGGATAATGGTTGGCCCACTGCGTCATGCCCACTCTGTCCAGTTCCTTCAGCGCGATCTCTCTCGCCTCTTCCTTGCTCTTTTTCTGTACGGTGATCAGTCCTTCCATTACATTTTCCAGCGCCGTCTTCTTTTGAAACAGGTTAAATCTCTGGAAGACCATGCCGGTTCTCTGGCGAAGCTGCGTCACGTTCTTCAGGTTTGACTTCTTCGCATTAGACAGATCGATCTGACTCTCCCCGATCTCAATGGATCCGCTCTCCGGAACCTCCAGTTGGTTGATGCAGCGAAGAAGCGTAGATTTTCCGGTGCCAGACGGTCCGATCACGCCCAACACGTCGCCCTCGTTGATGGTAAGGTCAATGCCATCCAAAACAACGTTATTGTTGAATTTCTTTTTCAGATCCTTTATGACAAACCTCTGTTTTTCTGCCATGCCAATTCACCTCCCAGCCTCTTATGGTTTGCGGCATATGCCTTTGCCTTGGATTTGGGGCTCCTAAGGCTTTCCAACTCCTCCGGACTGATCTGTTCCACCTGCTCCGGAATGGAAATCTTCTTTTCCACAAATTTCAAAATCTTTTCGAATAGAATCGTGATCGCCCAGTAAATGATCGCCAGGGATACGTAAACCTCAAAGTATCTGTAATTTCTGCCGGACAAAATCTTTCCTTCCGCCGTCATCTCCACCACCGCACAGGTGAATGCAAGTGACGTTCCCTTGATGGCGTTGATAAAGGAATTTCCAAGGGACGGAAGTGCCACGGAGAGTGCTTCCGGGATAATGATCCTTCGGAGGGACTGCCATCCCGTCATGCCAATGGCTGCCGCCGCCTCATGCTGTCCCTTGTCTACGGAGAGAAGCGCTGCCCGGAACACCTCCGCGTCAAAGGCTGACTGGTTAAAGCCAAGCGCCAAAACCGCATATACAAAGCCCGGGATCGCAGCCACCTTTAGGTCGCTCCCCGTCTGCTGGTTGATATACTTTAACAGCATCGGCACGCCAAAGTAAGCAATGTATAACTGCACCAGCACGGGCGTGCCGCGCACCAGCGATACGTAAAAGGTTGCCAGCTTATCCAGCACCTTCACCTTCTTGATCTTGATGATGGCGATCAAAAGTCCCAAGAGCATTCCAAATACCGTGGAAGCGATCGCCAATTCCATGGTGATCGGGAGATATTTCAGCAGATCCGGGATCTGGGTGAATACTAACTTAAAATCGAATATTTTTCCTGTCATTTTCTCACTCCCTCCTTTGCGTTTTCCGCAAGTCAGATATTGGAAAGGGCGGCACTTCTTGGCCGCCCGTATTCAAAGCTTTAGTTGATGGTGCTTTCAAAATCCTCTGCCGCAGGAGTCGTGGTGTATCCAAAATACTGCTCAGACAGCTTCTCGAGGGTGCCGTCCTGATAGAGTTCCTTGATCGCCACGTTAATGTCATCGCGGAGCTTCTTGCCCTTCTCGTCCTTTGCGTAGAGATAGTAGGTGTTTACGGTAGGCAGAATGTCTGCAAGTGCCTCTTCTTCAAGCGTTACCTTCTTGATTCCCTGGAACTGATACTCCTCAAAGTACGCAGAGATCATCGGACCGTCGTCGAGCGTAAAGTCTGCCGCGCCGTCTGCCACCTGCTGGTATCTAACGACAACGCCTGCATCGGAATAGATCAGCTTGATCTGCTCATCCGGATGCTCCTCATTCCACTGCTCGAGAGCCGCAGTATCGCCGCCGGATGCGCCAACGATCACGGAATATCCTCTTGCCGCCGCGTCATGCAGATCCTTTAAGGGCTCGTCATTCTCTCTCTGTACGAAAGCCTTGTCCGTGATCTTATAAGGATAGGAGAAGTAATAGGATTCGCCTCTCTGCTCGCGCCATACCCAGTTGCCTACGGTAACGTCATAGAGTCCGGAGAGAACGCCGGTAAGACCGTCCGTTGCGGAAACGTACTCTGCTTCATACTGAGGAAGTCTGTCGATCGCCTCCTTGAATACGGCATAGTCGAAGCCATCCGGCGTGCCGTCCTCATTTACGTAAAGGTAGGGTGCGGGACCCTGGCTTACGTGAACCTTGATCTTAGTTACTTCTGCGTTGCCGGCGGCTTCACCTGCGGCCGAGCTCTCCGTCTTCTGCTCCGCCCCTGCCGCACTGGCCTTGGGGGCGGCATTGCCGCATCCCGCAAGGGTACCACTCAATAAAGAAACACTAAATGCTGCTGCCAATATGCTCAAAATTTTCTTTTTCATAATCATTTCCTCCTATGATCGCTCGTCTTATTTGTTGCTCAAAAGTCCCTTTAAGGGATTTACGGTTACGTCAAAATCAGGTCTGTAATTAGTGGGCTCTCTGTCCTCCCAAGAAGGAGAATTCCAGATGGTCTTGGAAATCTCGGACTGATAATCCTCAGGAGTCTCTCCTGCAGGATGCTTTAAGAACAGGTTCTCAGGATCTGCGGAAAGCTTTGCTCTCTCATGATCGGTCTTCCAAAGCTCCTCGAAGGGAATCAGGGGCACGATGCGCTCCTCATAACCCTTGAAGAATCCCTTGCCACCGCCAATGCCGCGGCCCTCGCGGAAGAAGGTATACTTTGCAAACTGAGGGATGGAATAAAGCTCTCTGATATATCCCCAAATGTTCTTGTACTCCGTGATCCTCTTCTTCATGGGACCAATGGATCTAAAGTATCCGGTCTCCCATCTCACCAGGGATACGTAAGCCCGGATGTCAGAATCCGTTACGTAATCGCCGAAGATGAAACGATTGGTCTCCAGTCTCTTGTCCAGCTTCTCAAGGGAATCAAAGAAATCTTCGTAGCCCTCGTTGTATGCTTCCCATGACACACCAAACGCCATGCGGTAATGACCGTTATTGATATGAGGGAAGAGCCAGTCATTGAACTCATCGATCTCTTTTCTGTACTTCTTGGGATACAGGTCCGGTGCGTCCACTGGCTGGAACTTTCTGAACTGTACCTCAATGTAGTTGGATAATCTGTGGTAATCATTGTTGACTGCCTTCTTTTCAACAACGTCTACGAAAGTCGGCGTCGTTGCGCGTCCCTTGTAATCGGGATTTGCATTCTTATAAAATTCAGAGAGGAAGTGAACTCCCGTGATGGGATCCTTGTAATCCTTCTGGTCTGCGAAGCCATGACCATATTTGTTGGTCTCGCCGGAATGGCTCGTGGTCTGGTCTGCGATCACGTCCTGCAGTCCCAACAGATCTCTTGCGATCACGGGGCGGTTGGACCAGTTGCATCCGTGTGCCCAATAAATGGCGAAGCGATTTGCCTCTGCCTTGTGCTCGCCCTCCTTGTCACCGAAGGGAACGATGAAGGAGTTGGGCTGGCGTACGAAAACGCCTCTCTCATTGGTCTCATCCTTCTGCTCGTTCGGTCTGGGTGCCAGGCCTCCTGCCTCTGCCGCGAACTTCTCGGCAAGTTCATCCGTATAATCCGTTTTTACGTCCTGTGCTTTATGAAAACTTAAACTGCAACTATTTCCCATGGTTTTGATCTCCTTTTCGATTTTGATTGTTATGTTAGAAAACATAAAACCGATTGCTTCGTGCTTCGCACTCTCGCATTTTGGCAATAAAAATAGCAGCTCACGTTCCGTGAAACTGCCTGCTGATCGCATTGCTTATTGTTTCATGGATACTCTAAGTAAACTGTATGAACCTACGCATCATGCAGCAACAGCAACACATCATCATCGTATTCTCCTTTACTCTTAATTCTGCTCTAGTCATCGCCATTGCTCCTTTCTCCATGTTCTCTTTCATGGCTTTCATTTATTTCGTGCGACGTATCGTCGCTTGCGATGAATTGATCATAATACTTTGCAAGCGAATTGTAAATTACGTGACTTCTATCGCTCGTGATAAACTATGGTTATCGCGCAAGTCAAAACAAAACCCCATTGACAAACGTGCCAATGGGGTTTACTTTCAACGCATTGCGAAGCTTACAGTTCCCGATAGCTAAGGAGTTCTTCCACGTAGGCCTTGCCATAGGCGGAAAGCTTGCTGCCCTTTCTCGTAATGTATCCGATGGTCAACGGATCCTCTTCCTTCAATTTGATGGACACAAGCCCCTGCAGGATCGCGTCATCCTCGGAAAGCATGCCGGAACCAATGGAATATCCCTTTAAGCCGGCGATCAGCTCCATGGTGGTTGCCCTGTCGTCCGACTTGATCAGCTTTGTAAAATCATAGTCTGCCATCGCTTCCTCAGTTAGATAAAAATTACTGTCATCCGTCTGATCAAAGACCACGCATGGATACTCCCGGAGTTCTTCCAGTGAGATCTCCTTCCAGCCTGCGAAGGGATGTCCCTTCCAAACGTACGCATATGTCTCCCTCTGCATCAACGGCACAAATTCCAGCTGATATTCCTTTAGCAGCTTTTTCAAAACCTTTTCATTATTTCCGGAATACGAAACAACGCCAACCTCACTCTTTAAGTCCCTGACGTTTTCCAAAACTTCCCGCGTCTTCGTCTCATGAATGGAGAAGGAATATTTCTCCGGCTGAAATCTGCTGATCACGTTGGAAAAAGAACGGATGGCAAAATTATAATGCTGCGTCGACACGGAAAAACGTTCCTTCTCCTTGTCAGAGGACAGATAGCGCTCCTCCAGGATCTCATACTGGCCAAGCACCTTCTTTGCATAGGTGACAAACTCCCTGCCATCCTGCGTCAGGGCAATGCCCTTATTGGAGCGTTCAAAGATCATGATGCCCAGCTCCGTTTCGAGATCCGTGATGGAACTCGAGAGCGCCGGCTGCGACACGTAGAGCTTCGTCGCCGCCTCACGCATGGAAGGCGACGCCGCAACCGTAAGCACGTATTTTAGTTGATTTAAATTCATGACGGCACCTCCTCCCCACTTTCTTCCGTAAGACCATAAAGCATTCCGTAAAGTCTGCGATCTATCCCTTCAAGGGTTGTGCGCTTAATTCTCTGCCTTTTTCTTGTAATAGTCATTTAACGCGGAGCGGATGGCCTCCTCCGCAAGGACGGAGCAGTGCATCTTATAATCCGGCAGTCCGTCCAATGCCTCCGCAACGGCCTTGTTCGTCAGCTGCATTGCTTCTGACACAGGTTTTCCCTTGATGAGCTCAGTTGCCATGGAGCTTGACGCGATCGCGCTGCCGCATCCAAAGGTCTCGAATTTTACGTCCGAAATAATGTCATCATCAATCTTCAAATACATCTTCATGATGTCGCCACATTTTGCATTGCCAACCTCGCCGACGCCGTCCGCATTTTCGATCACGCCCACGTTGCGCGGATTGCGGAAATGATCCATTACCTTTTCACTGTATAATGCCATGATACGTTCCTCCTAAATCCATTCTCTTTTTTTCATATTACAGAATAAACGGTTTCTTCCCAGCCATGAGATCTCTCCAGATTGGCGAGAAGCTCCTAAGATATTCCACAACCTCTTTTACGGACTGGATGATCTCATCAACCTGTTCTTCCGTCACGTCCTCGCCTAAGGTCAATCTGAGGGACCCGTGTGCCACGTCGTGTACCCTTCCGATGGCAAGAAGCACGTGGGAAGGATCCAAAGATCCTGAGGTGCAGGCACTGCCGGAGGACGCGGAAATTCCCTTGTCGTCCAAAAGAAGCAGCAGGGACTCTCCCTCAATTCCCTCAAAACAGAAATTCACGTTGCCCGGTAGTCTCTTTGTCTCATGGCCATTCAGCGCGGAATGAGGGATCTCACGAAGTCCCGCGATCAACTGGTCGCGTCTTTTCTTAAGCTTCTCACTGTTTTCCTCCAGATGCTCCGCCGCTTCCTTTAACGCGGCAGCCATGGCCGCAATGCCGGGAACATTCTCCGTGCCGGCCCTCTTTCCGCGTTCCTGCGCGCCGCCCTCGATCAGATTGGAAAGCAGAACGCCCTTCTTTGCATATAAGAAGCCTACGCCCTTGGGCCCATGGAATTTATGCGCCGAGGAAGAAAGCAGGTCAATATTGTCATCCGCCACGTTTACGGGAACGTGTGCGATGGCCTGAACCGCATCCGTGTGGAAAAGCACGCCGTGCTTTCTGCAAATTGCCCCGATCTCCCGGATCGGCTGAATCGTTCCGATCTCGTTATTCGCGTACATAATGGTCACCAGGCAGGTATCCTCGCGGATGGCAGCCTCAAGCTCCTCCGGGCGGACCAATCCGTCCTCGTGCACGTCAAGAAGCGTGACGTCGTACCCTTCCTTCTTTAATTTCTCCAAGGTATGAAGCACTGCGTGATGCTCAAAGGCAGAGGAAATAATATGCTTCTTTCCCTTTCTCGCTCCAATCTTTGCGGCAGAGATGATCGCCTGGTTATCCGCCTCGCTTCCCCCGGAGGTAAACAAAATCTCCTTGGGATCTGCCCCGATCACTTCAGCCACGTCCTTTCTCGCCTGTTCCAAAACCTCCTTGGCTCTCTGTCCGATGGTATAGAGGCTCGAGGGATTTCCAAAGGTTTCATTCATGAGGGAAACCATGGTCTCGATCGCGCGGGGACTCATTTTTGTAGTTGCGGCATTATCAGCATATATCACGATATGATCTCCTTTTCTTGTTCTTTTGAATAAATATTATCCTTGTAACGTATTTGAATTATATTCCTATTTACCTACCGTGTCAATAGGTTTATGAAAAATGACTTGATTTACCTACTTACCCGAGGTATAATAGGGTAAATAATAATCCTTGTAAAGGCGGTGATTCCATGATTACAACCAAAGGACGCTATGCCCTGCGCGTCATGATCGATCTGGCTGAGAATAACGGACATGAAGTGTTTGTTCCCCTAAAAGACATTGCGGAAAGACAAGAGATTTCGAAAAAGTATCTCGAGATCATCGTAAAAGACATGGTGACGGGTGATCTGCTCATCGGTGCCAGCGGAAAAGGCGGTGGCTACAAATTATGTCGCAAGCCTGAAGAATACAGCGTTGGCGAAATTCTGGAGGTCATGGAAGGAAAGCTCTCTTCCGTCAGCTGTCTGTCGGGCGACTTTAATGACTGCCCGAGAAAAAACAGCTGTCACACTCTGCCCATGTGGACTGAGTACGACAACATGGTTCATGATTTCTTCTACAAGAAAAAACTTACGGACCTATTGAAACCCTCAGCAAAAGCCCCATCCCAGAAAACAAAGAAGGCCAAGGCGTAACCGCCTGGCCTTTTCTTTTTCTTTTTTACAAGCGCGTTTATAGCATGATTCCGTTTACCACCGCGCGCACTCTGTGATGATGATAAAGCTCCTCGTTCGGACGCATGTTGTGCATGTATGCGACGGAGAATTTTGCAACGGGATCCGCTTCCACCCAAATGCCCGTGCCGCCAGTCCAGCCAAAGTTGCCAAGATGTCCGTTATGACCATACTTCTGCGTAAGAAGCGTCCGAAAGCCCAATCCGTAACCATAGCCAGCCAGATAGTCATTCTCAAAATCAGCCATCTGAACGGGACCAAGCTGGTTTTCATGAAGCATTGCCACCGTGCCGCTGCCCAGGAATTTCTTTCCCTTATAAGTGCCGCCGTTCGCCAGCATCTGCATGAATACCGCAAAGTCATGGGCGCTGATGAGAAGATTCGGGCGGGCACCCGCGGGCACGCTCTCAGGATTCAGTGCCGAGAAGTCCGTTGCCCTCTCAAACTGTCCCGGTCCCTTCTTTGCGTAATTCGTTACGATGCGGTCCTGATTCCAAGGGCGGGCAAACGTATCTGCATCCTCAAGCTCCAAAGGATCGATAAGGCGATCCTTAAAGACCTCCCGCAAGGGCTTTCCCTCAAACGTCTCGACGAGAACACCCGTAATTTCAGAGCCAAAACCGTACTGCCAGTGAGAACCCGGCTCAAACATCACGGGAACGTTGGCCATGACGCGCACTTCCTCAGCGATGGTGCTGGGTCCCTTCTTCAGAAGCTCCGCCATCTGTCTGCTCATGGCAGCCAGCGTCGGCGTCGTCGGATTTGCTGACGGCACCATGCAATACGGAAGCCCACACGACATGGCAACCGCATCCCGGATGGTGATCGGTTTCTCCAACGGTTCCACTACGATCTCCCCGTTTGGACGCATGACGTATTTCTGCGTATTCTTCCACTCCGGCAGATAGTAATACAGCGGATCGCTGAAAAGGAACTTTCCTTCTTCGTAGATCATGCCAAGAATGGCGTAAGTAAACAGCTTCGTCGTGGAAGCCTGGCTGAACATGCTGTGGACGTCCACCTTCTTCCCGGATTCAACGTCCGCGTATCCGGCCTCGCCGTGGTAGATCATTTCATCCCCCTGCATGATTGCTACCGCGCAGCCTGGATTCGTTCCCTGCTCAACAAAACCCTTTAACAAATTGTCCAATCTTGAGAAATCCTTCATAAAACGCCTCCCCACAATGATGATTTTTTGAAAGAAACACCTGAATCTATTGTAAGTATAACGTTTTACCTAATTCCCGTCAACGCGTCATTAAGACCTGTTTCTTAGTCAAATCCCTTGCTGAAACAGAAGGCATCTTCCCAGCCTTCGGCCGGGCCCCTCCTTCTGTATATTAGATCACGTACATGTCCCATGCGCCGGAAGTTTTACCTTTGCATTCCGCAAGGAATTCCGCCAGCGTTACTTTCTCCGCATACTCGCGAAGCAGGCCGTTTAATCTCATCCAGAGACATTCATTGATGCAACAGCGCAGCGCGCCCGCGCGCCCCTCTTCCACGGGTTCCATGTCTGCAAGAATGTCAGCATCCAACGCATTGATCACGTCGGAAAGCTTTACGTTTGCGGCAGGACGTGACAGACGATAACCTCCCCGCAAGCCCTTTTGTGCACGGATCAAACCCGCCTGACGCAGGAGCGGCAGAATCTGTTCCAAATATTTCTGGGAAACGTTTTGTCTCTCTGAGATCTCTGCAGTTGACACGCTGATTCCGTTTTCCGAATGGATCGCAATGTCCAAAAGCGCCATGACGCCATATTCTACTCTAGTTGAAACGATCATGATCCGTCCCTCCTTTCCAGAATATAAACATCATATATCCATTTTCCTACTATGTCAATAGGTATTATGGTATTTGTAGGAATTTTGTATTATGGTCTGCCATATCCGCCGCCAGGGAAACTCCATCCGCCCTGGGCATCATTTTTCTGGGTCACGGGTGCGGAGCCCAGCGTGATCTCCACGCTCTTTTCAACATATTCATTTCCTTCCAAAACCTGAAGGGTAACCTCTACGGTCTCTCCTGCCGCATAATACTCCAATCTTTCCTGAAGCCCGGTAAGGCTTGTGATGCGAACGCCGTCAAACTTGGTGATAATGCTCTTCGCGGTGATCCCTGCCTCACTTGCGGGAGAATCCTCTGCAACGTAAGTTACGTATATGCCCTGCGGAATTCCGTATGCAGCAGAGATCTGTTCCGTAACGTCCTCTCCGTTGATTCCCACGTAGGATGCATTCTCAGAGGAAACCTTTTCTCTGGTGGTACGGTTCATAAGATCTTCAATGATCGGCGTGGCCGTGGTGATGGAGATGGCATATCCCATGCCTTCCACCTCCGTGGAGCTAAACTTCGCGGAATTAATTCCAACCACTTCTCCGTTCATGTTAAGAAGTGCGCCGCCGGAATTGCCGGGATTGATCGCTGCATCCGTCTGGATCATGATCGCATCCGTCGTGTCGATCTGGCGGTTCAGTGCGCTGACGATTCCCGTCGTCACGGATTGGCCGTAACCAAGCGCGTTACCGATTGCCACAACCTGCTCTCCAACCTTAAGCGCATCAGAGTTGCCAATTTTTGCCACCTTGATCACGTCAGCGGTTTCTTCCTTTACGTCAGAAAGCTTTACTGCGATGACTGCCAGATCATTGTCAGGATCCGTTCCCTTGATGATCGCCTCGCAAACCTCTTCATCCACGAAACATACGGAAAGCGTTGTCGCATCTTCCACCACGTGATTGTTGGTCACGATCAAAAGCTCATTTTCGTTTTGTCCAATAATGATGCCCGTTCCGCTGCTCTTCAGTTCCTGGGTCTGACCTCTGCCAAACCTTCCAAAATAGTTCTGCACTTCCTGAACGCTGACGTTGGTGATGGATACCATGGCCGGCATCATTCCCTCAGCAATGTCGCTGACGTCAAGATTCAATGAGGACTGTCCGTCTCCAGCGGAGAAAGATACGTTGGAAAGGGTGACCGAAGGTTTCGATTCCGTAGTTTCTTCCGTCTCCTGCTTTGCTTCCTCAAGAATGCTGCCAAGGCTCTTCTCTTCCGAGACGTACGCAACGGTTTCCGATGCTCCCGTCCCTTGATTCAGATACGTATTTACTCCATAAAAGGCTGCCGCGGATGATCCTCCGAATAGCACGCCGCACAGCGTCGTAACGCAGATTCTTTTTACTATTGTTCCTCTTTTCTTTTCACTCATTTGTAACACCTCCCGTGCTTGACTTCTCTTACAATATATCCCCCCAATCTTAAGTGAACCTTAAAAGGAAAAAAATGTGCAAAAAAATTTGGGTCAGGGGGAACCTGACCCAAATAAACCATATGCTTTTATTTCCATGCGCGTTTTGTAAAGTAATTACGCAGTTCCGAGATCGGGATGGGACGGGAATATTTATATCCCTGCAGATAGGACGCGCACATGTCCGTACAGCGTTTCTCATCGCCCTCCGTCTCCACGCCTTCATATAATACGGAAAAATCTAAGGAAGAGAACATGCATGCAAGGCTGCCAACCATCTTTTCGGACCTTTCGTCTCCTTCCGACGCAACGACAAGAGACTTATCAAACTTGATAATGTCGAAGGGAAGCTCCAAAATTCTCTCCACGTTGGAATAACCCGTTCCAAAATCGTCCAGATAAATCCGGATGCCCCGCTCGCGAAGCTCGTTGATCTTGTTCTTTACCACGACAAAATCATGCTCCGTCTGTGATTCCGTGATCTCGATCGCAATCTTGTCATCCGGCACGCTGCTGTCACGGATGATCGCAAATACGTCATCCACAAAGGACAAGTCATGCATTTCCGTGATGGACACGTTGACGGACACACGGTTCACTTCATATCCTTCATGGATCAGCTTGCCGATCTCCTCACAGGTCTTATAAAGCATGATCTTCGTAAGGCCATGGATCAAGCCATTTTCCTCCGCAATGGGAATAAACTGCTCGGGATAAATGATCCCTCGCTTGGGAACGTCCAACCGCATCAGCGCTTCCGCGGTGTCGTATTTCTCCTCCTTTAGGTTATAGACTGGCTGACAATAAGCAAGTACCCGCTTGTCCTTCAGATCCCCCTTCTTGCATATGTCATTCAGTTCATCCAAAAGGTTCTCGTACTCTTCGTATTCGCTGACGTCCTTTTCCTTGATCACGTGAATGTCATTCATCTTCATGTGCTGTTGAATGTTTTTGATGAAGCGGACGTATTCATTCTTTCTGCTGATCTTCTCAACGGAATCTCCCACAATGATCTTGTAATCATAGCGAAACTTTTCATATTCCAAGTGAAATGCCTCGATCATTGCTTTCAGTTTTTGCTTGTAATCAGCGTTCAGACTCCTTTTGGCAATAAAGATCACGTGACCGTTACTTATCTGGAACAATACGCAACCCCTGAAATACGCGCTAGCAAACTTGCGGATCGTTTCCTGCAGCTCCTTCGAAAGCTTCTTCCCGTCCACCTCAAAGTCAGGAAGGTAAAGGCTCACCACGATCATGGGAATTCCCTTTTCGTAGTAATAACTGACCGTGTCCTCAAGGCCCTTGGAATTGATGGAACCAATCTCAAGATCATAGGGATTGGAATGGATCAAATACAGCATGGCAATGGATGGCAGCAAAAACGTGCCAACCGTAAAGGAAGTATTGCCAAACCGTCCCTGCACGTACAAAAGCAAAAAAGAGATTGCCATGGTTCCGTAAAAACCCATCATGACTCTTTTGTAGATTCTTTTCCTATAGATCATGAGCAAGGCAATGATCAGAATGATAAAGGATAAATATCCGTACGTGAAAATGTTTTTTCCATTGATGGCCACGCCTGACTCATTCACGCGAAACCCGTCGCCCATTAAGGAGGATACGACGTCAGCGATTATTACAACGAAGAACAAGCCAAAACCAACGCTGACCGTCAAACGTTTTTTGTCACTCTCAAGCCGCATGACCTCCGTGACGTAAATCACGTACAGCAATAAAATGGCAAACAGCGTTGCATGATATACCATGCGCAGTCCATAGATCACCGAATAGTTGCCATCCTTGATGAACGGAAATATATTATGATAGGCCATGTTCGTAAGTGCCGCAAAAAACGTGAAAACAACAATGCTTAGATACACTCCAAACACTTTTGTGCGATTCACGTAGGAGGCCGAAAGCAACACAAAGATCACGAGACTGATGGCCATCACCAAAATGTCTCCTACCGGAGTATAGTTGTCAAAATAGATTTGTAAACCCATAGCTCTTCCGCTTCTCTCAACTCGCTTATTTTTCTGTCCGCAATAATATATTATAACATTTTTACACTTGTTTGTATAGTATTAGTTCCCTTCCACGGTAATGATCACGTATTCCGACCACGTGCCCGTCTTAAAAGGAATCTCCCAGTCTGAGATGCCGGAGGTCACGATGAAATCCACGTTCCCCCGCCTTACGTGACCGTAAACGAGATCATCCACGCGCACTATCCTGCTCAGGATTGTCCACGGCACCAGTTGTCCGCCGTGGGTATGCCCGGAAACCACAAGATCCGCCGCCGACGTCTCCTCTCTCTCGTAATCGTTGGGTTCATGATTGATGACGATGACGTATTTGCTCTCGTCAATGCCTGCCAAAAACTCATTTACGTCCTTTCGCTGGGAGTCATAGCAGTCGCGCCGTCCTGCAACGTAGTATCTGTCATCGACGAGGACGTACTCATCTTCCAAGACGTAAACGCCATTTTTTTCCAGAATTTGCCGTATGTCTTTCTTATTAAAATCCCGTCCCCCGTGATAGCCGGGATCATGATTTCCATAGGCATACCAAACGCCATGCCGCAGGTTTATCCTTCCAAGGGCTTCACATGCCTTTTCAAAATCATCCCTCTTCGTGGAGTCATCGACAAAATCTCCCGCGATCAAAAGGAGGTCCGGATCTTGTTTTTGGATCGTTTGCAAGTGCTTTTCGAAGCCTTCCGCGTCAAACGTCGTCCCCAAATGAACGTCGGCGATCATGGCGATCTTAATCCCGCCAACCTGCTTCTTGGTCTGCAGCACGTAATCCTTCTGCCATACGTGATTACACAAGAAGTATCCAATGACGAGATAGATCACGGCAGTGAGAACTGCAAGCCATCCCTGCCAATAAACCCTCGTTTTGGGAATGCGCTTCCCAAAGATCTTTCCCAATGCGTTAAACAGCAGGAAGAAAAAAACAAAATGAAGGCCAATGATCACGGCATTGATCGCAGAAAAAACAAAGCCTGCCAAAACCGTCAGTAAAGCCAGGATCAGGAAGGAAATACAGTAGCTTAGGAATTTCCTCTTGCCTGCCATCTTTTTGATCAAGCCAAATCTCGCCACGGCTACCGTAAGGTATGCGATCCCGACGAGAAAGCCCAGCGCAAAAGCGCTCATGACCATCATCCACATAAGCTTCCCCCGTTAAAGTCCTCTAACGCGCCGCCAGCCAGTCTTCAAAAGAAAAGGCCGGCATTGCCATGATCTCTTTTGCCGCTTCTGCGCTGCCAACGTAACGAACGTGCCATGGCTCATAAGTATAATCAACGGTTCCGTCCGTTCTCCCGGGATACCGGAGAATAAACCCATGATCCGCAAGCCTTGCGTGAATCTTTTTCCACACCTCCGGATACTTTACCAGATCCTCGTTCTCATATACCTCCACGCCGTCCAAACGAAAATACAGATCGAGCGCAAGTCCCGTGTGATGCTCGGAATACCCCGGCGTCGCCACGGTTCTCTTGGCATAGGCCGCGCCGTACTTTTCCGTGAAGCGGTCCATGATCTCCTGCTGGTAGGCAACGCTTCTGTATGCGGAATCCAGATCCACGTCAATGCCTTCGTTTTCCAAAAGATCATCCTTTAGCTCCAAATATGCCTTGTATGCCGTCCGCTCGGTCCAGACCGTATCTCCGACGGAGTTGACCATGGAAACCAGGTCCAGATCCTCCTCCCATCCCTCCGGCAGGGCATGCTTTTTATCGATCAGTACGTAATAATCAATCTCCTTAGAAGAAATGCTTTCCGTCTGCACGCTCTCCTCTCCCTTTGGCACGTTCTGAATGCTACAGATACTCTCTTCCATCTGCTTCACTTTCCAATATACGTCCGGATCCCGCATCACGTACGGCGTGATCCAAAGTACGTAAGCGTCGCCGTTCTCCGATAGCAGATAATAATTTACCTCGCCATGCGGCCAATCCACCTTGACAAGCTCTCGTCCACCGCAATTTACGATTTCCGTCTTTTGACCATTATTCTTCGTGATCAGTTCCGCAAGGGCCTTTGTATCGGGCTTGCTAACCTGGTCCCATCTTTGCAATGACATCGAAAGGGAATCACTGTTTCCCTCAAATACGTAATTGAGCTCCCCTTCCTTCTTAGGCTCCGCCGCCAATTCCTTAGGAATCTGCATGGCAAAGTCCAGCGTCTCAGCGCAAAGCCAAACTGTTTCCATGCGCCGTTCCTCCTCTGGCTCCGGCGTAATGGTAACGCCCTCAAAGGGAGCCGTCGCATCGGTACTATCCAAATTATCAGGCTGTTTTTCCTTGGCTTCGCATGCCGCCAGCAAAAACAGAAGGCAGACCAAAAGCCACGCATAAATCCTTTTTTTCATGTGTTCCCCCATCCTTCCGCCTCGGCATCCATACGTGCCGCGTTACAGGATCAGTTCCATGCCAACCTTTTGGGGTTTCAACCCCATCGCCTCATAGAATTTCATGGCAGAAGGATTGCAGGTCCAGACGTTCAGCGTCACGTTGTAAAAGCCCTGTGCCTTCGCAAATTCCACCACGTGTTCATACAATGCCCTTCCTACGCCCTGACCGCGCGCCGCCTCGTCAACGCATATGTCGTCAACGTATAGCGTTCTTACGTCCGTGAGCACGCTGTCATTCAAAATCTGCTTATAGATCGTGAAGGCATGTCCCAGGACGACGCCCTGCTCATCCTCGCAGACAAACACCGGCGTCTCGTCACTTGCGAAGATCTCTTTCAGTTCCTCCGCATTGTATTTCGTCGCCGGCCCCTTAAACAGATCCGGGCGTCCATTATGATGCACCATGTCCACCTGCACCAGTAGTTCCAATACTCTAGGTACGTCTTTCTCTTCTGCCCTTCTTACGTGCGTCAAATTCTTATCCTCCTGCGCCAGCCGTGCGCATAATCTTTATTTCTCAAGTTCCGCTTCCTGATGCGATTTTTTTAATGCGTGGTGCCAGCGGATGAATGCCGTGCCAATAATGATCACGTAACCGACAACGCTCCATGCATTGGGCGTTTCATTTAAGAACAGCATGCCCAAGATCGCCGCAAAAATAACCTGCGTGTAATCAAATACGGAAATCTCCTTTGCCGGCGCAAATTTATAGGCCGACGTAATGCCAAACTGCCCAAGGGATGCCGCCACTCCTGCCATGATCAGGCAGAGCCACTGTCTTCCCGTCATGGGATGATAGTCAAAGAGCAAAAACGGCGCCGTGACCAGACAAGAAAACAGGGAAAAGCACAGTACGATGATGGAAGTGCGTTCTCCCTTGCCGCCCAGCCGTCTTACGAATACGTAGGCCGTGCCCGCGCCAAATCCGCCATATAAGCCGATCAGTGCCGGCACGACGGACACGTCACCGCCCGGCCGGATAATGAACAGCGCACCGATAAATGCGATCACCGTTGCCGCCACGTCCATCAGCTTCGGTTTTTCCTTCAAAACGGGAATGGAGATCAAAATGGCAAAGAAGGGGGACAGCTTGTTCAGCATGTTGGCATCCGCGATCCCAAGTCTGTCGATCGCATAAAAATTACAGATCAGACCGCTGGTGCCGAACAGGCAACGGAGCGCTATATCTCCCCAACTGCCCTTTTTTACGTGAAATTTTTCTTCGCTCCTAAGCAGCAAGATGACGGTGATCACCGCCGCAAACGCATTCCGGAAAAAGGCCTTTTGCATGGTCGGCACGTCGCCGGAAAGCCTGACAAAAAACGTCATCAGCGAAAACCCGAACGCCGCCGCCAAGATGCACAATATTCCCTTGATCCTCGAATTGTATTGTTTCATTACTTTCTACCCAAGTCCATTCGCCTTTAATTCGCATCCATTTTTCATTATATGATGAACAAAGGGGGACTTCAACTATTTTCGCCATAAAATTAGGTCACGGGAGCATGTCTCATGACACGTTCCCATGACCTAAACCACGGCCTGTTACTCTCTCTCCGACAATCGTTTCTCAAAGCGGTTCTTATTCGTGTTAGTTGGAATTGCAGTCGCGTATCGTCCGCTAAAGCAGGCATCGCAATACCCTTCATGTCCCACCAGTTCTTTTAAGGTGGTGATCGGAAGATATCCCAGGGAATCCGCGCCGATCTCCTTCGCGATCTCCGGTATGCTCATCTGGCAGGCGATCAGGTTCTCCTTGGAATCAATGTCCGTCCCGTAATAGCAAGGATTCGTAAATGGCGGGGAGGAGATCCTCACGTGTACCTCTGCCGCGCCGGCCTCCCGCAGAAGACGCACGATCCTCTCGCTGGTGGTGCCGCGGACAATGGAATCATCCACCAAGATCACCCGCTTCCCGTCCACCGTATCCTTTAAGGGATTGAGCTTGATCTTCACCTGGTTGTTGCGCTCTTCCTGTCCTGGAGAAATAAAGGTTCTTCCGATGTATTTATTCTTGATGAAACCAATGCCATAGGGTATGCCGGAATATCTCGAATATCCAAGCGCCGCGTCCAATCCGGAATCCGGTACGCCCACGACGACGTCAGCCTCCACGGGGAACTCTCTCGCCAGGATCTCACCCGCCTTGACTCTCGCCGCATGCACGCTCACGTCTTCGATCACGGAGTCGGGACGCGCAAAATAAATATATTCAAAAATACAAATTTGCTTCTTCGCCGTATCGCAATGCTGCGTATGCTTGATAATGCCCTGATCCGTAAAGACAAGGAGTTCGCCGGGCCTAAGCTCCCTCACCAGCTTCGCTCCCACTGCCTCCAGCGCGCAGGTCTCCGAAGCGACCACATAGCTGCCGTCACTGCGCCGGCCGTAACACAAAGGCCGGTACCCATGCGGATCCCGCGCCGCGATCAGCTTTGTCGCCGACATGAGAACGATGGAATAAGCACCCTCCAGATATTTCATGCTTTCCAGTACGGCCTGCTCGATGGACGGCGCCTTTAAGCGCTCTCTCGTCACGACGTAAGCGATGATCTCCGTGTCCGAAGTCGAATGGAAAATGGCTCCCGACAGCTCCAGCTCATTTCGCAGTTCATAGGCATTGCTCAAATTTCCGTTATGGGCAAGTGCCATCTTTCCTTTTTGATGATTGACTTCGATGGGCTGGCAGTTGTTCCTGTTGTTCCCACCGGTGGTTCCGTAGCGCACGTGGCCTACGGCCATCTTACCCTCGGGAAGCTTGGCCAGTTCCTCCGCGTCAAATACCGTGCTCACCTGTCCCAGATCCTTGTGCGAAAAGAAAAGTCCGTCATCGTTTACGACGATGCCGCAGCTCTCCTGTCCGCGATGCTGCAGGGCATAAAGGCCATAGTAAACGTCATTGGCGATTTTGTATGGCTTCGGCGAAAAGATGCCAAACACGCCGCATTCCTCATGAAGCTTTTCGTCATTGATTCTCATGCCTGTCGCCCTTCTTCCACGGATCTTTTTAATGCCGCTCCAATGAATCCGTTAAAGAGCGGGTGCGGCTTATTCGGTCTGCTCTTAAACTCCGGATGGAATTGCACGCCCAGATAAAAAGGCCTCTCCGTCAATTCCACGGTCTCCACCAGGAGGCCGTCAGGGGACGTTCCTCCGATGGTGAGTCCCTTTTCTTGTAAGAGATCACGATAGTCATTGTTGAATTCATAGCGGTGGCGGTGACGCTCATGGATCACCAGCGCGCCGTTTTCATCTGCCGGTTGCGTCTCCGCATAGCATCGCTCCAAAACAGTGCCAGTCTTTACGTTGCAAGGATATGCGCCAAGCCTCAGCGTGCCGCCCTTGTCAATGGAATCGCTCTGTCCGGGCATGAAATCGATCACCTTGTGCTTACACTGCTCATCAAATTCACCCGAGTTCGCGTCGGGTATTCCCGCCACGTTTCTCGCATATTCGATCACTGCGATCTGCATGCCAAGACAGATGCCGAAATACGGGATCTGATGCTCTCTGGCATACTTTGCCGCCTGGATCATTCCCTCAATGCCGCGGTTGCCAAAACCGCCGGGAAGGATGATGCCGTCAAGGCCGCCCAGCTCTTGCCTGAGCACTTCCTCCTGCGACATGCCGTTTGCAACTCCCGTCTCCAGCTTTTCGGAATCGATCCAGTGAATGTTAACGTGTGTTCCGTGATGATATCCCGCATGCCGGAGCGCTTCCGCAACGGACAGGTAAGCATCATGCAGTCCCACGTATTTTCCCACAAGACCAATCTCGACGTTGCGGTCACGCTTTCCAATCTTTTCCACCATGTCCGCCCACTCTGCCAGGTCTGGCTCGGGAGCCTGAATGCCAAGCTCACGGCAAACAACCTCGGAGAAATGGGATTTCTCCAACATGAGCGGTGCCTCATAAAGGTTCGGCAACGTTCTGTTCTCGATCACGCAATCCGGCTTCACGTTACAGAACATGGAAATCTTCTTAAAGATGGATTCCTCCAAGGGCTCATCGCAGCGAAGGATAATGATGTTGGGATTGATGCCCATGCCCTGCAGTTCCTTTACGGAATGCTGGGTCGGCTTTGATTTATGCTCCTCCGAGCAATGAAGATAAGGCACCAGACACACGTGAATGAAAAGACTGTTCTCACGGCCTACCTCAAGCGAGATCTGTCTTACGGCCTCCAGAAAAGGCTGGGATTCGATGTCACCGATCGTACCGCCAATCTCCGTGATCACCACGTCCGCATTGGTCTTTTTCCCCACGCGGTACACGAATTCCTTGATCTCATTTGTTACGTGTGGGATGACCTGCACGGTGGAACCAAGATATTCCCCGCGTCTTTCTTTATTTAATACGTTCCAGTATACCTTACCCGTCGTAAGGTTCGAATACTGGTTCAAATCCTCGTCAATAAATCTCTCATAGTGTCCAAGGTCCAGATCGGTCTCCGCGCCGTCCTCGGTCACGTAAACCTCACCATGCTGGTATGGACTCATGGTACCGGGATCCACGTTGATGTAAGGATCCAACTTCTGCGCTGCCACCTTCAGTCCCCTGGACTTGAGAAGTCTTCCAAGGGATGCCGCCGTAATGCCTTTGCCTAATCCGGAAACAACGCCTCCTGTTACAAATACGTACTTTGTCATCATACTCATCTCCCCTAATCAACTAAAAGTAACCTCCGGGACGGAGTTAGCAGTCCATTATTTTGATCCATGAACCCCGTCCCCATGGTCCTACTTGCCGCTGTCACCGTAGTTCGAAAGAACTCTGGCGGAAGGATCATTCACGTTACAGCCTTCCCAACTCTTATTGGGCATCCAGAAGTCGACGATCATCTCTGCCTGGCCGGGATAGTACTTCTCGAAAATGTCACGATACAGCAGAGATTCTTTGGTGAAGGGTCTTGCGTGATCATATTTAAGGCAACCCTTCTCGAACTCTTCCTGGGTATATTTCTTCTCCGCATATTCCTTCAGGTAATCCACCATGGAATGTCCAACCGCATCGGAGAACGCTGCCTTCTCACGCCACAGGATCTCATAAGGCAGGTAATCGCCCTCCTCAAATGCATGACGGAGCAAATACTTTCCCTTGCCATAGGTGTTGATCTTCTTCGCAGGATCAATGCTCATCACGTACTGCACGAAATCAAGATCGCCAAAGGGTACGCGGGCTTCAAGGGAGTTTACGGAGATGCAGCGGTCCGCACGCAACACGTCGTACACGTGGAGCTCATGCAATCTCTTGACTGCCTCCTCCTGGAAGGCCTCCGCTGAAGGAGCAAAGTCCGTATATTTATAACCAAAAAGTTCATCCGAAATCTCGCCGGTAAGCAGCACGCGCACGTCCGTCTGCTCGTGAATTGCCTTGCAGACCAGGTACATTCCCATGCTGGCACGGATCGTCGTGATGTCGAACGTGCCAAGGAGCTTGATCACCTTTTCCAGACTGGAGATGACGTCCTCGGGCGTCATGAAGACTTCTTTGTGATCACTGCCAATGTAATCCGCAACCTGCTTTGCATATTTCAGATCGATGGCATCCTCGCTCATGCCGATGGCGAAGGTTCTGATCGGCTTATCCGATTTCTTCGCCGCAATGGCGCATACCAAAGAGGAATCCAGACCTCCGGAAAGAAGGAATCCAACCTTCGCATCCGCGATCAGTCTCTTCTCAACGCCGGCCACCAATTTATCATGAATGTTTTTGCAAACCGTCTCCAGGTCATCCTTGCAAACCTGATCTACCTTCGTTATGTCTCTGTAGCAATGGAATTTCTCTGCCTCATGCTCCGGATCGTAAGTAGTGTCGCTGCTCACGTAATAATAGCCGGGCGGGAACGGCATAACGCGCTTTACAAGCTTCACCAGGTTCTTGGCTTCGCTGGCAAACACGATCGTTCCCTTGTCATCATAGCCATAGTACAGAGGGCGGATCCCGATGGGATCTCTTGCGGCAAGATACCGTCCATTCTCTCCGTCATAGATCACGCATGCAAATTCCGCATCCAGCTTTGCAAACATGTCCGTTCCATATTCTTTATACATGGGAAGCAGGATCTCGCAATCACTGTCGCTGGCAAACGTATATCCCTTTTGCTTCAGCGCTTCCCTCTCTTTTTCGAATCCGTATAATTCGCCGTTGCATACGACGTAATTCTTTCCCAGCGAAAAGGGCTGCATGCCTTCCGGCGTAAGTCCCATGATCGCCAATCTGTGAAATCCTAAAAGTCCGGCTCCCGTATCCACGATCCGGCTGTCATCCGGGCCCCTGGAGATGGTCTCCTGAAAGCCCTCCCTAAACTTTTGAAGGCTGACGCCTTTTCCACAATAACCCATAATCGAACACATATCTATGAAACCTCCACAAACTGCATCGCCGGCAGCACCGAAGCATTTTGAAACACTCCGTCTGCCGGCTCTTGCATTATTATTTTTTATGTTTAATTGATTTACTCTACGTCTTGAAGCGCTGCAAATCCTTCTTCTCCGGTACGAACCTTGATAACGTTCTCCACGCCGTATACAAAGATCTTACCATCGCCGATGTGTCCTGTATAAAGGGCCTTCTTCGCTGCCTCGATCACCTTATCTACGGGGATCTCGCTGACTACGACTTCAACCTTTACCTTAGGAAGGAGCGTTGCATCCATCTCGACGCCACGGTACTTCTCGCCTGCACCCTTCTGGATGCCGCAACCCATGACGTTGACAACGGTCATGCCGGTAACGCCCAGGTCATTCAATGCCTTCTTTAATACTTCGTAACGGGTCATCTTCGCAATGATGACAACCTTATGGATTCCGGTATCCACAACCTCAGGAAGCTTGGTAACGCTGACTGCTGCTTTCTTCTTTGCCTCGCTGGCTTCTTCGTAAACGTCGCTGCCGAGGTTCGTGTTCTCGTTGATCTCCATGGTCATGGTGTTGGAAACGTCCATGATAGCGAATCCGGAGTATGCACTTGCCAAGCCATGCTCGGTTGCATCCAGACCGGTGATCTCCTCTTCCTCAGTAACTCTCAGACCAAAGATGGCCTTGATGACAACAAAGGTAATGGTGATGGATACTACCGTCCAACCTGCCGTTGCAAACAAACCTAAGAACTGAATGCCCAACTGCTGGAAACCGCCGCCGTAGAAGAGGCCGGCACCTGCGATCTGGTTTGCGCCAAAGCTTACGCCGTCGCCAAGTCCTCTTGCAAATGCAGGAGCAGAAGGCGTTGCAAACAGACCAACTGCGATCGTACCCCAGATACCGTTCAGCATGTGAACTGCAACTGCACCAACGGGATCATCCACGCGAAGCTTGTAATCCAGGAACCAAACACCAAAACATACCAGAAGTCCGGCAACTGCGCCGATCACGATCGCACCAAAGGCATCACATACGTCACAAGGAGCGGTGATTGCCACAAGACCTGCAAGAGATGCGTTCAAACACATGGACACGTCGGGCTTGCCATATTTGATCCAGGTGAAGATCATGCAGACAACCGTTGCGATCGCAGGTGCGATGGTGGTCGTTACAAAAATGGCACCGAGCTCATCGATGGTTACTGCTGCCGCGCCGTTGAATCCATACCAGCCAAGCCACAGAATAAATACGCCAAGGCATCCAATGGGAAGGTTGTGTCCGGGGAAAGCATTGACCTTTGTGATCTTTCCTGCTTTGTCCTTTACGAACTTACCAATACGGGGACCAACCATCATGGCACCGATGAAAGCACAGATACCGCCAACCATGTGGATACAGTTGGAACCTGCGAAATCATGGAATCCCATCTGTGCAAGGAATCCGCCGCCCCAGGTCCAGTGTGCCTCAATGGGGTAAATGATTGCGGAAATGATTGCAGAATACACGCAGTAGCTTAAGAACTTGGTTCTTTCTGCCATGGCTCCGGAAACGATCGTCGCCGTGGTAGCACAGAATACTAAGTTAAAAATGAAGTTCGACCAGTCAAAGTGAGCGAAATCTGTAAACACGTCAAATCCGGGTTTTCCGATAATGCCCATCAGGTCTTCGCCTAAAAACAATCCAAAACCGATCAGGATAAAGGTACAGGTACCAATACAAAAATCCATCAGGTTCTTCATTAAGATGTTGCCGGAGTTCTTTGCCCTTGCAAAACCGGCCTCCACCATTGCAAATCCAGCCTGCATCCAGAACACCAATGCAGCACCGATCAAAAACCATACTCCAAATACTTCGGAAGAAGTCACTTCTTGAACTAAAGAACGAATCTCCTCACTCATAATCTTCTCTCCTTGTCTACTCCCGTCTCGTCGTGAGGACTCTCGTTTTACTTACCATAAGAGCACACGACGGCTATTTCTTGTCATCCCCAATTACATTCCAATTATTGCCATTCTCACTCTCATTATCGTTCATTTTCTTTTCTCCCTAATCATTTCAAACAACACTTACTAATCAACTTATTACTTACTTTCAAACTCCCTTGCCCTGCAAGCTATCACCGTCAATTCTTACGGTGCTTCCTCTCGCCAAGCAATTCAATGTCACTTCTTAAGATAACTCTCTCTTGCCCTACGAATCACCAATAACACTTCTTACGGGCTTCCTTCTTGGCTTTCAAGTATCTCGAGGGGACGGTTTGAACTCTCCTCCTCAGGCATGTGTCCCAAGCGTCGGTACTTAGTTGACGTATGCGGATGAATCCATTTTACTTAATGGATTCATCCAGCGGCAACTTAGTACCGCTACGCTGGACTCATAGCGCGAGCGTGCCTGGGGAGGATGGGTTCAAACCAAGCCCCGAGTCCTTACTTAACCCCAAACAGAAGATCACCGTAAGAAGGATAAGGCCAGTAGTCCTTGGCGGTGATGGTCTCGGCTTCGTCGACGGGCTTTCTCAGCTCTGCCATCTTAGGTAATACCTTGTCGCGGATCAGCTCGGATTCCTTGATGGTATCCTTTGCTTTGGAAAGTCCTGCAACTGCCTTCTCAAGCTCTCCGATCTTTCCATAGATCTCATCCGTCAATCCGGACAGCTTGCTAACCAGCTCGGTCTCGTACTTGCATGCCAGCTTGCTGTTGAGTGCCTTCTTCGTTGCGGCGCTGCCTGCAACGTCTGCGGTAAAGCTCTCGATTGCCGGAACGATCTGGGTCTTTGCCATCTCGATCATGGTGTTTGCCTCGATGGTTACAGTCTTGTTGTAGTTCTCCAGCATGATCTCGCATCTGGACTTCAGTTCTGCCTCGGAGAATACCTTGTGGCTGGTGAGCATCTTTACGTTCTTCGCATCCAGCAGATGAGGCATGCAGTCTGCGGTAGTTCTGTAGTTCAGAAGTCCTCTCTTCTCGGTTGCTTCCTTGATCCAGCTGTCATCATAACCGTTGCCGTTGAAGATGATGTGCTTGTGATCCTTGATGGTCTTGCGGATCATTTCATGCAGTGCGCTCTCGAAATCTTTTGCCTTCTCAAGGCGGTCTGCGTAGATCTTTAAGGATTCAGCAACTGCTGCGTTCAGCATGATGTTTGCACATGCGATGCTGTTGGAGGAACCAAGCATTCTGAACTCAAATTTGTTTCCGGTGAATGCAAAAGGTGAAGTTCTGTTTCTGTCGGTCGTGTCTCTGTTGAACTTCGGAAGCACGTCTACGCCGAGCTTCATAACGGTCTTTTCCGTTCCCTTATAAGGCTTGCCGGTCTCAATTGCATCCATGACTGCGCTCAGCTCATCGCCAAGGAAGATGGAAATAACTGCGGGCGGTGCCTCGTTCGCGCCAAGTCTGTGATCGTTTCCCGCGGTTGCAACGGAAAGTCTCAGCAGATCCTGATAATCATCCACTGCCTTGATGACTGCACAACAGAACAGTAAGAACTGTGCGTTTTCATAAGGCGTGTCGCCAGGCGAAAGAAGATTGATGCCGGTATCGGTTGCGATGGACCAGTTGTTGTGCTTACCGCTTCCGTTTACGCCTGCGAAAGGCTTCTCATGAAGGAGGCATACCAGACCGTGCTTTGCAGCAACCTTCTGCATGATCTCCATGGTCAACTGGTTGTGATCCGTTGCAATGTTCGTGGTGCTGTAGATGGGTGCCAGCTCATGCTGTGCAGGTGCCACCTCGTTGTGCTCCGTCTTTGCAAGGATGCCGAGCTTCCAAAGCTCCTGGTTCAGATCCTCCATGTATGCCTGAACTCTGGGCTTGATCACGCCGAAGTAATGGTCATCCATCTCCTGTCCCTTAGGAGGCTTTGCTCCGAAAAGGGTTCTGCCGGTGAACCGGAGGTCAGGACGAAGATCATACATTTCCTTGGTGATCAGGAAGTACTCCTGCTCGGGACCTACGGAAGATCTCACGCACTTAGCGGTGTCATTTCCGAAGAGTCTTAAAATTCTCAGTGCCTGCTTGTTCAATGCTTCCATGGAACGAAGCAGCGGTGTTTTCTTATCCAGCGCCTCACCGCCGTATGAACAGAATGCGGTGGGAATGCAAAGCGTCTTGCCTTTAATGAATGCATAGGAGGTAGGATCCCATGCGGTATATCCTCTAGCCTCGAAGGTAGCTCTAAGACCTCCGCTCGGGAAGGAAGATGCATCAGGCTCGCCCTGAATGAGTTCCTTTCCTGAAAACTCCATCAGCACGCCGCCGTCGGGTGCGGGTGAGATAAAGCTGTCATGCTTCTCAGCAGTAATTCCGGTCAGAGGCTGGAACCAATGGGTATAATGGGTGGCGCCGTTTGCTACCGCCCAATCCCTCATGGCGACCGCAACTGCATTTGCTACGCTCTCATCCAGCTTTGCGCCTTCATCGATCGTCTTCTTCAGCGAATTATAAACCTTTGCGGACAAATTCGCTTTCATCACCCTGTCATCAAAAACCAAACTGCCAAAATAATCTAAAACTGTTCCCATGGTTATTTCCTCCCTAATTTTTTCTTGAACCCTGCTCTTCCATGCTGTCGGAAATCAGTTGAAGAATTGCATGCCTTTCGTTCACTTGATTTCTCGGCATTAGTAAAGGCGCCGGGGGTGATTTTACACACCTGCGGCGCCTTTGCCTCTGCCTATGTTGATTAGGGTTTTTGTATAAAGAAAAAGCGTCTGGGAACATATCGTTCGCAGACGCCTTTGTCTTTATGTAGCGAATCATACGCCACTTTTTTCCGTTTGTCAATCCCTTTTTTCAAATTTTTTGTCCTTTTTTCATTTGTGTCGCTAACTTGATAAAACACGGGCCTTCCGGAATGTTTTGCTTTCATAAATCGATGGGGTGTCGCGATACGTTTCCGCCATGGAAAAGCTTATAAAAAAATGATCCGAATCTCAAAATCACCATTTTCATTGATGCTTGCGCTGATTTTTCCGTTATACTTTTCCACAATGCGTTTTACGACGTATAGCCCAAGGCCGCTTCCCGGCTGATCTCCTGAAGCACTGCGATAAAAAGGCTGAAATATAGAATTCACGTCCATCTCAGTAAGAAGTTCCCCATCATTCGAAAAGACTAGTTCGATGCCATTTTCTTCCATCTTTGTGAGCCTGATCGAGATCCGGCCACGTGCATACTTTTTTGCATTGGAATATAGATTCTCCAGCAGACGCAATATGTCCACCTCAACCGCAGATAATTCACAACCATCCTCTGCCACGTCCGCATGAAATTCGATCCCTGCTTCCTCAATCCATTCATACTGTGCAAGCGTTACTTCTTCAAGCATGCGCTTTAATGAGAGTTTGGAAAGCTCCTCTGTTTTTCCTTCCACAAGTGACAGGGCAAAGAATTCATCGGAAAGCTCTTTTAAGTACGTTGTCTTTGCCATGGCCTTTTCCAGATATGAGCAGCTGCGCGGGGACAGTCCCTGATCCTGCGCGATCATCTGCATGTATCCGCTGGCAGCGGTGAGCGGCGTTCGAAAGTCATGGGAGATGCCGGCAACCATGGTTTTCACGGCCTGTCTCTCCTCCTCCGCCTTCTTGATCAAGGTCTGCTCCTCATCAACATAGGCCTGCAATTCCTTTGCGAGTTCCACCGTTCCCTTGTCGAACTGTTCCACGCGGATCAGACGATTTTGTTTTTGTTCCCGGATTTCCTTAAGTTGCCTTGTAAAAAGCGCAAGCTGGCGCCTGCGTCGCACTAACCTGATGACTAGCACGGCACACGCGCCCAGCAATATGAAGCATAAAGGCATCCAAATTGTCATGCGATCTTTCTCTTTCTGATCCCCAAATCAATGATAAAATACCAAAGTGCAAACTCAATAACAAATCCAAGCAATACGTGCACGATCATCATGCCGTCGATGGGCTCCGTGATAATGATCATCAACTGATTCGTCAGACTCATATAACTGAAATGGAGTCCCAATTCCGGCATTTTCATGATCGTTCCAAACAGCCACGTAAAGAACGGGAAAACCATAATATCTACAATCCAAAATCTCATGAAGCAGGTAACGATGCCCGTTTTGGACTTTCTGACAACCAGTAGAATCAGTACGCTGCAAAAAGCAACGCGTGCCAGCGCAACGATCAGTAATAACAATCTGCCAACCACATGGTCAAAGCTTCCAAGGCCCCATCTGAAGCCTGCAAAAATATAGTATCCGCAGCCCGTAACAAACGTCAACGCAAGGAATAAGATTCCGTCCGTCAGGATCTTGCTAAACACGATCGAAAACGGGCTATTTCCAGCCATGATCTCATAGTATCCAAGCTTTCCCTGATCATAAAGCGTTCCCGCAACGCTCGCAAAAAGCGGCGGATACAGCATCATGATCGCCATGATCATCATACCGCTTTGTTGCAACTGCGTTCCAAGATCCGCCCCAACATAATTAATAGCCGTAATGACTGGGATCAAGCCACAAATGACAGTGCAAATAACTAAAAAACTAATGTGTTTTCCCAAACGATAGCTTTCCGCTTTTATTAATCGATTCATGATTTTTCACCCACCTTCCCGATGTAGTACTCCTCCAATGACTCCCCTTCCAGATTGAAACGGGTGATGATCAGTCCCTGATCCGTAACGGTCTTGGATATCTTTTTGAGTTCGTCCAGACGCTCATAGATCATGATCTCGTTATCATGGGTGATCTTGTAATCGTGAATGTTCAATTTTTCTTCAATGACCGTCGCCGTCCGCGTGACGTCATCCGTCTGCAGCGCAAGGCGCGTGTGCGTCTTTTGTAAAAGCTCCTCGTGAGAAAGCTCCTCAACCAGCTTTCCCTCCCTGATGATCGCATAATCCGTGCAGAGCTCAGACAGCTCCTTCAGGATGTGGCTGGAGATCAGGATGGTCACTTTTCTTGTCCTTACCAGCTCCATTAACATGTTACGGATGTCAATGATGCCCTCAGGATCCAGTCCGTTAATCGGCTCATCCAATACCATGATCTCAGGCCCCGGCAGCATAGACATCGCCAGGCCAAGGCGCTGCCTCATGCCCAGTGAAAATTGTCCTGCAATCTTTTTTCCCGTGTTTTCCAGTCCCACAAAGGCCAGCAGTTCATCTATTCGACCTTGGTCAGGAATGCCGCGAAGCCTCCGGATATACTCCATGTTCTGCCTTGCAGTCATGCTCAGATCCATATAGGGTTCCTCAATGATGAAACTAACCCGGTCCCGCATCTTATCGAGATTCTCCGATCCGAAAAACCGGATCTTACCCGAATCTGCTCCCGTCAGTCCCGCCATCATCTTCATCACCGTGGTTTTACCGGCTCCGTTCGGCCCGATGAGTCCATACACGTGACCCTTTTCCATTTTCAGTGAAAAGCCGTCCACAACTTTTTTTCTGCCGTAGCTTTTGGACAGCTGATCTAGTTCCATTACGTATTCCATGGTTTCTTCCTCCTTTTCTGAAGTCAGTTTATCCAAGAAACGTTCAGAAAAGGTTAAGATAATACTTAACGTTGGTTAATTTGCAAGCCTGTAACCCATTCCCCATACGGTTTCGATATATTCCTCAGAATCGTTTGCGGCAAGCTTGCTGCGCAAGTTACTTACGTGAACCTTTACTGCATTATCATCATAGTTTCCGCTGTCCTCATCCCATAAGGAATCAAAAATGTTCGAGCGTGAAAAGATTTTATTCGGATTGGAAAGCAATAGCTTTAAGATCTCATATTCTTTCACCGTGAGCGTCAATTCCTTCCCGCATACGTAGGCCCTGCCTTCCTTTACGTGAAGGCTCAGGTTCTTATGCGTAAGAACGTCCTGATCATCACTTCGCCTGCCGCTCCTTCGAAGGAGCGCCTCGATGCGCACAAGCACTTCTCCCAGGTCGAAGGGTTTTGTGACGTAATCGTCCGCGCCGATGCGGATCACGTCGATCTTTGTCTGTACCATGTCCTTTGCAGACAAAACCATTACCGGAACGTCCGAGTGCTCCCGAAGCTCCTTAAGCACCTGATCACCGCTTTTGTACGGCAACATGATGTCCAAAAGGATCAGATCGCTCTGTGAATCCAATGCCTTCCTAAGCCCTTCCATGCCATTCGATGCCGTTTCCACCGCATATCCGTTATCGGTCAGAAACGAGCTCAAAAGCTCACTTATTTCATTGTCGTCCTCTACCAAAAGAATCTTTTTTGAGCCATTCCGTTCAGCCATCAAGGTTCCCTCTCACTCATTATTTAATCAGGATAAACATAAGTAAATTAATGACAAGCGCGATTGCGGCATACGCGATTGTGATCAGCGTTTTCTGGTAAGGACGTTTCGCTTCCTCCTTCACCGCTTCCATCTCATCCAGTCGTTTTCCTTCCATAAAGGCCACGATTTCCCGATATGTCTGTATGTTTAGCTCTTTTTTCTTCTTTTCCACGACCACGGCCACTGCCATGGTGATGACGGCCAGGCACAGCCAAATGCCAACGCCCCAGAATCGCAGCAATTTGACCAAAAGAACCGGCGTGATAATCATAAGCATGCTCAGGCAGGAAAATACTCGCCCCAGGCGATCAAATTCCTTCTGATCCTCCATCTTGATCATTTCCTTGATCTCCTCCACGTCGCCCTTTAGCAGGGCATCGACGGAAACGCCGAAGACCTCGCTCATGCGAAGAAGGCTGTTAATGTCCGGATAATTCTTGCCGGTCTCCCAGTTGGAAATGGTCTGTCTGGAGACAAAAATCTTTTCCGCAAGCGCATCCTGCGATAGCCCCGCTTCCGTCCTGTATTTTTTCATCTGATTGCTCAGTTCCATGTTGCAACTCTCCTCTGGTAATTGATTCCTCAATCATTCTACCATGAGGAGCATTATTTGAAAAGCACCGTTTAGTCTTCCATGACGCACATGTCCGTGACAGCCTTTGGAACGTCCTTTTTGATCTGCTCCATGTTGCCCCGCCGGAGTTTCATTTCCTCTTCGTTTTGATCCTTCTTGGCATTCAACCATGCATAGTAGTGACCCAGGAACTGAAACGCAACGTCATCCGAGGAAGTCATGGCCTGAATACCCTGTTCGTCGTAGCGGCCGTTCGGGTTCATCTTCTCCAAAAATCCTGCTTCAAACACGGCCTTCTCTTCTTCAGCCGTTTTCCCGCCCTTCATGATCCTAAGGAACCTTCCGCCGTCGGAATAAAGGATTCCGGTCTTCGTCTTGGGATTTAGGCAAAAGAATCCCATGCCGATCGGTATGAAGGTCATCATTGCCCGGAAAACGGTAACGCCCCAAAATAAGGAAATGCCACAGAGCATTCCGAACAAAATGGAAGCTAACGGACCTGCAAGCAGCGTCCTGGCAAACTTTTTGAGATTCGCCTCACTCTGCTCCGTGGGAGCGGCCCCGCCAATGCCACACCACAGCAGGATATTCTTTTCGATCCCCAAACGTAACTTGCCATTTTCGCCCCAATATAATTTTAACGGACCCACCACCAGGAGTTCAAATTTCCAGCCCTGCGCCAAGCCGGCAACCACGTGACCGCCCTCGTGCACGATCCCCGAAACAAAATATGCAACGATCCAACTTCCAATACATTCCAGAACGGTCTTCATAACTTCCATCTTTTCTTCCTCCGATTAATTCTCTACCACGCACATGTCTGCGATTGCCTGGGGAACGTCTTTCCTAAGAGTCTCCATCACGGCGATCTGCTCCTTCATTTCCTCTGCATCGTCTTCCTTCTTTGCATTCAGGTATGCATAATAGTGACCCATGTAGCTAAAAGACTTATCCTCGGAAGCAATCAGGGTTTCAATGCCCTTCACGTCATATTTCTCTTCTGGAGAAAATGTTGCGTGCATGGCAGCATCAAAAAGTGCCTTCTCCTCTTCATATGTTTTTCCGCCCTTAACGATCCTAAGGTATCTTCCTCCGTCCGTATAAAAAAGTCCCGTCTTTGCATTCGGAAGCAGGCAGGCAGATCCCATGGAGATCGGCATAAAGGTCATCAGCATCACGAAAAGACTCGGATGAAAAATCAGGCATATTCCGCTAATTCCTCCCAAAACGAACGAAGCAATGGGACCCGCCAATAAAATCTTCGCATATGCCTTGAGATTTTCATCTGATTTCTCCCTGGGAATTGTACCGCCAAGGCCACCCCAAAGAGCCGGGTTCTTTTCGATTCCAATCTTAACTTTATCATCTTTCTCATCGCGATAGATTTTTATCGGTCCAATCACCATAATCGCGAATTTCCATCCCTGTACCAGACCTGCAATCACGTGTCCGCCTTCATGAATGATCGTGGATGCCATCATTGCAACAAATCCAAATCCGATTACTTTCAAAATTAAAACGATAAGTTCCATTTTTCTTTCCTCCAAGATTGTATTTTTTTTGTATTTTTGATTTTTGTTTTTGCTCGGTTTTGTTTCCCCCTCGCTTGATCTCACCATATCGTTTTCCCGGCTTTTTGTCTATCAAAGGTCTTTGTCATTTGGCAAAAACGCACAAAAAAAGGACGTCAAAAGTTTTTGACGTCCCCTTTTTTCGGGCTTTTTCGGGCATTTTTACCAAAATGCCCCTATTCAATAACTATCGATATTTATTTTAGGATTACAAGTTCGTATACCCCATCAATGCCGCGTCAACTTCCTTTGCCGCACCTCTGCCTTCCGCGATTGCCCACACAACGAGGGACTGTCCCCGGTGCATGTCGCCTGCCGTGAAGATTTTCTTCTTGGAGGTGTGATATCCGCAGGGCGAGGTTTTTACGTTCGTCCGTCCGTCAACTTCCACCCCAAAGGCTTCCGTGACGTAGGATTCACTTCCAAGGAATCCTGCGGCAATGAGAACGAGCTGGGCGGGTACCGTCTTCTCAGAACCTGCCACGGGAACCATGTTCATTCTTCCCGTTTTCTCATCCTTCTTCGCCTCGAGGGAAACTAAAACCACTTCTTTCAGGTTCCCCTTCTCGTCCTTCACAAATTCTTTTACGGTCGTCTGGTAGACTCTGGGATCCTCACCAAACTTCCAGATGGCCTCCTCCTGGCCGTAATCCACTTTCAGGATCCTGGGCCACTCGGGCCATGGATTCGACGGTAATCTCGTCTCTGAAGGCTTCGGCATCATCTCAAGCTGCGTCACGGACCTTGCTCCAAGTCTGATGCAACTGCCGACACAGTCATTTCCCGTGTCACCGCCGCCGATCACGATCACGTCCTTATCCTTTGCCAACTCATAAGGAACCTTCTTAAAATCAGAATCCAAAAGACTCTTCGTCACTTGTCCTAGGAAGTCAACTGCAAAATAGATGCCCTTTGCATCTCTTCCGGGTGCGTTGATGTCTCTGGGATGCGATGCGCCGCACGCCAAAATGATGGCGTCATATTCCTTTTCCAGCTCTGCGGGATCAATCCGTACCGTTCCGTCTTCCCACGTCTCAGCGCTTGTTGCTTCTCCTTTTTTACCAGTCTTGGATGGTTGCACGGCATCACTTTTCGCTGCCGCGCCTACGTTCGCATTCACGACGAACTTGACTCCAGCCTCCTCCATGAGTTTCACGCGTCTGTCGATCACGGACTTTTCCAGCTTCATGTTGGGAATGCCGTAGCGGAGAAGTCCGCCCACGCGGTCCTTTCTCTCATATACCGTCACTTCATGACCGCGTCTGTTCAGAAGCTGCGCTGCAGCAAGTCCGGAAGGACCGCTTCCGATGACTGCGACCTTCTTTCCCGTGCGAACCTTCGGTGCTACCTCCTTCACAAGATCATGCTCATAGGCATATTCGATCACGGTCTTCTCATTTTCTTTCGTCGATACCGGTGCGTCATGCAATCCGCAGGTACATGCAGCCTCGCACAGGGCGGGACACACCCTGCAGGTGAATTCCGGAAAGCTGTGGGTCACGGAGAGACGGTCATATGCCTGCTCCAAACGCCCCCGGAACACCAAGTCATTCACCTCCGGCACCAGATTGTGCAAAGGACATCCTGAAGCCATGCCCGCGATCATCACTCCCGCCTGACAAAAAGGCACGCCGCAGTCCATGCACCTCGCTGCCTGCTTCTTCTGCTCCTCCAGTGAAAGCCTTCCATGAAACTCATGGAAATCCTTCACCCTTTCTTTTTCCTGTATCACCGGTCCGTCAACTCTCTCATATTCCAAAAAACCTGTCGCCTTACCCATTGCCGCTCCTCCCTTATCAACATATATCATCAACTTTCGTTTCTGATTACCCGCGTTTCTCTGGCCTTCCTGGGTATATTGCTTCTTTATTTGCTAAAATTACCCGCGTTTCTCTGGCCTTCGTGGGTATTTTGCTTTTTACTTCACATATTTACCCACACTCATAAAACCTCTGGGTATATACTCAACTTCTGCCACTTTATACCCACGCATTTCCATCATCCGTGGGTATAATCAAGCTTTCTACTACATTTTTACCCAATATCTTCCAATATCTCTGGGTAATCTTATCCGATTAATATATTTTTACCCAAACGACCTCAACATTATGGGTAAATTATCATCAAAATTGTTTATATACCCAGCCATTCCCATCTAAGCGGGTATTTACTCAGCTTTTTAGGCCATATACCCAACATAACGTTTATTTCATCATTTCCGTGAAGGCTTCGATCTGCGCTTCCTCGTGGCTCATTCCCTGCTCCTCATTCTTTGCGGTGAGTCTAAGCATCTCTTTGTAGTCCGAAGGAATGATCTTCTTGAAGTGAGCAACCTGTTGATCGAAATCAGCCAGGATCTTCTGCGCCTTCTTCGAACCCGTCGCCGCAACGTGCTTCTCCAGAATCCTGTGGAGCTCCTCACGGTCTGCCTTCGTGTCCACGACTTCCATGTTTACGAGTTGCTTATTGAGGTTACGATAGAGCTTATTTCCTTCATCGAGCACGTATGCCACGCCGCCGCTCATGCCTGCCGCAAAGTTCTTGCCGGTCGGTCCAAGGATGACAACGCGTCCGCCGGTCATGTACTCACAGCCATGCTCTCCAACGCCTTCGGCGACTGCCGTTACGCCAGAGTTACGGATGCAGAAACGCTCGCCTGCCATACCTGCGATATAAGCTTCACCGGAGGTTGCGCCATAGAGTGCCACGTTGCCGATGATAATGTTTTCAGAAGGATCATACTTTGCCTCTTCCGGCACTTTGACGATGAGCTTGCCGCCGGATAAGCCCTTTCCAAAGTAATCATTACCGTCGCCAGTCAGTCTCAAGGTCAGGCCCTTGGGCAAGAATGCGCCAAAGCTCTGTCCGCCTGCGCCCTCGCAATCGATCACGATCGTATCCTCGGGAAGTCCCTCAGGATGCTTTCTGGTGATCTCCGCGCCAAGAAGCGTGCCAAACGTTCTGTCAACGTTGGTGATCTTAATGGATTTCTCGCATGCCGTGCCCTTCTCAAGCGCCGCCTTGATCTCCTTTGCCTTAAGCAGTACGCTTTCATCCTTTGTCTGCGCCAGCTTGAAATCATATCTCTTATCAGGCTGGAAGGTCTGCTGGTCTCTTGCCACGCCGCTCATGTCCATCAAGATCCTGCTAAGATCCATCTTGTCATCCGCATCCAAGGAGTTGCCTTTCTTGGCTTCCAAAAGATCCGTGCGGCCAACCAGCTCGCTCAAGCGACGAACGCCGAGCTTTGCCATGTATTCGCGAACCTGTCTCGCGATGAATCTCATGAAGTTTTCAACGTATTCCGGCTTACCTGCGAAACGCTTTCTGAGCTCAGGGTTCTGCGTTGCGATGCCCATGGGGCAGGTATCCTGATGACACACTCTCATCATCACGCAGCCCAGCGTCACCAGGGGAGCGGTTGCGAAACCAAATTCCTCCGCGCCAAGGATCGCTGCGATCGCCACGTCGCGACCGGTCATCAGCTTACCGTCCGTCTCGATCACGACCTGATTACGAAGGCCGTTTGCTACCAGCGTCTGATGGGCCTCCGCAAGGCCAAGCTCCCAGGGAAGTCCTGCATTGTGAATGGAGCTCAATGGTGCCGCACCGGTACCTCCGTCGTATCCGGATACCAGGACCACCTCTGCGCCTGCCTTGGCAACGCCTGCTGCCACGGTACCAACGCCTGCCTCAGATACCAATTTTACGGAAATTCTTGCATTCTTATTTGCATTCTTTAAGTCATAGATCAGCTGTGCCAGATCCTCGATCGAATAAATGTCATGATGAGGCGGAGGCGAGATCAGGCTCACGCCAGGTGTTGAATGTCTCGTCTTTGCGATCCAGGGATAAACCTTCTTTCCGGGAAGGTGGCCGCCCTCACCAGGCTTTGCGCCCTGTGCCATCTTGATCTGGATTTCTTTTGCACTCACCAGATACTGGCTGGTCACGCCAAAACGTCCGCTCGCCACCTGTTTGATGGCGGAGGATCTGTCATTTGCGGTGCCTGCGGAAGCAATTCTCTCATCGCTCTCACCGCCCTCACCACTGTTGGACTTACCGTGTAGCCGGTTCATGGCGATGGCCAGTGCCGTATGTGCCTCCTCAGAGATGGAACCATAGGACATGGCACCCGTCTTAAAGCGCTTTACGATCTCGTCCTCGCTCTCAACCTCTTCCAGGGGAATGCCCTCAGCTGGGAACTTGAACTCCATAAGGCTCCTAAGATACCCCGTCTCCTCGGCATCCGCCATCTTTGTGTATTCCACAAACTTATCGTAATTTCCATCCCTCGTTGCCAGTTGGAGCATGTGAATGGTCTGGGGATTATATCTGTGATTCTCACCCTGGCTTCTGGACTTATGTCTGCCTGCTGCCGTCAGTTCAAGATCTACGGGCAGTCCTAAGGGATCAAAGGCGAGACTGTGCTGTTTATCCACTGCCTTGCCGATGTCTTCAAGCGTGATGCCTCCAACGCGGCTTACGGTGCCAGGGAAATACTTCTGGGTAACACTCTCGGAAATGCCGATGGCCTCAAAGATCTTACTGCCCTGATAAGACTGTATCGTGGAGATGCCCATCTTCGACGCGATCTTTACAATGCCCTGAAGCACTGCCTTGTCATAGTCCTCCACTGCAGCGTAGAAATCTTTTTCCAGAAGGCCCTCTTCCACGAGTTCGCCGATCGTTGCATGCGCAAGGTATGGATTGACTGCGGAAGCACCAAAACCAAGGAGCGTTGCAAAATGATGTACCTCCCTGGGCTCGCCGGATTCCAGGATCAGCGAGATTGCCGTACATTTCTTCGTCTCAACCAAATGGGTGTGCACTGCGGAAACGGCAAGAAGCGAAGGGATCGCCACGTGATTCTCGTCCACGCCCCTGTCGGACAGGATGAGGATCGTCGCACCTTCCTGATATGCCTTATCCACTTCCACGTAAAGGTGCTTCAGTACCTGCTTCATGGGCGTACCCTTATAGAACAGGATGGATACCTTGGCTACATGGAAACCGTCCTTCTTCAGATGCTCGATCTTCAAAAGGTCGAGATCGGAAAGGATCGGGTTATTGATCTTAAGTACGTGACAGTTCTCCGGCTTCTCTTCAAGGAGGTTACCATTCTTTCCAAGGTAAACCGTGCCGGCAGTCACAATCTTTTCTCTCTCAGCGTCAATGGGCGGGTTGGTTACCTGTGCAAAGAGCTGTTTGAAATAATAAAACAGTGGCTGATGCTTTTGGGAAAGCGCTGCGATCGGAGTATCGACGCCCATTGCGCCGATCTGCTCCGAGCCGTTCAACGCCATTGTGCGGATGGAATCATGATAGTTCTCATAAGTATATCCAAAGGCCTTCTGCAGGCGCGCACGCTCGGTCTTCGTATAGGAAGGCACAAGTAGATTCGGGATCTTTACGTCATGCAGTTCCAACAGATTGCTGTCCAGCCACTCTCCGTAAGGCTCCTTATGGGCATATTTCGCCTTGATCTCCTCATCCTCATAGATCTTGCCGGCAATCGTATCTACCAGCAGCATCTTTCCGGGATGGAGACGCTCTTTCTTCAACACGTGCTTCTCATCCAGGGGCAAAACGCCAACCTCTGAACTTAGGATTAGTCTTCCGTCGTCCATCACGTAATATCTCGAAGGTCTCAGACCGTTTCTGTCAAGAATGGCGCCCATCACGTCGCCGTCTGAGAACAAAATGGATGCAGGACCGTCCCAGGGCTCCATCATCGTCGCATAATACTGATAGAAGTCTCTCTCCTCCTGGGAGATGGTGTCATTGTGCTGCCAAGGCTCGGGAATGGCGATCATGGCCGCAAGAGGCAGCTCCATGCCGCTCATCATAAGGAATTCCAAAGTATTATCCAGCATCGCGGAATCCGATCCGCTCTGAGAGATCACGGGGAACACGCTCGTCTCGTCCTCACGGGAGAAGGCGGAAGTATGCATGGTCTCCTCGCGTGCAAGCATCTTATCCGCATTGCCCTTAATGGTGTTGATCTCACCATTGTGTACCATGAGACGGTTAGGATGCGCGCGATTCCAGCTCGGCGTCGTGTTCGTGGAAAAACGCGAATGCACCATGGCAATGGCAGATTTATAATCCTTATCCTGAAGGTCCAAGAAGAAGGTGCGAAGCTGTCCCACCAGGAACATGCCCTTGTATACGATGGTACGGCAGGACAGGGACGGAATGTAAGTACTGACGCTGCTCTGCTCAAACTCTCTTCTGATGACGTAAAGCTTTCTGTCAAAGGCAAGATCCGTCTTGGCCTGCTCCGGGCGCTCAATAAACACCTGGCTGATCCAAGGCATGCACTCACGCGCACGGGTGCCAAGTACGTCCGGCGCCGTCTCCACGTCTCTCCAAGCCAGGATCTTTAATCCTGCCTTCCTTACAATGATCTCGAACAAAGACTTTGCCTGTCTGCGCTCCAATTCACCCTGCGGGAAAAAGAACGTGCCGACGCCATATCCGCGTCTTTCCGGAAGGGTAACTCCCTGCTCCTTTAATTTCTTCACAAAAAAATCATGCGGGATCTGAGTTAAGATACCAACGCCGTCGCCCGTCTTTCCTTCCGCATCCTTACCAGCGCGATGCTCTAGGTTTTCTACGATGGAAAGTGCGTCTGCCACCAGAGCGTGGCTGGCCTTTCCCTTTACGTCGATGATCGCGCCGATACCACAGTTGTCATGCTCAAACTGCGGATCGTACAAGCCTTTTTCCCTGATTTCTTTGAATCCGTCTTTCATTGCCTGACCTCCTTAACCCTAATCAACCCTTATTTCCATAAAGAGAAAGGCGCCAAGGTTACTTCTTCTAACCCTTGGCGCCTTTGCCTATACATTATAAAAAAAGCGTCTGGGAACGAACCGTTCTCAGACGCCTTTGTCTTTATGTGTGAAATAATACGCTTTTCGTCAGCGTTTGTCAATCCCTTTTTTACAGTTTTTGCATGCTTCAATCAAGTTCGTCGGGGCTTTCGTTATCCACGCTGATTTCTTGCAGTTCTTCGGACTGTTCGGAATCTTTTTGTTCCTGATCCGGTATTTCGAACACTTCTTCCGGCTTAGCCTCCTCAATGCCAGCTTCTACGGGAGTCTCTTCCGTGTTGTCTTCCGTAGTCTCTTCCGTATCGTTCTCAGGATTCTCTCCTACGCTGTCTTCCGTACCATTCTCAGGATTTTCTTCCGCGCCGTCTTCCGTACTGTTCTCAGGATTTTCTTCCGCGCCGTCTTCCTGCGCTTCTTCCGAACCATCCTCTGGATTCTCGTCCGTGCCGTCTTCCTGCGCTTCTTCCGAATCATCCTCTGGATTCTCGTCCGTGCCGTCTTCCTGCGCTTCTTCCGAACCATCCTCCGGATTCTCTTCCGTCACGTCTTCCGCGTCAGTCACAGCCTTCAAACGAAATGCATTCCATTCCGGCTCGTAGGTTAATTCCATTTGCTCTCCACTGTCAGAGATCACCCAAATTTCATTTTGTCCGGCTACTTCCGACTTTTGGGATACAATGGTAACACCTTCAATAGGCATTTGAAGCTGATCCGTCTGAACGTCCAGATAACTAAACTGACCGCTTGCTTCGTCATACGTTACGAGGATCGGCTGGTCTGCACCCAAAGGGAAATAATAGAATTCGTACAGATCCTTTTCTTCGTCATAGTTGATTTGGAAATCATCGCTCTCTTCCGGCTGTCCGTCGTCGAATTCATTCGGCTGGAGTTCGCTTTCCACAGGCTTTTCTTCAGTCTGTTCGCTTACTTGCTCCTCTTCCAACGGATCTTGTTTTGGCAACGGCAGAACGGGCTTTCCGTTTTCATCCACGCTCAGATCAACTCGTTCACCCGTATCGCAATCAATCACGTAGTATCCGGCAACCTTTCCTGCATTGTATATAAAGTATACCGTAATTCCCGTATTATGATCTACGTAACAAATGGGAGGAACGTAGGCCGATTGCACCATCACTTGATTCTTAGTCGTTTTAGTGGATTCCTCTACCGGCTTTACCAGATCTCCGGTTTCACCCTTCGTATCAACCGTCTGTTTTTCACCGCTTAAGCCCGCCGTCAGCTTTCTGCCGCCCTTTGTCGTCGACAACGTCATTGCCCTAGTCGCCGCAACGTTCACGGTTGTCTTTGTCGCAGCTATGGAAGTGCCATTTACCTGCATGGTGTAATTGTTATTATACAGCCAGCCATAAATCTGAAGCGCTGCCGTGCTGGTTGCACTCACTGCGTAATCCCCGCCAACCGTTCTTGGCGTAAAGGCAAAGTTAAGGTTCACCGTCGCGTCTCCAGGCAAGTACTGAAGCTTAGCAAGGGCTGCTCCCGAAGTAATATCATGGGTTTCGTACCAAGTGCGGTCATCCGTCTCCACGCCATTGATCGTGCGGACAATTACGGGCGTCGATTGATTTCCGTTTTCATCTATGTCTACCGTAGTTGTCGTGATGATCGTATCCGTAGTCTTTGTCGTCGTATTGTAATCCACGAAGGTGATCCGTTCCACAATGCTCTGGACCGTCCTCACGGGGATGCCTCCGACGCCGCTTACCCCGTTGGCGCTGGTTCCGTCAGGTATGTAAGTAGCCGTTCCCTGCCCGTAAGTAAAGGCCGTGCCGGATTTGGAGATTGCGGTGGTACCGCTATTGCCCGTACCCAGTTTTACGGTCAAAGACTGCGATGCGTCAACTGCTTCATTTCCCGTCGTGATGGCTACGCCTTCCGGATACTCATAGGTGTCCGTAGTCGTCGTAATGGTTTCCGTATAGATCTTGCGTTCCACTTCCTGCTTATTTGCGGAGATGTCCAAGTAGATCAGGTAAGCTCCATAAGCATTCTCCACGGACCCCAATGCATATTCCCCTGAATTCACGGGAATTTCATAATAGTATACTGCATTGTCTACCAGCGTCTGGCTCTTGATCCAAGAAAGGTCAAACATCAGCTCGTATCCCGCATCCGATATGGTATCCGTAGCATTATACGTATACTTATATGGTTTGGAATCATCATTGGGATCCCCGTAAACCTTATAAATCTCACGAATCGTCCGGATGGGATTCTCTGTTTCCCCATAATTACGCTCAATTTCATACAGGGAGAAGAAACTATTATTCCTCACCGTTTGATTATTGACCGTAGTACTGTAATAGGAACCTGCAAAGAAGTTGATTTTACCTTTATCCTTCAAAGTAAAATCGATACTGTCCTGCGGAAGCTCATAGTTTAAGTATTCATCTCCATTCAGCACTGCCACCGGCGCCACAACCGTGTAATCCTTATTGATCACGGCATCCATGAAATGTAAGCCATAAATTCTTGGCGCAGCGCTGCCGTTCGGTGCCAAAACGTCTTCCAAATTGTCTCTTGCGTCTTCGTATTTCGTCAAGCCCAATTGTTCTATGGTCCGATAGGAAATACCATTTAAAGCAGTGCCAGCAGCTGCGGTTCCGTTATTATAGGAATCTGCAATTCTCACAACACCGCCGGAATTAACGGTCCTGGTAAGCACCTGAAGCCTTGAACCGGAATAGGTGGTGTTTCCACCCAAGGATGCACTTATGGACGACATCTTAAACCAGGAAACACGGATGTCTCCGTAAATATGCTGCATCGTTGCCCTAGCACCACTCACCACGTAACCCGTGTTCTCATTCAAAACGTTAAAAGGAGCCGTATTCTGTGCTTTCAGCGGAAAATACGTGGGGTTTCCGGAGGGCTTTGTCTCTACCGTCTTGACAACGTTTTGCATGGTGGTCGATTCCGATGCGTTCGCAAAGGTATCCGCCACTTCCTGCGTGTCAACGGTATGGCTAACGTCACTCACGTCCATTTCTAATACGATCACGCCTTCGGGCGATTCGTAACACGGCGTGAAAGTTAAAACACTGCTAGACGTATTAATTGACCATCCATTATTATATCTCAGATATCGAGTAGTCGTAAACACTGTGCCTGTTGTATAAGATAACGTAGCTCCAGCGCCGCTGGCAGTATAAGTCCAAACATTGTTCGAATCCTGAGTTGAGATTCCCACTGAGGTGTTAGTTGGATGCCTTAAATAATATCTATCGCCATTGTCATATGCAAATTTGTAACCAGAACCACTTGAAATAGCCATCCACACGGTTGGAGTTCCAGTGGTTGTAACACCATTATTATTTCCATTGGCATTCAAGTAGTACGTACCGTTATTGTTACTATACGAAATAGTGTATCCTTCAAACGCAGCCTGCTTTGTTGTCCACCCGTTATCATATGCAAGGTACTGTCTATTATCATTACCATCGACACAATACCAGTTTCCATTATCATACGTCCACGTCGCAGGAGTGCCACTTATCGTCAATCCGCCATTGGCATATCCCAAATAATACAGCGTTCCGTTAACGTTCGCAGAAATTGTTCCAGACGCAGCATTTCCGCCAGAAAATCCCCAGCTTATTGCATTTTGCGCATCTGAATTGATAATATTACCATTCTGGTCAAGCGAAAGGTAATGTCCACTGCCGTCCGTAATGAAATGCATTGTAATAAATTCCGGAACAAGGCTCCAGGAACCATTCTGATAAGTCAGGAAATATCTTAAATTACCGGAATCATAATAGATCTTCTTTTGATTCCCTTCCCCGTTTTCAATGGTCCATCCGGCATTTGTAGTACTTGTCGACAATGCCAGCGAATTGTTTGTATGAATCAGATAATAAACCTGTCCGTTTCGCACCGTAAACACGTATTGATTGCTTCCGGTCCCGCTCAGATACCACTTGGAAAGACCCGTCGTGGAGACAGAATTTCCAACCGCCGTGTTGGACGTTGCGGTAAGATAGTTGCTTCCATCAAAGATTCTGTAATAGGTTGCATGACTGGTAACCAGCCACGTACTTCCATCAAAATATAAATAGTAATCCGTGCCGCCCACGTTTGCGACCAATGCATCCTCCGCATTCTTGGTCCAGGTAACGCTACGATTGGTCGTAACCGCAGCCTTGATTCCGTCATTCGCTATTCCAAGATAATACCGCACACCATCAATAATGGTAAACAAATATCCGTCACCATCAAAAGCCCATCTTCCATAATCCGTTTGGGAATTACCATTTGCGATTCCATTTGTCGCACTCGTACTGGCAACAAGATAGGTCTGTTGATCCTTGATATAATAGGCAGTATAAAATTGATCATCATAAAGCATCGTTGTTACGGTCTTTGGATATCTGGCGCTTTCACCATACAGACAGATGTAATGGTAATACACGTTTCCATCTGGCTGATCCGTCTTACTGTCCTGACCAAAGTTAAAGGATCCTCCTCTTGGGGAGTCATAGTAATAGTAATAGTAATTTTCATTATTTCCCCTGTTGGCATATACCGCTTGCGATCCCGTTGTAACCGTCGTAGTGGTTCCATTCACTTTGTCGATCGTGACGGTTTCAGCAGTAACGTAAGTCGGAGTCGTAGTGTAGTTCGAACCTGGATCAGCCGCATCAAAGATGTTAGCCAATCTTCCGTGCAGGCTATACATGTCAATACTTCCGCCCCAAGTATTTCCATCGTCTTCCTTGATGTAAGTAGTCTCCTGTCTTTCCTTTTCCGCGATCTCCACGTTCACTGCGTCAACCTGTCCGCGATAAGTTTCCGTCGCATATCCGACGGTGCCGTAATCAGACAGATTCGCCGTATATGCACTCGCGTCAACGGCGCCCGTTCCGCTCTTGATCTTCACGGTTCCGCCAACCACTGCCACGTTGCTCACGGGCCCGTTAACGTAACCGGCTGCCAGGCCGATCAGAGCCGTGCTAGTTTCCGTATTGACCGTAATGTTTTGGATCGTCAAATCCTTCAGCGCATCTGTTCCACTGGCATAGGTGCCAGAACCGGTAAGAGGTCCCACCACTCCCATAAAGCCAATGATCTCAACGCCGGATACGTTCGTACCTTCCAGATACTTTACGTTCTGCGGAACGTCGAAAATTTTAGCTGCTTCGCTCGCGTCCTGCGTCGTCACGTTCGCCACGGTCAGGTTTGCAACGGTGTTTCCCTGTCCGTCGAGATAACCGATGAACGGATACGTCTGCGTTCCGATGGGCGGCAAAACAAATCTCGTCATGTCCAGCACGTCGGAATACTTGTCAGAAATATAGAAATGGAACGGCGTAAAATCAGGCTCGCCCGTCTGATTGAATGCCCCAAGATACTGAAGCCATGCGAGATTGTACAGCTGTTCAGGCTTTGCGATCTCATATGGCTGTTCCGCCGAACCGTTGCCGGATTCAAAATAATTCGCCAGATAACTTACGCCGCCCGAAACGGAACCCATTTCAAGCTTCGTCGCGGTAAAATACCACGCCACGGAAGCGCCCACGAAAAGAAGAGCGACAAAAAGCGCTGCGATAAGGGCGATATATTGAGTTTTAGCACGAGTCTTTCTCATCGCTGCGCTCCTTCCTTAAGTCTAATCCAAAACCGTGATCGTTACGTCCTGAAGATCATAGGTTATCGTATTTCCATCGGTGATGGTTCCTGCGAAGCCATCCGCCGCCGTCTCGCCAATCTTAAATCCGCCCTTTCCCCAAAGGGAATTCCGGATGTAATGGTAGACCAGATCCTCGTTATAATCTATCTTAAAATATATGTATGCCTTGTCATTCGTCATTTGTATCTGGCTGCTTGGAATCGTAAAGGAAATGCCCTTCTCCGTTCCTTCCATCTTCTTCCCGGTAACGTTAGCATTCTTTACGCCATTCACGGTTGTCACCGTATAATCCACAAAGGACTTCGGCGTAAGACTTGCCGCATTGTTCTGGAAATACGTCAGTGCTCCCACGTAGATTTCCGTTGAATTTGCATTCTCGGGGATCACGCTGGTGGGGATCACGGCGCAGCTTACTTGAATGACGTTGGAAATGTATCTTGCAATGCTCCCTTGCGCATCCAGGTAATCCGCCTGGCACGTAACCGTCAGCTTCAGGTCCTTCCCCGACGGAATCCCGTAAACCGGCATCCTGACGTAAGCCGAAGTATACATATTATGGTCACCGCCAAAAATCGCATCATAGGTATTCAGAACCGCCTGCGACGTATTGGTATACACGTCAACGTGATCAATCTGCGTAATGGCATCCGTCCTCGGCCTGGCGACATACAGCACGTATGGCATCGCGCCCATGTTTACGCCTGCCGAAGTCACTCCCTCGCCATTACTTTGATTCTCCGTGACGCGCACGTACCAGGTACGTGTTGCAGGAATCATTGCAATGAAAACAAAAGACAATAGCAATGCATATGCCGGCAACCGGAATCGCCGCCACAAAGTCATTGCCTTTAACATGCGATCAGATATGGAGTTGTTATTGGATTCTTCTGATCTGTTCAATATCCGTTCCCCTTAAATCCATTTTCAACAAGCTTTCAAAATTTACGTTCCACTTATAGTTTCCATATAAACGAAGGGACGCAGGTCATCCTACTCCTGCGTCACCCCCACAAAATTCACGTTTACGTTCAATCCCTTGGTATCCAGGTCAGATACTCCGATCAAAGCCTGCGCATCCGTTCCTTCCAGCCATACGTACATCCGTACCTGAAGACCCGTCGGCGTTGCCGTTCCAAGAGAGGTCTTTCCCGTTCCGGCAGAAAACGTATTCTCATCCGCACCCGCCACGGCCTGATAGGTACTAAGATTCGTCATGGTAAATGCTTCCACCGTGCTGGCATCCTTTACGTTCGAGTAACCCGTAACTGCGCCGGAGCTGTTTCCGGCTGTCGTCTCCGAGGTAGGCGCGTAAAAGATTTTCACGTCCCCAACTACGATCGCCACCCGGATGGCCTCATTCAGACTCTTTGCCGTGATGGCATTGTCCTGATACGTTACCGTTATGGGATTCGTCGGATGTAAGTAAACGTCCATGCTCTGATTATTCGTATAGAGGACGTAATCCTCATAGAGATAAGCCACTCTCTGACTGCTTCCCTCCAAGGAATTCAAATACGTTCCAACGTTATTTTCTTCCTTGACTGTCGTGGTTGACATCGTATTCCCTGCCGTCAGTTGGGTATATCCCGTGGCTACCAACGAAACGTTTCCGTTATTTATCACGTTGCTGAACTGGCTGGCATACCACCAATTCGTACAATTCTTTGTCGAAGCGGGGTAAAGCGCCGCATTGCTTTGCCATTCATGTGACACCGCCACGTAATAATTCTTCTGGGCCGGCAACGTCGTTCCCCTTTCGATGAACAGGGATGCCGTCGTCGTACTGGTGACCGTACTGGCTTGCTCTTCAACCTTCTCATTTTTTACAAACCATGCTTTCGTTACGTACGCGACCACTGCAGCGGTAAATATGATCAGTGCCAGCGCACATTCGAGCATTTGTAACGCGAGCATTTGCTTTTGCTTCTTTATCTGGTCTTTTTTGTTCGTATCACCCGGCACTTATCACACCTCCCTGCTTCTTTGGATTATGATGCTATAACCATTTTGAGTGGGGGTTTTCGCAATGGGTATAGTTATACATAAATAATATCGGCAAGAATCCTCGAATTGTTTAGACTCTTGCCGATATTTTATCGTTTTTCCATATTTTTACATCTTTGTCTCATAAATTGTCAGAATCTATTTGCAAAACTCTGCAACCACCGCACCAATCTCTTTTCCGTCGGCCTTACCCTTCAATTCCGGCATTACGGCCTTCATGATCGCGCCCTTATTCTTCGTCGCAACCACGTCCGCAAATTTCTCCTGAAGGAATGCCTTGATCTGCTCAGCATCCATCATCTTCGGCGCAAACTCCTCAAATACGGCAAGTCTCGCCTGATATTCTGCCAAGAGCTCTGCTCTCTCCTTCGGGCAAGTCTCCACCTGCTCCTTCACGGCCTTCAGTTCCTTCAGAATCGCCTGATCTACCATCTCCTCAGGGATCGCCTCGCGGCAGCCCGCGTCAATGCCCGCCTTCTTCGCTGCGGAAACAAGCGTGGCAATGGAATCCTTTCTCGCCTTGTCGCGAGCCTTCATTGCCTCGATCATGGCACTTTGTAACGTTTCTAACTTCATAATGTCTCCCTACCTTTCCAACAATATTTCCATAAATTTATTTAATGCTTAGTATACCACTTTGCAGTCATGATTCGCAATAACCCGCAGGTAGAATCCCCGGGCTTCCGTCCATGGCATCTGTCCACGGGCTTCCGTTCCTGGCCTCTGCGTCCTAAGATCAGATCACTCCAAGCGCCTTCAGCAAAAGAACCGCAAGTAGTACCGGCGCAACAAACTTGATCATGACGATGAAGAGACCTTTCCGTCCAAACTTTTCACCATTCTTTGTCACCTCGTTGATAATGACGTCAGGCTTTAAGATCCAACCGATCAAAATACAGGTACCAATGGCCACAACAGGCATCATCAGGTTATTCGATACGTAATCCATGATGTCAAGAATCTGCGCGTCAACACCGTTTGGAAGCTTTACGTTGAAGAGCAATTTGTTATATCCCATGCAAACTATGATTCCAAGGATCAGCGCAATCACGCCCTCGCTCAGCACTGCCGTCTTACGCGTTACGTGGAACTGATCCATAAAGCTTGCCACGACTGCTTCCAGAATGGATACCGCGCTGGTCGTTGCCGCAAAAAGCACCATGGCAAAGAAGAGACACCCTACGTATCCGCCAAAGGGTCCCATCTGCTGGAACACTCTCGGCAGCGATACAAACATCAGTCCCGGTCCTGCCTGCATGCCATCCTTGCCCATGAACACAAACACCGCAGGGATGATCATTGCACCAGCAAGGAATGCAATGCCCGTGTCAAACACTTCGATCTGACCGATCGCCTTTGAGAGATTCGTGTCATCGCGCATGTAGGAACCATACGCGATCATAATGCCCATGGCCACGCTCAGGCTGTAAAAGAGCTGCCCCATGGCATCCATCATCGTTCCGGCAAAGCTCTTGAGCGAAAAGTCCGTGAAGTCCGGCACAAAGAGAATCTTTAAGCCTTCCATGCCCGTTCTCGTCACGCCGTCTGCATCCGTATAAGACAGCGTCAGCGAAAAGATGGAAATGATGAGAATCAAAATGACCAACGCGGGCATCACGATCTTTGAGAACTTTTCAATTCCCTTATCCACGCCGCCAAGTACGATGATCATGGAAAGGAACAGGAATACGATGGTCATGCCGATGGGCGACGAACTGTCCGAAATGAACTCACCAAAGTATCCTTCCGCTGCCGTCTGCGCGCCGGATCCGGTCAGAAATGCCAGAAAATACTTTACGACCCAGCCGCCAATGACACAATAATACGGCATGATGATCATGGGCACCAGGCATGCCAGAATGCCAAGCGGCTTCCATCTCTTGCGAAGCTCTCCGTAGGCCGTCAAAGGGCTCTGCTTGGTCTTTCTTCCGATCGCCACCTCCGTGATCAAAAGAGTAAAGCCAAACGTCAGCGCCAGCACCAAATATACCACAAGGAACATGCCGCCCCCGTCTCTCGCCGCCAAATAGGGAAATCTCCAGATATTCCCCAGTCCTACGGCACTTCCTGCCGCCGCCAGTACAAATCCGATCGATCCAGTAAATGAATTCCGCTTTGTTTCGTTTTCCATGTCGTCCCCTAACCATTTTTGCATTATTATGCCCCAACGCTTTACGTTGATCACACTATATAAAATAACACTTTTTCATGTTTTTTTCAAACCTTTCTAATGCCTATCGACACTTTTTCCCAAAAGAAAAGCCCTCGTCGAAGCGAGGGCTTAATAATCGTTCAAATTAAGTAATCACGTGATGATAAAATACGAAAACAAATTAATTAGCAACGCCGGCAAACTTCACCGTTACGTCATATACCGAATCGTCTTCTTCTACGGATTGTCCGTTGACGCAATCCGCATCCGTTCCCTCCATCCAAACGTAAACGTGAATGATAACGCCGTCATAACCTACGTTCGTTGCGATAGGCATCGTATTACTTGTAGCGGTAAAGTTGTCTCCGTTCCGTACGACCGTCCAGTTTTTGCCATTCTGGTCTACGTAGGGATCACCTGCCGTATGAGGCAAACCATAAATATGAGGATAAGTTGATTCAACAAGTGCGTCACCACTTATGCTGGTCCATCCGTCTATACCCGTAATATCGTTTCCTTTTCCCGTTTCATTTTTGGGAGAAAATACGACCTTCAGAGTTTCTTCTCCTTCCGGATCCCCGTTCGAATCAACGGCCTGCGTGGTAATGGCGACTCTTAGCGAATCCGTTACCGCTGTCACTCCATCTCCTCCTCTTGTGGTAACAACGATTGGAGGCTCCGTGCCATCATCCTCGAGATACACGTCCGCAGTACCGGTAGCAGTGATCGTGTAGACTAAATAGTCACTTTTTACGAAAGCGTGATAATCTTTCCCTGCTATCTTATAATGCCCCGGAACGGCATCAGCACCTGTTTCAAAGCTCGGTTCAACGTAACTTGTTACGTACCCTTGACTATCCCACGCCTGACACACATACCAATCCGTAAGATTATCCGTTGAAGCCGGGCTCAACGTGGCGCCGGTCGTCATGGCTTCCAGGGATTTCTGCTCACCACCGTGTTGCGCGCCTTCTTCCAATGTAGCAATCTGAAGAATAAAACCATTCGTCTTTGCACTAATGGTTGACGTCTTCATGGCCACGGAATTATTTGCAACGTACCACGCATAGGTTGATGATCCAAGTGCCACTAATGATACGCATACGGATAACAGAGATGCTGCCATCTGTTTCTTTAGCTTTTTAACAGTCACTGAATCACCTCCCTTTAATTTATTAGTGTCCTAATCTTTAAAAAGACAGAACCACATATTACGTTCTGCCCTTTTAAAGCCTCCCCTCCACCACTATGGAGGGGAGGAACATTTTTTAATTCACGCTTTTAGTCTACCGTCATTTTCTCACTAGCAGACACTTACGGATTCATGCTCATGCCGTTCGTACTTACGGGAGTAGCAGTGAAGGCAATCGTCGCACCAATGGCCGTAAGATTCTCAAGGTTGGTGGTATATACGCTATCTTCAGATCCATCATAGAAAACATATACGTCTACGTCAACGCTATCACCTGCAGGAATCGTATCAGCTAATACGCCACTCGTATTAACGCCGACAGCGGAAGTGCCGTCATTGTAAGCCGTAAGAACTGCACCATTGGCATCTGCCTTGTAAACTGCCCAGTTATCGCCACACGTTACCAAAACGCAAAGCGCATCCGTTAACTCAGAATCAGAATTATTTACCAACGTAACGCTGGCAACCTTCAGGTCTGCAAAGGAACCAGCCTTATCATCATAGGTACCAATTACAAAGGATTCATGAATGGCATATTCGCCCTCTACGGCATCATCCGCCGTACCAACGTTAAAACGAGAACCAGCTAAAATCGTAGTCTCCGTTTTTAATTGGGCATATGCGGATTGGAATAAAGGCTGTTCTGCAGTCATCTCAGCATCATCGCCACTAGCATCCTTATAAGCTTCACCTCCTGCTGCCTTCACCACTTGCGCGGGATAGAGTGCAGTATCCGCATCCGTAAACGTAATCTCGGTTAAAGAATCTTCCGTGATTGCATCTTCGTCAATCATAAGGAATGGAGCATTACTCTGCGCCGAAATGGTTGCCGTCGTAGCGGTTACTTGGCTGTTACTAACAAACCATGCATACGTACTGGATCCGAGAGCTACCGTTGCAACTAAGGTCATGGCAATTGCTGCCGCCAGTTGCTTTCTTAATGATTTAACTGTCATAATATTGTCCTCCTTTTTACGTATTCCGCTTCAGTTGATTCTGCCGCGGTAGACAGCCGATCGTAAGGGATTGGGGCTTAAGTTTTAGCTCCTCTCCTTCCAAAGCGAAGTTGATCGGGCTTCGCTCCGTCGTCCTTACGTTCCGATACCATCGTTCGGATCCGTCCTGTTAACAGATCATACTCCCACCGGGCCCGGTTAAAAGAGTACATCTCCTTCACCCGCCGGTGAGGATACCATCTTTTAATAGGAGGGACCGAGTTCATAGATTCTGGAACAAAGGACCGATATTTAATTTTTATACTAAACGATGCATAGCATCGAAAGTACCAATGGGTAGAGTATCTCTTGTTTTATATATCGACTTCATTTTACAATAGTTTAGAAGATTTTTCAAGTATTTTTTACATATTCGTACAAAAATCGCCATTTGTAAATCGATTTTTTATGAAATGTGCCGAATTTCAAGGAACTGTTTTGTGCATTTTAGTTTCTATTTTCCTACTGGTTTCTTCGATTCTCCCATGTTACGTCGCCTGAATTGTAGTAGCTGGGCGCTTCGTTTCCTGCCGCGCTGATAGGTTTGTCTCCAGACAAGGTATCCTTTACGTCACGGATAAATTTCGCAAGCAGGCTTGTTTCCTCCTGATCCATGGCGTCGATGGTCATGCTAAACTGAACGCTTCCGCCGACGATGGAGTCAACGCATTCCGGATCCTCGCCTTCCATCCAGATGACGATGGTGTACTTGTCCACGTTACCAACGAGGAAATTCTCCTCCGCGTAGGAACAAACGATCTTGTTGCTTTCAAAATTCACGCATCCGTCTTCCGGGCCGCCATCCTTCGCAGGCATCGCGTAAACCGTTCTCTCGCCGTTTCTCCAGATTGCGATGCGCACCGCTTCCTCCGCGCCTTTTGCACAAGCATCCAAATGCACCCTCGCAAGATACTTTACGTCTTCCTTTCCGGCATTTCTCACGTAATAGGTATACGCCATGTAGTTATATCCATTGTGGTTACCGTCAATCTCATCAATGTCTTCCGGCAGGTCGCTGATGGTGATGTTCGTTGCATCCTGCACGGTCTTTACGACAAGACGCGCCGTGGGATCTTCAAACGTCCCCTTGTCATCGATCGCAATACCTTTCCGATACAGCTCCAGACGGTTCAGGTTGATGGTGAAGTTACCCATCTTCTCCTGCATAAATGCCAGAATAAACAGAAATGCGATCAGGAGCAGCAACACTAACAGTATGATCCGCATTTTGTCCAAGCGAAGTAAGGCCGCACCGAGCTTCTTGATCCGGCGTCCCGGCATGTACATGGAGACGATGGCATCATCATCCAGTTCATCGCCGTTCTCCGCCAGGATTTGCTCCAGCTTCTCAATGCGGACCAGCTGATCCTTGGAACCTCTCGGCTTCTTCTCAGTATTCTCTTGTGTCCCAGCCTTCTTTTTTCCCAGTTTCAAGTTTTGTTTCCTTCTTCTTGTCTAAAATTACGTTTATCGTGCCAGCATCTTATAATTTATACTTTTCCTTTACGTTAGACAGATAATCCTGCAACTGCTCCTTCTCGGAGGAATCGCTGAATCTAAATTGCAGACCGCAAAGGAGTCTGTACATGCTTCCCTTAGGAGCCTCACGCACCCAGCAGACGTTTCCGATCTCGGTCAGGGCCTGGCCTTTCACGCTGGTACCAACGCGGGGAAGATCCAGCGTCACGATCTCTCCAACGTCGAAGTGTCTGTTCATAAATACTGCGGCACCACCGGCAGATACGTCGAGGGTCATGCCGTCTTCCTTCGGGATCTCACCGTCAGCATTAAGCTCCCAAGTCTCCTGGCTGTACTCTATGCGAAGCGTAACCTTAACACGCTCGTCAGCACGCTGGAAGAACTGCCTCTGCTCGGAAACCCTTCTGATCTTCCAGTATCTTCTTACGCCTTCCTTTACGGTGTCATCCACGTAACCCGCAAAGATCATGGCATCGCTTCCGCTTCCATACTGAATAAGAAGCTTCTGGCTCTCATCCACCTCCAGTGGCTTCCCGTTGACCACGGGAATGGAGATCAAGAATGCGGATTCGTTGAGTGACTTGTTAAAGGTACATATCATATTGAAATTAGGTTCCTTACCTAATTCCGCGTCATATGCCATCCTAAGCTTTGTGCCGGCCTTAATCTTTAATGCTCCTGCCATAGTTTTCTCCTTTTACGGATCTTAGTTTTTCTCGTCTTCCTCCTGAGGTTCTGCGTCTTTTCCGCCGTCTTCCTCCTGAGGTTCTTCGTCCTTCCCGCCGTCTTCCTCTGGCGTTTCCGTGCTTTCCTGTCCTTCCTTCGCCTGCGCCGCCTTCTTCTCCCGGAGCGCCGCCAGGGCTTCCCGCACTGCCGCTTCCTCTTCTTCCTTTACCAGCTTCTTTGCTGCCGAAATGCCGTCAAAAACGCTTCGGAGCAACATCACAACTAGTGGGATCAGGATCAACGGGATGAAGACAAGCGGATTGGAAATCAGCTTTACCAACCTTCCCAAAAAGAGGGAAGAAAAAACAACCTTACCGATCAAGTCCTCCGCCCGCGTCGGAAAACGGTCCTCAATGTTATTGGCATCGCCTTTGGTGATGATCAGCTGCCTTCCCTCATCCTCTTCGAACCGGATAATGCGGTGCGTGTTCGGTTCTCCCAAAAGGGACGGATCCCTGGAATAAAACGTGATCACGTCGCCTATGGCCAGTTCCTGCGCCTCCACGCGCTTTACCACGATCAGCGAGTTTGTGGAGATCGTTGGCTCCATGCTCCCCGTCATCACGCGGAACAGGGAATACCCAAAGAAGTTGGGCGCCTCTCCCGGTTTTGCCATTACGACGCTAAGGAGCGCCAGGACGGAAACCACGATGACGAGGATGGAGACCACGTTCATGAGCTTTAGCAATATGTCTTTAATGCGTTTTCCCATGCGCCTTACTTATTGTCCTCATTTCTGTCATAATCACTATAATGCTTCTTTGCCTTACGGCTAGCGAAAATATATTGCGAAAGCGAGGTTGCGTCAGCCTTATCCTGCGCGAGCTTCGCCTTTTCAAGAGCTCTGTCTCTCTCGTCCTCCAGCATGGTCACGCGCTTTTCAGCGTCCTTCCAGGAAGCGGAAGCGTCGTCAAGCTGCGCGCGCAGATCGTCGATCTTCTTTTGGGAAACGGCCAGCATTTCCTTGTTCTTTTTTTCCTTTTCCGCATACTGGGCTTGGAATTTCTCGACCTGTATCTGAACCTCTTCCTGAATGAAATTGTTGTGACGGTCAAGTTCACGCTGCATCTGCTCGATCTTGGCATCGGCTTCCTGCTTGGTTCTCGCCGCCTTATCATCTCCTCGCTTTTCAGCAAGAGCGATCTGCTCCTGAGCTGCCTTACGTACTCTGGCAAGCTGGTTCTCGAGATCAGCCCTCTCCTTTGCTGCAGCCTCGCGGATCTCCTGCTTCGTTTGCTCAAGCCGCTCTTTTGCTGCTTCCTCGGCCATGGCAAGGCGTTCGTCTGCCTCTGCCTTCGCCTGTGCAATCTCTTCTTCGGCCTTGGCATTCGCCTGTTCCTGAACCTCGGTAACCTGACGTTCTGCCTGTTCCCGTGCCTCGGTAACCTGGGCGTTTGCCTGTTCCTTTATCTCGGCGATCTGGGTCTTTGCCTTTTCTTCCGCTTCCGCGATTCTTGCGTCTGCCTGGGACTTCGCCTCGGCCACCTGAGCCTGCGCCTGCTCCTTTGCTTCCGCAATCTGGGCGTCTGCCTGCTTCTTTGCCTCGGCCGTCTCCGTCTGGGACTTCTTCTCGGCTTCCGCTATGCGGGCATTTGCCTGTGCCTGTGCTGCGTCAACCTCTTTCTGGGCCTTTTCCTTGGCTTCCGCTATGCGGGCATCCACCTGGGCAATCTTTTCGTTCGCTTCCTTCTCAGCTGCGGCAACCCTGTTCTCCGCATCCTGCTTCGTCTTTGCGATCAGGCCAACCGCCTCTCGCTTTGTCTGCGAAAGTTGCTCGCTTGCTTCCTGCTTGGCGGTCTCCAATTCAGCCTCTTTTTCAGCAAGCTTCTTGGAAAGATCGTCCTCCATAAACTTCGACTGCTCGACAAGGAGATCCTTCTCCTGCTTGAGCATATTCTTTTCCTGCTTCAGGGAATTGTTTTCCTCGAAGAGTTCGTCTGCACGTTTTACTGCTTCCTGCGCCTGTGCGTTTGCCGCCGCGATCCTGCTCTCGGCTTGTGCGATCTGCTCGTCGGCACGCTTCTTTTCCTCGGCGATGGATTCCTCGGCAAGGTGCATTGCTTCCGTCACGTCAGTCTCTGCCTTCTGCTTAGCATCCTCAGCTGCGGCATTTGCGGCTGCGATCTCTTCGTTAGCCTTGCTTCTCGTCTCAGCGATCTGAGCTTCGGCTGCCTGCTTCGTCTTTTCAGCGTTCTCGTTTGCTTCCGATACGGCCAAGTCAGCCAGTTCCTTCGCCTCTGCGATCTCGGCCTCTGCCTTCTGCTTCGCCTCTGCGATCTCTGCTGCTGCCTGCTCCTTCGCCTGCGCGATCTCGGCCTCTGCCTTCTGCTTCATCTCGGCGATCTCTGCTGCTGCCTGCTCCTTCGCCTGCGCGATCTCGGCCTCTGCCTTCTGCTTCTCGCTTGCGACGGTCTCTTCTGCAAGACGCATTGCTTCGCTTACGTCATTCTCAGCCTTCTGCCTTGCTTCCTCTGCCGCGGCATTCGCTGCAGCGATCTCCTCATCGGCCTTGCTTCTCGCGTCAGCAATGGTCTCGTTAGCCATTTGCTTCGTTTCTTCGACGGCAATGTCTGCCATCTGCTTCGTCTCTGCAATCTGGGCGTCAGCCTGCTGCCTTACCTGTTCTGCATTTGTATTTGCTGCAAGCACGGCTGCTTCTGCCGCCTGCTTGATCTGAAGAACCTGTGTTTCGGCATTCTGCTTGATCTGCATGATCTGCGCTTCTGCCATTTGTTTTGTCTCGGCAATCTGAGCCTGTGCCTCTGCCGCCTGTGCCCGTGCTTCGGTTACCTGCGCATCCGCCTGCTCCTTCGTCTCAGCAATTTCTGCCGCTGCCTGTTCCTTCGTTTGGGCGATCTCAGCTTCTGCCTGTTCCTTCGTCTGCGCGATCTCTGCGTCAGCCTGCTGTCTTACCTGCTCTGCGTTTGCCGTTGC
>JAFZNO010000094.1 GCA_017552985.1 Lachnospiraceae bacterium
CTGACAAGGTTGTCCGTCTTGTAGTTCACGTAAACCTGTGCCGCCTCGCCGTAGATCAGGATGTCCACCAGAAGTCTTCTCAGGTTCACGTAATCATTCGTCTGGTATTTCTCGTTTCCTAACATGTTTTGGCAGTAGTCCTTTACGGAATACTCCATTGCAACGCCCGCCACGTCATCGCCGTTCGCGTCCAGCGCGTGCGGCACTGCCGTCACTTCGTCGCCCATCTGGTGCGGCGCCACGCGGAAGGTAAAGATCAGAAGGCCGTCAGCTTCGCTATACTCCGAAATCCTGCTGTCCGCGCCGTTCTGCGTCACCACCAGGTAAGGATCATGATACTTACCCTCGATCGCAGACTTCGCTACCTTGAAGTCGATCGCAATGGTGTCATAAAGCGTTAAGGACTTCTTGCTGATCACAAGTTCAGGATCATGCAATGACTGCTTCTTAAATACGTGAATATCCACGTAAGGAATGTTCCAAGGCTCGCTTACGTCCAACTCAAGGACGTTATTGTTGGCCTTTACTTCTGCCGTAACCTCATCGTCATTCCGTCCGTCCACGTGAATCCTGTAATCCGCGCCTGCGGGAACGTTGATGACAAAAGGAAGCATGGTTACGTTCTCAAGGATCAGTCGCGTCTGGTTCCCAAGCGTCCTGGAATCTTTCGGTGTTACGTTGCCGTAGGTAATGATGGGAGCACTGCCCACAACCACGTCTTCATCCACGCCAAGCCCGTAGTTCACGCTAAACTCATTCGTATTATGATCCGGCTGGAACATCTCAAACTCATATTCCTCCTGATTCATAAATACGTCAAATTTCAGCGCCCTGTCCTCCGTCGGCGTATAGCTATAGACTCCGTTCACGGGGTCAAGATCAAAGGATTCCCTCCAGTTCGGGCATACGCGAACCTTGTATACCGGCTCCGCAAAGGAGAACGTAATGGGCTGATTTACCGTAAAGTCATAGTTCCTTCCCAGCTCTAAGTTGCCGGAAACGTGTAATTCGCCCTCTCCCCTTTGGTCAATGCGGTACTGACCGTCATAGGTAACGTCCCAGGTGATGATCTCCACCTCGATGCTCGGCCAAGTGTTTCCGCCCCTGTTCAGGGTAAGAAGTCCGTCCGTCGTCAGAACGTCAGGCGTTCCGGGCTGGATTACCTTTACCACGTCATCCTTTCCTCTTTCGCGGCAAACGTAATTCACGCCCTTAAACTCCTTACCGTATTCGGGCGTCAGGCGAAGTTGTACAACGCTGGCACTTTCAAATACGGAACGCTCCAAGGTATCTCCGCTAAGATTCTTAAAGCTTCCCGAAGTGCCAAGACGATATTGCACGCTTCCTCCGTTCGCATTGATCACAATGCCGGTGGGAGCTCTCTCAAACTCTGCGTTCAGATTCAGGTCTCGACCCTGAACCTTCTTCGGCACCACGTACGTAACCACGCCGTTATTTTCCGTAAATCCGCTACCCTCGGCAAACAGATAGGTTTCCCCATTGCCAGGGGTCCAGTTTACATACTCGGCGTGTTCATGGCCACCGTCTCCCCCGAGATCGTAACATACCTTTGATACGTAATAACCGTCATTCGGCGTGATCGTAACCTTCAGTCCGTCTGCCGAGTCCAAAACGGAATTGGCATAAATCCGTTTTACTCCGCCACACTGGTTCGGCTCGTTCATGCGCTTGTTGTTTGCAACTTCCTTGCTCGGCTCGATCCTACCGTCATTCCAGCAATTTAAGTTTAACAGGAATTCCTTATCGCCGCGGCCAAAGCGATCATAATCAGACCACCAGATACGTACTTCAAATCCGTCTGCCGTCAATGGCTTAAAGGTAAAGGTGTTTTGATCGCTCAAGATGATCCTGTGTGCTTCGTCCGTCTCACCCTGCACGGAAGAATAATGGTCTCCTAAGTTTGTATTGATTTCCACGATGGCCTGACAGCCTTCGCGTTCCCTGTTCGGCTGAAGCCGGAAGGTCAGGGGAGTGCCCACCGTAAAGCTCTGCGTATTCCTGTTATCACCGCGTCTCATCAGCGAGTTGTTGACGTAAACCTTTGCGTTAGGTTCGCCGTTTTCCTCACCGTTTTCGTCATAGTTCAAGTAATACTGGCCATCCTGGATCCAGTCATTTGCCTTATCCTCAAACCAAGCGTTCACGCTGATATAGTCCGCCGGGATCTGGGAAACGTTCGGGATCGTGAAGACGTAAACGCCATTCACCAGCGCAAAGTTTTCATTTCCGTCGATGCAAATCCACTCATCCGGATTATCATTCTTTCTGGTCGTATACTTTGTCTCTTGGTCTCCGATCCAAACGCTTAAATTCTGGAATCTTCTTCCGCTGTCCGGCGTGAAGGTAAACTGAAGGGAATCATTGGTCAGCGAATCCCGTTTTACAATTTTCTTTACGCCACCACCGTTATTCGGCTCATTCATGGTAGCGATCGCCGTAAGGTTAGACGTAACGGTTCCGCCGTCGCCCCTCATCTCCACGCCAATCTCGTTCTCCTCCCAGTTCGGTCCAAGCTTGTCATAGTCGGACCACCAGATATTAACGGTAAATCCTCGGTCGCTCAACTCTTCAACACTCGACGGAGGGAAACTAAATTTATTCTTGGAAATCTTTATTTTATGGTCTGTATCCTGCGTCTGCGAGGAGAACCATTCTCCATCGTTCATCTGAATCTCAACGATTGGCGTGCAGCCAATTCTGTCAGAAGGAGGAGTCAAGGTAAAGACTAACAGGTCATCCACGTCATAACCATACTCCTGACCTCGCGACATGTTTCCGTACGTTGCCTCGGAAACAAAAGCCGTCGGCGCATTCGTTTCGCCATCCCAGCGCTCGTCAAATTCCACGCGGAACTTCGGCTTGTTGAATTCGATGAGATCATTTTCCGTCATGAAGATTCTAATGATCAGTGCCGCGTTGGACTCCGGCACGTACTGGTACTGTCCGCCAGTTTTTTCCAGCTCCGTCCAGCCTTCCCAGTTCGGGCAAGCAATGACCTTATACGGCGTAGCGCTCAAGGTAAAGCTGATGGGCTGTCCCGGCGTAAGATCATAGTTTACGTCAAATTGCTTGTTTCCGCCGGAAATGGTGATCTCCGCGTCACCTGATTTTTCAAAGCGGTACTGGCCGTCCAGCGCCGTATCCCACGTGATCACGTTGATCTCATAGTTTTTCCAGAACTGGCCTTCCTTCTGCAGTCTCAGGATCCCGTCGGCAGGATAGGGCAGCAGCTGACATACGTCGTCAACGGCATCTTCCCTGGCGATAACCTCCAAGCCCTTAATCTCCTCATTGGACGGTGCCTGAATGCGAAGCTGTACCTCGTTCTTATTCTCATATTCCGAACGGCTTAACACGTTCCCCGAAAGTGCAATAAAGCTCTCATTGTCGCCAAAGCGAACTTCCACCAAGCCGCCGTGGGAATTCACTTCAATGCCCCGGAAATCATCCCGGAAGCTGATGCCAAAGTAGATAAAGCAATTCTTGAAGCTCTTGGGGATCGTATAATAGATGGTCCCGTTCTCAACCGAGAACCCAGACCCCTGCGCATACAGGTATTCCTCGCCCTCCCAATAGGTTTGCCTGTTTACGTAGTTCACGTCAACGTTTGGTCCGCCATACTCACTGGAAACGTTTAACCAAACGGACTCCAAATGGCGTCCCTGGGAAGGCGCAATGGCAACGCGAAGACCGTCTGCAGACTCCAGTACGGAATTGTCATACAGGGATTTCTTGCTGGTTTCTTCATTCGGCGCATCCTTGGAACCTTTAGGCGCCTTGCTCAAGCTGACGCTGCCATTGTTCCAGTAATCCGTCTGGATAAGGAATTCGCCTTCTTTATACCAATAATATTCATAGTCTGACCAGTGAACCTGAAGCTTAAAGCCATCCTTTGCCGCAGGCTTAAACGTAAAGGATTTGTCTGCCGCAAGGCTGATCAGGTGCTGCGCGTCAACCTTGGTCGCGTCGGAACAATAATACTCGTCACCTGCCGTCCATACTTCAATGATGGGCGTGCAGTCTCTTCTCCTTTCGGGCATGTCCAGCGTAAAGTTCAGATTCTGGTTTACCGCAAAATCATACCTTCCAACGTTATCCGGTTCAACGAACTGCCCGTTTACGTAAACCTTGCCGCCTTCCTCCTCGTCGCCGCCCATTTGGAAGTAATTTACCTTGTAAGTATTGTCCCGGAAGTCGTCATCGTCTTCTTCATTTACGTCCGCAGCCAAGATCCATTTGCCATCCGATGAGGAATATACAAAGGTTTCACAGCCATGGTCTGCCGACAACCCATAAGGAACCAACGCATTATATATGTTTCTTTCACATAGTTTAGACGCCAAAGCTCCGGCCACCGTCGCCCTGTCATGCAGGATCAGCTCCGTGCCGTCACAGGCATTGATGGAACCGTTCGTTCCCAAGGTAATAGACCCGTCTGCATACACGCGGATCTGCGGAGGCGCGTCCGCCTGCGTAGGCTGGTTCATCGTCACCGTACCGTCGATCTCAATCTGCGTTGCCTGTATCTGGCCGCCCCTGGTCGGCTGATTCTCGCCGTCCTCAATGGCATTCATCACCAGATTAGCGCCTTCATTCACCACAACGCGTCCGGCAAAGATCTCACCGTCCACCTCGCGGTATCCCGTCACGTCATAACGGGCTTCCTTTCGAGCCTTCACGAGCTGGTCGTTTTCATCCCAGATCGGCTCAAAGGGATAGACGCCGTAAAATCCCAAAAGCCCTTCCACGGTCACTTCCCCGGTATAGGCAGGGAAATAATCGAGCTCTTCAACGGGATCGTTCGTGGTGCTCGCCGTCATGTTGTCAAACAGGACCTTACTGTCCCCAGCCAGAAACCATGACCAATATCTACGGATCCTGTCATGGCCGGTTCCCCGAAGATCGATGGTTACGTTGTTCATCAAAAGCCGTACTTCCGCATCCGTAGGGTCTTCCACCGATAACTTGGGTACGTACTTACCGTCCGTGATGAACTTAGCGACCAGCATCATCCCCTCACCCTCCGGACACGCGTCCGCAATGACAAGGGATTCCGGATCCGGCTCATATCCGCCATATGGCATCTGCATCAATCTGCCATAAATCCGATAGACCGTCGCCATTTCTTCACTGCCGCCCTGTTCTCCCTCCGTCGCCCGGACGAATGAGGCATCGGAAAAGGCCAACAAAAATGCCAGTAAAAACGCCAAAAATCTTCTCGTTTTTTGTCTCATATTAGCGCGCTCCTTTCAATAATTGTTCCGTCAATTTTATAAATGTGTGCAAATTTTCAATCTATTTACATCTTAGCATATTGTCAATCCTTAAGCAAGAAAAAAATGGGTCACGGGGACATGTCTGCCGACACTTTCCCGTGACCCATTTTAGGATCGAATGTTTAGTTTTGAGCCACAAATGCCGCTGCGGAATCGCCGTAGCGCATCATCGCGTCAAGCAGGTTGTCAAGAGTCTCGCCGTACTTGCCCTTCACGGATTCCGCGTAGGATTCGATGCTGTAGCGGTAGGTATTGCTGACTTTCACGTTGCCCCGCATCACCGTCGCGTAAATGGTCTTTCGCATCTGGCCCGCGTTCAGACCGCCAAAGGTCACGTAGTAACGTCCCTTGTTGTCGATCAGACTTGCGTCCGCCACGTATTCGCCAAGCACGTCCATTCCGGCCTCGTCTCCGGTAACCACCACGCGAAGATCCGTAAGATCACCCGCCAGGTACTTAAACTGCACGCTCACCGCTGCCTCAAGATACAGCGCTGCCGTCTCAATGCTCGCAAGGGCGATCTCTTCGTCCACCGTCGCAAAGAGCGCTTCCTTGACCGATTGATAGGTCATGGCAGTGCCTACGTCCGTTCCCATGGCACGCTGTTCATACGTGAGGAACCCGCTGACAAGCTTGTCCGTCTTATAATTCACGTACTTCTGCGCCGCTTCGCCATAGAGCAGAATGTCCACGAGGAGCCTTCGGAACGTAGCATACGCATCGGTCTGATAAGTTTCCTTGCCCAGCATGTTCTGACAATATTGCGCAACGGAATATTCCATGGGCACGCCCAGAACTTCCTTCTCATCTGCATTCAGCGCTGCCGGCACCGCCGTCACCAGGTCGCCCATCTGGTGCGGCGCCACGCGATACGTAAAGACATAATAATCTCCAACGATCTTGAAATCCGAAACCACGTCCGTTGCTTCATTCTGCGTCACCGAAAGGTAAGGATCATGATATCCCTCCAAGGCCGCCGCAGGCACCTTAAAGTCAATCGCGATGGTGTCATACAGGGTCAGGGACTTCTTATCGATGAATAGATTTGCGTCGTATAATTTCTCCTCAAACACTGCCGTCAGCCTTCTGCCCTTTTCGCCGACGAATTCATAAACGGGCTCCTCGCAAACTACTTCTTCGCCTTCCAGCCAGTGGCAGAATCTATATCCTTCCTTTGCCTCCGCAAATAAGGAAACCGTCTCCCCAATGATCCATTGTATTTCCCCGTATGCCACGCCGCTTCCCTCGGGCGTCACGTTAATCGAAACGTAGCAGTGATCCTGCGCCGTCGTATACAACACCACGTTGTCATCACATAATAATTTGGTGCCGCGCGCGTCCTTGATGCGTGAATTGCCACTTACGTCAAGAGCCCTGATCAGGTTTTGGGTGCAATCCAAATAGGAAAGGGTCGGATTATTGTGCGTTTGAAGGTATCTCAGCTGGTTATCATTACAATACAACTGCGTTAACTTGGTATTCATAAAGACGTCCAACTCCCGCAATTGATTACTGGAAAGATTGAGCTGTTCCAGTCCCGTCAGATCGTATAAATCAATTTCCGTAAGGAGGTTCCCAGAGAGGTTTACGTTTTTTAATTTGTAATTGCTTTCGCCAAAAACAACGGATTCAAGTCCTGCGGAATAGCATTCCAGCGTCTTTAAGTTGTTAGCCCTGCTGACGTCCAAATGCTTTGCCTTACAGTTCAAACTCACTAAGGCGGTTTTTCCCAGCGTTAAGCTTTCACTTTTTCCCACGTAGGCCGTCGTTAAGCTGGGTAAATTATCCAGCGTTAAACTAACCAACGCATCACAATTTAAACAGTCAAAATATCTTAGGTCCGGTAATCCCGTCACGGAAAGAACCGTGATGGGATTATTGCCGCACGTCAGGTGATCCAGCTTCTTGTTCCCAGATACGTCCAGACTCGTCAGTCCATTTTTATCGACAGTCAGACTCTCTAGCAACAAATTCTCTGAAACGTCTATTTCCGTCAGTAGATTGTCTTCGCACCAAAGAATAACCAATGCCTGATTGTTGCTTACGTCCAGACTGTCGATCTGGTTTCCCGTACAAACCAAACAGCTTAAATTGGTATTCTTACTAACGTCAAGAGCGGTTAGCTCATTTGCTTCACAATGCAAATTTTCCAGTGCCGAGAGCCCGTCGACGTTCAAAACCTTTAACTTGCCATTGTTACAACGTAATTCCTTTAAGGCCGGCAAAGAATGGAGAGTTAACGTTTCCAAAGCAGGATTCCAGCCGACGTCCGCCTTTTCCAATAAGGGACAGCCCTCTATGGTAAGACTTATCAGTTTCGGACAACCGTTGCACGTCAATTCCTTTAACGCTGATAAATTCGAGAGCTTCAGCGCATTCAGCTCATAAAAGTACTGGATTCCATTTATGCTTAAAACGGAATCTGACTGAATCGTCATGGAGGATATGGCCAGCTCACCCGACGTAAGGAATTCATCCCCGTTTTTATTTATTTCGGTTGACTTCACGTAATTGCGAAAACCCGGGTCTGGGAAATGCTCCTCGTCAATGGGGATTGTAAGCTCAGGAATCTCCTCCCAAGTTGCCGTGACGTAGGTTTGACCTTCCACCGTTACGGTTTCCCCCGCCAGGACAACGTGATCATCAGGGAAGCGCCAGCCTGCAAAGCGCCAGCCAGGCCTCGTAAAGGGACACTCCGGCAATACGTACTCCTTTCCAGCCAGAACGTATTCCTGTTCTGGGTCTGCGCCGGCCTCCCCGGACTGGAAAATTACGTAAACGTAAGGACTAAACTTTGCCTCCAACGTACGCGTTCCCGTTACCGTAAACGTATAACTTGCCTCCCTGGAAACAATTTCATTTGCATCACAATCTTTCCAATACAAGAAACCATAGTCCGTTCCATCATAGGTTTTCCCGCTCGCCGTTACGGTCACCGTGGTGCCATGCGCATAGGTTCCGGCACCGGAAACCTCGCCCCAGGCCTCAGCAGAAGAAGTCAAGGCAATTGCATAAGACTTAAGCGTCCACTGTGCCTCCAGCGTGACGTCCTCCGTAACATCAACGCTCTCCCCGGGCTGATAAACCGTCTCACCAAGCTTCCAGCCGGCAAAGTCATGCCCTGCTTTCGTAAAGGTGCATTCCGGCAGTTCATAGCTTTGCCCCTTATTCACCTTTTCGGCTTCCATCGTGCCTTCGCCGCCTTTTGGATCAAAGTTTACGAGCCAATAATTGTCCACGTACTGCGCCTGAACCGTGACCTTCCCCTGAACAGTATAAAGGGAATTCTTTAATGCCGCGGAAATACTCCGCTGTTCCTCCTCCGTAAACTTTGTCAGATCCGGCCTAAAGCAGAAGTCCGTCAGATCCTCTTCGTAATAAAATTCCGTCGTGATCTTGTTATTGGAAATGCGGACTCCCACCGTTGCGTGCCAGTGATCAAACTTCTGAAAATCAGGGGCGGGATCCGGCACGTCATACAGCTTCACGTATTTCCCCATCTGGCAGGTAAACGTAGTGTCATACGTCTTGGGATTCACGCTGTCACTGGGATCCGCAACCTCAGCGCCTTTTCCGCCCGTAACCGTAACTCTAAACAGTAACAACGTTGCCGCCTGTGCCGTCGCCTGAAATCCCGGCCATTCCAAAATGCCCGCCAGGCAGAAAATCAATGCCGCAAGCATAACCAACGCGCGCCTTTTCCATTCCCTTTTCCTTCGTCTCATACGTTCCTCTCCTCTTTTGAATTTGTATGCTTTTCTCACGAAATGCACACGATCCTTTAGATTCTAGTTTGTACCTGCGAAGGATGCGGCGGAATCGCCGTAGCGCATCATCGCGTCAAGCAGGTTGTCAAGAGCTTCACCGTGCTTGCCCTTCACGGATTCCGCGTAGGATTCAATGCTGTAGCGATAAGTGTTGCTAACCTTCTGGTCTCCCTTCATTACGGTAGCATAAACCGTCTTCCTCATCTGTGCCGCGTTCAGGTTGCCGAAGGTTACGTAATAGCGTCCCTTGTTATCGATCAGACTTGCGTCCGCCGGGCATTCGCCGATCACGTTCGTGCCGGCCTCGTCATCCGTCACCACCACGCGAAGATCCGTAAGGTCATTCGCCAGGTACTTAAACTGAATGTTCACTGCGGCTTCAAGATACAGCGCTGCCGTCTCGATGCTTGCAAGTTCGTCCTCCTCTTCCACCGTCGCGAAAAGCTTTTCCTTTACGGTTTCATAGGTCATCGTAATGCTTACGTCTGTTCCCATGGCGCGCTGCTCTGCCGTCAAGAACCCGCTTACGGGCGAGTCCGTCTTGTAACCCACGTAACTTTGCGCCGCATCACCATAGAGCAAAATGTCCACAAGCAGTCTTCGGAACGTCGCATACGCGTCAATCTGATAATCTTCCTTGTTCAACATGTTCTGGCAATACTGCGCCACGGAATACTCCATGGGCACGCCCAGGATTTCCTTCTCCTCCGCATTCAGCGCTGCCGGCACCGCCGTCACCAGGTCTCCCATCTGGTGCGGCGCCACGCGGTACGTAAAGATGCAGTAAGCACCAACGATCTTGGAATCCGAGATCACGTCCGTCACTTCATTCTGCGTCACCAAAAGATATGGATCATGATATCCCTCCAGGGCCGCCACGGGCACCTTAAAGTCAATCGCGATGGTGTCATACAGGGTCAGGGACTTCTTATCAATGAATAGATTTGCGTCGTATGAGTCCTCCGCAAACACTGCCGTCAGCACCCTGTCCTCCGCACCGGTGAACTCATAGACCGCATCCTCAGATACAACCTCAATCCCCTCCATCCAGCACTGGAATTCATATCCTTCCTCTGCTTCCGCCACCAGGGAAACCTTTGCGCCCTGGATCCAGCTTCCGCTTCCGTAGGCCTTGCCGCCTTCCGCCGGAGACGCGCTGACGCTGATCTGGCAATGCTCCGTCGCCCCCGTATACAGTACCACGTCGTTATCACACCGCAATCTGGTACCTCTGTAGTCCCTAATTTCAGGATTTTTGCTCACGTCAAGGGCCGTGATCAGGTTTGTCGTGCAATCCAAAGCACTGATTTTCGGGTTGTTCGTCAGATCAAGATTTCTAATTTGATTCTTTTCACAATACACGGCTTCCAGCTTTGTATTATTGGAAATATCCAACTGTTTCACGTCATTTCCCGTCACGCAAAGATACGTCAGCGCCGTGAGTCCGCTTAAGTCAAACTCGGAAAGGTGATTGTTCATAAGATACAACCACGTCATGGCCGTATTGGAACCGAGCGTCAAAGTTTCGAGTCCTGCATTAGAGCATTCCAGTTCCTTCAACTGTACGGCCTTGCTGACGTCCAAATGGATCGCCTTACACGCAAAGGAACTGAAGGCAGTCTTGCCCAAGGTCACGTTTCCAATGCTTGCCAAAGTAGTAACCTTCGCCGTCGTTAATGCCGGCAATTCGTCCAGCGTAAGGGAATCAAGATCTTCACACCATAAACAATCAAACGTCTTAAGCTTCGTCAATCCCACGACGTAAAGATCCTTGATCGGATTAGAACCGCAATATAACTGCTCAAGATTTTTATTCTGCGACGGATCGAGACTTTCCAACTGATTATTGGAACACCATAAAGCTTTCAATGCCTTATTCTCAGTTATGTCAAGGCTTTGCAGTTTATTATCCTCGCAACTCAAGCTTACCAACAGGGAATTCTTGGATACGTCCAAGGATTCAATTTCATTCACGCCACACGCCAGCGACGTAAGCGCAGGAAAGCCCGTAACGTCCAGCGACTTTAGCTTATTTTTTTGACATCCTAACGTTTTTAATGCCGGCAGGTTGTTAAGCGTTAAAGTTTCCAACACGGAATTATTGGAACAGCTCAAGCTTTCCAAAGCGGGGAAATCATGCACGGAAAGGCTGGTCAGCTTATTATAATTGCATTTTATGGTCTTTAAGGATGGTGCCTCCGGCAATTCCAGGGAAGTAAGCTCATTCGAATCCAATGACAGCGTTACCAATTCCGTCAAGCCGTCAAGCTTAATGGTACTCAACGTAGTGTTCTTTATTTCTATGGTTTTTAACTTCTTGCTATTCGTCAGATCCAATTCCGTGATCTTAGAACCGTTGCAGTATAACGACGTGAGTTCCGTAAAATATTCAATTCCCTTCAAAGTTTCAATGCTTTGACTCTGAAGGGTCAAGTTCGGGATCGCCAGCTCGCTGGAAGTAAGCCATTCATCTCCATTCTTGTTGATCGAAGTCGTAAATTTCAAATAGTTGCGAAACGCAGAGTCAGGGAAATGCTCCTCGTCAATTGGGACAGCCAGCTCCGGGATTTCCTCCCAGGTAGCCGTCAAAAAGTGCTGATATGCCACGGTAAAGGTTTCCCCCGCCGGATAAACGCCGTCATAATTCCTGATCGCCCAGCCTGCGAAACGCCAGCCCGGCTTGGTAAATTCACATTCCGGCAGAACGTATTGCTCTCCAACAAGAACCTTTGCCCGTTCCATCGTACCTTGACCTCCGCCTGCCGAAAAATCCATGGTAGTATACGGTGCAATCGTTGCAAGCAAGGAACGCTTTCCGGTCACGATAAAGGAATAGCTTGGCTCCCTGGAAACAATCTCATCCGTGTCACGATCCTTCCAATGCAGCAGGCCATACTCTGTGTTCTGATAGGTTTTTCCCGTTGCCGTTACGGTCGCTTCCGTACCATACCCGTAGGTTCCGCCGCCGGTGATGCTGACCCAGTGGTCTGGCGCATTCGTAGAGACAGTGACGGAGTACGTCCTGAGCTTCCACTGCGCCTCCAGCGTGACGTCCTCAGTGATCTCAACGCTCTCCCCAGGCTGGTAAACCTCTTCGCCAAGTTTCCATCCGGTAAAGTCATGTCCCTCTATCGCAATCGGACACTCCGGAAGCTCATAGCTTTGACCCTTCTCCACCTTTACGGCTTCCATCTCACCTTCCGCGCCGTTTGTATCAAAGTCCACAAGCCAGTAATTGTCCACGTATTGCGCCTGAATCTTAACTTTTCCTTTAATGGTCACGTCAGACAACTTTAAGGCCCTGATAATATTTTCCTGTTCTTCTTCCGTAAATTTCTGAAGCTCCGGATAGACGATGAAATCCGTCAGATCCTCTTCGTAAAAGTATTCCTCCGAGAGCGATCTGCTGGAAACTTGGATTCCCACGTTTACGTGCCAGTGATCAAACTTCTGAAAATCAGGGGCGGGATCCGTCTTGTAATACAGTTTCACGTATTGTCCCGACAGACAATTGAAAGAAGTGTCATATAACTTGGAATCCACGGGTTGCTCCGGATCAGACACCGCAACGCCTTTTCCGCCCGTGACCGTAACTTTGAATACGAACGCCGACGAAACCGGCGTCTTTCCGGCCTGCGCCGTCATCCCAAATCCCGGCCAACCCAAAATGCCCGTCAAGCACAAAGCCAATGCCGCAAGCATAACCAACAAGCGCCTCTTCCATTTCCTTTCCCTTCGTCCCATAAGTTTCTCTCCTCTTTTGAATTTGTATGCTTTTTACGTGTCACTTAACGTTATCTTTGAATTCGTATTTACCCACTCCACCTTCATGATACCATCATCTCATGAAACATGCAAAAAAAATAGTGCCAATGGTCATTCCATTTGGCACTATTAAAAGAATTATTTTATTGGCTCTGCGAAGGCTGCGGCAGAGTCACCGTAACGCATCATCGCGTCAAGCAACTTGTCAAGCGTTGTGCCTTCATTCGTCCTCTTGGATTGCACGTAGGACTCAATGCTGTAGCGGTAGGTATTGCTGACCTTCTCGTCTCCCTTCATCACCGTCGCGTAGATGGTTTTCCGCATCTGGCCCGCGTTTAGACAGTTGACGTCCACGTAATACAAACCATTTTTGTCAATCTGGCTAGCGTCTGCCGCATACTCTCCAATCACGTGCGTGCATGCCTCATCGTCAGTGATCACCACGCGAAGTCCTGAAAGGTTATTCGCCGAAAACTTAAACCGCACGTTGACGGCCGCCTCAAGATACAGCGCCGCCTTTTCAATGCTTGCCAGGGCAATCTCGCTTTCCACCGTCGCAAAGAGCGGTTCCTTGACTGACTGATAGGTCATTGACTCACTTACGTCCGTTCCCATTGCCCGCTGTTCCGTCGTCAGGCCGCTGCTTACCAGTTCCGTCGTCTTATAGTTCGCGTAAACCTGTGCGGCGTCACCGTAGAGCAGGATGTCCACGAGAAGCTTTCTAAACGCCGCGTACTTGTCAGTCTGATACTCATCCTTGGCGAGCATGTTATAACAATAATCCGCCACGGAATACGTGAATTCCTCGCCGGTCACGTCCTCTTCACCGGCGTTCAACGCATGCGGCACTGCCGTCACCAGGTCGCCCATCGTCTGCGGCGCCACGCGATAGCTAAATACGATATAATCCTCATCCTGACTAACTTTATAGTCCGTAAGCACGGTTTCCGAACCGTTTTGCGTCACCACGAGGTAAGGATCGTGATACTCACTTTCGAGCGCAGTCTTTTCGATCTTAAAGTCGATCGCAATTACGTCATACAGCGTAAGTGTTTTCTTTGCAATCTTAGGCACTGCGTTCAACGCTCCCGAGATCTCAAACGAAAACCACTGCACGTCAGTCCACTCCCCTTTGGGACCAATTTCCTGAATCACCAACTGATATTCGCCAACCTCCGAAGGTTCTCCCTTCAGATCGATCCATTCCTTACCAACCAGCTCTCTCCATACGTATCTTGACGTTCCGTTCTTCTCAAGTTCGCCCCAGCTCGTCTTACCCTTGTCGATCTCCAGCATCTTAAACGGATCAAACATAACCGGTTCGCCGTCATATTCCTTGTCGAGCTTCCCCATCAGTACGTAGTCATGCTGACCATCCGGCATCAGCGACTCATAAATGCAAAACGGAACGCTGATCACTTCCATGTCCTCGGCAACCCAAACCGTAAACAGATACTCACCCGCCTCCGTCGGGCCGTAAGCGTAAACGTCTCCGCTTTCGTCCCTCACCATGGAGGTTCCCGTCACCTCGGCCGTGGGTTGACCGTCCTCATCCACGTAATACCACTTTGCCATCATGCCCGCCGTATAAGGAGTAATGGCGGAATTCATCACCACGCATGCCGGTTCCCCGTCATAATCCTTGTCGAGGTACCCGCGGAAACGATACTCCTGATCCCTGTTGGCGTAAGTGATGATGGCGATCACCCTGTCCTCGTAATTTCGTCCGCCATCCGCGTAAAGATAACAAATCTGCGGTTCATCCACTCCAAACGCCGGGTGGTTTACGGTCAGATAGTATAAATCACGGGCGTCATTAGGTGCATTGTTGTTATTTCTGGGATGGGCGGGATCGAGTTCCACGTGATTAAACGTTGGGATAATCTCATATCCCTCCCGGTTCGTATCTGCATAGACCGTCTTGCTCTCATCGATCGTAATGCCGTGCGGCAGCCACAGATAACTGCTTAACATAAGGGAATCTTCATAAGCTCCCAAGGTACAAATTCCGATTGCAGACATCTCCACTCCCGGATATGGATTCTCAAGTACTGCCTTGACTTCCGTGCAATTTGCGTCATCCCTCGGAATCCAATTTCCATTCTCATCCGGCCAGTTCTCCTTTGAACCGTGAATGCCCTGGGGAATCTTCACAATGTGGTAATCGCAAAAGGAATTGTTTAGGACAATCGTGAAATAGTCTTCCACTTTCCTATGATCCCCAAACTCTTTGTCCACCAGTGCCAGACCACTAATGACCTTATGATCTCCTGTCTGCCAACAATATCCGGCCCCGTCATACGTCCATTCATAGCTTTCGCGCTCATAAAACGGGTGATCTGCCGCATTACCTATACTATAAGGCTCGTATTCCGAATCCGGGGCTCCAACCGACTTTTTGTAATGATTTGTTACGATATCAAAGGCAAAAACGCGATCACTGGAAACGGTACTGTCTTCATGCGTTAAGTACACTGTAAACCCTTTGGATTCTGAATAAACGACGTATTTCTTACCATTTGGATCATAAACTCTGATATTCGGCTTAAACTTAACGTAGTGCGCCACGCTAGGATCAAATTCAAACGGTTCCGTCGGTATTCCGGTCGTTTTTTCCCTATTGTATCGAATCGTATTATTCCAATATTCTCCGGTCACCGTTTCCACTTCCCAGACCAAATCTACGGTAATCCTAATGGGACCTGACCCTATGACGGTCGTAAACGTTTCGTATTCTTCCGCGCGGACGCTCACCGGTAACGCAAAGATCACGAGTGCCAAAAGTATCAAAAAACTTTTGATTGTAATTCCCTTTTTCACTTTGTGCCCCCCTAACCTTAGTTATTGCCTACGTATGCTGCCGCGGAGTCGCCGTAACGCATCATTGCGTCGAGCAGCTTGTCAAGCGGCGTGGTGCCTTCCTCCGTCCTCATAGACGCCGCGTAGGACTCGATGCTGTAGCGGTAGGTGTTGCTGACCTTCTTGTTGCCCTTCATCACGGTCGCGTAAACCGTCTTCCTCATCTGACCCGCGTTCAGGCCGCCGAAAGTTACGTAATAACGCCCCTTGGTGTCGATCAGGCTCCCGTCTGCCGCGTACTCGCCAAGCACTTCCGTTCCGGCCGCGTCCCCGGTAACCACCACGCGAAGGCCATCCAGATTGCTTGCCAAATACTTAAACTGAATGTTTACCGCCGCCTCGAGGTAAAGCGTCGCCGCCTCCATGCTTGCCAGCGCGTCCGCCTCGCTCACCGTCGCAAAGAACTTTTCCTTAACGTTCTCATAAGTCATCGCCACGCTCACGTCCGTTCCCATTGCCCGCTGCGCCGTCGTCAAGTTTGCTCCAGCAAGGGCGTCCGTCTTGTAGTTCGCGTAGGTCTGCGCCGCGTCGCCGTAGAGCAGGATGTCCACAAGCAGTCTTCTCAGCTTAGCGTATTGAGCACCCTGATATGTCTCCTTGTTCAGCATGTTGTAGCAGTACTCCGCAACGGAATAAGAGAATTCCACTCCCGTCACGTCCTCGTTATCTGCGTTCAGCGCGTGCGGCACGGCCGTTGCCACGTCGCCCATCGCCTGGGGCGGCACGCGGTAGCTAAAGATCAGGAATCCGCCGTCTTCCCTGTAAGTCGTAAGCTTCGTCTCCTCGCCGTTCTGCGTCACCATCAGGTACGGATCGTGGTA
>JAFZNO010000095.1 GCA_017552985.1 Lachnospiraceae bacterium
CACCCCGTTCTTTCTGATTTCATGTCTCTTATTTTGGGCATTTTTGCGCACAAAAAGCCCAATACACGACAATAGTGCGTTTATCATGATATCACAAGGGAGATTTTAAGTCAAGAACTTTTTTTGATTTGCAGAATTTTTTGAATTTTTAGAATAGAACGGCCCCGCCACGTGAGCGGGGCCGGATTGTAATTTAGTTCGAAATTACTTAAGGGTAACCTTAGCGCCAACTTCCTCAAGCTTCTTCTTGATCTCTTCAGCCTCTTCCTTGGTTGCGCCTTCCTTAACCATCTTAGGAGCGCCGTCAACCAGATCCTTAGCTTCCTTCAGACCAAGGCCGGTGATCTCACGAACAACCTTGATAACCTTAACCTTCTCAGCGCCAACCTCGGTCAGCTCTGCGTCGAACTCGGTCTTCTCCTCAACCTCTGCTGCAGGACCAGCTGCTGCTACTACAACGCCTGCTGCTGCGGATACGCCAAACTCCTCCTCGCAAGCCTTTACAAGATCATTCAGTTCCAGAACGGTCATCTCTTTGATCGCATCGATCATTTCCTGAGCTGTTAACTTAGCCATTTTCATTTCCTCCATTTTCATTTTATCATTCATCAGTGTTATGCCGGACGGTCCGGCTGTTTGGTTGTCTGCGAAAATTCCAGCGGAATTATTCTGCAGCAGCTGCGCCAGCGCCGCCTTTTTCGGCGATCTGATTCAAGACGCGAGCAAAATTGGTGATGGGGCTCTGCAAGCTGCCAAGCAACTTGGAGATAAGCACTTCCCTGGAAGGAATGCTTGCGATTGCCTGCATACCCTTCGCATCGTAGAAGTTCCCTTCCACTACGCCAGCCTTGATCTCCAGCTTGTCAGCCTTCTTAGCGAACTCAGCAAGTACTCTCGCGGGCGCGGTTGCGTCGGTGGTGGAGATTGCTGCTGCGCTGGGGCCTTCCAGATAAGGAGTCAGGGACTCGAAGTCAGTTCCCTTGAATGCACGAACCATCATGGTGTTCTTGTAAACCTTGTAAACAATGCCTGCTTCACGCAGCTGCTTACGAAGCTCGGTATCCTGCTCAACGGTAAGTCCGCGGTAGTCAACCAGAACAACAGACTGGGCATCCTTGATGTTTGCGGAAATCTCTTCCACAACGGGCTGCTTTAACTCAATCTTTGCCATTTTGTTACCTCCTTTTAGATTTTGTTGCCGAAAGGAGTATCAAAAAAACCTCCCTGCAAAGACAGGAAGGCATGAAATCAAACTGATCACTCACTCTCCTCGGCAGGCGTTTTTGTGCTTATGCCTCCTTTCGCTCACGCGATTTCGGCACCTGCTGTCTTCGGCATGGTCTTAAAGACCTTTAGTAGAATATCATGTTACGTCGCTAACGTCAAGGGGTGAATTACAAAAAATCAAAAGAGAGCCCTCCAAAACGGAAGGCTCTCATGATCTCTAATCATTCATTAGAACTTTGCTACGCTAACCTTTACTCCAGGACCCATGGTACTGGTCAAGGTGATGCTTCTGAGGTACTGGCCCTTCAGTGCGCTGGGCTTAGCCTTTACAATCGCATCCATCAGTGCGTTGAAGTTCTCCTGAAGTGCTTCCTCGGTGAAGGATGCCTTACCAACGGGAACGTGCACGATGTTGGTCTTGTCAAGTCTGTACTCAATCTTACCAGCCTTGATGTCAGCGATTGCCTTAGCTACGTCCATGGTTACGGTACCAGCCTTAGGGTTGGGCATGAGACCCTTAGGTCCCAGAACCTTACCAAGACGACCAACCACGCCCATCATGTCAGGGGTAGCAACTACAACGTCGAAGTCAAGCCATCCATCGTTCTGAATCTTGGGGATCAGCTCATCGCCGCCCACGTAATCAGCACCTGCAGCCTCTGCCTCGTTCACTTTGTCTCCCTTCGCGAAAACCAGTACCTTAACGGTCTTACCAGTTCCGTTCGGAAGTACAACAGCGCCACGGATCTGCTGCTCAGCGTGACGTCCGTCACAACCGGTTCTGATGTGTACTTCGATCGTCTCATCAAATTTTGCAACTGCGGTCTTCTTTACCAGTGCAATTGCTTCATTGGGCTCGTAGAGGGTTGCGCGGTCAACTAACTTTGCAGCCTCTGCATATTTTTTACCATGCTTCATTATTCTTCCTCCATATAGGTTCTAACGACAACGTACGTTGTCTCCCAAAATTATCAGTTACTCTTCTACAACGATACCCATGCTGCGTGCAGTACCAGCGATCATGCTCATGGCTGCCTCGATGCTTGCCGCGTTCAGGTCAGGCATCTTCAGCTCAGCGATCTCTCTAACCTTTGCCTTGGAGATCGTAGCGACCTTGGTCTTGTTAGGAACGCCTGAACCGGACTTGATGTTGCAAGCCTTCTTCAGGAGAACTGCTGCAGGGGGAGTCTTCGTAATAAAGCTGAAGCTTCTGTCTGCGTAAACGGTGATCACAACAGGGATGATCACATCACCCTTATCTGCTGTTCTTGCGTTGAACTGCTTGGTGAATTCAACGATGTTGACACCATGCTGACCCAGTGCGGGACCAACCGGGGGAGCTGGCGTTGCCTTGCCGGCAGGAATCTGTAACTTAATGTATCCTGTAACTTTTTTTGCCATGTTGGCACCTCCTATAATGTGGTAACTCGGCGCAGTGTGCGGGGATCCGCTCCTGCTCCCACTCTATATTTCGCAGGGCATGCCCTGAAAAATATCATTGTTTTGTGACTTAATCGATCTTCTTTACTTCCGCAAAGCTGATCTCTACGGGAGTCTCTCTTCCAAAGAGCTCCACGTTGATGGTTGCGGTCTGCTTGCCCATGTCGAGCCTCTGCACCACGCCAACCGTATCTTTCCAAACGCCCGCAATGATCGCGATGGTATCGCCCTCTGCGAAATCGATGGAAATGCCTGCCGCCTTGCCGCCTTCGGTCTGGATTCCAAGAGAACGGATCTCCAGGTCAGTCAGGGGAACGGGCTTGCTTCCCGGTCCTACAAAGCCAGTCACGCCGCGGGTATTGCGGACTACGTACCAGGTGTCGTCATTCATGTCCATGTTGAGAAGTACGTATCCGGGGAACATCTTCTTCTGAACGACGCTCTGCTTTCCGTTCTTAACCTCCACAACGTCCTGCAGGGGAACGCGAACCTCGAGGATCTGTTCAGCTAGGTGAGGATTGTTCTCGATCGTTTTCTCAATGTTGGCCTTGACCTTATTCTCATAGCCGGAATAGGTATGAACTACGTACCACTTTGCCTCTGCCATATAATCAACCTCTCCTTATCGTATCTTTGCGACGTCAGGAAATGGACGTCAGGAAATTAACGCCAAACTTGAAACCATAATCAAGGATGGCAATGATAACTCCCAAAACAATCGAGATGATGGTGACTACGACCGACTGCTTAATCGCGGACTTTCTGTCAGGCCAAGTAATCTTCTTATACTCAGACTTTAAACCCTTCCAAAAACTGGGCTTAGCCTGCTTCTCTGAAGAATCTCCCATAATAACCTCCTAACAAAGTGCTTCTTCGTCGTGCTATGATTATTTGGTTTCCTTGTGAAGAGTGTGAGTCTTGCAGAATCTGCAGTACTTCTTGGTCTCCATTCTGTCAGGATGAGTCTTCTTATCCTTGGTAGTATTGTAGTTACGCTGTTTGCATTCGGTACATGCCAGAGTGATTTTTGTACGCATTTTTCTACCTCCACGTATCTTTGATCATACACATTTTTAGTCAAAAAAAAAGAGCTAAAATTCTTCTCGCTTGACTACTATATCACGTACCGTGACAATTCGTCAATCATTTTTTTAGCCCTTTTACTAAAATCTTTTTTCCTTAACGCTTCCTTGCCGCTAGAACTTTAACTTCTCTTCAATCTTCTTAATCTGTTTCTCGGCCTTCCTTATGATCTCCTCCGCATTGGCGGACTTGGCCATCTCCAGTACGTCCTCCCACTGTTCAAGTTCGTCCAGCAGCATTCCTTTATACTGTTCGTTTGTCATTCCCATTTCATCCATAACCAATGCCCTCCTTCTAAGGACATTATAGGCGTACTCCTTTCAAATCGTCAACCTTTATCAATTGATTTACTTGATTTTGGCCACGAGTTCCAAGGCAGAGGCAATGACTTTGTCCATGTCGTAATAGCGATACTGTCCAAGCCTTCCGCCGAACAGGACGCCCCGTTCACGTTCCGCAAGCTTTTGGTAGCCGGCAAAGAGTTCATTGTTTCTGTCATCGTTGATCGGATAATAGGGTTCGTCGCCGCGCTTCCACTCCGCAGGGTACTCCCGCGTGATCACCGTGCCCTCCCCCTTGCCGAACTCAAAATGCTTGTGTTCGATGATCCTGGTATAAGGCACCTCGCGCTCCGTATAATTCACCACGGCATTGCCTTGGAAGTTGTCACAGTCCGGAAGCTTCTCCTCCTCGAAGCGCAGGGAGCGGTACTGAAGCTCTCCAAGTTCATATCCAAAGTACTCGTCGATCATGCCCGTGTACAGCACGTTGTCAAACGTATCCCCGCGGTCAGAGCTCTCCAACTCTCCGCTGCAGTTCACGCCGCCCCTTCCCGGCACCTTTGCTCCGGTCGCGGCAACAAATTCCTTGTAGCTCACGCCAAGCTTCACGGGCGTTCCCTCAAGCAGCTTTTCGACGATCGCCGTATAACCGCCCACGGGGATTCCCTGCCATCTGTCCGTAAAATAATTGTTGTCATACGTAAAGCGCACGGGAAGTCTTCTAATAATGAAGGCAGGAAGCTCCTTACAGTCCCTCCCCCACTGTTTCTCCGTATAGCCCTTCACGAGCTTTTCGTAAACGTCGCGCCCAACCAGCGACAGCGCCTGCTCCTCGAGGTTGCGCGGCTCCGTTATGCCGCACTGCGCCTTCTGCTTCTCAATGATCTCCTTCGCCTCCCCGGGCGTGCGGATCCCCCACATCTTACTGAAGGTATTCATGTTAAAGGGAAGATTGTAGAGCTCGTTCCCATATACGGCGATGGGGGAATTCACGTAATGATTAAACTCCGCGAACTGATTCACGTAATCCCATATTTCCTTATTAGAAGTGTGAAATATGTGAGCGCCGTACTTATGTACCTGGATCCCCTGCCACTCCTCCGTATAAACGTTGCCGCCAAGATTCTTTCTTTTATCTATGCAAAGGCATTTCTTGCCTGCCTTTTTCATCTCATGGGCAAATACCGCCCCAAACAGACCCGTCCCCACAATCAAGTAATCGTATCTCAAGTTGCACCTCACTTATCCGTCGTCTTTGGTTTTTTCTTTACTGCCTTGTACTTTTCAATCTGCGCGAAGTCATCCATGAGAGCCAGGATTTTTTCCTTTCCCTCCTCATTTAACTTCATATAGTTCTGCATCACCCTGTTCTCCAGCACCAGCGCGCTTAAGGACGCATCCTTTTCCAAATAGGAAAAGTCCACGGGATTTAAGCTCAGCTCCTCGCACATTTTCATTACCGTGCCGTACGCCATGCCTTCCACGCCGCGGTCAAGCGCCGTCACGACCGTGCTGTAAGGAATCCCAAGTTCCAAAGCAAACGACCTGACGCTCTTGTGTTGTCGCAAGATTTCTTTTCTGAGAATTTCTGCCTTTGTCACGTAACCACCGCCTTCAAAAAACAATACGCGAATAGCATATCACGTTCCCCGGCGTCACCACAACCTTTTTTACGAAATTTCATCAAAAAATATACTGTTTATTGAATCCCACGTTCGCGGAATGCCAGAAGCGCCAAAACGATCCCATATGCAAACGCGACGTACGGCACGAATGCCACGGGCTCGCGCAGGTTCCCGCGCTCGTTTACGTTTCGCCGGATCACCTGCACGGCCGCCAACGCCCCAAAGGCCGTTAGGGCAAGCATGAGATACTCCTCCATTCTCCCTCCAAAGGCAGCAAGCGCAACGACGGCACAAAAGAACGCATGACAATCCGCCAATCCATATGCTCTCGAGAACAAACCATATTGCAGCAAACCAAAGAAGAACAACCCTCCAAAATACTCCCATGGCCGGTCCTGGCGAAGGCAGAAAGCTGCCAATCCTGCCCCCAGCGCGATCCACCAGAAAAAACGGTGAACCTGCTTCCATTTATGATCCTCCGCCGCAGCGCCCAAAAAGGCCACTCCGTGTATTATAAGAAAAATCCAAGATAATGCTTCCCTCATGTCTTTTCTTTCCGTATCATCATCGTAATCTCGTCCTAAGCTCTTCCAACACGCTGCCCGCCACGGACAATTGCGGCCTGCATTCCAACGTCTTCTCTCCTTTATAAGCCCGGACCGTGATCTGCCGTTCCCCGTCGCCTTCCAAATACAAAGGAACCATAAATTCCATTTCTTCCCGCACAAGTTCCGAGGGAATCTCGTAGGAAAACATCCTTGGCAGGTCCGGATCGTCTTCCGCAAAACTTTCTGGCCATTCAATTTCCAGCTTCCTGGCATATCCCCTCACGGTGACGATCAATATTCCTGACTCTCCCCTTTGAAAGACGGGATCGTGCGGCGAAAGCATTCGGACGATCTTTGCCTCCAGCGCAAACTCCTGGACGTTCTTCTCCCAGACCGTCTCATTTCCAACGCGGTCCCTCGCCTTTATAAGGATCCTGACGTCCCCGCCATACAGATCATCCTCCGGTAAAGGCAGGATCCTGACGTGACCGTCCGCCTCCGGATAAAACGTCTCCGTCCTTCCATGATCCGCGTTCACAATTTCCACTTGAAAGAAAGCCATTCCGCTCAAGGCATCCTCAGCCCAGAGCTCCATCAGCACGACTTCTCCCCCTTCCTCGCTCCCGGCAAACTGATCCGGAATGCTTTCCGTTCCAAATATCACGGGGCCCTCTCCGTCCCCAGTAAGGAGAATGGAGTTCTTTTCATCCGCCGCCCGCTCCGAGCGTACTTCCTCATCTTCCATCCTTACGCCGGCACCAGGCGTTACTCGCATCTGCTTTCCATTTCCCGCAAAATCCATGGTAAAGCCTTGCGTGATCAAAACCCGTTTCATGCCATCCTTCCGGAGCGCCTGCGCGCAGTTACCGGGCCGAAGGGCACCCGTCCCCGTCCTTTCTCTTACGAGCGCCTCCGAAGAGATCGCCTGCTCGCCTGTAGATTCCTCACCGCGCGGCACGCAAATAGTGATCTCACTCCCTTCGGCCGCAGATGCCATGCTTGAATCTTCTATGTCTAAATCCCTGGTCAGAAACCGAAGCACGTCGATCTGTTGCTTTTTCCCTTTTTTCACTTCCGCCATGAAAGCCAGCGCAAACGGCGTCACGCCGTCGGCCTTGACAAAAAAGCCTCCCTCGCCGTCCCCTGCAACGCTCCCGTATTCCGTGCCGTCAACCAGAGAGCTGATCTCTATGGGCGCAGTAAGGATCTCCCGTTCCGTCAGCGGTCTTCCGGAATCCGGTTCCCATATGGCGTACAGCCGCACGATTCCCGTTCCAGTCGCCGGATCATAATTCTCCTCCGACAGATTCAAGATCTCCTGCCCGTCTCCGATGCCTTCCCCGCTTCCGTCAGGCTCCAAATTCCATTCGACGAATTGCCATCCTTTTCTTTCATAGGCATTTGGCGTAAGTGCCTTTTGTGCGACCACGTCCTCCCCCTCATATAGCTCTTCATTATTATATAAATGAAAACTCGGCTGCATCTCTCCTTCCGCGTCGTCTGCATTAGGCAGGTAAACGACCTGATAACGGTTTGCGGAGATTCCCTTGCAAACGTGCCTCACCTCCGCACCTTGTTCCATGTGATTGCAGGTCGGGCATAAATAAAAATAATCCAGATCCAGATTGATCGTCGTCATTCTCCCCACTGCGTCGCGGCTGAAATAAAACAATACGGATCCCAAAATCTCACCGCAATCCTCACAGTAAGGGTTCCAACCGGAATAATAACTGGCATGACATCTGTTCCCGCCTCCGGGTACCCCGTGAAAGCCGGGCACCTCCACGTGAATGCACTGTGCATGGGCGTGCCGCACCCTCCAATGACTGATTGGCACGATGCCATGTCTCTCATAGGAATATGCATGCTCGCCGCGCCCAGGCTTCTTGGGCTCCCGCTTTTCCCCCGTGATCACTTCCTCCCCCATAGGGTACCAACAGGCAGGGTTCACGGCGTTCCGCGCGTCCCCGGGCCTGGGAAGTGCCTCTTGGATCGTCCACGCCAAACCGTCCGGCGAAAACTTAATGAGGGTCTCCGGACTACCTGCGCCATGCGAGATCCGCGCCGGCAGCAGTACTGCCAATGTCATAAGCAGAAGCAAATTCTTCCATCGAAAAAATCTCTTCTTTTTTTTCAATCACATTCCTCCTGTCATTCCCAAGCCTTTACGACTCTAAGCATTCCCTTTTCGAGGCGTGAATAAAACTCTTCCACGTTTTCCTTGTCCAAAAAGACGTTGATCCTCTGTGCCGCTCCGGCAAGGTCGGCATTTTCAATGAAACCACCGCTGGCGTCGAATACTTGCTGGACGTAGACGTTTTCCCAGATCAAAACCGTTTCCCCGTCCTCTTCCGTCGCATAAACGTGAATCCTGTCTCCCGCCCGCAGAACGCCTCCCACGAGCTGGCTAAGATCCTCCGCCCGAAAGCCGGCGACCACTGGCTCCTTCATGCCTGCCGTGACCTCGTTGATCGTTTGGAACATTCCCGTCGTCAGCATGGCGCCCTGATCCACGTGCCCGGCAGCAATCAGTCCCGTGATCTCTTCCATCTTACGTATCGCCGTCTCAGGGATCAGCTTCGCATCCATTCCTGTCATCACAAAATATTCTCCCGCATTTTCTTCCGTGATCAGTTGTCCCTTCGGAACGTCCTTCACGGCAAAACAGACCTCTCCCTTCTCATAGTCCGCGAGCATGCTCTTTTCTGCCTGCAGGAGCGCAACGTAAATCGCCGCCGTCGCCAAAAACGCTGCAAAAATGGCTCCCGTCCACAGCTTGATCGCTTTGGCCGTCCCCGTTTCCGTCTTTTTCCGTCCCATGTCTTCCTCCTTCCCTTATTCTTCTCCTGCGACGTCGACCAACTTTCCCTTTCTCGCAGGAATCTCCATTCCAAACAATCCCCGAAGCACGTAGCTGACCTCTCCGTAAACGCCCGTCTTTTCCACGGGTGTTCCGTTTGGAGCCAACACTTCCCCTTTCCTTCCCGTGACCGTCTCTTCCCTTCCTCCGTCCAGCCTGCGGCTTACAACCACTTCCCCCGTGACGTTATAAACGGTATAATTCTCAACCGTGACCTTTCCGGAAATCAGCCTTTGATTGTCGCATTCCCATGCCTCATTCAATCCAAGATTTGCCTTGAGCGCCTCGCGATATCTTTCATATGCTTCCCCGCCGTCCGCGATCCTCACCGCGTGCGTTCTTCCATACTCCCGGACGTCGATCAGCGCAGACGCAAGGCCGGAAGCTGCCAATGCATCCTCCAGATACCGGCTAGAGGACCGTACCATCTCCATCTGCAAGAATCCAAAGAGCAACACGCCCAAGAACAGGATAAAAAATAAGCTTGCACAGAGCGTAATCTGTCCTCCGTCCCCAGCAAGGTCAATGCTTTGCCGTTGAAACCCTCGTCTCCTCCACTTCATACTTTCCATCCACCTTCCCAGTGATCCTCAGCCGGATCCGCGCGCCATAACCGACCGGTGCCTTCGTCGTTCCCTCTAGGCTGACGTCCTGAATCCCTAGCGCTTCCAATTCCTTTCGGAGTAGTTCTTCATCCGCATCCGTGAGATACCCGACCGTCTCCATGCGAAGCACGTAATTTCTTGCCAGTTGTCCCATTTCCGTCTTCTTGTTGACCAGCCGGACGCAATCCATAAAGTAGGTCATGACCGTCACCATGGCCAAAATGCAGATCCCGACGGACAGGAGGTCGCCTATGCTCCCCTCCTGCCCCGGAATCCTTTTTTGTGCCGCCAATTTCCTTCGAAGAAGGCCCATGCGGCTCACCTCCTAGGTCCTGGCTCCGGACAAGATGTTTGTCGCTTCCCTTGTCATGGACGCCACAATGGATTTGATAAATTCCGAAAGGCTGTTCTTCATGACCACGCACAGAAGAAGCGCGATGATGCAAAGTCCCACGGTCACCAGTATGCCGTCGATGCCGGGATCCGTCGCCATCCCCCTTTCCATGACGGCCACCGTCCTTCTTGCCAAGACCTCCCTTGTCCGTCGCCATCCGGCATATGCGGCAGCCCCTAGCCTGCTGCCCAAAAGCCAAAGCTTCAATGTCTCCAAAATCTCCATGATTTCCTTCATAACGTAATCCTCCTTATATATGATTGTCTTATTGTTTTCCAGTTCAATTCCTTCCCCTCACGACTAGAAGTGCAAGGCCGCTGCAAACATTTGCGTCACGCAGGCATACAGGATCACACCCATGATTGCCACAAGGATCCCCAACTGATAAAACGTCACGCTGCGATCCAGTGCTTCCTTCTTCTGACTCAACACGGATGCCTCCATGTCCTTGATCTGCTCGGATAAGTCATTTAACAGTTCCACGGATTGCCCGGATTCCATCGCCTGCACAATGATCATGCAAAGAGAATCCACGTACCTGTTGTCAAACTTTTTTTGAAAGCTCTCCAGCGCTGCCCCAAGGTCAGAGTGCATCACCAAGTCCCCCGAGAGTTCCAAAAGCGCCTGCTTCAGGCGTCGTTCCCGGACGCTCCCGTATAGTTCGGCCAAGGCATCCGTCACGAACACGCCCGCCCTTGTCTGGATCTCAAGGGAATGGTAAGTATGTTTTAGGTCAGACAACATTTTCAGATTATCCTTCGCATTCACGTAATGGATCAGTCCCCCGGGCAGGCAGAAAAAAGCAACCCCCGCCACGATCCCGTAGGACGGCGCCATCATGGAAAACGCCATAAATCCCGCCGTTCCAAGAAAAATCCGGCTAACCTGATATGCCAGCGGTCCAAACTTCTCTCCCACGTGATACCTGGCTCCGTTTCTCGTGAGCCACTGCTGCGTCTTCCCATACCAGGCCAGGTTTCTTCCCTTCGTCGCCATCCGCTGCATCATTCCGTCAAAACCCCGGCGCCCGTCACCCTTCGATAACCCCGTAAGTCCCAGCGTCATCACCCACGCAAACGTTATGCCGCAAAGCACCAGCCCGCATATTTCCACTGCATTCAATTCCCTGCCGATCATGTTCCTTCTCCCTCAACTCTCCAGGCGATATGCCTGCATCAAAAACAAAAATGCGATTCCGCCGACGATCCCAAGTGCCACGCGCCCCGGGATGGAGGTAAACAGAATGCTCCAGACGGAAGTCTCCAGGAGACCATTCACCGTAACCAACGCAAACGCGGACATTCCCAAAAGCAACGTCATGTTGATCCCCGCTTCCCGCAAAAGACTCTTCCTCTCCCGCACGCTCTTTAGATAATCCCTCATGCTCCTCCGGCTAAACTGCACCAGCACGGAGAAATCCGCACTGTATCTGCTGCTGACCTCAATGTTGCGCACAAGCTCCTTAAATTGCGGATGCTCGATCCCCTCCGCCATGGACAGTAATGCCATTCCCACGTCACCCGTGGTCTGCGCCTCGACGCAGCAGCGTTCCAGGGCGCTTCTCAGCGGCTCATCCATGAACTTGCTGATCTGGCTGAACACGGCGATCACGTCTCCCGCCGTCACGCTGTAATTCCCCAGGAAATCCAACAGCTTCATCAAATTCTCATTGACGGCTCGCATCTCCAAGGCCTTTCCCAGCGTGATCACGCCCCACTCAGCCAAAAGAAGTAATACTACGCCCAAAAGTCCCGCCATCAGGCCGCCCATGGCGGTGCCTGCAAGAAAACAGCCCGCACCTGCCAGTATCGTCAGCAACACAAAGCTCTCCGCCCCCAAAAAAGGGAACCTCCGGAGCAGTCCGCCATAGCATAACTGCCTTTCCAGGAAAAACCAAAAGCCTTCCTCCTTCTCCAATCTCGTCAGCTTGCTCCGGCTCAGAAGCAATCGCTTTCTTGCCGCCTCATCCACGCTGCTCTTTGTCCTTTGCAGGAGCCTTTGCAGCAGCCTAATCCTCCCCATGCGGTAAAACGCCAGGAAACATCCAATCCAAAGCGTGACCAGGATCGCATGGCGATAAATTTCATAAAAGTCTCTCATACTTTAGGTCCCTCGTCTCCCGATCCCAGCCCGTACAGGCAAAGATCTCCTTCACCTTATAGTGCTCCATGAACACCACCGTCTGAAAACAATCCATCATCTTCATCAGTTCGTCGCGGCTGTACTTACTCTCATACAGGCAGTAGTCCACAAGCTTTTCCAACGCCTTTTCCGCGGAGGGGGCGTGGATCGTCGCGGCGCAAAGCTGCCCCGTATAGGCCGCGTTCAACAAATATAAAGCTTCCTCGCCCTTCACCTCGCCGATGATGAAAAAATCCACGTCCATGGTAAGTCCTGCGATGCTAATGTCCTTCAGATCGTAGTTTACCTGACTCTCCCCGGCCCCCGGCAGGGAATGCAAAAACATCATGTCCGGATGATACATGGTGGTCAGCTCGTCCGCCTGCTGCGTCACAAGCACCGCCATATTATCCGGCAGCGTCTCTTTCAGCGCATTGAGAAGCGTCGTCTTCCCAGAGGAATTCCCGCCACAGATCAGCGTGGAACCGCTCCGGAAGCGGAGCGCAAGGAGCTCGGCCGTCTCCCTGCTCAGCATCTCCCTCTCCATCAGCTTTTTCAGCATGGGAAAGTCCTTCGGCACCTTCCGGATGCAAAGATAGGGCTGATCATAGGTGTTGACCAGCGGCATGGAGACCGTGAACCGCAGGATAAAATCCGGATGGCTGTCATTGTCCGTAAATCTCTGAATGGCATTCACGTTCGAAACGTTCACCTGATTTTTGGTCGCCACGTAATCAACAAACTGCCGGTACTCCTTCTCCGACGCAAAGCCCACTCCCGCGTCCATCCGCTTTCCAAGGCGCTTGATCCTGACGTTGTCATACGCAACCACCCGTATGTCTGACACGTCCGCGTCATCGATGAGCGGTGACAGGATCGAGTACCCGAACACGTACTGTTCAAAGCTCTGCAGAAGCCTTTCCTGTTGCTTTGACGACATGGGATAATAATGGGCTACGTGCCCGCGTACCTCGCCCAGAAAGTCCTGCCGGCTCATGCTCCCCCTTCTCACCTGCATCAAAACGTTTTGTTTTTGCGTCAGATAATCCTGCACCAGGTCCATCAGCTGGTCATGCCCTTCGGCCCAAGCCAGATACTCCGCTTTTTCTTCTTTCATCCTTCCTTTCTCCTTCCAAGTACGTTCCGCCGCTTTGGCTTTTTCTGCCAGGCGCATTTAGAGTCCTCATGCGGAAAACGGCGCCATTTTCCAAATTTTGGGCGCAAAAAATACACCTGCCTAACTAAAAAAATAATTGGGAAAAAACGGCTGAACAGCCATGATTTAGAACCCGGGGACCATCGTCCCGTCGAGGTAATTGCAACTTTACACCTAAAAAGAACCGCTGTCAATACGTTGACGGCGATTCTTTGTTTTTCGTCCTTTTGACGAATTTGGGGCTCTCATCTCATTATGAAAACGGGGGAGGATTCAGAAATCATATGGAGTCGACACACGTCAAAAGGACGTTAAGCCCTAACTGATTTTTTCTTCTTTACATAAGATCTCACTGATGTCATTCCAGTTCTTGACTCTTGTGATCCTGTCCCCTTCCAAATTCTGGTTATAGGGGGCGTCATACAAAAGCACTTGGATCCCATTGCTTGCCAACACGCCGGCCGTCACTGGATTGTCATCGATCACCACGTCCACCTGGTTTTCCAGGCAATGCATTAATTCATACCAGACGACGCTTTCCTCGTCACAATAAAACAGGTCATGAGGGTAAAATCCATTTTTCTGCAGCCAGTTGTTCAAGAATCTCCGGCTCAAGTATCCCATCAGGGTTCGCGAAGTGATCTCCCTTCTGGAAGTAATCTGGTAGATCTTGTGCCCATTCTTCAAAAGACTGTCATACACCTTGTCCGCCTGCGGATAAGGCGGATATTTCCTGCAATAATACGGGAAAAACCAACGCATCCTGAAGAAGAAGGCTTGTCTCTTGGAAGCGTGAAACATGTCCTCCACGTCATATGCGTCCGGGTTGGCGGGAGCCCTCCTGAAAAAACGCTCCCCGTACTTACGCATAAACTCGGGCGTATTTAGAAGGACGCCGTCCACGTCTACTCCTATGTTCATTCACAACACCTCTTCCATCCTACAACTTAAAACTCCTTTTTTAGAGCCCAAATTCCGCCCCCTGATCGGGATACCATTCCCTGGTTGAAATCCCGCAATGAACCGGGAAGGATTCCTCCGCGGAACCGTATGCGTTCGGGAAAGAAATGCCCATGTCCTGGAAGAACTGAACCGTTTCCATCGAGCATGGCGCCGTTCCGCAGCCGAGCACGTGGATGTTTCGTCCAAATTCCGAGGCATAGAAGGGTCTCATCAAAAGCTTCATCTGATATCCCGTATGCCTGCGCAGATAGGACGTAACGCCCCTGCAGCTTGCATAAAGCATCCTGACGCCCCTGGAACGCTTGGAAATCTCTTCCTCCATCTTCTTCCGGATGGCGTCATACGACTTCGGGATCATCACCAGGTGCGTCGGTTCGTAAGTCCGGAGCCCCATCATAAGATCCTCTGCGCTGAATTCCGGAATAAACGCCATCTCCGAACCGAGCTGAAAATTAATAAAGAGCATGGTATAACCTGCATCCTGCGTCTGGGGCAAAACGTGTAAAAAGCGGCTGTGATCATCATATGCCGCATGGGTTGCAGCCGTGTCGGCCGAATGCATCATTGCCTGATATGTGATCTCCGATCCCTTTTTACATGCCACGTCACCGGAGGAAAAAATAATGGCCATGACGTTTTCATCTCCGTGCTCAACGATTTTCTCCCTCTCCTTCCGCTCCGGATTCAGCAAACCAAAATCCATCTGGTCGGAAATCAAGCTGAATACGGGAACGGATGCGCGAAGCTCCCTGTCCAAAAGGGCGTATCTCTCCTCTGCGATCACAACCGCTGACGGTTCCACGTAACGAAGGAGCTTATTCTGTTCTTCCACCGGCAGGGAAATGTCCGGCAAAACAGCCACGTAGCCCAGATAAGATAAGGCGAGCAGCATCATCGCACTCTGTGCCGAAGGTCTGGCAAGCACTGCAACGCGTTCCGTCTTTCCGATTCCCTGCGCCGCGAGCGCTTCCCCCACCTGCGTCGTCATCTCGCGAAGCTGCCCGTAGGTGTACCTCTCCGCATACTTTTCCGATAAATAATCAACGATCGCCGTCTTCTCCTCATATTTCTGAAACACGGCATCCATCCGCTTTATAAAATCTTCCCGCATATATGTTTTCATTGTCATTCTCCGTCTTAAGTTTCTTTAGTCCATCATCATGGCATCCAAGAGTTCGTCACAGGTCGCATTTATGACGTGCGTTCCGTCCGACCATACAATCCTGTCTCCGCAGGCCTTGGCCGTTGCGAAAAAGCCCACGTCCGTCAGCCGCGAAAACCGCAATGTTTTCACCCGCTTTATCATGTTCACGACCGCAACGCTGCCGTTCTTAAACTGCAGGACCAAAAGAAATCCGGGAAGCGGCGTTACTTCACTTAAAATCTCCTCCATTACGCGCTCCTCCTTTCTATTCCATCATACAAGCATGACGTTCATTACACATCACCCGAATGGGTAGTTTTGGGTAATTTTTTTCATCACCCATTCCCCCTCCCCCAAAGGGCACACCCAAAACACGCAAAAAAGGCAAGGGATTGATTCTCCCTTGCCTCTTCACTCCGTGCCCGCGCACGCTCTTATTCTCATCACGCGGTTATCTTAACATGTCCACCAGCTTGCTTCTTCTGTCAATGTTCATCTTCTGGAAGGCGATCTTCAGGTGATGCTTCACCGTGTTCTCCGAAATATTGAGGCGCCTTGCGATCTCTTTATTATGCAGTCCCTTTGCCGCAAGCTCCGCAACCTCCCGCTCGCGGTCCGTCAGTTCTTCCTCCTCCGGGCCCTGCTCCTCCAGCATGGCAAAGACGTGGCTCTCGTCCGCCCGGTTATACCGCACGTCCAGCGCCTTGATCTCGCGGATGGTCTGGGCATGCTTTGAGGCGATGCCCGGCATCAAAAACAGCACTTGGAAATACTTCCTAAAGCAAGCCAGGAAGGTGTAATTCTTATCCTGCCCCGCCAGTGAGAGGGACTTATCCAAATACTCCGACGCCTTCACGAGCCTTCCAATCGCCAGATAGCAGAGCGCAAGACCGCAGTACATGAAATTCCGCGTGGACGTGGAGATCAGCCTCTCATCCAGGCTTAGGGATGCTTCCACGGAGGCGATCGCCTTGCTGTACTCCTTTTTCAGGAGAAGATCCGTGATCCTGCAGGTCTTAATCATAAAGGTGGTGAAGGTCAGGTCAGACAGCTGGTCCGCCTCCCCCTGGGTCCACAGGGCAGAGCGTCCCGTCTCCATCATCAGGCCCAACAGATATCCGCGCACCGTCTCCACCATGTAGACGTTCAGCATTTTCCCTTGCAGGAAGGGGAAGCCCTGTGCCTTGTTCTCCAGGTAATCTATGGCCTTCTGCAGCCCCAGCATGTTGGAGCGGTAAATGGAATTGATGCCGAGAAGCAACGCCGCGCCATAGGCTGCCGGCGCATTACCGGCCTGCTCCGCCAGGAACGCCGCCTTGTATGCCTGGATGTCCGATTCCTCAAACCTTCCCTGCACGGAATATGCCTCGCCGCGGTAGATCTCGGCCGCGCCAGCCGCATGATCATTCGTGAGCCGGTTGTAAAGCTTCATCACGCGGTCCATCACGTCCGCCGTCTCCAGCATGGTCCCCGGCTTGGAATACAGCAGATACCACATGGAGGTGCAGCCAAACAGGAAGGGCTCCTCCTTTACAAACAGCTCCGACGAACGATCCAGCAATTCCTCCGCCCGCTGATATTTCTTTTCCATCTTTTCCAGATCCGGGAAATCGCTAAAGGCATCCAGCAGATACCATTCCCCCAGCAGCTGCTCGTCGCCAAGCCCCTCTAACAATCCATGGATCCGCTTCATCTGCGTCTCAAACTCCTGAAACTGACAGCCCGCGTACAATCCATAGCAAAGTCTCAAAAGGGACAGTGGATATTTCTTCTGAATCTCCTCCGGGCAGCGCCGCAACACGGTCTTCGCCAGCGTAGCATAAGAGGCGCCGTCAAAATCCTCCGTGATCAGGCATACCAGCCGGCACTTTAGAATGCTCTCATCGTCATCCGCGTGAAAGAAACAGTTGACGGCCGCCCGGTCCATGCCGTTCTTTTGATATACGATGCCAGACTTCCGGTAAACCTCCCTGCGAAAGCTCTCATCCTTCTCCAACAACTGGTTTTGCAGGAACCGGAGCAAAATTTCATGCGGATACAGTTCCCTCTTCGCCTGCTGATGGCGTACCAGCGGAATCCGCAAAAACAGTTGCCGAAGCTCCTCTCCCTGGATCTCTTCCGGCTGAAGCTCCTTCACGATTCCTTCGGAAAGCCTGTCAAACAGGCAAAACCTTAAAAGAGCTTCCTGTTGCTGAGGTTGCAGGCGCTTCCAGAAAAATTCGTGCAAAAGGTCTTCCATGTCCTTGATCTCAACGGCTCCCGCATCCTCAGTCTCATTCTCAAGACAGAGCGCAACGGCCGCCGCCCACCCGTCAGTCCGCTGACGGATCTCCCGGATCTTCTCAGGCGTCACCTTGGTCCCAAGCTGCCTTGCAAAGGCCTCCACGTCCCTCTCGTTCAAAAGCAGGTCCCTGCTATGGAAATAACAAATGGACCCTTCCAGGGAAGACAAAACGTTTCTGTGGCGCCCAAAATTCTGGGAGATAAAGATCGTCCGAAGCCCGTCCCTGTCACGCTTGGCCAGGCTGTCCAAGACCTGTGGCTGCCAATTGGCAAGGGCAAACTGAAAATTGTCAAACACAAGGGTCAGCGGCTCCTTTACCTTTAACTCCATCAGGATCTTGGCCGCCTGCTCCGCATTGCTTCGGTTCAGATATCCCAAATCCTGCAGCTTGCCCGCGGCAATCTCGTCCACCTGATGGATCTGACGGATGAACCAACGGAAACTGCTGTCAGGGAGACTCTCCACCGCCGTATACCAATAAACCGGCTCCTCGCTTCCGTCCAGGATCCTGTGCACGGCCGTGGTCTTTCCGTAACCCGCCGGCGCCTCCAATATGGAGAGCGGACAATCCAGTATTCTATCCAGTTTTTGCAACAGTTCTTCTGAAAAATATAACTGTTCCATCAGTTTCGACCCCTTTTAGCAAATTCTAATTCTTGATTTTTGCGACAAATATGATATGATGTAATAAGAGTTTTTAGAAGTTCAGGCATTCTGCATTCCGATTTGGAAGTAACAGAGAGGAGAACCTCATGGAATTATTATTTCTTTTGGGCGGCGGACTGCTGATCATCATTATCGCAGTGGTGATCGCCGTAGTCAGTTCCGTAGTTAGCGCCGTGGCAGCAGATCAAGATGACGGAGAAGATTGATAACGATCTCCGTCATCTTTTTTTGTTACAATCTTTCGGCACGCGCCCCTAAGCGCATTCGTCTTTATTCCAACTCATCCAGCGCCCCGTACGTCACGGCCCGAAGCTTTCTTACGATCTGCACGTTTCCGAAATCTCCCCGCTGAACGAAATACAGGAATACCAGCTGGTCCTTGGGATCCATCACAACGAAGTTACCGGTCCAGCCGTCCCATCCGAAGACACCCTCATTCCCGAACAACCCTTCCGTCACGGGATCGAGCAGCGTTCTCATAAGACATCCGTATCCAAAGCCATCCACTGCATTCCAGTACAGATCATCCTTTTGCGCCTGCGTCAAGGCGTCCTTTTGCATAAACGCCACGGTCCTGCTCCCCAGGATCCGTCTGCCGTTATAAACGCCGCCTTGGATCATCATCTGCGCGAAGTGCGCATAATCATCCAAGGTTGAAACAAGCCCTGCGCCGCCGGATTCAAAAGCCACGTCCTCCCCGTAATAAACGGCGAGGTGACAATCCAGGGATGGTGCGATCTTCCCCTGCTTTTGATCATAAAGATATATCTGCGCAAAGCGGTCCTTCTTCTCCTTGGGCACAAAGAATCCCGTATCCTTCATGTCCAGGGGCTCAAAGATCTCTTTTTTCAAGAACTCACCGTACCGCATTCCGGACACGGCTTCCACCATGGCACCCAGAATGTCTGCGGACAGGCCATACATCCATTTTTCCCCAGGCTGGAAGCAGGTTGGGATCTTAGCGATCTCCCGCATATAATCCCGCGTCGTGACCGTCTCACCGTGAAGCCGCCTGTCCACCAGATCCCCGAACAGCTTCGCCATTCGCCTGCCGGGCTCATGCCCCTCGTCAGGATAGGGAATTCCCGAGTTCATGTTCAAGAGATCCCAAATGGTGATCGGACGCTTTAACGCCACCTCCTGCCCGTCTTCCCAGACTTTCGTCTCCCAAAACTCCGGAAGATAATACGCAACCGGGTCATGCAGGTCGATGAGTCCGCGCTCCGCAAGGATCATCACCGCCACGGCCGTCACCGGCTTTGTCATCGAGAACAGTCGGATCATCGTATCCCGCGCCATGGGACGCCCCTCTTCCTTATCCGCCATGCCATAGGCCCCGTAATAGATTTCCTTCCCATTATGCAAAACCAACGCGCTGGCCCCCGGCAGATTTCCCGCCTCCACCTCACGCCTCAGCACCTGATCCATTAGATCTTTATAATTCTTCATCTTTATTTCTCCTTTAAACCACGCAAAAACACCTGCCATCCATTAATATCACTATAATGGATGACAGGTGCTTCGGTCAACGGATTTTATTTTTTCAGCGTAATCTCAAGCAGCACAACGCTTCTTGCGGGAAGCTCGAAGGAAAGGCCGTCCTTGGTGACGGTAACGGCGTCGAAGTCCGCACCCTGTACCTTGTTCGGAGCCTTGAAGGTGTTGTGTGCGTCCATCTTGCCAGTCACGATCTGACCCTTCACGGACTTCACCTTACCGCTTGCGAATGCGATCTCCATGGCCTCGGAAGCATCCAGGGACAGGTTCGTCATGGTAACGTAGAGCTTGCCATTCTTGTCAACGGTCACGGACTCGGTCAGCTTCTTTGCCTTCAGGTCGCCGATGCCCGCCTCGCTGTTTCCGGTGAGGGTGGACTCTACCAGGTCATTGTCCTGATGAACCTTATACAGGTTGAATACGTGCCAGGTCGGGGTCTTGATCATCTTCTTACCCTCGGTCAGGATCACGGACTGCAGCACGTTCACCATCTGAGCGATGTTAGCCATCTTTACGCGGTCACAGTTCTTGTTGAAGAGGTTCAGGTTGATGCCGGCCACAAGCGCATCCCTGATGGTATTCTGCTGATACAGGAATCCGGGATTGGTTCCGGGCTCCACGTCATACCAGGTGCCCCACTCGTCAATGATCATGCCGATCTTCTTGTCGGGATCGAACTGATCCATGATGGCGCCGTGACGGGCGATCAGGGTCTCCATGAACATGGTCTTCTCCATGGTGCTGTACCAGTCTTCCTTGGAGAACTCCGTTGCGGAGCCCTTCTTTACCCAGTTGCCGTAAGGCACGGTGTAATAGTGCAGGGAGAGACCGTTCATGTAGCCGAAGCCATGATCAAAGCAGGTCTCCAGCACCTTCTCAGTCCAATGATAATCCCCGCCGTTCGCGCCGCACGCGATCTTTGCGATGGGATGTTCATGGTCATAATTGCGGATATAGGTCTGATATCTGCGGAACAGGTCTCCGTAATACTCGGGACGCATGTTGCCGCCGCAGCCCCAGTTCTCGTTGCCAACGCCAAAATAATCAACCGTCCATGGCTCCTCATGACCATTTTCCTTACGCTGGTCAGCCATGGGGGACACGCCCTTAAAGGTCATGTACTCCACCCACTCGCTCATCTCCTGAACGGTGCCGCTTCCCACGTTGCCGTTCACGTAGGTCTTACAGCCAAGCTGGCGGCAGAGCTCCATGAATTCATGGGTACCAAAGCTGTTGTCCTCAACAACGCCGCCCCAATGGGTATTGATCATCTTCTTGCGCTTTTCCTTAGGACCGATGCCGTCCTTCCAGTGATACTCGTCTGCAAAGCAGCCGCCAGGCCAGCGAAGCACGGGAACCTTGATCTCCTTCAATGCTTCCACCACGTCCTTACGCATGCCGTTCACGTTCGGAATGTCAGAATTCTCCCCAACGTAGATTCCCTCATAAATGCATCTTCCAAGATGCTCAGAAAAATGTCCCTGCAGTTCGGGATTTACGTGTCCCTGCTTTACCTCAGGATTAACAAATAATTTTGCCACGCTGTTTCCTCCTTTATTACATCGTAAAAACGATTTATTTTCAATTCTTAACTATACTATATCTGTAATTTCGGAGAAATGCAATGCTTTTTGGCAAATTTTATAAATCGTTTTACCCTTTCTTGTCACGTTCCTGAAACAATCAAAAAAGGAGCCCTGAATCCTCAGCACTCCTTCCATCAAAACTCAATTGATGCTCTCCAAAACGTATTGTAACACGCTCTTCCTGTCCGTGACAATCTTTACTTGGCAGAAAAGTCCGCTCATCAGGGAAATCGTCTCGCCTTTCTTGTTGGTCAGCGTTGTCGCGTCACAGTCGATCCAGACCGGGAAATAAGACATGCCGCTGTTTTGGTCAAATTCCGCCTCCTTGGCAATCTTGCAGATGCGTCCGGTGAGGGTTCCGTATTCCGTGGAGGGGAAGGCTCCAATCTCAAACTTTACTTCCTGCCCCTCGCGGATTTTTCCAATATCAGTGTTCAGCACAATGGCCTGCGCCTGAAAGGTCTTTTGTTGTTCCGGATAAATTTGGCCAACCTGGCTGTCGGCATACAGGATCCCGCCAGTTTCTAATTTGTCTGATGCGTAAAAGTACCCATCGTCCTTCGCGCGAATGACAAATTTACCATTGACAAAATCTTCCGCAGCAATGCCCTGGGTAAGTTCCCGATACTCCTCTTCCAGCGTTTGAAGTTCTTTTTGCACGCTTGACTTTTCATTCAAAACGCTACGCGCAAACGTGATCTTGTCAGTCTTGACCTCTTCCAACTGAAGGAGAAAAAGTTTTTTCCGGATCTGGAATTCTTCAAAAAAGAGGTTGTCCTTCATGGCGTCAAGCTGCGCCGCGTCAAGCTCCTCCATCGTCACCGCGTCGCCATTCAAAAACCCGTTATATACCTTCAGAATGGCCAGATGCTCCTGCGCTTTCCGCAGCTTTTCATAATCATCATTCATGCCATTGTCATTTGACAGGCTTTCCAATTCCAGCAGCGCGTCACCGCTTTGCACTCTTTGTCCGTCCGAGACGCAAACCTTTGTGATCCTGGCGTTATAGTCACAATTCACCGCCACGCGGTCCCCCGTATCCAGAATAACGCCGTCGCATTCCGTGACTTCGTCGATCTTGGAAACGGTCATCCACAGAAGGGAGATGATAGTGATTCCAAGCAAAACGTATACAAATCCCACGATCGCAGGATTTGGTTTTTTCTCATAAATCTCCGTACTTTCCGAGAGATTTTTCATGTCTATTATGATCGGTTTCAACTCGCTACCCCTCCATGCCGTCGCCCAGAGACTGCTGCCTTACAAGCTCCGCGTATTTTCCGTTCATGGCGATCAGTTCCTTGTGCGTTCCCTCTTCGATGATCCTGCCCTTTTGCATGACAAAGATTTTGTCACAATTCTTGATCGTGCTAAGCCGGTGCGCGATAAAGATTGTCGTCACGTCCTTTGCGTATTCGTGAATCGTCACGTCCAGCGCCCTTTCCGTAATGGAATCGAGATTGCTGGTCGCCTCGTCAAGGATCAGAACGTCCGGCTTTTTCAGCATTGCCCTTGCAATTGCCAGTCGCTGTCTCTGACCACCGGATAAGTTGGCTCCGTTCTCTTCCAGAAAAGTTTCATATCGAAGCGGGAGCTCGTTGATGAAATCATGGGCTTGCGCCATCTTGGTCGCTTCCACGACTTCATCCATCGTCACGTCATCCATGCCCAGGGTCAGATTTTCATAGATGGTCCCGCTGAACAAGAAGGTTTCCTGCGGGATGTAAGCAATTCTTTCACGCAGCGCCTCGATCTGGATGTCTTCAATGCTCCGGTCGCCAATCAGGATCTCGCCTTTTTCCGGCGCATACATGTGCAAAAGCAGCTTGGAAAGCGTCGTCTTGCCGGAACCGCTTTCTCCCACAAACGCAACGTTGCTTCCCCTGGGAATGTCCAGGGTAATGTTTTCCAACACAAGCCGTCTGGTACCATATCGGAAATCCAGATCGCGGATCTTTATGTCTCCCTTGAGGGTTTCCGGCACGGCCTTATGCAATTCTCTCTCTGTCTTTTCTGCCTCCAGGTCAAGGATCTCGCCCAATCTGTCCGCTGCCACCACGGCAGTCTGCATTTGCGGCTGTAAATCGATCAGGTTCTTGATGGGATCCAAAAAGTATACCAGCAACGCATTGAACGTGATCAGGCCGCCGGCCGTCATTTCGCCGTTGATGACGCTGACCGCGCCAATCCAAAGAATGACCACGCCGCCGATCAGCTCCACGGTCGTTTTTAATCCTTCCTGGACGTTGCCTACCCAAGAAAGCTTGAAAATGCTTTTCAATAGCCTTACAAATTTGATTTCCGTGTTATGCTTTGTCCTGCGCTCCGCATTATAAGCCTTCACCGTCTGAATGCCGTTTAAAGATTCCACCATGTAAGACGTCAGCTGCGCGTTATCCTCCATCACATGTTCATTCAGTTTACGGTACCAGTCCTTAAAGACCAAAACGATAACGGCGTAGAGCACCACCATGACCACCGAAACAAAGAAAAGCTTTACGTTTTGCGTGCATAAAATGACGGCGCCGGCCACCACCATCAGGGTGTCGATCATGATCGTCAGGGTCGCTCCCGAAATGGCATCCCGGACCTTTCCTGCATCCGTAAAACGGGAAATGATCTCGCCCACTTTTCTTGTTCCAAAGAAATTCATGGGCAGATCCATGACGTGACGGTAATAGCCAAGGAGCAGGGAAATATCGAGCTTTTGGCTCAGGTACAACATCATGTGCGCCCTGATCATGCCGAGTGCAACCTTAAAAAGACTCAGCAGGATCATGCCGATGGAAAGCGCCGTCAGCGTTTTCATCAAACCGCAGGGCAGAACTTTATCGATCAGCGCTTTGAAATAAAAAGCGCCCAACATTCCAAAAAGCGTATAAATCAAAGACGCCAGGAATATATGAAGAAAAAGATTCCTTTGAGGCAGCAGAAGATGGAAAAACCGGCTGAATAGCCCCTTGGTCTCCACTCCCTTTTTGAACGTCTCATTTTTTGTTAAAAGAATCAGCACGCCGCTCCACGCATACTCCGGCGGCCTGTCTTCCGTACCAGTCTCTCCAAAGAATTCCTCTGGTTTTAGTTTTACGATTCCCTTGCCGGGGTCGGCGATCACGATCTCTTTTTTGGTGATCTTATGCACCACGACGTAGTGCATAAGATTCCCGTTCACGATCATATGTGCAATGCAGGGGAGTGGAAAATCCGAATAAAAATCCTCTTTTTCGCCCTGTACGCCTTTTGCGGTAAAGCCAAGGCTTTCCGCTGCCTTAACCATGCCATACGCATTGGTTCCCTGCGTATCCGTTCCGGCAACCTCGCGGATTTTCGTGATTCCAATCTTATATCCATTCTGTTTACAGATCGTTGCCAGACATGCCGCACCGCAGTCCGTTACGTCATGCTGCTTTACGCAATAATACCTCATGAATCCCACCCCATACCATTATTCTCTCCGGCGTTAAGCCAGGGAGCTTCGTTTGTTTCCAACCCTTTTATTTTATGACAAACGATGATTGTACGTCAATGATGTCAAAACGGGCTAAGTCATGCCGAAGCATGCTCAGCCCGCCTAAGTCTTCTCATATTCAGTTTTTGCTTTTAGCACCCAAAAAGGCGTCTCATTGCTTACGAAACAAGCGCCTAATTAATATGCCTTACCCTTGTAGTAATATCTGATGCCGCTGTTGCTGGCTACCTGAACCAGTCTGATGAGGTTCCAGTTTGCATCATAGCTGGGAACATAGTAGAAACCGCCATTAACGTTCATCATTTCGTTCTCATTCATTACGTTAAACATATTACTCTTCCTCCTCTTAAATAAACTTGAATTGTTTTCAATTGCCTGCGCATGACAAATTGAATATTATAAAATGGTTACGTGTCGACTAAAACCAAATTATACCAATAGGTCAATCCCTAATCTAGATTTTATTATGGGTATCCACCGTTAAAAAATCAACCAGATATGGATGAACAACGTATTTTTTTGATGAACGACGTCACAGATCATTAATGGATCCGCTTGCCGTCAACGTACGTTCTGTCTTTCTCTCCGCTGCCGCTTGCCACTTGTACCACGGACATTCCAATATATACGAGGCGACAATTCATGGTTTTGTAATAACGCCAACAAACATAGTAGAAGCCGCCATTCACGTTCATCATTTCCTTCTCATTCATTACGTTAAACATGCTTTTCCCCTCCTTCTGATCTGCTGCGATCTAAATTCATTATGCTTGTGCTTTGCATAAAAATACAACCATTTCTGGATGAACGACGTATTTTTTTGATGAACGACGTAGCGGCACGGTTTTCTCCACGCAAAAAGACGGTCCCGCTAACCGGAACCGTCTTCCTGATCAACCAACCATTGATGAACGACGTATCGGCTCTATTTATTTCTGTCGATCGTAATTCTTTTGATAAAGGAAAAATATGCTTCTTTTACGCTTTGATAATACTTCCTTCCAATCGGCACGGAGCTGCCATTCGTCATCTGCAGCGCCACCCCGCTCATTTTCTCAACGTATTGAAGGTTTACCAAATAAGATTTGTGCGTCCGCAACATGGTTGTTCCCTTCATCTGCGCTTCCATGGCTTTTATGCTGTCATATCCCGTGATCTCATCTTTCTTGGAATAAACGCTGACGTAATTCCCCTGGGCCTGGATAAAAAGAATCTGATCCAGCTTCAAATAACAATCTCCGTCTACGGTTTTAAATGAGACGTCAATGTTCTCCCTGTTTTCCCGAACCACGGTCTTAAGGCAGGTTTCCACGCCGATCCTGTCAACAGGCTTCTCTAAAAAGGCCAGCGTTTTCAGGTCAATGGTTTCCCATCTCAGCTCCTTATGACTTGTCACAAAAACAATCCGCCAGATCCGTTCATTCCCGCGAACTTTTTCCATGACCTGAAGGCCATCCATCCCAGGCATTTCAATGTCGAGAAAGAGCAAATGAATCTTATCGCCCTGATAGGCAAGCACTTCTTCCCCAGACGCAAACTCTATGAATTGACATTCTTGATTTTGCGCATCCAAAAAAGAACCACATAGTTTTTTTACGTGGTCACGATACGCTTCTTCGTCATCGCATATGCCAATGGTGATCATTTCCCCCTCCGCGCCAATAGAATTCCTTTCTTTTATTCTACATGATAAGAGGGAAAAACAAAAGACTTTTTCAAAATTTACGCAATTTAAAAACACCACTTATTATAAGTGATGTTTTTAGTAACCCTCATGATTTCTCCGGCTCATGACTTGGTGTTTATTTTCCTCCCCCCAGAAGAATCCACAAAAGCTCCCACCAATCGAGCTGAGCCAAAACAATGCTTCCACCAAACATCGTTCCTCATCCCCCTTTTTATAATTTTATTATGGGAATGCCCCAAGAAAAAATCAATAAAATTTGGATGAACGACGTATTTTTTTGATGAACGACGTTTTTTCCTGATCAAAGGATGATTTCCACGGTGAAAACGCCCTGTTCCACGCTCTTATGAAATTCACCATGAACTTTATCAACGGTATTCTGGATATTCAGCAGTCCAAACCCATGATTCTGACAATCACTCTTTGTGGTTCCATAATGACTCTTCGGCTCTAAATTCTGCCGACAAGAATTTGAAATGCGAATGCATATCCGATCACGGAAAGTGCCGCAAGAAATCTGGATTTTTTTCTCCCTGCCCTCCTCCACTTGTCTCGTTGCTTCAACCGCATTACTCAAGAGATTGGAAAAGATGACGCAGAGATCAAAAACTTCCAGTTCCGTATGTCCAAGAAATCCACCGTCCCATTCCCATTGAACGCCTTCTTCCATCGCTTTCTGATGCCATTCGCTGATGATCGCATCCACGGCTCCCACGCCGGTAAACTTTTGAACCTCAAGCTTTCGCGTTTCCGCACGCATTCGCTCGACGTAGGACTTTAATTGCGGCAAGTCATTTGTTTGAATGCACTGCTCCAATGCCGTCAGATGAGCATTTACGTCATGGCGAAACCTTCGGATTTTCTGGTCACTTTCCATGATTTCCTTGATATGCGCCTCTTGCCTTTTCAGCGCCAGCTGATAGTACTCATTTTCCATCTTATATTGCATGGCATGATTTTCAATGCTGGTTTGCCAGAAGATCAGAATGACAAAAATAAGCCCAACAATTACCCAACAAATGGACAATTGCAACGTCCAGTCGGAAAACTCCGTTTTTCCTTCCATCACTCCCTGCGATACCGCAATGATGACAAACAGACATCCCGCGCCCACAAGGGCAATCGCGTACTGTGGAATGCCGAACCTCACCATCTCTCCTTCTGCGCGCAGTCCTTTGAAAAGGAGAAAGAATATAAAGAATAAGAACGGGAAAAAAAACTGCATCAACAGACTCCATAAATTGGAATCGATAAAAGCCTGGTATGGGATCTTAAACACGAACGTCATAAGATAACTGCCCAAAATGTTGACCGCGCCCGGGACAAAAAAAACCATGGGAGACAGTAAAAGCGCCGTGATGCGCTTTTCTTTTACGAGAATGATGAGCGCCAAAATGGTAACGATGGTTATGCCTGGTCCCTTAAATGCGAACTCACCGGTCAAGTACATTGCCAAAACCAACAGGCAGGAACCGCCGATCACGGCAACCGATAATTTTGCGTTCCTATGAAATGGCACGCGCAAAATCCATCTGTAAACGACGTAATAGTTTAGAAATGCCATCAGAAAACTCGCAACCCACACAATCATTTTTTGCCTCTTTCAAAAGTCCGCAACCCGATTACCCCAGATCATCTTCTTACCCAACCGCACCATTTTAAAAATACACTAGTTTCACAAGTCTGGCAAGCAAAAAAGGAGCCCTGCCAGGCAGGGCTCCCAAAAAAGTTTCCGTTTTCGTTTATCTTACGCCCAAGGATTCTCGGTGATGTAAGGAACGGACTTAGGCTGGTTGTAGTTCAGATCCTCTACGGGTACTCCGATGAACTTGAATACTTCATACAGAGCCTTTCCGAAGTGACCGAATGCAACTGCGCCGTGATGAGGATAGTTCTTCTCGATCAGCACGTGACGATAGAATCTTCCCATCTCAGGAATTGCGAATACGCCGATGGAACCGAAGGACTGGGTGCGAACGTCCAGAACCTCGCCCTGTGCGATGTATGCGCGGAGCTTGCAATCAGCGGTGGACTGCAGACGATAGAAGGTGATCTTTCCAGGAGCGATGTCTCCCTCGAGGGTTCCGTTGGTAACCTCGATAGGAAGTGCTCTTGCCATGATCTTCTGATACTTCATCTCGCAGAATGCCAGCTTCTTGGAGCAGGTATTGCCGCAGTGGAAGCCCATGAAGGTATCCTTGTGGGTGTAAGGGTACTTGCCCTCGATGGACTGCTTGTACATGTCAGCAGGTACGGAGTTGTTGATGTCGAGCAGGGTAACGGCATCACCACTTACGCAGGTACCGATGAACTCGGACAGACATCCATAGATGTCAACCTCACAGGATACGGGGATGCCCATACCGGTGAGACGGCTGTTTACGTAGCAAGGTACGAAACCAAACTGGGTCTGGAATGCAGGCCAGCACTTGCCAGCGATTGCAACGTACTTTCTGTAGCCTCTGTGTGCCTCAACCCAGTCAAGAAGGGTCAGCTCATACTGAGCGAGCTTCTCAAGAACCTCAGGCTTCTTGTTGCCTGCGCCAAGCTCAGCTGCCATCTCAGCAACCTTTGCAGGGATTCTGGCGTCACCGGCATGCTTGTTGAAGGACTCGAACAGATCCAGCTCGGAGTTCTCTTCGATCTCAACGCCCAGGTTGTAAAGCTGCTTAATGGGAGCGTTACAAGCAAGGAAGTTAAGAGGTCTGGGACCGAAGGAAATGATCTTCAGATCGGAAAGTCCGATGATCGCGCGAGCGATGGGAACGAACTCATTGATCATGTCAGCGCACTCCTCAGCGGTGCCAACGGGATACTCAGGGATGTAAGCCTTAACGTTGCGAAGCTTCAGGTTGTAGCTTGCGTTCAGCATGCCACAGTAAGCATCGCCACGGCCATCCTGCAGGTCTGCCTGGCTCTCCTCTGCAGCTGCAACAAAGATGGAAGGACCATCAAAGTGCTTAGCAAGCAGGGTCTCGGAGATTTCAGGACCAAAGTTTCCAAGATATACGCAAAGTGCGTTACATCCAGCTTTCTTAACGTCTTCAAGAGCCTGAACCATGTGGATCTCGCTCTCTACGATACAGATGGGGCACTCATAAATGTCAGCTGCGCCATACTTCTTGGTATACGCATCGATCAGGGCCTTTCTTCTGTTAACGGACAGGCTCTCAGGGAAGCAGTCACGGCTAACAGCAACAATACCAATTTTTACCTGGGGTAAATTGTTCATTTTGCAGTTTCCTCCTTAAACTCACTTTTGTTTGTGGTTTGTTTGTTGTTTATCTGTAACCCTGCGGGCAGGGAAACATACGATATTTGATTACAGGGTACAGTTCTCGCCCTTAAGGCCGATGAAGCTGCCTGCGTCAAGACCGCCCTCGGCATGGCCGATGAGCCACTTGTTCACTGCGGTGATCAGAGCATCCTCGCTGGGTGCGGTTCCGTCAGCATTTACCTTTGCGTGTGCGGTCTTCAAAGGATAGTTGGTTCCCTTCGGAAGAACGATCGCCACCTGGAAGCCGGCGCCGTCCACGCCGCAAGGCGCATAGTGAAGCGTCGTAGCGAACACTTCCACTGCAGTGCCTGCAGGTACAAAGAATGCCTTTACGTTGGAAGTGTCATAGGTGAAATCCGGAGCAACGTCAGCGAGCAGGCCGAGCATCAGGATCGCATCGGTGGCAGCTACGTTGATCTCGGAATCACGGTGATACTCCAGAGCGTTCAGCTTGTTGTTATGGCCGTTGCAATAACCGATCTGGATGGGCATTTCGCCATAGGTGGTCTCGGTCAGCGCCTTCATCACGGGAGTTGCCTCCAGGGAAGCCACGCTGGGCTCATAAACCACGCCATCGGGAAGTTCGGTCTTCTTCAAAGCCTCTACCAGGGGAGCGAAGTCCACGTTGGTAACGACTCTGCCATACTTACGGAATTCAGCGTCATTTACGGACAAAATTTTCATGACTTGAGTAACCCTCCTTTTAGGTTAGTTTTATATTTGCATCCACGGATTGCTCCGTTGCGATGCAACTCTCGCATCTCCGCTTCGCTTTGGTCGGCGCATTGCAATCGTCCCCCGGACGATTTGCGCCCTGCAAACATTCGGCATCCGCTGAAATGCTTGGATGCATCACTTCGTAATGATGTCAAAAACGGGCTTGCAGGCAGGATAGATCTCCTTGAACTGCTGATATCTCTCCTCATACTTTGCAACCAAAGCGGGATCGGGCTCAACGGTGTCAACGATCTTCACAACCTTTGCAGCGATCTCTTCCACGGAAGCGTATTCGCCGTTAGCCACTGCAGCCAGCATTGCGCCGCCCATTGCAGGACCTTCCTCGGACTCGATCACGTCAACCTTCAGGTTCAGGATGTTGGCGATCATCTTCTTCCACAGGGGGCTCTTAGCGCCGCCGCCGCAGTTCTTGGTTCTCTCAAGGTTGATGCCAAGGGACTTTGCAACTTCCAGGGAATCACGGAGTGCAAATCCTACGCCCTCAAGCACTGCCTGCGTCATGTCTGCGCGGGTGGTGTCCATCGTCATGCCGATGAAGGTTGCCCTTGCGTTCGGGTTATTGTGAGGAGAACGCTCGCCCATGAGGTAAGGCAGGAAGTAAACGTGGTTCTCGCCAAGCTTCTCGATTGCCTTCTGCTCTGCTGCGTAATCCTTGGTCCCAATGATCTCATCCATCCACCACTTGTTGCAGGAAGCGGCGCTGAGCATGCAGCCCATCAGGTGATACTTGCCGTCCGCGTGAGCGAAGGAATGGAGCGCGTTGAACTTGTCCACGCCAAAATTCTTGGAGGAGATAAAGATGGTGCCGCTGGTTCCAAGGGAAATGTTACACATGTTGTCGCCAACGGTGCCGGTTCCCACTGCAGCTGCCGCATTGTCGCCTGCGCCTGCCGCAACGATGCAGGTGGCAGGAATGCCAAGCTCTGCAGCGATCTCGGGAAGCACGGTGCCAACCTTCTCATAGCTCTCATAACACTTTGCAAGCTGGCTCTCCTTGATGCCGCAGATATCGCACATCTCCTTGGACCACTTGCGGTTCTTTACGTCGAATACCAGCATTCCGGATGCGTCGGAAACGTCCGTGCAGTGCACGCCGGTCAGCTTGTAAGCGATGTAATCCTTAGGAAGCATGATCTTTTCGATCTTTGCGAAATTCTCAGGCTCCTTATTCTTTACCCAAAGGATCTTGGGTGCGGTAAAACCGGTAAAGGAAATGTTTGCGGTGTACTCGCTGAGCTTGTCCTTACCGATCACGTTGTTCAGATAATCACACTCTTCGAAAGTTCTTCCGTCATTCCAAAGAATTGCGGGACGGATCACGTTGTCATCCTTGTCCAGAATTACAAGTCCGTGCATCTGGCCACCAAAGCTGATGCCGGCTACCTGGGACTTGTCCGCGTCCTTGATCAGCTCCTTGATGCCGATCTTTGTTTGCTCCCACCAATCCTCGGGTTTCTGCTCAGACCAACCCGGATGAGGGAAGTACAGGGGATACTCCTTTGATACGATGTTTTGGATCTTGCCGTCGCTGTCCATCAACAGAAGTTTTACGGCAGAGGTACCCAAATCCACTCCAATATATAGCATGCCTTCCTCCTTCTTTCCGTCTTCTCGGCGCTCCCCGCTCATCAAACGATTTACGACTGATCTCCTAACCGTTCTTTTTTTCGGGAAACTGCGCAAAGACAGAATTGTAATCATTAAATATTATAGATTTTCTTAGCAGAAAACACAAGCGTTTTTTTCGAAAAGACTTATCCACTTTTTTTGTGGATAACGCGTCATTTTCTGTGGATTATTCCACGTACATCTTTTAGAAGAAACAGAGTTATCCACAATTCAAAAAAGTTTTCCCGACACACTTGTCATACGCAATATGTTGTATTATAATAAGGTGGGTTACAACTAAATCTAGTTTTTCTTCGGTCTATTCTCACAAGGAACGCCCTCTAAAACAACACTCGAGTTGAATTACCCGTCATTTTTTACGTAATAAGCTGTCATAAATTTACCGGGAGAAAGCAAATGAATCGTTCCGATCAAAGCAGAAATGCATACATGCTCTGCGGTTCCCTTGCAAAGAAAGGGTACCTGCGCTGGTGGCACTCCTTCTCAGGGATTAGTGCCGCTACGGGAATCCGTCGCTTTTTCTTCGTTGAATATCTGATTCTAAATCCCGTTCCGGGCAAACAAAAAAAAGACAGGGCTGCCATTCCTTCTTACGTAAAGGTTTCCGCGGGAATCTTCCCGGATGCGGAGGCACCCGGACTCCAACTTGCCGCTTATCACCCGATCACGGCGGCCAAATATGCAAAGAAGCCCTTATATTTTCAGGTCGGTGACAATGTTCTGCGCGAGAACCGCATCGCCAGCCGGATCAAGGAGGCACCCGCCCCAAAGAATCTCAGCGAACCGGATCCCGAGGAACAGATCGTGGAATGGGATCTGGAGATCCATAAGACCATTGCCTGTCATACCGGATTCCTCGCCTCACCTTTCCTGAGTGCGCTCAACGCCTTGGACAGCTTCTGGCACGGAGAGGGCATCAAAACCCATTATCGCGGCAACGTTGTCGTAAACGGCGAAACCTATGAGGTCTCCCCGGATGACTGCAGCGGCTATGCCGACAAGCACTGGGGACGAAGCTACAACAAACCGTGGCTGCAGCTTGCCTCCTGTGATCTCATAAGCGAACGCACGGGAAAGCCACTAAAGCACTCTGCCCTTGCCATAGACGGCTGTTGCCCGAGATTCCTCTTCTTCCGTTTTAAGCCCAAAATGCTGTTACAGCTGACCTACACCGGAGAAGATTTCTGTTATTCCTTTGCCAGGATCCTGCAGCGTCCCCGCCTGAAATGGGGAACGAAGGAGACAAAGGAGACCGTCACCTGGCATGTGAAGGCCGGGAACCGCAACTCACTGGTTACGCTGACCCTCCAGTCTCCCAAGCAAAAAATGATGGCGCTGTCATACGACGAGCCCGATCCGGCCCTTCCCTCGCCGCGCCTAAAAGCGGGCTGCGAAGGATACGGCACGCTGGATCTTTACCGCATCACGCCAAGCGGAAAAGTATGGCTCGACACGCTGACCATTCGAAATGCCCTGTGTGAATTTGAAAAACCTGTTAAAAAGGCCTCCGCTCATTGACGAGCGAAGGCTTTTTCCTTGTCACGAAAAGGAAATAACGTTATAATAAGGGCTCAGATGAAACGTATGACTAAGGATTTAGGAGGAAGGAATCATGGAAGGAACGTATCGCGTCCCTTGTTTGTACAATATGGCGGCCCTGCCAGGCTTTTTGAAGGCCCAGGTTCCCGGTTCAAAAAGCATCACCAACAGAGCGCTTCTGCTGGCCATGCTGGCTGACGGAGCCTCTACCCTGCGCGGTGCCTTGTTTTCCGACGATTCCAGGCATTTTGCCGAGTGTGCCAAGTCGCTTGGATTCGAAGTGGAAACGGATGAAGCAAACGCAATGATCAAGGTGACGGGCCGTGGCGGAGACGTTCCCAAAAAAGAAGCCTCCCTCTACGTCGGAAGCGCCGGAACGGCCGCAAGATTCCTGACGGCATGGCTGGGCATCACCCACGGAACCTATCACTTGGACGCATCAGCCCAGATGAGACGGCGCCCCATGGCTCCGCTCCTTCGCGGAATCGAGACCCTTGGATGTGAGATTTCCTGCACCGAGACGCCGGATTGCTTTCCCTTTACCCTGCATTCCCGTGGCTTCCAAAAGAATTTCGTCAGCGTGGACATTGAGCGAAGCAGCCAATTTTTGAGTGCCCTGCTCATCTCCTCCGCCCTGTCGTCCTCAGATTTCACCGTGGAGGCAGTCGGCAGCCACGGCATGGCCTACGTGGACATGACAAGAAAAATGATGGCGCAGTTTGGCGTACGCTGCGATGCCGTTTCTCAGGATGCCCCTCAGTCTTCATATTCCGCTGACGCGGCTCCGGCCAAGCGCTTTGTCACGCCTGCGGGTCAGAAATACCGCGCCCTCGACTATCAGATCGAGCCTGACGTCTCCGGCGCAAGCTATTTTTACGCCCTCTGTCCCTTGCTAAACCTTCCCGTCCAGGTATCTCACGTGCACTTTGATTCCCTGCAGGGAGACGTACAATTTCTGCGTTTCCTGGAGCAACTTGGCTGCCACGCCGAAGACCGGCCGGAGGGCATACTGCTTACGCCGCCCAAGGACGGTTCTTACCCCGGCATCGTCGCGGACATGAGCGCCTGCTCCGATCAGGCCATCACGCTTGCCGCCCTGGCGCCCTTTGCGACCAGTCCCACCACCATTACGGGGATCGGCCACGTGCGTTTTCAGGAAAGCGATCGCCTGAGTGCCATCGAGACGGAGCTAAAGAAAATGGGGATCCGTTGCGAGACCACGGAAGCCTCCATCACGATCTGGCCAGGCTCTCCCCAGCCAAGCCTTGTAAAAACCTATGAGGACCACCGCATGGCCATGGGCTTTACCCTGATCGGTCTTCGAAGCCCCGGCATCGTGATCGATGATCCCGCTTGTTGTAAAAAAACGTTTGAAAATTATTTTGAAGTCTTGGAAAAGGTACTTTGCATTTCCCCGTCCTCATGCTAAAATGTATTTATGGTACTTGGCACCGTGATCTGGGCAAAGAAAAATATTAGAATCTCAATGAGATCGATATGGAAATAAAACGTGCAGGAGGCAATTACAGTGAGCAAGAAAAAAGTTGTTGTTTCCCTTGGGCATGAAGCCCTTGGACATACCACCTTAGAGCAACAGGGCGCCGTAAGACAGACCGCCAAGGCGCTGGCAGACCTGGTAGAGGCTGATTACCAGCTTACCATCACGCATTCAAACGGACCGCAGGTAAGCATGATCCACAAGGCCATGACGGAGCTGCGCCGCGTTTATACGGATTATACTCCCGCACCCATGTGCGTTTGTTCCGCCATGAGTCAGGGCTACGTGGGTTATGACATTCAGAACAGCCTGCGCTCTGAGCTTCTTTCCCGCGGCATTTCCAAACCCGTGAGCACCATTCTGACCCAGGTGACCGTGGACCCTTATGATGATGCATTCTACGCACCGACGAAGGTGATCGGCCGCTTCATGTCCCAGGAGGATGCCGAGGCGGAGCTGAAGAAGGGAAATTACGTGAAAGAATATCCGGGCAAAGGTTTCCGCCGCGTTGTGGCCGCACCCAAGCCCATTGACATTGTAGAATTAGAGACCATCCGCACCTTGACGGATGCAGACCAGATCGTCATCGCCTGCGGAGGCGGCGGCATTCCCGTCATCGAGCAGAAGCACGTTCTCAAGGGTGCTTCCGCCGTGATCGAGAAGGATGCCATCGCCGGAAAGCTTGCGGCAGACCTTCGTTCCGACGAACTCATCATCATGACCGACGTAGATTGCGTATACAAGAATTTTGGCAAGGAAAGCCAGTCGCCCATCTCTTCCATGACCGTGGCTGAGGCAAAGGCTTACGCAGAAGAAGGAGAATTTGAGGCAGGCACCATGCTTCCGAAGATCGAAGCTGCCATCGCTTACCTGGAGAAGGTTCCTGGCGGCAAGGTCTTGATCACCAATCAGGCATGCATCGATGACGCCATCAAGGGAAAGGCCGGCACCGTGATCACGGCATAACGTAAAGCATATCGTAAAATAAAAAAGGAGTGCCATGCACTCCTTTTTTTATGTCACGTCCCGTGACCAATTATCATCGTAAATTACTGAATAATGCGGCGTACGCCCACCATATCCTTGCGGTAGGTGGCATTGCTCACCTTGATGCCGTCCTTTTTATTGCTGGCGTGTACGATCTTGCCGGAACCAATGTACATTCCCACGTGGCCGTTATAACAAACGATGTCGCCGGGCTGGGCATTTTCATAGGCAACCGCCGTTCCGTCATTTCTCTGCTGCCCGGAAGTCCTGGAGATGGAATATCCAAATTTCGCGTACACGGAATACATAAAGCCTGAGCAGTCCGTGCCGTTCGTGAGACTCGTTCCGCCTAGCACGTACGGGTTACCCACAAATTGCAGCGCATACTTCGCAATTTTCTTTCCCAAGTCACTTCCCGCCGCATTATCTACGATGGAGGAATAACTTGTCTCCGTGATCGTTCCCACGTCTGCGGACTGCCCCTGCTTTTGCTGTTGCTGAAGCTTCTTGATTTCTTTTTGCTCCTGCTGGATCAAAGTCTTCGCTACGTTAGCTTCCTGTTTCGCCTTTTTGATCTCAGCCTCAAAGTCGGCGCTCTCTTTTTTTCTCTGAGCCAGCGCCTTGTCAAGATCCGCCTTTTGCTTTTCCAGTTCCGCCTTCGCAAGCTCCACTTCTTCCTTCGCCCGCGTGAATGCGTCCTTTTGAGCTTGTAAATCTTGTTTCTCGACCTCTAGCTTCTTCCACAGATCCAGCGTGATCTGTTTCACGTTCTCAAAATCTGAAAGCTTGCTCCTGTCGTACGTATAGAGCTGTTCGACGTAGTCCATCTTGTTTAGGAGGTTGGAAAGGCCGACTCCCTGCATGAGCAGGTGGAAGAAGGAAACGTTACCCGTCTCGTAAATCCTCTTGGCACGGACCTGCATGTCATCCTTCTGCTTTTCCTCCCGCGCCTTTGCCGCAAGGTATTCCTGCTCCGTCTGATCGATCTCTTCCTGCTTTTGCGTGATCTCGCCTCTCTTTATCTCGATCTCCTTTTCCATGTCCGCGATCTCATCCTCCCGAAGGGCGATGCACGTCATGGTATTTAGGATCTCCGCGTTCAGATCGTCGATCATTTCCTCGATCAGACTTTGCTTATCCTTCAGGTTTTCCGCCTTTTTATTGGCTTCCTCCAATTCCTTCTGATGCGCCTTGATCTGCTCCTGTAACTCTGAAATGGTGCTGGCGTGAACGGAATTGGACGCGAAAGGACACAGCACTGCGATCGCCAGTGCCGCAAACAGTCCCATGATCCATTTTCTTCCGTTTCTCTCCATTCGCATCCTTGGTTCCCCGTTAACTAGTGATCTTATTTCTGCGATGCCAGATTGTAAAGGTAATCAAATGCCAGCTGGTAATGATAGGTCTGTCTGAAATCCTCCATGGATGATTCCCCAAGATAATCAGCGATGGAAGAAAGACCTGCATTCGTGGTTTGCTCCTGTAAAACCCTGTTTAATTCCTCATCGTCGATGCAAAGTCCCTGCTTCTTCGCCAATGCCTGCAATACCAGGTCTTCGCGCGCCGCAATGACGGAATGCTCATTGAGAAAGCTCTCCAGATCCTGTCCGAAATACGTCTGCACCAGCGTATCAGGATCCGTCGCCATCTGGAATGCCATGGTAACAAAGTAATTATTGATCTGCTCACGATAGTAATCGATCCATTCCTGCGGAACTTCCTTTACTTCGCACATCTCCTCCATGAAGGTTTCCAAAACCTTTTCCTGATAAGCGTCATCGCCTTCAGATTGATATGCTTCCGTAAGATAATCACGAATGTACTGGCGAAGACCCTCAACGGTGTCTATGTCCGGGACGATCCCTGCAACGTGCTCGTCCTTCATTTCTTCAGGGATGATGCAGTTTACGGTCACGGTGAAAACAACTGCCTGGCCTGCCAGTTCCGTATTGCCATAATCCTCGGGGAACGTGAGGTTTAAGTCAACCGTCTCTCCAGGCATAACGCCGATCAGGCCGGATTCAAAGCCGTCAATGTAGCTGTTGGAGCCAATGGTAAGAGGCGTACTCTCTGCCGTTCCGCCGTCAAAGGCAACGCCGTCCTTCTTTCCAACGTAAGCAATGTTTACGGTATCCCCGTCTGCCACGGCACGATCCTTAATTCCCTGATCTGCAGGGAAATAGTTATAATAAGCATCCTTGAGGATCAGCTCAACCTCTTTCTCATCAATCTCCACGGGATCTCTCTCCACGCGGAAATTCTGATAATCCTTGAGCGTCACGTACTTGTCAAGATCCATGTCCTTCGCATAGGTACGGCCTTCGGTAACCTTTATTGGTTCCGCAGTCGACGCCGGATCCTGGACCCCCGTCCCCGTAACTTCAGTTCCGGTCGTCGATGGATTATCGCCACCCGTTTTCGTCTCACAGCCTGCCAACGTTCCACAGGCGAGAACCGCTGCACAGATCACGGCAATCCCGCCAAAATTCTTCTTTTTCATCTCTTTCATAATCCTCTCATTTTTTCTTCTGAAGCCTTGCGGCTAACTTCCATTTTGTATTATAACACCAATACTTGCATAATTAAAATGAAAATTACGTGAACTTTAAAATTATCAAAACCAATTCTTGTGAATTTGGCAAAGCTGTGTTATGATGTAATGTAGTTTCTGTATAAAATTGAATAGGGAAAAGGATAGAAAGGATACATAGTATGATGAACACAAACACGTTTGCCATCCTGGGCATTAACGCTGGTCTGATCGTCCTGATCGTGGTGCTCGTGCTGGTGGTGGCCGCCATTATCGCAATGTACTTCTTGGGAAAGAAGGCCCAGAAGAAGCAGGCCGAACAGCAAGAGCTCATGGAAGCCAACAAAATGACGGTCTCCATGCTGATCATTGACAAAAAGCGACTTAAGATCAAGGAATCAGGATTGCCGCAATCCGTCATCGACCAGACGCCGAAGATCATGAGAAACCAGAAGCTCCCCATCGTAAAAGTTAAGATCGGACCCCAGATCATGAATCTGATCAGCGATGAGAAGATCTTCGACAGCATTCCCCTCAAGAAGGAAGTTAAGGCGACGATCAGCGGCATGTACATTCTCGGAGTGAAAGGCCTTCACGGCAAGATCGAACTCGCTCCTCCCAAGAAAAAAGGCTTCTTCAAGCGTGCCATGGAAGCGGCACAGGAAAAAGCCGGTGCAAAACCCGTTAAATAAAATTCAACCCCTCACGGCATGTGATATGCTACCCCTAAGTAGGACATTGAAATATAAAACCTACTTGGGGGTATTTCTATGTCAAGAAAAAGTATGATTAAACCTGCATTAAAGGTGGAACTTGTTGAACGGTACTTGAAAAATGAAATCGGGGTAAGTG
>JAFZNO010000096.1 GCA_017552985.1 Lachnospiraceae bacterium
ACTGCTCCGCAAACACCGACATGAAGGGCGAGAACACCGCAATCTTCTTCGGTCTGTCCGGAACCGGTAAGACCACCCTTTCCACCGATCCCAAGAGACTGCTCATCGGTGATGACGAGCACGGCTGGGACGACAACGGCGTGTTTAACTTCGAGGGCGGCTGCTACGCTAAGGTTATCGGCCTTGACAAGGAGTCTGAGCCTGACATCTACAACGCTATCAAGAGAAATGCTCTTCTTGAGAACGTAACCGTAGCTGCTGACGGTAAGATTGATTTTGATGATAAGAGCGTTACCGAGAACACCCGCGTATCTTATCCCATCGATCACATTGACAACATCGTACTGAAGGTTAACCCTACTTCCTCAGGCCCTGCAGCGAAGAACGTAATCTTCCTGAGCGCAGATGCATTCGGAGTACTTCCTCCCGTATCCATCCTGACTCCTGAGCAGACCCAGTACTACTTCCTGAGCGGATTTACTGCAAAGCTTGCAGGTACCGAGCGCGGCATTACCGAGCCCACCCCTACCTTCTCCGCATGCTTTGGCCAGGCATTCCTGGAGCTCCATCCCACCAAGTACGGCGAGGAGTTGGTTAAGAAGATGCAGGCAAGCGGCGCTAAGGCTTACCTTGTAAACACCGGTTGGAACGGCACCGGCAAGAGAATCTCCATCAAGGATACCAGAGGAATCATCGACGCAATCCTGAATGGTGACGTTAACAATGCGCCTACCAAGAAGATCCCCATCTTTGACTTTGAGGTTCCCACCGCACTTCCCGGAGTTGATCCTGCAATCCTGGATCCCAGAGATACCTACGCTAACGCTTCCGAGTGGGAGGCTAAGGCTCAGGATCTTGCACAGAGATTCATCAAGAACTTCAAGAAGTATGAAGGCAATGATGCTGGTAAGGCACTGGTTGCTGCAGGCCCTCAGCTGTAATTACCATATAGCGGCCAAAACCGCTGCATAAGAAAACATAAGACCCATGGTGAACGGAAAGACGCTTGCCATGGGTCTTTTTAATGACGTTTGTCACTTGACGTGGCATCAGAAAAGTGACGTATGGCAGGTGCACTTGATGATCGCATCTGGTAGAATAGGATTAGAAAAGCAAATGAAAGGAGAACGTCCATGGATATTCTGATGCGGATTTTCGGCTGGCTGATCATAATTGCAATTGCATTATTCGTGCTTGCTTCCATTGTGTTGTTCATTAAAGATGGTATGGATTCTAAGAAAGAAGGGCGGCGCAGAAAAACAGCCTATACGGTTATGTTTATCATTAGTATGGTTATTGCAGTCTTATTCACTTTGGGCGTCATATTTTTAAGCATTCTTGCCATGCTTATCATGAGGAGTATGTAACATGAGTGACCGTGCTTTTATCAGATTAATGATCATCGTGATTCTGTTAGGAATGCTTGCTACCATTGCGCATTGCATTTATATCTGCTTTGCTTATCAGAATTCTTCGATCATACAATTTATTGCAAGGGAGTTGTGGCCATGAAGAAGATGATCGCTATCTTGGGAACGATTTTCCTGTTTGTGACTGTAAACGTGTTCCTGTACCTAACAATTACGTGCCGCCTTGCCAATAATTTCAGTGGTACAAATCAGCTAAAAATGATTGACGTGGCTAAATTCCTGCCCTTTGAGGAGGCGTCTGAGCTTGCAAGAACAGGCTCGTCGCTGAAATTTCAAAGTGGCGAAGATTTGCCCGTATTAGACGGCGCGGCAGCTCTCGTCCCGGTTTACGCATCGGTAATAGAGAATTGCTATCCCGCGGGAACCGTCACCTATGAGGGTGGCGTGTTTTCAGATGATAATTACTATGGTGAAAATTTTGCACCTGACAGCGTGATGCAATATCAAAACACCGTCAGAGGATTTAATGCCCTGGTTGACGGCTCCGTTGATCTGTTTTTCACGGCGCATCCGTCGAAAGAGCAAATGCAGTCTGCAAAGGAGAAGGGCGTTGAGCTGGAGATCGTGCCGATTGGCATGGAAGCATTTGTATTCTTCGTAAATAAAGACAATCCCGTAGATGGACTGACGACGGAACAGATACGGTCCATATACAGGGGAGAGATCACGAACTGGAAAGAGGTTGGCGGCGTTTCTAAAATGATCAATCCGCTGACCAGAGTAAAGGGCTCTGGCAGTCAAACCATGATGGATAAGTTTATGGAGGATGACATGCTGACCTCTAGACGGCTCCTGTCCGTATTTGGCGCGGGGATTGGTTATTCCTTCCGGTATTATCTTTCGGGCATGGTGGCAGATGATAACGTAAAAATGCTGGCCGTTGACGGAATCTATCCGAGTGCTGAGAACGTACGAAATGGCTCTTATCCGATCAGCACAAAATTTTACGTCGTTTATCGCAAGGATAATCAAAAGGGAAACGTAACAAGACTCGTTGAATGGCTGTTGTCAGAAGAAGGACAAACCATGATCGAAGCCTGTGGCTACGTAGGATTATCTGATTAACCAAGTCTGTGGATCAACACCTTTCGGATTCCTCCGAGAGGTGTTTTTTTGATGGGAGTGGAAAAAACTATTTACTAATGAAAAAAAATGTCGTATAATATGTTTCGCGTATGCCCGAACGGGGTACGAAAGGTAATGATTTAGGATGGAAGGGATTGGAAAATGAACAGTTTGACGGAGATCAGATGGCATGGCCGAGGAGGCCAAGGCGCCAAGACGGCGGCTCTTTTGTTGGCTGACGTGGCATTTCAGCTTGGAAAACACGTGCAGGGCTTTCCTGAGTACGGCCCTGAGAGAATGGGTGCGCCCATTACCGCTTATGACAGGATCAGTGATAATCAGATCCGCGTGCACTCCAACATTTACGAGCCTGATTACGTGGTAGTCGTGGATGACACGCTGCTCGAGTCCGTGGACGTAACGGCTGGCCTGAAGAAAGAGGGTGCCATTCTTGTCAACACCACGAAGTCCAAGGAGGAGATCATTCCTCACTTAAAGGGCTACGAGGGTGAGGTTCATATCATCGATGCGAGAAAGGTCTGCATGGAGACGCTTGGAAAATATTTCCCGAATACGCCCATGCTCGCCGCGATCGTAAAGGTGTCTGGAGTCATTGAGCAGGAAACCTTTATCAATCTGATGAGAGAATCCCTGGAACATAAATTTGCGAAAAAACCGGAAGTGCTGGACGGCAACATGAAAGCGCTTCGTTTGGCGATGGAGGAGGTGCACTAATGGCTTTACCTGCAGAAAAAATAGATGAACACGTAGTTTGGCAGGACGTTACGGAAGGCTTGCAGATTCATGAGCCCGCTACCAGCAAGGGCTTTATGACTGGTCAGTGGCGTACCAACACGCCCGTATGGATCAAGGAGAAGTGCAAACAATGCCTGCTCTGCGTTCCTTATTGTCCCGACAGCTGCATTATCGCCAAGAACAATAAGAGAGAAGAGTTTGATTATGATCACTGCAAGGGCTGCGGCATTTGCGTAAAGGCTTGTCCCTTTGGTGCCATCGAGATGAAGGAGGGACAATAACATGAGCGAAAAAGGTATTCCCCAGAGAATGTCCGGAAATGAGGCCGTTGCGGAAGCCATTCGCCAGATCAATCCCGACGTGATGCCCGCATTTCCCATTACCCCTTCCACGGAGATCCCGCAGTTTGTATCCAGCATGATCTCCAACGGTCAGGTAGATACTGAATTTATTCCCGTTGAGAGTGAGCATAGCTCCATGAGTGCCGCGATCGGTTCCGAGGCTGCAGGAGCAAGAACCCTGACGGCAACTTCCTCCTGTGGACTTGCTTTCATGTGGGAGGTATTATACGTGGCAGCGTCCAATCGTCTGCCCATCATGCTGGAGCTTGTAAACCGTGCACTTTCCGGTCCCATCAACATCAATGCGGAGCATTCCGACAGCATGGGCGCCAGAGACAGCGGCTGGCTTCAGATTTATGCAGAAAACAATCAGGAAGCTTATGACAATACGCTTCAGGCATACCGAATCGCGGAGCATCCGGACGTAAAGCTTCCCATCATGGTATGCCAGGATGGTTTCATCACCAGTCATGCCGTTGAAAACATTACGCTCCTTCCCGATGCTCCCGTTAAGGAGTTCGTTGGAGAGTATCATCCGGAGCATTATCTTCTCAAGGAAGACGAGACCATGGCCGTTGGTCCTTATGCCGTTTCCCCGTATTGCATGGAGGCAAAGCGTGCGCAGGCACAGGGCATGATCAATGCAAAGAAGGTCATTTTGGAAGTTGCCGAGGAGTTTGAAAAGCTGTCCGGAAGAAAATATGGCTTTTACGAAGGCTATTGCTTAGAGGACGCGGAATATGCGCTGGTAGCAATTGGTAGTGTATGCGGTACCATCAAGGATGCCATTGATAAGCTTCGCGCGGAGGGCAAGAAGGTTGGGCTTTTGAAGATCCGCGTGTTCCGTCCCTTCCCGGGAGAAGAGTTTGCAAATGCACTGAAGAATTGTAAGGCAGTTGGAATTCTTGACAGAAGTGAAGGCTACAACAGCGTTGGCGGACCGGTTGGCGCGGAAGTTACCGCGGCGATGTACCGCGCGAAATGTCAGGCTGAGACGGTAAATATCATTTATGGTCTGTCTGGACGTGACGTCAGGGTTTCTGACGTAGAGCGCGTATACGAAAAGCTCGAGAAGCTTGCGGCGGGAGAGAACGTCTTTGGACCTTATCCCTACCTTGGCCTTAGAAGTGCCGATGAGGCAGACTGCGTATAAACAAAGATATTTAACAAAGCGAAACGGAGTATTCTATCGCGTTAGCGATTTATTAGGAGAAAAATGATGGAGCAGAGAGCTTTTAATTTTAGAGAGATCCAAGCGAGGGAAGAAAGACTTGCGCCCGGACACAGAATGTGTGCCGGTTGCGGCGGTACCATCGCCGTTAGAAACGTGCTGAAGGCCCTTCATCCCGGAGACAAGGCCGTGATCGGAAATGCCACGGGATGTCTTGAGGTTTCCTCTTACATGTATCCCTATACGGCATATGAGGACAGCTACATCCACAATGCATTTGAAAATGCAGGCGCAACGCTTTCTGGCGTGGAGACGGCGTATCACGCATTGAAAAAGCGCGGAAAGATTGGTTCTGAGTACAAGTTCATTACCTTTGGCGGTGACGGCGGTACCTATGACATTGGTCTGCAATCCTTGTCCGGCGCCATGGAGCGCGGTCATGACATGGTTTACGTATGCTATGACAACGGCGCATACATGAACACGGGCATTCAGAGATCCTCTGCTACGCCCATGTACGCTGATACCACGACAACTCCCGTGGGAACGCAGTCGAATGGTAAGCCTCAGTCCAGAAAGGATCTGGCGACCATTATCGCGGCGCACAACATTCCTTACGTTGCGCAGACCACCTTCATCGGCAACATGAAGGATCTTTACGTAAAGGCTGAGCGTGCGATTTATACGCCTGGTGCGGCATTTCTGAATATCATGGCTCCCTGCCCGAGAGGATGGCGCTATGACGCTCCTGACATCATTGAGATCTGCAAACTTGGCGTTGAAACCTGCTACTGGCCTTTGTTTGAGGTGGTGGAAGGCGAGTGGAGACTGAATTATCAGCCGAAGCATAAGCTTCCCCTGGAGGATTTCTTGAAAAAGCAGGGAAGATTCAAGCATCTGTTTAAGCCCGGAAATGAATATCTGATCGAAGCATTCCAGGCAGAAGTTGATAAGAGATGGGAAGAATTGCTCAAAAAATGTAATTAATAGCCACAATTATCAGAAAAAATTGCCTAAAATGGCAAATTTTTCTGTTGAATTTTTGGGGCAGTTAGGTTATAATAAAACTAACCTGAAATGTTCGATAAAGCTTGTTAGTTTTGAACCTACATTTACTTTCATGGGATTCTTATATTGCCAAGCGGCTGTCAAGCCCTCACTCCCAGGCATGCCTGGACCAGAGGATTGGAAGGGAAGGCAAAAACTTGGTTGCGGTTACCCACCTGGCGCGAGCTAGGAGTCAAAAAACAAGACGCGGCATTTCGGGGGCAAAAAAGCGTCCTTCGGATGCGGTACAAAAGATAAAAAGCAGCTTTTCGGGAGACCGGAAGCTGCTTTTTATTTCTGAAAATCGCAGAGGATCCGGGGGGATGAAATTCGATGGGAAAGATTCCGAAAAACGTTCGCGTGAAAATCTGGGGCTTTGTTTGTTCCGGGTTGTTGCTGTTGCTGATCATCATGTGTTGGATGAACGCGTTTAAGGCAGGTGACGCAATGCGGGATGAAGAGCCTGAAACTCCGGAAACAACAATGACTGAAATGATTCCGGAGGCGGACGAGGCGTTTCAACCGGCGTTGGGGGAATTGGTGAAACAAAACATACGCGTACTGATCAAAACTTCGCACCACGAAAGCTTATTGCACAAGGAATTATTGGTCGGCTCGGATCAGAAGTGGTATTTGGAGCGGGGGGAGAACATGGGGCAGAGGGAATGGCATGACCCGGGAGAAACGGTTTGGATCACGGAAGAAAGCGCGTATTTTTTATCCGAAAACAGTTACGTTCAAATCGGAACCGAGGAGACAAATGGGAGAATTATCTTAAAGAACGTAGAGCGGGATCAATGCATTCCTTCCTATCGCGGGACTTTGGAGGTCCGGAAGCTTTCAGACGGAATGGCGGTCATCAACTCTCTGGGACTTGAAGAATACCTTCGCGGCGTAGTGCCAAGTGAAATGCCTGCCAGTTACCCCGTGGAAGCCTTAAAAGCTCAGGCCATCTGTGCGAGAACGTATGCAGTTAGCCATTTGATAACGCCAGGCTATCCGGAGTTAAACGTACATTTAGATGATTCCACGGCTTATCAGGCATATGGAAACCAGCCGGAGCAGGAAAACGCGTCAAATGCCATAAAAGATACGGAAGGAATGGTGTTGCTGACGGGGAAAGGAACTATGGCGGATACGTTTTATTATTCCACTTCCTGCGGGCAGGGGACGGACGTATCCGTATGGGATGACGCAGGAGGAGAGAAGACGGATCCTTCTTTTGCGGAAGTCATGGACGAGCCAAGGTTTCTGCTGGAGGAATGCCGGGAGGACTTGGAATCTGATTTGCCGTGGCATCGCTGGACTTATGACGTGCAAGAATTGGATATTGGGGCATTTGAGAGCAGATTACAAGTTCTCATGGGAACTGACGAGCTGATCAGGCTAAGCGTCCTTCATGATCTGGTGGTTACCGAGCGCGCGAAAGGCGGTGCGGCAAAGGAACTGGCAATCATTTCCGATGCCGGCACCTATTGGATCCGGGGAGAGAGAAGGATCAGGGAATTGCTTTGCGACGGAAATGCAATGGCAAAAAGAAAGGACGGAAGCGAGATTTTATGTTCCTCGTTGCTTCCAAGTGCATTTTTCTTGATGGAGATTGGAAAAAAGGACGGGAAAGTGGTAGGATATCAATTGACGGGCGGCGGATATGGCCACGGCGTTGGCATGAGCCAAAACGGAGCTATGAAAATGGCGCTTCAGGGAAAGAAGGCTGAAGATATTCTAAAATACTACTATGAGGACGGCATCTTGTCTAAGATGGAATGACGGAGGGCGTATGATAAAAAGGATTCGGAGTTTTAGTAAAGAGGTTGGAAATCAGAACCTTAACGCATTTGCGGCGAGTACGGCTTTTTTCTTTATCCTTTCACTCGTGCCCATGCTCATCATGATCTGCACCATTCTCCCGTACACGCCGCTGACGGAGGAGAATCTGCTGTATGCGATCAATGGGATCATACCGGAGAAGATGGTTCCCTTGGCTGAAGGCGTCATACGGGACGTTTATGAGAAATCGGAGGGCTTGTTGCCGATCGCGGTTCTTTTGACCTTATGGTCGGCGGGAAAGGGCATGCTGGCGCTGACAAGGGGGCTGAATGCCGTCGGTGACGTAAAGGAGACGAGAAATTATCTGGTGATAAGGCTTGGGGCGTGTTTTTACACGGCGCTAATGCTGGTCATGGTAGTGCTCTGTCTTTTTGTGATGGTATTTGGCAATCGCTTTGTGGACATGCTGTTATATAAATTGCCCAGACTTCAGCCGCTTGTGGCAATGCTCATGAAACTCCGTTTCCTGGCAATCTGGGTTCTGTTAACCCTTTTGTTTGCGGCAATCTATTCGTACGTGCCGAACGGAACGCTGAAATTCAGGGCACAAATCCCGGGGGCCGCTTTTACCGCCGTCGGGTGGAGCGTGTTCTCGTGGGGCTTTTCCCTGTACGTTGATTGGACGGATTATAGCGTCTACGGAAGCCTGGCGCTGATCATTTTGATCATGTTGTGGCTGTATTTTTGCATGTATATCATCCTAATTGGGGCATATATTAACAGATTTTTTAAGAATCAGGAAACGCAGGGGAGGGACGGAAAAGCCCCAAAAATGGGGAAAAACGCACGATAAGCGGTTGTAACGTGGATAAGTTTGTGGATTAATACGTGGAAACGACATGGATTACTTCTTGACTTTTCATGCGTTATTTTGTAAAATGATACTGAATTATTTGAATGGAGAAGTATGGCATTCGCTTGAAACCAGATTTGTTCGCTTATAACGTGACGATGATTAGGCGATGATCGACGAGGATTATGGAACAAAACAAGAATCAAAACAGAAGAAATCCATGGGGAATCATAGCCGTGGTATTGGCGTTAGGCGCTTGCGTCTGCATAGGCTTTCTGATCAAAACGACGATCGACAGCAAGAGAAGAGCTGATGAAATGTCTGATCTGGTGAAAGTCATAACGGGTACGGAGATTAGCACGACTTCTTCTGAAGCCACCCCGAGTCCCGAAAGCACCTCGTCAAGCGACAGCGTGGAACCGACGGCGACGCCGGAACCAGTGGATCCTTTTGAAGAAAGCATTCGGCTTGCAGAAGAGGCGGGAGCTCCCATTCCTGATCTGGAAGTTGATCTGAAGAATTTGCAGGAAACCGTAAATGCTGACATCTATGCATGGATCTACGTGCCTGGCACGAAAGTGAATTATCCCATTTTACAGCATCCGACGGATGATTCTTATTATTTGAACTACAATCTCGACGGAAGCAAGGGTTATCCAGGCTGCATCTATTCAGAAAAGACTTACAATAACAAAGAGTTTACTGATCACAACACGGTTCTCTATGGCCACAACATGAAAAATGGAACAATGTTTGGCAGCATCCACAGGTATGAGGATGAAGAATTCTTTAACGAGAACCGATATATATACGTATATACGCAGGAAAAATTGTTGGTTTACAAGATTTTTGCCGCATACGTTCACAGCAATGAACACTTGCTGTACAATCATAATTTCGAACTTCCGGAGATGGCAGCGCTCTATTTTGAGACCATTAGAACGGAGCGGAACATGAACCGGATTTATGATGACAGTATCGAACTAAGCGGTGAAGAGTATTTTATCACGTTATCCACTTGTATCAATAATAAACCTGAGAATCGCTTTTTGGTGCAGGGAGTATTGATCAATGAAGAATAGTTTTAAGATCCGCCGCGGAGTCCTGAAGTTCTTTATGTGGCTCATTATCATATGTGTCATAGGTTTTATCATTTTTTTGGGACTTAGGATATCCGGTAAAAACAGGCTTTACCGAAAGAGTGAAAACAAGAGACCGGACCTGAACGTGGCAATGGCTGACTGGGCCATGGAAGAAGGCAACGACGCAGATGCTGACACTGACGTACCGACGGAATCGGTTCCCTTGATCCAGATTGATGAAGATAATGAGAACTGGGAAGAGGGAGACATCCGCTATAAGGGCGTTCATTATCGATATAACGATGAGATGCTGACGTTCCTGTTCCTTGGCATTGACAAGAAGGGAACAGTCAAGGAAGCAAAGAATTCCCTTGACGGCGGCCAGTCCGATGCGATTTTCCTGTTGGCACTGAATCCGAAGACCATGGAGGCCTCGGTTATCGGCATCAATCGTGATACCATGGCGGACATTGACATGTATTCACAAAACGGAACTTTTCTTGGAACCGTTCAGGCGCAGCTCACGTTGCAGCATGGTTACGGAGATGGAAAAGAACAAAGTTGTGAAAGAAGTGTTGCAGCCGTATCAAAATTGTTTTATAATTTACCCATTCATGGGTATTGTGCCATAAATCTTGGAGCCATTCCGAAGATCAATGATGCCGTAGGCGGCGTTGACCTGGTTGTGTTGGAAGACATCACTAGCGACAATAAATTGATCTTTAAGGAGGGTCAGCAGGTTCACCTAAAAGGTGAAAATGCCGCAAAGTATCTTAGAGCCCGTGACTGTACCAGCTTTGGAAGCGCGGGACGAAGGACGGAGAGACAGAAACAGTATTTGCTCGCATATGCCGACACTGCAAAGAAAGCCATAAAGAAAGACGTTTCTTTGTTGGTTAAGTTGTATAACACCATCAAAAAATACATGGTGACGGACGTGACGGTTGACGAGGTAAGCTATTTCTCCACGCAGGTTGCCGATTATAAATTTGACAAGGAACACATTTATTCCGTTCCTGGCGAAACCCAGATGGGAGAAAAGTTTGAAGAGTTCTACGTCGATGAAAAAGGCATGTATGAACTGATCCTGAAAGTCTTCTATGACGTAATAGAGGATTGACGGAAAACCACTTATTCCGGTATTAGGCCGCAAGGCTTGATATAACCACATGATTCTTAAAGAAAGGAGGACCAATCCAATGAAAAAGTTTATGAGAACGATTGCTCTTACTGTTGCAGCCGTATTAGTATTCGGCATGACGGTAATGGCAGCCGGCAGTACTTCTACGACGACCACCGATGCTAACCAGCAGCTTGCTACGCAGATTGCTCAGGATAACATCGACATGAACTACACCGCTACCGGTGCTAAGTTCGATGGCCTTAAGCCTGACTGGCTTGCTCGTGCAAGAAAGTATGCTGCTGATCATGGTCTTGGCGAGATCTACACGGTTTCCAACATCACCCATGACGGCCCTGCTACTGTTTCTTTCAAGAGCAAGTATGCTTCTGCTAATGGTGAGTATTATATGCTTCACTACATCGGCAAAGACTGGCAGAATGATGCTGCATACGATCCTGAAGCTTGGGTAGTAATTCCTGTTACCAACAATAACGGAACTCTTACCTTCAGCTCCGATTCCTTCTCACCTTTCGCTTTAGGTAAGGGCGCAGCTAAGGCTGTTGTTGCTCCTAAGACCGGTGAGGTTATCGCTATTTCTGCAATCCTTGCTATGCTGATGATGGCAGGTGCAGTTGTTTGCGCAAAGAAGGCTCGCCTTCAGAAATAATAAAGGATGTTTTATCATTCTTTGTGATTAATCATGCATGATTAGTTAAAAAATTTTGTATTACCTAGAAATTCTTTTTGACATGTGGTTTTCTTGTGGAGTCAGGACGGGAAACCGTTTTGGCTCCACGGGATAAAAAGACTTGACAATTTCGCGGTTATTCATTAGAATACCATCATATAAAGGCGATGAAGGTGCAAACAGACCATTAAGGTCGCCGTAGGAACTCATTTTCCTAAACGGATCAGAGAGGGAATGCCACCGGCTGAAAGCTTCCCAGGTAAAGATGAGATTCCGAATTTCCCACCAGAGCTGCTTTGATGAAGGTCGCAAGACGAGTAGTTGAAGCCGGAAGCGTCCGTTATCCGCATAAGAGCGTCTGATCCATGGATCTTTCCGAAAGGATCAGGAAGCAGGGTGGTACCGCGTAGACATATTTACGTCCCTTACACAGAATGACTGTGCAGGGGATTTTTTTGTTGGGAAAAAAGCGTCCGCATGACTGCGAAACAACGGAGCGGACGGTTGTAAGGATAAAAGGAGGAAAGAAGCATGAGCGAGAGATTTGACGAGATCAAACAGGAGATTTTGGATGGCATTGGCGGACTTGCAAGTTCCAAGGCCGTTTATGAATTCAAAAAGCAGTTTTTGGATTCTAAAGCCGGCAAGATCGGTCTTCTGATGAAGGAGATGAAAAATATTGCGCCGGAGGAGCGCGCAAGCTTCGGCAAGGGCGTAAACGATCTGAAGGAATGGGCACAGCAGCGCTTTACGGATTTGGACGAAATGATAAAGGCGAAGGAACTTGATCATCGTTACGAGCAGGAAAAGATTGACGTGACGGAGCCTGGTGCGGAAATGAAATCCGGTAACCTGCATCCCATTACCCAGATGAGAAATGAGATCATCGACGTATTCTCTGGCATGGGCTTCGAAGTTTTTGAAAATAAAGAGATCGAGAATGATTATTATAACTTCACGGCGCTGAATACGCCAAAGGATCATCCCGCAAGAGACATGCAGGATACGTTTTATCTCTCTCCGGAATTTCTTTTGGCTACGCAGACTTCCGCAGCGCAGATCCATACCATGGAAGCAAAGAAGCCTCCGATCAAGATCCTTTGCCCCGGTAAGGTATTCCGCTCTGATGACGATGCAACGCATTCGCCCATGTTCCATCAGATGGAAGGTTTGGTCGTTGACAAGAAGATCACGCTTTGCGACTTAAAGGGCATGCTTGACGTGTTCGTACAGAAAATTTACGGCGAGGGCACGACGACAAGACTGCGTCCTTCCTATTTCCCGTTCACGGAGCCTTCCGTTGAGGTAGACGTCAGCTGCTTTGAGTGCGGTGGAAAGGGATGTAAGCTCTGTAAGGGTACGGGCTGGATCGAGATCCTCGGTGCCGGCATCGTTAACCGCAAGGTATTGCAGAACTGCGGAATCGATCCCGATGAGTACAGCGGCCTGGCATTTGGCATTGGCCTTGAGCGTGCCACCATGCTGAAATATGGCATCAACAACATCAAGCTGTTGTTCGAGTCTGACGTTAAGGTGCTCGAGCAGATCGATAATAATTAGGATGCGGAAGATAGGAGGATAAAGACATGTTAGTGCCGCTTAGTTGGTTAAAAGAATACGTGGACGTGAACGTTAGCGCCGAGGAGCTGGAAAAGAAGCTTTTCTCCTGCGGCTTTGAAGTTGAAGAATTAAAGGAAGTTGGCAAGGACGTAAGCAACGTGGTTGTTGGATACGTGGATGAGTGCGAGCCCATTCCCGAGACACATTTGCACGTTTGTAAGGTAAATGCGGGCAGTCACGGAACCTTTCAGGTATGCTGCGGTGCGGACAACGTGCAGGCGGGCGGAAAGTATCCCGTAGCGCTTGTAGGTGCATCCGTATATGCCACTGCAAAGGATCATAAGACTGTGGAAGGCGTTATGACGATCAAGAAGGGAAAGCTTCGCGGATATGATTCCGAGGGCATGCTTTGTTCCGGCGTGGAGCTTGGCGTATCCGAGGACATGTTCCCGGGTGCCGGATATAATGGACTTCTGGTACTTCCTGAGGACGCAGAGGTAGGCGCAGACGTTAAGCAGATCCTTGGATTGGACGATTACGTGTTTGACGTATCCATTACTGCAAACAGACCGGATTGCCAGAGCATTCTGGGGCTTGCGAGGGAGGTAGCCGCCGTATTGGATCTGCCCTTAAAGGAGCCCTCCTACGAGTATCATGAGACGGAAGTAAAGAAGGACGGATTCACCGTAAGCGTTACCGCTCCTGAGCTTTGCCCGAGATATATCGGACATTACGTATATGACGTTCAGATCGGAGAATCCCCTCTTTGGATGAAGAGAAGACTTGCCCTGGTTGGTCAGTCCTCCATTTCCAACATTGTAGACATTACAAATTACGTGATGTTGGAGCAGGGTCAGCCCATGCATGCATTCGACAGCGAATATATCGAGGGCAATGCCATCTGCGTGCGCAGGGCAGGGGAAGGCGAGAAGATCACGACCCTAGACGAGCAGGAATATACTTTGAACCCCAACAATCTGGTTATCTGTGACGGCGTTAAGCCCGTGGCACTTGCCGGCGTGATGGGAGGTCTGAATTCCGAGATCCGCGATACGACAAAGGCCGTATTGTTCGAATCCGCAAAGTTCGCAAGAGACAACATCCGCAAGACGGCCAGGGCGCTCGGAAAGCGCACCGACGCCAGTGCAAAGTATGAAAAGGGCGTTGATGAGTATTCCACCGTTCATGCCATGAAGAGAGCGCTTCATTTGATCGAGGAACTCGGTTGCGGTAAGGTTTCCTCCACCCACGTGGACGTAAATACCGGCAATTCCATCGAGCCTTGGGAGATGAAGGTAAGCCTTAAGAAGGTGAACGACGTGCTCGGAATCGAAGTGCCCGCCCAGGACGTACTGCATATTTTGACAAATTTGAATTTTGCTCCGGAAGTAAATGGTGACGAGCTTACGATCCACGTTCCCGCATACCGTGAGGACATGGATTCTTACCCCGACGTTGCGGAGGAAGTGATCCGCATGTATGGATATGAGCACGTAAAGCCCACCTTCATGCCGGATGCGCTGGTGACGACCGGCGGCATGAATGCAAAGCAGAGAAGAGAGCTGAAGCTCAAGAAGGATCTTTGCACGACGGGGGCGTATGAGTGCATTCATTATTCCTTCTTCTCGCCTTCGGATCTTGACCTGTTGAGACTTCCCAAGAGTGCACCGGAACGCCGCGCGATCAGGATCTTAAATCCGATCAATGAAGAGCTTTCCCTGATGAGAACGACGCTGGCAGCATCCATGCTGAATGCCATCAGCCGCAACCAAAAGAAGGGAAATCTTTCCGGAAGACTGTATGAGATCGGCAAGAAATTCATCGCAAAGGAGCTTCCGCTGACGGATTATCCTGATGAGCGTGAAACCCTTTGCATCGGCATCTTTGGCGAGACGGAAAGCTTCTTCACCTTAAAGGGCATGGCTCAGAAGGTCGCTGAGAGCCTCTACGTGAAATTTGATTACGTGCCTGGAAAGGTAAGCTTCCTTCATCCTTATCAGACGGCAACGATCCTTTGTAACGGAACCGAGATCGGCTACCTTGGAAAGGTGGCATATCCCGTTGCCGAGAAGCTGGATTTAAGAACGGATGCATATCTTTTGGAGATCGACCTGAAGACCCTTGGCGCGCTGCCTGCAGGAAAGGCAAGCTTTGAGCCTCTTCCGAAGTTCCCCGGCGAGAGCCGCGACCTTGCCCTTGTCATGAGCAAGGAGATCACCTGCGGTCAGGTGGAGGATTGCATCCAGAAGAGCTGCCAGTACGTAAAGGGCATCAAGCTGTTCGACAAGTACGAAGGCGCACCGATCCCGCCGACGAAGAAGAGCATGGCTTTCACCATCGACTTCGTTCCCGGACAGGAGCCCTTCGAGGCGGATTCCGTTGATCATTTCGTAAAGAAGATCCTTAAGAACTTAAAGAATCAGCTTGACATTGACCTTAGAAGCTAATAAAGTATTCCCAATGCCTCTCCGGAGATTCCTCCGGGGAGGCATTTTCTTAAGGGAATATTCATTTGCTTATTTCAATGAAATATTGTATAATAACCATGTTTATGCACGGAGCTAAATTGACAAGGACGTGACTGGATGAAGAAGACGACGAATGCCTCGGTTTGTGGCCTCACGATCGATAAGCTTCTTCCCTTGATCCATTTTTTGGCATCATTTCTTTATGAGCGAAGCATACTGTTGTTTCGGCCGGAAAAGAACACGGTTGCCGCGTATGCAAAGAGCTTGCGGTACAGTGATCTGTTTGAAAGGATCATGGGATATGCCTTATCCAAACTATTTGCCGCAATTATCATTTTTTTGATTTGGAAATTGATATTTTACGTCATTGACAATTGGAAGCAGAGCGGGACGATCCGGGCTTTTACCTGGTTTTTTTTCATTGGACTGCTTTGTTTGATCCTTTATTGTCCCGACGGTTTTATCCGAAGCGCGGACAACTACGTGACGTATTCTTACGCCATTCGTTTTTTCCCGGAATACTGGCACAATGCTTATTCCAGCATCATGTTTTGCGCGTGCCTTATGACGGTTCCGCATCCGTTTGCGATCTCCGTCATCCAATGGCTGGCATTTGTTTTTGACCTGGCTTACTTATGGCATCGCTTGGACAAGTGCCCGAAAGTGGTGCCTAAGGCAAAATGGTTTTCTTTATTGATCTTTGCGCTCCCGGGAACCATTGTGATGATCACGGATCCCTATCGCACGGAGATCTATGCGCTTTTGTGCATTTACTACGTGACGGTGATATTGTTTGACGTGGCGGAGGGAAAGCAGTTTTCCGCTCGCAGGTTGGTTTTATGGGCGCTTTTAAGTGCGCTGGTGGCCGTTTGGAGATCGGAAGGAATCATTTTGGGCGGCCTTGGCTTTATCGCCATTCTGCTGTTTGCTAACCGTTGTAAACTCAAGCAGTTTTTCCTTTTTACAGTCGTTTTCGTGATCGCCTTTGAGGTGACGTCGTTCCCGCAGAAGGTTGGCATGGAAAAGTATTACGGCAGTGATTATTCCATCATCAATTCCTTCCCGTTCCTGCACAACGTGCTGAACCGTGAGGATTCGAACTTTAGCTACGACGGGGCGAAAGAGGATCTGGCGGCAATTGAGGCAGTGGTGCCGATCGAGGTCATCCAGGCATACGGAATGGATGGGTACAGAAGATATAATTACTTAAACGGCAACAAAGACATTAATCAGTCCGTGGCGCCCATGGAACTGGGAAAAGCGTACGTTAAGGCTTACTATCGGATCGTACTTCACAATCCCGTTACTTACGTCCGGACGCAGTTAGGCATGTTAAAGGTGGTTTTGCGGCTTCGAACGGAGGAATACGTAGAGGGTTCCCGCGCGGTTTTATCGCGAGATTATCCTGGCTGGGAGTTTCAGGCATGGGCGGATGGAAAGGAAGATTTCTTTTCGTATCCCGGCGTTCAGAGCTGGTCGGATTGGTCCGTAAGAAAGGCTTTTGCCGATGGACTGACGAACCTGGTAAAGACGCTGGAACAGTTCTTTATCAAGATTTACCTGGTTACTTTCTTGGTATTCCTGATCCCGTTTTTGGACGGCGTGATCTTCCTCAGGGAGTTGATGGCGTTCCTGAGAATGCCGCGAAAGGAAAAGAATCTGCAGAGCTTATTCTTTGCATTTATGACCACGATGCTGCTGGGACAGTTTGCCGCGATCGCGCTTGTCATGCCGGCAGGCATCTTATATTATTTTAGTGCAGTCTATTTTTGTTCTTTTGCATTACAATGCTTATATTTTGGAAAATGGCTTTGTGACCGCAAGACGGCGAAAGACCATTTGGGAGGAAGAAAATGAAATTAGCGCTCTGTTTGTTAACCTGGAATGAGATCGAAGGATGTAAGCACGACGTGCCCTTGATCGACCGCAGTCAGTTTGATGAGATTTATTGCATCGACGGCGGAAGCACGGATGGCACGGTCGAATATCTGGAAGAGCAGGGGATCACGGTTTATCCCCAGAGTGCAAAGGGATTAAATCAGGCCTGCAAGGACGGAGCAGCGCATTGCCATTGTGACGCATTCGTTTTCTTTCATCCGAAGGGAAGCATTCCGGTGGAGGACACCTATCGCTTCCGGAAGTTTTATGAGGAAGGTTATGAGTTTGTTGTTGGCAGCCGCATGATGAAGGGCGCCAGAAACGAAGAGGACGGCAAACTGATCAAGCCCAGAAAGTGGTTTGTTTTATGCCTTGGACTTGCGGCAAAGATCCTGTTCAAGAGAGAAGGAAATACGGTCTGGGACACGCTTCACGGTTTTCGCGGCATGACGGTGGACGCCTTCAACCGCTGTGAGATCACGGACATGTCTCCCTCCATTGACATTGAAATGGTTTGCCGCAGTTACAAGCTGCACCTTAAGCGCATTGAATTTCCGACGACGGAGAGCGCTAGAATTTCCGGAGAAAGTCATTTTAAGGCATTTGCGACCGGGAAAAAGCTGCTGAAATATTTATGGTTTGAGATAAGAAGAGGACTCAAGTGATCATTTGAGAAAGGACTTTGAAAGAAGACATGAAGGACGGACTTGAAAAGAAGCATAAATTGTCTTTGGAAATACTTCTTCCGTGCATCCATTTCTTGAGTTCCTTTTTCTATGAGTGGACGATCCTGCAGTGGAAGCCAGAGAAGATCACGGTCACGGCCAGGGCAAAGGACCTGACCTACAGTGATACTTTCGAACGCGTTATGGAATATGGGCTTGCAAAGCTTTTTGCGGCCCTGATCATTTTTTTGCTTTGGAAAATGGTCTTTTATTTCATTCATAATTTCCGGAAAGATAAGGAACTGATCTTTTTTGCCCTGTTGTTTCTGTTTGGAACGGCATGCTTCGCCGTTACCTGGCCGAATCTTTTTTACTATGACGTAGACAATTACGTTACTTATACTTATGCGATCCGGTTATATCCCGAGTATTGGCACAATGCCTACACCAGCATACTGTATACGGCTTCGTTTATGACGATCCCGCATCCGTTTGCGATCTGTTTTCTGCAGTGGACGTTGTTTTTCTTTAACATGGTCTATGCATACAAACGCCTGAAAAACAGCCCTTGCATGCGGCGCTTCACCTGGCCGTTTTTGATCTTGGTTTTCATCGTGCCGAGAGTGCTCCTTTTGATCAATGATCCGTACAGGACGGAGTTATATTCCCTCGTCTGCATCTATTACGTGTTTTCCATTCTCATGGACGCCTTGGAGGGAAAGACCTATTCCAACGCAAAGCTTGTCTGCCTGGCTTTCCTCAGCGCACTTTTGGCAGTGTGGAGAACGGAAGGCATTATCCTGGGAACGTTGGGATTCCTTGTGATCCTGTTCTTTGTTAACCGTTGCAGTCTTAAAAAGCATTTGGCATTTCTGGCACTGTATGCCGTGGCGTTTTTGATCGTTTCCTTCCCCCAGAAGGTGGGCGACGTGAAATATTACGGAAGCGATTATGCCATCATCAATTCCTTCCCGTCGCTGCACAACATCCTGAACCGCGCGGATTCCAATCTGAGTTATCCCGGCGCCGAGGAGGACCTGGCAGCAATTGCCGCAGTTGTTCCCATCGAGGCCATTCAGGTATATGACATGGACGGCTATCGCAGATATAACGTCATGAACGGAAACGCGGACATCAATCAGTCCATCACCTCACATGAGACGGGAAAGCGTTACGTAAAGGCATTTTACAGGATCGTACTCCATAATCCCGTTACGTATCTCCGAACGCAATGGAATATGCTCATGGTTGTATATAAGCTTTCGGATTACTATTATTCTGAAGCGCCTAGCGTTGAACTCTCCATGGAATATGAGCCATGGACGTTCCCGGCATGGGAATCCGGAATCCTGGATCTGTATGGGAATCCGGCCGCCAAGCCGTGGATCGAATACGGAAAGCGAATTGCCTTGGCCGGGCTTGTGGAAAAGGTCTGGTGGACGACGGAAGGGATCATGATCCGCATTAAGGCATACGGGATCATCTTGATCATCATTCCGCTGGTGGAGTGCTTTATCGTCTTGCGCGAACTGATCTGGTTCATTAAGTCGAAGGACAAAAAGAAAGCCTTACGCGAACTTGGACCGGCGTGCATGGCAATCGTGCTGCTCGGGCAATATTTGGCTATCGTGCTTGTAATGCCGGCGGGACAGTTGGTATATTTTCACGCATTGTATTTTAGCTCACTTTTCTTAGAAATCGTATATTTTGGATGGCGGAGGAACTATGGAAAGATATGATTATTTGATTCTCGGTGCGGGACCTGCAGGTTTGTCAATCGCAAATCTGATCAAGAGAAACTGGCCTGAGAAAACGTTTCTGGTTTTGGAAAAGGAAGAGGAGGCCGGAGGACTCTGCCGCTCAAAAGACGTTGACGGAAGCCCGCTGGACGTAGGCGGCGGACATTTCCTGGACGTAAGAAGACCGAAAGTTAATGAGTTTTTGTTCTCCTTCATGCCGAAGGAAGAATGGAACGAATATGAGAGGGATTCCCGCATAGACATGGAAACCTATGAGATTGGACATCCCTTCGAGGCAAACATCTGGCAGATGCCGCAGGAGGAACAGGTGAAATACCTTAAATCCATTGCGGTGGCGGGATGTAATCTCGGACAGCCCAAGCCGGAGAAGTTTGTAGACTGGATCACCTGGAAGCTGGGGGAGAAGATCGCGGGAGCTTACATGCTTCCCTATAACGGAAAAATGTTCGGAGGAGAACTGGACAGCCTTGGAACCTATTGGCTCGACAAGCTTCCCAACGTATCCTTTGAGGAGACTTTGTTATCCTGCCTAAATCGCAAGCCCTACGGAACGCAGCCGGGTCATGCCAGATTCTACTATCCGAAGAAATACGGTTACGGCGAGCTATGGCTTCGCATGGCAAAAGCACTTGGGGAAAGCATCCGTTACAAGGTTTCGGTGTCAAAGCTGGACTTTGCCCAAAAGATCGTATCCTGCTCGGACGGAAATTCCTACGGCGCGGACCTGATCATCACGACGATCCCCTGGAGCAGCATTTCGGCGTATGAGGGATGCGGACCGGAAGTTGCAGGTTGGGTGAAATCGTTGAAGCACACGGGCACGGAGATCCGCTACGTAGAGGAGACCTTGGATACAAAGGCGCATTGGATTTACGTTCCGGATGAGAAGAAGGCCCATCACAGGATCCTGGTGCGCAGCAATTTCTGCGACGGCAGCAAGGGATACTGGCTTGAGACCAATTTAAATCGCCTGGACAAGATTGATGAAGGCTATCCCGCCGTGACGAAGGGCGGCGAGCAGGCGGCCTATGAAAATGAGTATACCTATCCCCTGAATACCATAGACAAGCCCGTGGTGATGAAGCAGCTCCTTGCGTATGCAAAGGAACGCGGCGTGATCGGACTTGGACGTTGGGGAGAGCATGAGCATTACAATTCTGACCGCACCGTGGAAAGGGCGATGGAGTTGTTTGAAGAATTAAATCAGTAAATGAATCAAAAGGAATTTAGGAGGCGTAAAGTGTCTAAGAATCGTGCATGGGAAACCTATGAAGAAAAGGACTTAAAGAAACTTGAGAAGCTTTGTAAGGAGTACAGGGAGTTCCTCGACAACGGAAAAACGGAGCGCGAATGCGTCGACGTGATCGTGAATAAGGTTGAGGCAGAGGGCTATCGCGAATTGGATGCCGTGATCAAAAAAGGAGAAAAGCTGAAGGCCGGCGATAAGGTATATGCCGTTTGGATGAATAAGACCGTCGTTACTTTCCAGATTGGAAAGAATCCTTTGGCGGAGGGTATGAACATTCTCGGAGCGCATATCGACAGCCCGAGACTTGACGTAAAGCAGGTACCTCTGTATGAGGACGGAGATCATTCATTTGCTTATTTTGACACCCATTATTACGGCGGCGTAAAGAAGTATCAGTGGGTGACGCTTCCTTTGGCAATCCACGGTGTCGTGGTGAAGAAGGATGGTACGACGAACGAATTGAATCTTGGCGAGGAAGAGGATGATCCCGTATTTTTTGTTTCCGACCTGTTGATCCACCTGTCTGCCGAGCAGTTAGAGAAGAAGGCGGCTAAGGTGATCGAAGGGGAAGCGTTGGATCTGATCATCGGTTCCAAGCCCCTGACCATCAAGAACGATGACGAGGACGGCAAGGGAAAGGATCCCATCAAGGCCGGAGTGCTCTCCATTCTGAAAGAGAATTATGATTTTGACGAGGATGACCTTTTATCTGCGGAGCTTGAGATTGTTCCGGCAGGTAAGGCAAGGGAGGCTGGCTTCGATCGCAGCATGATCCTTGGATATGGTCAGGACGACAGGGTTTGCGCGTTCACGTCCCTGCGCGCAGCCTTGGACGTAAAGAATCTTGACAGAACGCTTTGCTGCATCCTTGTGGACAAGGAGGAGATCGGCTCCGTCGGCGCAACGGGAATGCAGTCCGCATTCTTTGAGAATACCGTTGCGGAAGTGATGAACCTGACGGGAGAATACAGCGAATTAAACGTTAGAAGATGTCTTGCAAAGAGCTGCATGCTTTCCTCCGACGTAAGTGCCGCGTATGATCCTTCTTATGCTTCGGCTTTTGAAAAGAAAAACGCAGCCTGGCTTGGCGGTGGCATGTGCTTTAATAAATTCACCGGCGCCCGCGGCAAGTCTGGATCCAATGACGCAAATGCAGAGTATATCGCGCATCTTCGCAAGATCCTGGATGACAAGAAGGTTGTCTGGCAGACGGCAGAGCTTGGCAAAGTTGACGTTGGCGGAGGCGGAACCATCGCTTACGTGCTTGCGCTGTATGGCATGAACGTGATCGACAGCGGTGTTGCCGTACTGAACATGCATGCTCCCTGGGAGTGCACGAGCAAGGCTGACGTGTACGAGGCGTATCGCGGATACAAGGCATTTGCCGAAAATGCGAATTTCTAAGATTTGTCAGTAAGAATACGGAAAGACGATGAAGTCATGGAATTAAAGAAGTCAGATTTTTATTTTGACCTGCCGCAGGAATTGATCGCGCAGGATCCCTTGGAGGACAGGAGTGCGTCAAGACTCCTGCATTTGGACAAGGCAACGGGTGACGTCAGCCATCACGTGTTTAAGGAAGTACCTGAGTTCCTTAGGCCGGGAGATTGTCTGGTATTAAACAATACAAAGGTAATCCCTGCAAGGCTTTTGGGACAAAGGGAAGGAACTGGCGGTCACGTGGAGGTGCTCCTTCTTTCAAGAAAAGAGAACGACGTCTGGGAGACCCTTGTCAAACCGGGAAAAAAGTGCAAGCCGGGTACAAGACTTACCTTTGGCGACGGCATTTTGAAAGCGGAAGTGTTGGAGACTCTGGAGGACGGAAACCGCAGGATTAGGTTTTACTATGACGGTATTTGGGAGGAGGTTCTGGACAGGCTCGGAGAGATGCCCCTGCCGCCTTACATTACCCATAAGCTGAAGGACAAGAACCGTTATCAGACGGTTTATGCCAAGTATGAAGGCTCTGCGGCGGCGCCGACGGCCGGTTTACATTTTACCAAGGAATTGCTGGCGCAGATTGAGGCGCAGGGGATCAAGATCGTCTACGTAACGCTTCACGTGGGACTTGGAACGTTCCGGCCCGTAAAGGAAGAGAACGTACTCGATCATCACATGCATTCCGAGTGGTATCAGGTAACGCCGGAAGCGGCAAACGCGATCAATGAGACAAAGGCGGCCGGCGGAAGGGTGATCTGCGTTGGTACAACGAGTTGCCGCACCATAGAAAGCGCTTCGGATGAAGACGGAAAAGTAAAGGCGGGAAGCGGTGACACGCAGATATTTATCTACCCGGGATATCGTTTCAAGGTATTGGACGGGCTGATCACCAATTTCCATCTGCCGGAATCCACGCTGGTCATGTTGGTCAGCGCTCTGGCCGGCAGGGAGCACGTACTCGCGGCATATCAGGATGCCATTAAAGAGAGATATCGCTTTTTTAGCTTTGGCGACGCAATGATCATTTTGTAGAAGAAATCCTGTTGCAGTTTCCAAACTGCCATGATATGATGAAAAAAAGACTTTTACTGAAAGGAGTTCGGACATGGACGACAGAAGAAAGAGCAAACGGACCAAGTTGGTTTCCAGATTGATCGTTAAGAGACTGGATTCTCGGGATGGCGGAGAAGTGGAAATCGACATTGTCGACGTATCGAAGGACGGCGTCGGATTTACGGCTGCGCGTGATCTGAAGATCGGTGCCGTTTATGAAGGCTTTTTGACCATTTGGACGCATGAGGTGATTCATGCATTTCTCCAGATCGTCAGGATTGAACTCCTTGAGGACGGCGACGAGAATAAAAAGTATGGTTACGGGGCGAGGTTTGTCGGAATGCCGGAAATGGAAGCCAATCGCATCGAGGTATATCAGACCGTAGAGGAAACCATACACGAGAGAATGGAGTCCAAGGATGAGTAAGGGAAAGATTATATCCTTTGAACCTAAGAAGAAAAAGAGCCAGGTGGCAGTCAGTATTATGGCTGCCATCTTTCTTGTGATTTTATACTATGCCATTTTTAGCTTTTCGGAGCAGGACGGCGAAACGTCAGGACATCTAAGCCATGAAGTGACGAAATGGATTGTTGAGAGCTGGGAACGCCTGATCGGCGGCAGTTGGACGGAGGACGTAAGAAACGCGTGGATCACGTATTGGGAACATCCCGTCCGGAAGCTGGCACACTTTACGGAATACATGGTGATGGGCATCCTTGTGTTCAACGTATGGCATCCGTGGTTAAAAGCGGGTTGGAAAAAGAATCTGTTGGTCGTTGGATGGGTTTTTGTTTCCGCCGCTTTGGATGAATGGCATCAGACCTTTATTGAGAACCGTTGCGGTAATTTCTGGGACGTGCTGTTGGATACGTCCGGCGGGTGTTTTGGATTACTTTTATGCCTGTTTATTTGTTGTATGGCATCACGAAAGAAAAAGAAGGGGTTGGCATGAAGCCAGCCCCTTTTGGTTATGAAAAAACAAAAGATCAGTCCCGGGTATAAATGGTATAGCCTTTTCCCTTTAAGATCGATTCCGCCTTGTCAGTGCTTTCTTTGTCGTAAAGCTCGATGCGAAGCACGCCGCCTTCGTACTCACGGTTATGCGTGATGCCGATGTTCTTGATGCTTACCTGATTTAATGCAAGGATCGTCGCGATGGCGGCAATGGCTCCGGGTTCATCTGCGATGTCAACCATGAGAACAAAGCTCTTTTTAATGGGTCCGCTGGAAGCGCTGATAAAGGAATCGCGATAGATGCGCGCGCTGTCAAAGGTTTCGTAGAGCTTTTCGGAATCCCTGCCCTTTAAGTAAGTGCGGAATCTCTCAAGGGATTCCACGTAGCGGTCCAACAGGACTTCAATGTTCCCGGTGTTGGTCAGGCAGATCTGTTGCCACATGGCGGCGGAAGAGGAGGAGATGCGGGTGATGTCCTTAAAGCCTCCGGCTGCGATCATTTTCATCAATCCGTCCGCATTATCGCTGTCTTTCACAAGATTGACCAGGGATGCGGAGATCACGTGCGGCAGGTGGCTTACGGCTGCAGTGACGTAGTCGTGCTCCTCGCAGGATAAGATCAGGGGAATGGAACCAAAACTGCTCACCAGCTCGCGATAGCTCTCAAGCTTTTCCTTGGAAACCTCGGGGGTGGGAGTCAGAATGTAATAAGCGTTTTGAAGCAGAACGGACTTGGAATTAACGTAGCCCACGCGCTCGCTGCCCGCCATGGGATGTCCGCCGATAAACTGAGCCTCCAGGCCCAGTTTTTTTATGTTTTCGTGAATGTCGGTCTTTACGCTGCCGACGTCGGTCAGTAGGCAGTCGGGGGAAAGATAAGGCTTGAGGAGCAGGAGATTGGAGTCGTTTTTCTGAACGGGTGCACACAAAAACAAATAATCGCAGGCGGAAAAACGATCATCGATCGCGTCGGTGATCTCATTCGCCACGCCGTCGGAAAGGGCAAGGCGGAGAGATTCCTGATTGACGTCATGGGCGATGATCCTGGCGTCTTCCTGCGTTTCCCTGATCGCACGGGCGATGGAGCCGCCGATCAATCCCAAACCAATAAATCCATAAGTCTTCACGTAAGTCGTCCTCCGAATTAAGTTTCCGGTGAGTCCAGAAACCGTGATGATTAAGGTATATCGTTTGTACTATAGCACTTGAAGGCATAACAATCAATCAAAAAATGCATTTCCCATGCCAGTTTTTGTATGAAATTTTGGGTGCTGAAAAATAATTTACTGCAAACGGAGAAAAAATTGGTAGAAATATAGAATTTTCCTTGTAATTTGACTGAATATTTAGTAAAATAGCTTTATGGGGTTTCCCAAAAATCAGCTATTGGAGGAAAGACATATGAATGTTTACACATCAGACAAGATTCGTAACGTAGTGCTGCTTGGACATGGCGGGGCAGGTAAGACCTCTTTGGCAGAGGCGTTTGGGTATATTTCCGGAATTACTTCCAGAATGGGTAAGGTATCTGACGGAAATACCATCAGCGATTACGGCAAGGAAGAGCAGAAGCGCCAGTTTTCCATTAGCACTTCCGTTATCCCCATCGAATGGGAAGGCATGAAGATCAACGTTTTGGATACCCCTGGCTATTTTGATTTTGTTGGTGAGGTTGAAGAGGCAGTCAGCGCGGCAGGCGCAGCGATCATCGTAGTAAACGGCAAGGCCGGCATCGAAGTTGGTACCTTAAAGGCATGGGAGCTTTGCGAAAAGTATAAATTGCCCAGGATCATCTACGTTTCCAACATGGACGTGGACAATGCTTCCTTCCGTCAGGTTGTGGAAGACATGACGGCGATGTTTGGCAAGAAGATGGCTCCGTTCCATCTGCCCATTCGTGAGAATGAAAAGTTTGTTGGTTACGTTAACGTGATCACCGAGACCGGTAATCGTTGGAATGGCAAGGAAGTTGTTCCCTGCGAAGTTCCCGAATACAGTAAGGCAAACCTTCAGATCTGCCGCGATACCTTGATGGAATCCGTTGCAGAGACCAGTGAGGAGATGATGGAGCGTTACTTTGGCGGTGAGGAATTCACGGAAGCCGAGATCCGTTCCGCTCTCAGAATCAACGTATGTGACTGCCAGATCGTTCCCATGACCATGGGCTCCAGCGTTCTGTGTCAGGGCATTTACACGTTGCTGGATGACGTGATCAAATACTTCCCGAGCCCCGAGAACCGTGAGGTTGCGGGCATCAACAACAAGACTGGTGAAATCTATCACGCAGACTACGATTTCTCAAAGGCAAAGACCGCATACATCTGGAAGACCATCGTTGATCCCTTCATTGGTAAGTACTCCCTGATCAAGGTGAACTCCGGCGTTCTGAAGACGGATGACGTGATGTACAACATTGACAAGGATATTGAAGAGAAGATTGGTAAGCTCTACGTGCTTCAGGGCAACAAGCCCATCGAAGTTCCCGAGCTTCACGCAGGCGACATCGGCGCTCTTGCAAAGCTGACCGCTGCCCGCACCGGAAACAGCCTTTCCACGAAGGCAACCACGATCAAGTTTGGTAAGTTCGAGATCTCGACGCCTTACACCTACATGCGCTATAAGCCGAAGAATAAGGCCGACGTAGACAAGATCTCCCAGGCGCTTCAGAAGATCGGTCACGAGGATCTGACCATGAAGACCGTGAACGATTCCGAGAACAGTCAGCTTCTTCTTTACGGAATGGGTGATCAGCATCTGGAGATCATCGTGAGCAGACTGCTTAACGAGTATAAGGTAGAAGTTGATCTGGCACAGCCGAAGGTGGCTTATCGCGAGACGATCCGCAAGAACTCCGACGTGGAATATAAGTACAAGAAGCAGTCCGGCGGACATGGCCAGTATGGTCACGTTAAGATGCGCTTCAGTCCTTCCGGTGATCTTGAGAAGCCTTATGAGTTCGAGACTGAGGTTGTGGGCGGTGCCGTTCCCAAGAACTACTTCCCCGCAGTGGAAAAGGGCTTGCAGGATTCCGTCCTGAAGGGACCTTTGGCAGCATAGCCCGTAGTTGGCGTTAAGGCTGTTCTGTACGATGGTTCCTACCATCCCGTAGACTCTTCGGAAATGGCCTTCAAGGTCGCAACGATCCAGGCCTTCAAGAAGGGCTTCATGGAAGCACAGCCCGTACTGCTTGAGCCCATCGTATCCCTGAAGGTTGTGGTTCCTGATTCTTATACCGGTGACGTTATGGGCGACCTCAACAAGAGAAGAGGACGCGTTCTGGGCATGAACCCCATCGCCGGCGGAAAGCAGCAGATCGAGGCGGACGTGCCTATGAGCATGCTCTTTGGATATTGCACGGATCTCCGTTCCATGACTGGCGGACGCGGCGTTTATTCTTATGAATTTGCCCGTTATGAGCAGGCACCCAGTGACGTACAGGAGAAGGAAGTTGCGGCAAGAGCGGCAAAGGTTGCAGAAAACGCAGTGGAAGAATAATTCAAACGAAATTAAATCAAAGGGGTCCCGCATTTGCGGGGCTCCTTTTTGCATTAGGAAATTTTAAGAATTTTCAGTATTGATTATTTAGAAATATGTTATAAGATAGTTATGTGAGAAAAACGTGCACAATTTGTCATAACGTTATTATTTTGTAATCTTTTGTTATTTGGTGGATACAATGAAGAAAAGACTAGTTCCGGCGGAGATGATACTTCCGCTCCTTATTACCGTTATTGTTAATTTTTCGTCTTATTTTGGTTCCAGGATCTTTACCACGAGCCTAACGCATCATGAGATCACCTTCGCATGGGAGAATAAGATCCCGCTTTGGTCCTGGACGATCGTGATCTACTGGGGATGCTATCTGTTTTGGATCGTAAATTATATCATTGCCGCAAGACGGGACAGGGCGGTTGCTTATCGTTTCTTTTGCGCGGAGGTTTGTGCCAAGCTGATCTGCCTGTTTTTCTTCATCGTATATCCAACGACGAACGTACGCCCGGTTATCGAAGGAACCGGGATCTTTGACAAATGGATGCTTGCGCTGTATCAGGTGGACGCGGCGGATAATCTTTTTCCCTCGATCCATTGCCTGGTGAGCTGGTTTTGCGTCATCGCCGTGAGGGATAATGAGAAGATACCCAAATGGTACAAGTGGTTTTCGCTGATTACGACGATAGCCATTTGCCTGTCGACCCTGACGACGAAACAACATGCATTCGTGGACGTGGTGGGAGGCATTGGTTTTGCGGAGCTCTGTTATTTCCTGGTGCATAAAACGGGGCTGGATCGCAGATATGAAAGGAGATTGACCGCCATTGGAGGATTTTTCGGAAAACGAATTTCAAGTAAAACTTAAATCCTTGACGGTTTTGGGACTTTTGATCCTTCTTGCGATTGGCTTAAAGCTTCTGATCAAGGATAAGATCAGATCCGTAGAGGATTTGCAGATTTACGTCAAACAGTTTGGAATATTTGCGCCTGCATTACTCACGCTGATCCAGGCGTTTCAGGTTGTGGTGCCAATTCTCCCGGGATATCTGGGATGTGCCGCGGGAGCCATCGCCTTTGGAAGTGCCACGGGATTTTGGTGTAATTACGTTGGGATCAGCATTGGCTCCATCATTGCATATTTTTTGGCGCGCAAATTTGGAATCGACATTGTGCTGACCATGTTTTCCAAAAAGTTTTACGACAAATGGTCCCGCAGGATCGAAAAAAGCAAGTCTTACGGGGTTTTTCTGTTTTTTGCAACGCTGTTGCCGCTGTTTCCTGATGATTTTTTATGTTATTTTTCCGGTTTGATCAAGATGAACCGTCGCAAGTTTATCGGGATCATTCTCTTGGGAAAGCCGTGGTGCATTTTGGCGTACAGTCTTATCTTTGGAATGATTAAATAGAGAGTGAAAAGGATTTCTCGAACATGGATAGAAAACAAATTGGCTATTACGATTATACTGTAGTGCTTACTTATCTTGGCTTTATCATCTCGCTCTGCGGGATCATGCAGGCAATTAACGGACAGTACCTGAATGCCGTTCTTTGCCTGATGGTCACGGGCATCTGTGACATGTTTGACGGGGCCGTGGCTGCGACCAAAAAGAACCGCACGCATCAGGAAAAGCGCTTTGGCATCCAGATCGATTCCCTGAGCGATCTTGTAAGCTTTGGCGTATTTCCCGCACTTCTCGTATATGAAATGTCTGGAAAGGCCTTGGCAGTTGGCATTGTCAGCATCGTTTACGCGCTTTGTGCGTTGATACGCCTTGCATATTACAACGTGCTGGAAGAGGAGAGACAGGATAGGATCACGGAGCATCTGAAGGGAATGGCGGACCAAAGCCTGGAGACGCAGGTGATGGAGGAAGAGAAGAAGGTATATATGGGATTGCCCGTGACCTTTATCGCCATCACTTTGCCGGCAGTTTACTTTTTCTATGACGATAACATTGTGCATGCAAAGCTCTGGCTTGGCGGACTTTTGGCGATCATGGCGGTTGCGTTTGTAACGCCCGTAAAGATCCAAAAACCTAAGGTGATGGGAAAGATCGTTCTTCTGATCCTTGGAGTCCTTGAGATCATTGCCATGACTTGGCTTGCACTCGTGGGGGCAACCTGATGAAACAAATCAATCGTAAGCCTTCGGAGAGTATTGCGCTTCGGTTTTTGTATCATACCGTCGCCGGAAGAACGATTCTGAAGATTCTTGTATGTCCGTTTGTCTCGAAAATTGCCGGAGCCGTGCTGGACAGTAAGGCATCGGCTGCATTGATTCCGTGGTTCCGGAAAAAGAATGGCATTTCCATGGAGGGCGTGATCGTTCCAAAGGGCGGATTCCCTTCATTTAACGCTTTCTTTTGCAGAAAGCGAAGGATGGGCTGCGTGGAGGAAAACAAGGCACTGTCAAGTCCCTGCGATGCGTACCTGACCTGCATCCCAATCCATAAAAATCAGATTTTTGACATAAAGCATACGAGATTTAGCCTGCAGGATCTATTGCAGGATAAAGAACTGGCAAGGGAATTTACGGACGGAATTGCGCTGATATTTCGCCTTACGCCGTCCCATTATCATCGGTATGCCTACGCGGCAGACGGCAGAGTTTTAAGCTGGCGCAGGGTTCGCGGCGTCCTCCACAGCGTTCGGCCGGTCTGCACGAGGAAGGTTCCCGTATATGCCCAAAATGCCCGGGAATATCAGGTGATCGAGACAAAGGAACTGGGAAAGATCGTGCAAATGGAAATCGGCGCGATGATGATCGGACATATTTCAAATGAAAAGCCGGTGGACAGAAAAAGCGTCCGTGGCAGGGAAAAAGGGAAATTTGAATTTGGCGGTTCCACGATCATGCTTTTGCTCCAAAAGGATTGCGTCTCCCTGCGAAAGGAAGTCATGGAAGCAGGAAGGGATGGCGGCGAATTGGCCGTATCCTACGGAGAAAGCTTAACGGAATAAAATACTTTGGCTCCCTGAAAACATTCTACTTCAGGGAGCTTTTCCATGCCTGTCAACCGTTTTTGAAAATGTCCCGAAAAAAATGAATCATAAGCCCGGAAGAGAAGGCATTCACTTTCGGGCTTTTTGAATGCATTTTACTTGGCGGCGATCAAGTCAAAACCGTTTAACCAATACAGGTTTTCAACGGA
>JAFZNO010000097.1 GCA_017552985.1 Lachnospiraceae bacterium
CACTTACCCCGATTTCATTTTTCAAGTACCGTTCAACAAGTTCCACCTTTAATGCAGGTTTAATCATACTTTTTCTTGACATAGAAATACCCCCAAGTAGGTTTTATATTTCAATGTCCTACTTAGGGGTAGCATATCACAGGCTTCGGGGGTTTGGTTTCACGGAACGTATCAAGTTATCGGAGGGGCTTATGCAAGGGAACGCGGAGCGTCATACAAAAGCTCCATCACCTTGGAGATTTCCTTGAGCATGCGCGCGCAGGCACTGGTTTCATCCTTGAAAAAGAGCGTGCCGATCTTCTTTTTGCCGTCACAGAAGAAGATCTCCCAAAGGCCGTTCGCCTTCTCAAGACAAATGCGCCCGTTGGTCTCGCCGCCAATCTGATACAGCTTTGAGGGAACCAAATGATCTGCCAGGTAAGTTTTTAATTCTGCTACCGTCATGATGAACACTTCCTTTCCGTAAAGTAACAATCAAACCATTATTACGTGAATCGTAGTATGAAATCCACGTGATAAACGTGGAAAAACTTTGATGTAGTTTTTGAAACTACATATAGCATACACCAATGTTACGGAATATGCAAGGGGTTTTAGAAAGTATTTACAATCTTAAGGAAATCTTTTATAATAAATATGGTTACAAGTTGTCGTTGTATCTGTTCAAGGGGGAGGACGTTATGGGAAAAGTTGTGATCATGAAGGAAGTGCACCAACCGGCGAAGGAAGTGGAACTGGACGTGGAGGACGGTTTTATGGAGGAAGTCATGGCACCGCTCATGGCATTTGAGGGTGACGTAAACTTCATTTCCTTAAACCGCCTGGATACCATGTACCTGGTGGTAAACGGCATGTCGGGCTTTGGACTGGAGGAGAATTTCCTGTACGTGGAAAATGACGGCGTGCAGCAGGACGGACTGATCCCGATGGTGAAGCCCGCCAGGGGAACGGCTTATTTTGTGCGGGTCACCTGGGTAAAGGATGGCTATAAGAAGCGGGCAAAGCTTGCAAGCATCACGGAGGATGACCTCATCTACGTGCGCAATTTTATGACGCCGGTCTACCAGGACAAATTGAGGAAAACAGAATTCCCAAGCATGTTTGGATGAAAAAAAGGGGGTGGTTCATTTGAACCATCCCTTTTTCTTAAACACGATTGCCCAGATGGCGATCGTCACGAGACAAATAATGATCACGAAGGGGTATCCGTAAGCCCATTCAAATTCGGGCATTTTTACGTTCATGCCGTACCAGCCGGCGATCAGCGTCAGCGGCAGGAAGATGCTGGTCACCAAAGTGAAGATCTTCATCAGGCGATTCTGCTCAATGTCGATCTGGGCCTGATAGGATTCACGCACCTGCACGATATATTCCTTTAAGTTCAGCACCTGACGGAGCAGACGGTCGCAGCGGTTGCTCAGGACTTCGAAGTAAGTCAGGAATTCTTCGCTGATCATCTCATTGTCGTTATCGCAGAGGTCTTCAAAAATCTCCTCAAACTGCTCGTAATATTTTTTCAGGCGCAGCACCTCGTAGCGCGTGTCCAAAATCTTTTCACGGATGGTCTCGCTGCTGTCGTGGATCACGGCGTCATCGAGATCGGAGATGCGATCCTCCAATTCCTCAAGGTTCTTGGTGTCACCCTTGAACAGATTCTTGAAGAAGAGGTACATGGCCCGCTCGTTGGAGGGCGCTTCGGAGAAATACTTGGCGGCGGCGTTGTAGCTGACTTCGTTCTCACAAATGATGAACAGGTCGTCCGCGTCAAGGTACAGAAGCATCTGGGAGGGATCCGCCTCCATGTTTTTGATGTCGTACCAGTCGAAAGCGACGATGCTGAAGGTGTCAAACCCTTCATACGTCTCGATCTGACCTTCCTCAATGTAGGTTACCACGGCAGGTTCCATCTGCTGGGTGTAGTTTTCAATCTCGCTTCGATAAATGATTTTTTGCATGGCAATTTCCTCAAAATTTTCCGTAAGTATTTAAGTTGACGCAGGTGACTTTTCGTTCTTCCCTTTTCCGGTAAGGAGCGCCGTGATCAGTCGATTGACCTTCTGAAGGAGCAACGCTGCAGGAATGGAAGGAAGGAAAACGATCAGTACCAACAACGGCACGTTGCGCAGGTGATACAGGCTGGGTGCAACGCCCGCAAAATCATAGGCAAAAAGCTCTAAGAAGAGCCCGTGGATCAAGTAGAATTCCATTGTGACCGTTCCCATGAAATACAGGAAACGGTTGCCGATCTTCAGCTTTAGGAAGATCAGGAAGACCCAGAAGACAAACGCGCAGGAAGCCAGGATCTGGGAGATCAGGCATACCCATCTGCGGGGGATCTTGTCGGGTGCACCCCAGTTTTCGCCATAATAGGAGAAGACCCCCTGGGCGATGCCGGATGCGGCGTACAGCACAAAAATCCCGAGGAAAAGGAGAATGAAATACGCCTTGTAATGCCGTTTCGCGTGAGCCGTGACCGCTTCCTCATTTTTTCCGAACAGGACGCCGAGGAAGAAGAAATGCACGGAATTGTACCACCATTCCCCGCGCATCCAGTAGTCATTGTGATCGATGCACGTTCCGATCAGCATATAGGTCAGAACCAACAGCCCAAGGACGGTGACGGCTTTCCTTTCCGTATGACAAAAGCGGAAGGACAAATAAAAGAACAGATATAAAAACGGCAGTGCGATCATAAACCAAGTGTTGGGATTGCTCAGCTTTAGACCGGAGGCATAACAGAATATCTTCCAACCGTCCAAGGGTTCCTTCATTAAAAAGCGGACAAGCAGGAATAAGAAGGCCGATACGTAAAAGGCCACGAGAAGCGGCAGGATTCTCCGCTTAATGAAGCCGTTTAAGTAGTGCGGCTTATTTTTGTAGCTTTTCCATAGGCCATAACCGGAGCAAAACAAGAAGATGCCCACAAAATAATAGCCGAAGGGAACAAAAAGTTCCAAGCCTGGTTCGATCAGCCATGGTTCCAGCCAGTTGGCACAGGTTTTCTGACCAATATGGTGCAACATGATGCATATGGCGAGGTAGCCCTGCAAGGCTTTCATTTGTTTTAAGGAAAAGGCTTCCTCGTTCCAGCTTCCTTTTTCGGCCCTTTTGGCTCCCCAAAAAAGAAGGACGGCCATGACGGGATAAATCAAGTAGATCAAGGCATTCATATTCATTCCTCCGCTAGGACGATTGCTGCTAAGATTCATGTTAATCAAAAGAAATGGGGCAGTCAAGAAAATCTTTTGGAAAAAAATTGAAAAAAATTTCCTTTCCGGAGAACCTTTGGAAAAAGAGTTCGTCTATTGGGGTAAGAGCGCTTGCAAAACAAAAAACTGATTTCAAAAGTTAAGGGAGGATTTTAATATGAAAAAGAGGATAGTGAGTTTGATCTTAGCAGTGGTATTAAGTCTTAGCGTTACGGCTTGCAGTGACAAGGCAGACGGCGTAAAGTACGCATCCACGCCTTCGAGCCAAAGCCAGGGTCAAAAAGTGGATGATCAAAAAACAGGCGGGAGAGTCAGCGTCCTGGATGAGTTCCTGAAAACTTACGATGAGGCTGAATCCACCTATGAGATGGACGGCGGCTATATGATGATGAAGAACTCAACGTCCGCGGCCATGGCGGCGGAAGACGTGGAAGGCTTCTATTTCGACCCTGGCGCAGAGTTCCCCGAGATCGAATGGAATACGGAGGAGTACAAGTATCTCAAGGAAAATTCCTGGATGAGCGTAAAGACTTCCCCGTTCTCTACCTTTGCAGCTGACGTGGACACGGCTTCTTACGCGAACGTAAGACGCATGCTGACCAGAAACCAGACCGTTCCCGCTGACGCGGTCCGCCTGGAAGAGATGATCAACTATTTCCATTACGACTACGCGCAGCCCAAGGCCGGCGAGCCTTTCTCCGTGACGACGGAGATGGCACCCTGCCCCTGGAATGAGAACAGCAAGCTTCTCATGGTGGGTCTTGCCGCAAAGGATCTTGACATGAGCGAGGTTCCCAACTCCAATCTGGTGTTCCTGATCGACGTGTCCGGTTCCATGGAAGGTGAGGACAGACTTGGCCTGGTACAGCGTTCCTTTAAGCTTCTTTGCGAAGAGCTTCGCCCCGGTGACCGCGTATCCATCGTAACCTACGCCAGCGGCGACAAGATCGTGCTTGAAGGCGCGACCGGCGACGAGAAGGCAAAGATCTGCGACGCGATCGAGGATCTGTTTGCAAGCGGCGGCACCAACGGCGGCAAGGGCATCCAGTCCGCATATCAGATCGCTGAGAAGTACTTTATTGAAGGCGGCAACAACCGCGTGATCCTTGCAACGGACGGCGACCTGAACATCGGCATCACGGATGAGGGAAGCCTTACCAGACTGATCCAGGAAGAGGCAAAGAGCGGCGTGTTCCTGTCGGTTCTCGGCTTTGGCTGGGGAAACATCTCTGACAGCAGAATGGAAGCCCTTGCGGATAACGGAAATGGTAACTACAGCTACATCGACAGCATCGCTGAGGCTAGAAAAGTTCTGATCGAGGAAATGGGCGGCACGCTCTTTACGGTTGCAAAGGACGTGAAGCTTCAGGTGGAATTCAATCCCAATCTTGTGAAGGGTTATCGTCTGATCGGTTACGAAAACCGCACCATGGCAGCAGAAGATTTTGCAGATGACACCAAGGACGGCGGCGAGATCGGCGCTGGTCACCAGGTAACGGCTCTGTACGAAGTAGCATTGAAGGATTCCAAGCAGGAGATTCCCGAGGTAGAATCCCGTTATGGCAACCAGGAAGAAACCAATTCGGCCCTGACGGATGAGTACCTCACCGTAAACGTACGTTACAAGGAGCCCGACGGCGACGTGAGCAAGCTCCTGGTATATCCCGTAACGAAAGCTGACTATCATGAGCAGATGAGCGACAACCTCTCCTGGGCAGCAGGCGTGGCACAGGCAGGCATGCTCCTCAAGAAGTCTGAATTTGCAGGCACCTCTGACATGAAGAGCGTTATCGCAAGAATGGAGAAGACGGCCGGCGCAAACGAGGACGAGTACAAGAAGGAGTTCCTGTATCTGTATTCCAAGGCACAGATCGACTAATTGACAGGGAATCCGTAGGGAAGCAATACTCTTTGTGAGGAAGGGTGGCAAAACGTGAAACTAAAAAAGCTAAGAAACGGGAAAAGAAAAGTTTTAATGATGGTAGCCGCACTGCTTGCCTGCAGCTTGCTCGGGGCATGCTCGGACGCCGGGGATGCCTCGGGCGGGGCAAGCAGCGTGAAGGAGCGGAGCGCGCAGACACAGGCTGAGGCATGGACGCAAAACCGGGCCGGGGCGCAGGATGACACCGGAGCCGGGGCCGAGGCGCCGGCGGACGCTGAGGACGCTGCGGAAGTGACAGATGAGAGCAACGTAATAAAAGTAGTTATCCTTTCAGACGATAGTGCCGGGGAGGCGGAGAGTGGTGCTCCCGCGGAGGGCAAGGGCTCCGACGACGCGGGAATTCCCGGTGGCAACTCCGGTGCAAAGGAGGACGTAACTGCTGTCAGTGAGGAGAATGAGATCCTGCTGGTCAACAGGAGAACCAATTTCGCCTGGGGACATTATGACGGCGGATGGTTCATCGACGCGCAGGGCAGAGTGTTTTCCTTTAACTTTAACGACATGTATCCGGGTCATGGCGGGGAGGAGGATCTTTCCTTCATCGAACGCCTAAAGATCATCCGCGACAACTGTGAGAGCGAACGGTTTTTTAGCGAGGAATTTGTAAAGCAGGTTCAGGAGCTGGGGGAGAACCTCAGCGCGGAGGATGAGTTTGATCAGGAGCATATGATGTATGATTATGGTCAGGATACGCTCTATTTCTGGCAGCCAAAGACGCAGGAACTCTTAAAGTGCGAAAGTTACGGAGACGTGGAATATACGCCGAAGAACGAGAGCGCCCAAAAGATTGTCAAATTATACGAAGAAGAACTGGAAAGACTTATGACGGAGGCTGGGGAAGGCAGTTCGAAGCCAAAAGAAGACTACCCTACGCCAACGGTTTATTCCCGCACGGACGGCCACGTGCTGGAGCTGGAAGTGAAGGACGTGACAGGATGTGCCGGAAACTGGATCCTGACGGATCCGGAGCAACTCAAGGCGTTTGCAAAAAAGAGCGGCATCGGCGTGGATTCCCTATTGGAGCAACTGAATGAGAACGCTAGGGACAACGTTCTCTTCTTTGTGCAGGCGGAAGGCCCGGAAGACGCCGCAAGTCACGGAAAGATCAAGGCTTTCGGGATCTTCGGGAAAAGCGTCGACTTCGTGTTTGAAGAGAAAAACGGAGAGACGGACGGCCAAAAAGGCTTGTGCCGCGTGATCGCCGTAAGCAAAACAAGATTCTGGATGGAACTGACAACCTACGTCGACCTCGAAGGAAACGAGTGGAAATACTTCGAAGTCAAATAACGTTTTGGTCATGGGGACGTGTCTGGTGACACGTTTTCATGACCTTTCTTTTGGTAAAAAATCACAGGAAACTCTTCATTGTTTCGTCATTTTTGCACAATATATGATATTGCAATTTTACTAAGGTTTGAATATAATCTTACTTGGTTAAAAAATTAACGTATTCAAAAGAACCATAGGAGGGACATTGGAATGTCGGTTGACAAATTTATGACTGATGAGTATCTGTCCGACTTAAACGCATACTGGCGCGCAGCGAACTATCTTGCGGCAACCCAGCTGTACTTGTTGGACAATCCTTTGCTCAGAGAGCCTCTGACGAAGGACATGATCAAGAAGAAGATCGTAGGACACTGGGGAACCGTTCCCGGCCAGAACTTTGTATATGCGCACATGAACCGTGCCATCAACAAGTATGACCTGGACATGATCCTGATCTCCGGCCCTGGTCACGGCGGAAACTTCTTCGTGGCAAACTCTTACCTTGAGGGTACTTACAGCGAAGTATACCCTAACATTTCCCAGGATATCGAGGGCCTGAAGAGACTGAACAAGCAGTTCTCCTTCCCCGGCGGTATCTCCAGCCACGTAGCACCCGAGACTCCCGGCTCCATCAACGAGGGTGGTGAGCTTGGTTACTCCATCGCTCATGCTTTTGGTGCTGCTTTTGATAACCCGGATCTGATCGCTACCGTTATCGTTGGTGACGGTGAGGCTGAGACCGGTCCCCTTGCAACCGCATGGCATTCCAACAAGTTCCTGAATGCCAAGACCGACGGTGCAGTACTTCCTATTTTGCATTTGAATGAATATAAGATCAGCAATCCTACCGTATTGTCCCACATCTCTCATGAGGAGCTGGAGAGCTTCCTGCATGGATGTGGCTGGAAGCCTTACTTCGTAGAGGGCAGCGATCCCATGACCATGCATAAGCTCATGGCACAGGCTGTTGACAATTGTATCGAAGAGATCAAGGCGATCCAGAAGGACGCAAGAGAGAACGGCAATGAGGAGAGACCTTTCTGGCCCATGATCGTTCTGCGTTCCCCGAAGGGTTGGACCGGTCCCAAGGTTGTGGACGGACTTCCCGTGGAGGGCTCCTTCCGTGCGCATCAGGTACCCATCACCATGGAGAAGCCTGAGCACTTGGATCTTCTGAAGGAGTGGCTCCTTTCCTATCATCCCGAAGAGCTCTTTGACGAGGAAGGTCGTCTCGTCGAGAGACTTCGTTACGTCGCTCCCAAGGGCGATCACAGAATTAGCGCAAATCCCCACGCAAACGGCGGAAAGCTGCTTCGTGACCTGCGTCTTCCCGACTTCAAGGATTATGCCGTAGACGTTACCGCTCCCGGCGCAGTTGAGAAGCAGGACATGATCGAGCTTGGCGGATTTGTTCGTGATATCTTCAAGCTGAACAAGGAAGCTAGAAACTTCCGTATCTTTGGACCCGACGAGACCATGTCCAACCGTCTCTACAAGGTGTTCGAGGAGACCAAGCGTGACTGGAACGGCGATTATCATGAGAAGGACGAGGATCTGGCTCATGACGGACGCATCATGGACTCTTACCTTTCCGAGCATATGTGCGAAGGTTGGTTAGAGGGTTACCTTCTGACCGGCCGTCATGGATTCTTCGCTTCCTACGAGGCATTCATCCGCGTCGTAGACTCCATGTGCGCACAGCATGCTAAGTGGCTCAAGGTTTGCAGCGAGCTTCCTTGGAGACAGAAGATCGCTTCCCTGAACCTGATCCTGACCTCCAACGTTTGGCAGCAGGACCACAACGGATTTACCCATCAGGATCCCGGATTTATGGATCACATCGCTAATAAGAAGGCAGACGTGGTACGCATCTATCTTCCCCCCGATGCTAACTGCTTGCTTTCCTGCTTCGATCACTGCATCCGTTCCAAGAACTACGTGAACGTGATCGTTGCATCTAAGCATCCCAGCCATCAGTGGCTGACCATGGAGCAGGCCGTTAAGCATTGCACCCAGGGTATCGGTATCTGGGATTGGGCAAGCAACGACCAGGGCGAGGAGCCTGACGTAGTACTTGCTTGCTGCGGCGATACGCCCACCAAGGAAGCTCTGGCAGCAGTTACCATTCTTCGCGACAACCTGCCTGAGGTTAAGATCCGTTTCGTCAACGTAGTAGACCTGATGAAGCTCGAGCCTCACACCAAGCATCCTCACGGTCTGACCGACGTAGATTACGACGCTCTGTTCACCAAGGATAAGCCCATCATCTTCGCATTCCACGGCTATCCTACTTTGGTACACGAGCTGACCTATAACCGTCATAACCGTAACCTTTCCGTTCACGGTTATCAGGAGGAGGGTACCATCACGACTCCTTTCGACATGAGAGTGCAGAACGAGATCGACAGATTCCATCTTGTAATGGACATCATCAATCACCTGCCTCAGCTCGGAAACCGCGGCGCATATCTGCTTCAGCAGATGCGTGACACGCTGGTTGCACATGACCAGTACATCGCTGAATACGGTCAGGATCTTCCTGAGGTTCGCGACTGGAAGTGGCATCTTCCCGAGAAAAACTAATTTTGTTCCTTCTTTTTTGGGTTCCGCATCGTCCTGGTGCGGAACCTTTTTTATTGCGTTTTTTTGATAAATATGATAAAATAAATTGATAATTTCTATTGTTTTCTGACAATGGCGCGGACGCTTTTGCGGGACGCAGTTTGTTTATAAGATAAGGCGGTTGGGATATGGTTGATAAGAAGAGACAGATTAAGATCGGTTGGCTTTTGGCCTTGGTTTGCATGATTCCGTTGCTGGTTTCTACCATTTCTACCATTGCGACGCTTCTTTATCGCTCAAAGGAATCCTGTGAGAAGAGCGTGTACCGGCAGATGGATTTGATCCTGGATGACCGCATCGCGGCGATCCAGAATTATATTGACGGGGCGGAGACCCTTCTTCGCGAGTATGGAAAAGCACCGGTCATCCGGGATATGCTGATCGCGCTGCATCAGGGAGATAAGGCAAAGTATGCGGAACTGCAGAAGAAGGCGCAGAAGTATACGGAAAGCTTCTATGCAGAGATTCCCGGATGGGAAGGGATCTATGCCAGCAACTGGGATACGGTGGTGCAGGTTCATTCCAACGCTTCCGCCGTCGGCATGCAGACGAGAGTGGGAGCTGACCTGGTGCATTATCGCACGACGATGACCATGCAAGAGGATGGATTCTATAACGAAGGCGCATTCCCTTCGCCCGTCTCGCAGCAGCTGATCTTAAACCTGCGTCAGTCGATCCAGGATGATAAGGGCAACAACGTGGGCCTGGTTGGCGGCGGCCCCTTCCTTACGGAGCTGGGAAGCGAACTGGCGGACGTAAAGGAAGGCGAGCTTGTGGGCGCAACCTTCATTCTTGCCGATTACGCCCAGGACATCTACGTGCTGACCAATGACGAGAGATATGAGAGTTGCTCGGCGATCAGCAATCAGGAGCACGTGAACTTGATCGACGAAGCGCTGGAAACGGGAGATACCCTGCAGGGCTTCTATCAGGTGGACGGCGTGAGATCCATCGTGACCGTGAAGCTGATGCCGCAAAATAACATGGTCCTGATCATGTATCGTTCCGTTCACGGCATTTATGACGAAGTGAAGCGCACGAACATGGGAACCGTGATGGTGAGCTTTGTGATACTGCTTGCCTGTGCAGTGCTGATCACGTTCCTTTCCTTGATCCTGAACAAGAAATGTGACACATTTGTCAAAACAGTGGAAAAGATGGCAGACGGCGACATCCGGGTGGACGTGCCGGAAGACTTTAACATTGAGGAGCTGGCGAAGATCGCCGCCAGCGTGTGCAGGCTCCGGGAAAAGCTTGCAGAGATCGTGGATAAGATCCGTGACGAGGTAAGCTTTGTCGCGCAGACGGCAGATGAAGTGAATGCCAAGATCACCGCCAGCAATGAATCCACGGCCAAGGTATCCGTGGCAGTGAACGAACTGTCGCTGGCGTCGAACCAGATGGCTGAGGACGTGCAGGAAGTCAATTCCCAGATTGGCGTCATGAGCGATAACATCAATGACATTGTGTCTGCCGTGGAAACCTTGGGCGATTCCGCCAAGGAAATGGAGAAGGCAAACAGCGACGCGGCGGATTACATTGCTTCCATGGAGCGGAGCTCCCAGCAGTCAGCGGCCTACATCCATAACGTAAATCAGCAGATCCGTAATACCAATACGGCGGTTGGCAAGATTTCCGAGGCCATCGACATGATCAAGGAGATCGCGGACCAGACGAATCTGCTGTCGCTGAACGCTTCCATCGAGGCAGCACGGGCGGGCGAGGCCGGCAGGGGCTTTGCAGTCGTGGCGGAGGAGATCAAGAAGCTTGCGGATCAGAGTAATGAAAGCGCCGTGGAGATCCAGATGATCGCTGAGGAGATCATCACGAAATCCTCCGGCACCATGGCTCTCTCGAAGGACGTGGAGAAATCCCTGGAGCAGGAGAAGGACATCCTGACGGAGACGAAGAGTTGCTTTGCAACGCTTTCGAATGAGATCACGAAATCCGTGGATGAGATCACCGGAATCAACGCGAAGACGGAATCCCTGGAGATCATCCGGAATGACATCATCGACAAAGTGACAAGCCTGTCAGCAATCTCGCAGGAGAATACGGCGTCGAACGAGGAAGTATCCAACTCCATGCACAGCATCGTCGATAACATCGAGAATATCAACAAACAGGTGAACGAACTCAACAAGACGTCCGTCATGCTGGACAAGACCATGGACTTCTTCAAGGCATAATTGGGTTGCGGGCGCGCCTGCAGACGCGTTTTGAGTTTTGGAAACAGTCGCCGCGGAGGTAGGAATGGAATTAGCATGGGGAACGGAGCTGGATGATGAATTGGCTCTTCAGGAAATAAAGGATGAGTATCAACGTTCTGAATACTGGAATCTGGCATCTACCTGCTTCAGCTTGGGAATAGCTTTCGCGGTAATGGTGTTATACATGTTGGGATATATGATTCTGGAGCACAGTCTAAAACACCTGGGCCTTTTGATTTTATTCGGCGCATTGTTGTTGTTTTTCCTGATACTGGCTTTTGGCACGGCCTGTCAGAACACGAAGAGAGTTTCTGACGTAAAGAACGGAAAGTTTCAGTACAGGCGCGCGTGGATCATTAAAAAAGGTGATCTGACGAATGACAAAAAAGAAGGATACCTGTGGTTTGACGGACACGTGATTCCTGAACAAAAAGAATACGTGATTGTTCCCAGGGAAGTCTATGATTCCGTTGACGTGGGAAATGAAATGTACTTGATTTATCTGAAACCGCCGGACAAAACCTTTGCCGTGCGGGCATATAAAGAACCATAAGAAAGACCCAGGCGCAGGCCGGTGATCCGGCGGGCATCTGGGTCTTTTGATTTGAATTTACGTACAGATTAAACGGTGGGCAGGGAGGAGAGGTATTTCTCGATCTCTGCGTCCGTAGGAACGTAGTCGCTCATGGTGCCGTCGTTGTAAGCTTGGTAAGCATACATGTCGAAATAACCGGTGCCGGTGAGGCCGAAGACGATGTTCTTTGCTTCGCCGGTCTCCTTGCACTTCAGCGCCTCGTCGATGGCAACCTTGATCGCATGGCTGCTCTCGGGAGCGGGAAGGATGCCTTCCACGCGGGCGAAGGTGGTGGCAGCTTCGAATACGGAGGTCTGTTCAACGGCGCGGGCCTTGAGCAGTCCCTGATCATACAGCTCGGACACGATGGAGCTCATGCCGTGATAGCGAAGGCCGCCGGCATGGTTTGCGGAAGGAATGAAGCTGCTGCCAAGGGTGTACATCTTGGCCAGGGGACAAACCTTTCCGGTATCGC
>JAFZNO010000098.1 GCA_017552985.1 Lachnospiraceae bacterium
GAAGAGCTCAAGGTTCCGGATTACATCACGGAGATGCTCCGGGAGAAAAACGTACCTTACGAAGAAGTGATCCGCCTGGAGAACGTCATGCCCCAACTCGACATGCTCTACATGACCAGGGTTCAGAAGGAGCGTTTCTTCAACGAGGAAGACTACGTAAGATTAAAAGACTTCTACGTACTTGATACCGCAAAGATGGAACTCGCCAGGGAGGACATGCTGGTGCTTCATCCCCTTCCCAGGGTAAACGAGATCTCCGTGGAGGTCGACGACGATCCCAGGGCGGCATACTTCCGCCAGGCCCAGTACGGCGTTTACGTCCGCATGGCCCTGATCATGACGCTCTTAGGACTGGCTTCATAAGATTGCCAGTCATCCCGGCCGCGATGCTGCGCCAAACCAATTGAGGAGGAAGAACTGAAATGTTAAACGTTGGAAAGATTGAAGAAGGATTCGTGCTCGATCACATCAAGGCCGGAAAAAGCCTTTCGATCTATGAGCACCTTGGACTTGATAAGCTTGATTGCACCGTGGCGATCATCAAAAACGCCCGGAGCGAAAAAATGGGAAAGAAAGACATCTTAAAAGTGGAATGTGACATCAACACCCTTGACCTCGACGTGCTCGCCTTTATCGACCATAACATCACGGTCAACGTGATCAAGGCCGGCGAGATCGTACAAAAAAAGGAGCTCGTGCTTCCTCAGCAGATCAAGAACGTGATCAAGTGCCACAATCCCCGTTGCATCACTTCCATCGAGCAGGAGCTCCCCCACATTTTCGTGCTGGCAGACCCCGCCAAAGAGGTTTACCGTTGCAAATACTGTGAAGAGAAATATCGCGAAAATGCCATTTTCTAAATCAGTTTGATATGTATTACTTCGTGCCGAGGCGTTGCTGCAGTTTCTTGCGCAGCTCCTCCACCGTCTCACGATACCGGCTGGACCGAAACGTAGGGTACGCCTGAATGACCTTCCGCAGGCGATTTTCCAACCCTTGCAGCGTTTCGGTTCTTTTTCTTTGCAATTCTTCGTAGCGCTCCCGGACCTTCCGCTCCACGTCATCCGTAGTAACGGCGATGCGCACGTCCATGCGCTTTTGGAGCCGTGCGAGCTCGGCCTTCGCTTCCTCCAGCTTCACAAGCACGTCCCGCAGATCCAGGGCCGCCTTGAAGCTCAAGGCGAAATCCGCAAAGATCACTGCCGTCAGCACAAACGTCACCGCGGTCAGGACCTGGATCGGCACGGAAAGCACCACCTGCTCCACGTAGCGATGGACCACGGAGGTCATCAAAATGGTCAGGCCGCCCCAGGCCAGCGTGGATTTCAGGCACACGTGACCCTGAAAATTAAACTTTTGGCTGGAATAATCCCAGTATCTCACCTTAAACAAAGCCTCCATGACGACGCCCGTCACGTACTCCAAAAGCGTCGCCCCAACGCATCCCGCCAGATACGTAAGCGGTACGTTGTCCTGAAACGGCATGGATGCCACGAGCATCATGATGGCGCCGCTCCCGTACAGGGGCAAAAAGGGACCGTGCATGAAGCCGCGATTGGTCAGCTTACGCGTCTTGACGGATACGTAAGTCGACTCAAAGCACCATCCAAAAAAGCAATAGAAATAAAAGAAAAATACCCATTGTGCAACGGAATAATGATACATTCTCCAACGCGATCAGCGATAGATCGCAACCTCCACGTTTATTTTTCCCTTCTTGGTCTCGCCCTTCTCCCCCACGAAGATCAGCTTCCCGTAGCCTCTGGCATTCACTGTCTCTCCCGCCTTTAAGGCCCTGGAATTGTTCTCACAGCACCGTCCGTTAATGAACACCTTCCCCGTCCGGAATAAGTTCAGGCTGTCGTCTCGCGAGAGCTTCCATGCCTTTGCGATCACGGCATCTGCCCTGGGGGAAGCCACCTGGATCATCTCCCTCTTTGGTTCCTCGCAGGCCAGTTCCTTCCACTCTTCACAGATCCTGCATTTCACGCTAGTGTGCTTCACCTGCGTGAGATTCTCGCAGATGAAGTCCGCCATGTTCTCCAGGCAAAAACAATATGCCTGTTTCTCTCCAACGATAATATCCCCAAGGGTCTGTCTTTCTATTCCCAGATTCATCAAGGCGCCCAAAAAATCCCTGTGGGACAGGTCATCGGCAAACTTTTGGTTCAAGGGGGTTACGTGAACGCATTTGATCGGAAATGCCGCCTCATAACCCAATTCCGCGGGATTGCCAAACCGGATCACCACGCGGTCCGCCTCTTCCCTTCCGCCATTTAGCTCACATCCGTAGCTTCGAAGCTCCGGCTCCGTCCTCCAAAAGACATCCTGCTCCGCCAACCCCAAAAACTCCGTAAACGTAAATATGTTTTGCTTATAGGACCTGTCAGCCAGATCCAGGAGTCTCTTTTGAAATTGCTGCAGTTCTCTCTCACTTTTCTCTGCCATGTATTAACCTCTGCGTCCGCTTTAGGAATGCTGCCAGGTGGCGGCTCAGCCCGTCACCCCAGCATCACGTCCAGCGTCATCATCAGTGCAAAGCCCAGGGCAAACGCCAGGGTTCCGCGATTATTGTCATTTCCTTCATTCGCTTCCGGAATCAGTTCCTCCACCACCACGTAGATCATGGCTCCTGCCGCGAAGGCGAGCATGTAAGGCAGGACCGGCGTCACGATCTTCGCCAGCGCTATGGTGATCAAGGCTCCGACCGGTTCCACGACTCCCGACAGGACGCCGAGTCCAAAGGATTCCTTAAGGCTCTTTCCCTCCGCCCGGAAAGGCAGGGAAATGATGGCACCCTCCGGGAAATTTTGGATGGAAATGCCAATTGCCAAAAGGATCGCCGCCGTCATGGTCACGGGACTTTCCTCGCTCAGCGCGCCCGCCAAAATAGCTCCGATGGCCGCGCCCTCCGGAAAATTGTGGATGGTCACCGCCAACATCAGCATGGCCGTTCTGCCAAGCTTGCTCTTCCTCCCCTCGGGCAACGCCTGCCCTGCGTGAAGGTGCGGTACCAAACTGTCCATCGCCAGTAAAAACAGGATTCCCAGGGCAAAGCCGATCAGCGCCGGAAAAAACCTAAGCCTCCCCATTTCCTCCCTCATCTCGATGGCGGGAATGATCAGGGACCATACGGATGCCGCCACCATCACGCCTCCTGCGAATCCAATAAACAGCCTTTGCAGTCCCCCATGCACTTCCTTTTTCAGAAACAGCACGCATGCCGCGCCAAGACTTGTTCCCAAAAACGGGAGACATAGGCCAATCCAAACACCCATCACGAAAGAATGCTCCATTACTTTTGCTCTATCCTATTATAGCAAAATACGCCGCTTTCGTGACAAAAGCGGCGTACAAAGAAGCATTTGTTTTTTAGCTAAAGCTGATCACTTCATCCCTGGGCGCCTTAGTCTTTTCAACGCTCACCGCGTGAAGCACGGGGCCTTCGCCATTGTAATCCTTCCAATATTCCTTGGAGACGGTGGCCGTGATCTTAACCCAATCCCGTTCCTTCAGGCTGGCTGCCCCTGCGAACTCACAGACGTAGCCAAGAAATGCCATGTCTTCCGCACAGCAGGTCATGGCCATTCTTCCCGGAACAAAATAATTTGTGGGAATTCCCTTGGGCTTCGCGACCATTGCGACAAACTGGATCTTCTTTCCCACGTAACGCTCTAAGTGATCCATGGCATCCAGATAAAAGATGCCGTAACCGCGATTGTCCAGAACGATCGGGTCTTTTTGAAGATCGTAGGGAAGATCCTCTTCGAAGATCTCATCGATCTCGCCGTTGGCGTCCTCAAAGATCACGTCAGCCGAAGCATTGACTGCTTTCACGTTTCTCTTGTAAGAATTCAGCTGATCACGCACCGTGTCACAGCGGTTAAAGATGATCATCTCTGACTTGCGGATCATCTCCGCCACCAAAGACTTCATGTTGGTGTAATACGTAGGGAACGTGCTTCCGTCAATGACGGTGATCTGCTGCTCGATCTTCCAGTGCCAGGGAAGCTTCATGTTTTTGTAGTTCCACATGCCGTTATACTCAATGATAATGCGCTCCGGCTTATGTTTCTTCTCAAGCTCCACAAGCTTATTTGCATTGAAATCTTCCTCGTTTTCGATCAGCTCCACCACCGTGTTGCTGCGTCTTAAAAGCGCGGGATCATATTCCTTCTCTCCCTCCTCACAAAGAAGGAGCAGGGTCGTGCCCCGGATCTGAAAATAGGGCTGACTCAAAGTGAAGGTGATAAATTCCGTCTTTCCACTTTCCAAAAATCCATTGATCGCATATACGGGTTTCATGTTTTATCCTCTCTACTTGCGGAAAAGCTCTGCGAGCTTGTCTTCCTTCAGCTCCGCGCCGATGACGCAGATCTTTCCGGTAACCTCGGGCTTTCCGGTTCTTACGTCCTGCTCTTCGGGAACGTAATCATAATAAATCCAGGTTCCATCCTCAGCGGGAACCATGCCCTTCGCACGAAGGATGACGCCGTACTCACCGCTGTCAAGGGCGGTCAGGATACTCTCAATCTCGCTTCTGGAATATTTGTTGGGCGTCTCCATGCCCCAGCTGGTGAACACTTCGTCCGCATGATGGTGATGATGATGCTCGTGGTCATGATCATGGCATCCGCAGGTGCAGTCCGGACCATGGTCGTGATGATGGTGCTCATGCTCCTCCTCGTCATCATCGTCGTCATGATGATGGTGGTGGTGCTCGTGCTCCTCCTCGTCATCATCGTCGTCATGATGGTGATGGTGGTGCTCGTGCTCCTCCTCTTCATCATCGTCGTCATGATGATGGTGGTGATGATGCTCGTGCTCCTCCTCGTCATCATCGTCGTCATGATGGTGATGGTGGCCGCAGCAACACTCCTCGTCGTCATCATCGTGGTGATGATGGTGATGATGCTCGTGCTCCTCATGAGCCTTCTCCAACATTTCAGCCAGCAGGTCATCCAGCTTGTCCGCACCCTCAATGGTGTCAAGGATCGCCTTGCCCTCAAGCTGCGAAAGCGGCGTCGTGATGATAGTTGCCTTCGCGTTGTGCTCGCGGATCAGCGCCACCGCCTCGGCGATCTTCTCCTGGCTCGCCTTGTCGGTACGGCTCAGGATAATGGTGCCTGCGTATTCGATCTGATTGATAAAGAACTCACCAAAGTTCTTGATATACATCTTGCACTTCGTGGCATCCACCACCGCAACCGCGCTATTTACCTGCACGTCTAGGTCCTTCGCCACGTTCTCCACTGCCTTCAGCACGTCGGACAGCTTGCCGACGCCGGAGGGCTCGATCAAAATGCGCTCAGGCGCATAAGTACTAACCACTTCCTTCAGGGAAGTTCCAAAATCACCTACCAATGAACAACAAATGCATCCGGAGTTCATCTCCTTGATCTCAATTCCGGCCTCTTTCAGGAATCCGCCGTCAATGCCGATCTCACCAAATTCGTTCTCGATCAGCACCGTCTTGGAACCATCCAATGCCTCAGCCAAAAGCTTCTTGATCAGAGTCGTCTTTCCGGCTCCGAGAAATCCAGATACCACGTCGATCTTTGTCATCTCAGTCACCCTTTCCATTTCTACTTTCTCTACTGTTTTCATCATCGCAAAGGCTTTCGCCCCGCGCTTAACTATCCCCTATTTTCTACCATGGAAGTGGGAATGTCAACCCATTTCCCTTGATAAAAATGAAAATAATTCTTAAATTTCCATTACCTTTTTGGCCGCGTCAGTTTATGGCAAGCAGGCCCAGCATCGGAGCCACCGCAACCTCTCCGTCCTCGGAGATGCCGCAAAGGATTCCCAAAAGGTTGCCCTCCGCGTCAAACAGTCCGCCGCCGCTCATGCCCGGCGTCACCATCACGTCCGCCAGCATCATGTAGGCGTCAAAATCCACGAAATACGCATAGTCCTGCAAAATGCACCCGGCGTAGGCATCTTCCCCAACGCCAGTCCTGGATCCCAGCGCGATCACAAGATCCCCGTTGGCCGCATCGTCATAGGCTTCCTGCGAAAACTTCGCACGCCGTATCTTCTCGCCGTGATCCACCGCACCATCCGCGCCGTTTTCCTCCAAGAGTGCGTCCCTTGGGATCTCCAAGATGGCCAGGTCCTGCTTTTCCGATTGCTTTATCTTATCACAAGTAACCTCATAACCGTCATCAAAGGTGATCTTTGCCGTCCCGTCACCATTTGCCAGTACGTGAGCTGCCGTCGCGATCCTAAGCCATTCCGCCTCCGCATCGAAGATCACGCCGCTTCCGATCAGGTTCCCCGCCTGGATCCTCACCATGGCACCGGCGCACTGGTTTTGGATCCTTCCGGCCGGATTCTCGGGATCTTCTACGGTCACCACGTCCACCAGCCCGATAGGTGACAGCGTTGTCTCCTGATTCTCCTGATCCGTTTCACTGACTGTTTCCGTACCGCTTTCCTCCTGCTCTTTGGCACAGGCGGTCATGGCCAGGAACAATCCGGCGAGCACCAGGGAAATTCTTGCTTTCCATGAATTTTTTTTCACGCCGTGCCCTTCCTTTCATGATTTTTGAGGTCTTACGTTACTAAAAAATACCGTAAACCTGGGATCTCCAAAGTTTACGGCACCTTTTAAGCGTAAGCAGAACGATAAGCCGGGTTATGTCGTTGAGCGATCATCTATCTAGTACGACTGTTACCAGCCGCATCAAGCGACCCACCTGAGAGCAGGCCGGGCAAGCCTATTGCTCTCTGCTTGGTCTTGCTTCGGATGGGGTTTACATGGCTCCGCCTGTTACCAGACGGACGGTAGTCTCTTACACTGCCTTTCCACCCTTACCGGTGCGGTTGCACCGGCGGTATATCTCTGTTGCACTGGCCTGGGAGTCACCTCCACCGGACGTTATCCGGCATCCTGCCCTATGAAGCCCGGACTTTCCTCACCCATGCTTTCGCATGGCCGCGATCGCCTGTCCTGCTTACGCCAAATGTCATTATAATATGTTCTGCCAAAGTACGCAAGGAAAAATTCCTTTCAGCGCCGGTCAGACTTTGAAACAGCTCCCTCCGACAAACTCTCTGCAGATGGAATTGTTCGGCAGGTTCTCGCTGCTGACGTTCAGGAAATAATCCAGGAATTTCAACAGTCTCTTTGCCTCATAATATTCCGGCGTGTTCTTCGCTACCTGGAAAAGCAACGGCTCTGCATATTGCTTGAGTACTGCCAGCTCATAGATCAGCGTGGAGTTGAACATGGCGTCTGCTTCCTCCTGAAAGGGGAAGATGTTGTTCTCCTCTCCCTTGCGGACGTTATTCCACATCTGAATGGTGCGCTTTGCGTCAGAACCGCGGGTTCTCGCGTCACGGACCATTCTTCTAAGAAGTCTTCCGTCCGTCGTGGCAATGCGGTTGTGGGCATCTACGTTGATGGAAGTCAGGGCGCTGACGTAAATCTTGTATTTGCTCTCATCCGGAAGCGCATAGCTCATCTTGGGATTCAGTCCGTGGATTCCCTCGATTACAAGGATGTCCTCATCGCCGAGCTGCATCACGTCGCCGTGATATTCCCGCTTGCCAATCTTAAAGTTAAAGGTGGGCATCTCAACAGCCTCACCGCTCAGGAGCTTCAGCATGTCGGAATTGAACTTCTCAATGTCCATGGCACCGAGGCACTCGAAATCGTAATCCCCGTTTTCATCCAGGGGCGTATCCTCGCGGTTGACAAAATAATTGTCCATGGCGATGGGATGCGGCGTCTTGCCGAGGGTCCGGAGCTGAATGGAAATCCTGTGGGAAAGACTGGTCTTTCCTGAGGAAGAAGGTCCCGCGATCATGACAAACTTTACGTTTCCGCGGCTGACAATGTCTCTCGCGATCTCCGCGATCTTCCGCTCCTGCATGGCTTCCTGAACCAGGATCACGTCGCTGAGGGCGTCGGAACAAATGCGCTCGTTAAGATCTCCAACGGTCTCGATCCCAACCTGTCTGCCCCATTCATCGGATTTTTGAAGCGTCTCGAAGAGCTTTCTGCGCTCGTCAAACTCTTCCACGTGATCCAACGTTGACTTGGAGGGCAAAAGAAGCATGAAGCCCTTCTCATAAGGGATCAGGTCAAACCACTTTACGTAGCTGGTGTTCGGCATCATGTAGCCGTAAAAATAATCATAATATCCGTCACATTCATACACGTTCACGGAGGAAGTTCGGCGGAAGCGGAAAAGCTTTACCTTGTCATCCATTCCCTGACGCTCAAAGACTTCCATGGCCTCATCAATGGGGCAGGTTCTTTTCATAAAGGGAATCTTGCGGCTTATCAGCTCCTGCATCCTTGCCTTCAGCTTCTTTGCACTTTCCTCGCCACAGGGGAACGCTCCCTCTGCCGAAAGGTAATAACCGTGTCCAATGGCATATTCCATGCGGCACTGGGCAGCTGCCTTACAGCCATATACGTCAAACACTGCCTTCATAAACAACATAGTTGCGGTTCTGACGTAGGTCTTATATCCCACGTCATCCTTTAACGTAAAAAACTTGATCTCACATGGTTTATTTACGCGCTTAAACAACTCACGGATCTTTCCGTCTGAGGAAATGACGGTGATCAGTCTTCCATCCTTACCCTGATAGGGCTCCACAAGTTGTTCATAGGTTGTTCTCTCAGGAACCTGAATTTCATCCCCTTCTATCTTTACAGTAAACATGCTACCCCACTTCCCGAAGTCTTACTCCATTAGCTCCATTGCCTTATGAAGCAGCTCCCATTCATTTTCTACTTCCCGGAGGCGGCGCATTCTTCCCTCCGACGCGTCCTGCGCCCGAAGCTGCGTCAAAATATCCTCCATGATCCGTTTTTGTTCCATCAAATACTCCAAAAGAAGCGGATCCTTTCCCAGGATCAAGCCTTTTCCATATCGGTCGTAAATCTCCCTGCGGCCTTCGTCCGGTGGCTCCTCTGGCGCGCCTCCGATAACGACCTTCATCGGAAAATAGTACTTCCCGTCCTCAACGAGTATCCGCTCCTCCACTATTCTATAACCCTTCTCCCGCAAAAATGCACGGAACTCGCATAACTCTGACTGGGGCTGCAAGATCATTTCCTGAAAGCTCTCCGTCTTTTCCGGACTGTCCGTGAGGATCCTTTGCATCAAAGGCCCTCCCATGCCGGCGCAGACAAGCTTTTCCGCCTCACCGACGCGAAATGCGCTCAGCCCGTCAGAGAGCCTGGTCTCGATCCGGTCCGACAGCCCCGCTTCCTTCACGTGAGCGGCAGCCGCCGCCAAAGGCCCCTTCCTTACGTCCATGGCCAGTGCGCCGTCCATCTTTCCAGTCTGGACCAGATACACGTCCAGAAATCCATGATCACAGCCCACGTCAGCCACTCTCCCGCCGGGAGACAGCATGTCCGCCAGGGTCCAAAGCCTTTTTGAAAGAGATATGGGTTTTCCTTGCTTAATCAAGATAATCCTTCAGCTTGCGGCTTCTGCTGGGGTGCCGAAGCTTTCTGAGTGCCTTCGCCTCGATCTGACGGATTCTCTCACGGGTTACGTTGAAGACGGTACCCACTTCCTCAAGGGTGCGGGCACGGCCGTCATCCAAGCCAAATCTAAGACGCAGAACCTTCTGCTCTCTCTCGGTCAGGGTTCCCAGCACCTCCACCAGCTGCTCCTTTAAGAGCGTGAAGGCTGCGGCATCTGCGGGAACGGGCACGTTGTCATCCTGAATGAAATCGCCAAGATGGCTGTCTTCCTCTTCACCGATGGGGGTCTCCAAAGAAACGGGCTCCTGACTGATCTTCAAGATCTCACGCACGCGGTCCACGGGCATGCCCATCTCCTCAGCGATCTCCTCGGGAGACGGCTCGCGGCCCAGTTCCTGAAGGAGCTGACGGCTCACGCGGATCAGCTTATTGATGGTCTCAACCATGTGAACGGGAATACGGATGGTTCTCGCCTGATCCGCAATGGCTCTGGTGATCGCCTGACGGATCCACCAGGTAGCGTAGGTAGAGAACTTGTATCCCTTGCGATAATCGAATTTTTCCACTGCCTTGATCAGACCGAGGTTACCTTCCTGGATCAGGTCAAGGAACAGCATTCCGCGTCCCACGTAACGCTTTGCGATGGAAACCACCAGACGAAGGTTTGCCTCTGCCAGACGCTTTTTCGCATCCTGATCGCCAACCTCCATCTTCTTCGCCAGCTCGATCTCCTCCTCAGCGGAAAGCAGGGGCACCTTACCGATCTCCTTCAGATACATGCGGACCGGATCCTCAATGCTGATGCCATCGGGAATGGAGATGTCGAGGTTCTCAACGTCCACGTCCTCACCGGAGAGAATGATCTCCTCGGGATCAATGTCGTCCTCCACGTCCGTCATGCGGAGCACGTCCACGTTGTTGCGCTCCAGGGTATCCAATACCCGCTCCATCTGCTCCTCTTCGAGAGTCATGCCGTCAAAGAAGTCGCTGACCTCCTGGTACTCCAGAATGCTCTTTTTCTTCTTGGCCATGCTGACCAGTTCTTTGACTTTCTCCTCAAATTTTGCCTGTGTGTTTTCGTCCATCTTGTGGTTCCATCCTTCCGTACTGTTCTATTTTTTCTTGCGAATTGTAGTTTACGTAAAAAACGCTAATTTAAGCTTATGTGCAGCTTTGAGAGCTCCAGCAAAGCCTTTTTCCCCTGAAGTACCTGGGTGATGGCTTCAATGTTGCGCTCTGCCTGCTTTTGCTTATAATATTCAAGGCTGTTCTTTTTCACGGCATAGATCACGTCGTGCAGGGCCTGTTCCTTCTCCTGTACCGTCTCCATTGCCGGCAATTCCTCATAAAACGCTTCCGCGGCCGCCTTTTGCTGCTCCTCGTCCTCAAAGGTACTGATCACCTCTGCGGGCTGGAACTTGCCTTCACCCTTTTCCAATGCGGCAAACATCCGCTCCGCCACGCGGGCGTACAGTTCTTCGGTAAAGTCCTGTTCGGTGACGTAAGGCTTGATCTTCGGATAGATCTGGGGATAATCCGCGATCCAGGTGATCAAGAGCTTTTGCGCCCTCTTCGCACCTTCCTGTGCCGCATTCTTGGTCTGAACGCCGCTCTTTGGCCTCGTGACGGGCTTGTTCACTCCCGCCCCGGCATAGCTGATCACGAGCTTGCGCAGGTTGTCCACGCCAATTCCGTATTTTTCAGCCACCGCCTGCAGATAGTTTTCCCTTTCGATCTCTTCCTCAAAGGTACAAAGCTTCGCAGCGATCTCCCGGTGGAATTTGGTTCTCTCTTCGGGGTCCTTCTGGTCATATCCGGTCTGCAGCATGCGGATCTCATAAAAGAAACTGTTTTCCGCCTGATTTATCCGCTCCTGAAAGGCCTCGCGGCCGAGAGCCTTCATAAACTCGTCCGGATCCTTGTGGGGCCTCATGTTGATGACCTTTGCGGTCATTCCTTCGTCCCGCAGGATCCCGATGGCGCGAAGAGCCGCCTTGACGCCGGCGCCGTCGCTGTCATATGCCAACAGTACCTGATCCGTATATCGGTGTAAAAGATGCGCTTGTTCAGGGGTAAATGCCGTTCCGAGGGATGCAACGGCCTGTCCAAAGCCTGCCTGATGCATCGCGATCACGTCCATGTAACCCTCGCAAAGGATCACGTTACCCGCCCTCGCGGTTCTCGCATAGTTCAATCCGTATAAATTTCTTCTCTTGTCAAAAATGTCCGTCTCAGGCGAATTCAGATACTTGGGCTCGCCGTCGCCCATCACGCGTCCGCCAAAGCCGATGACGCGATGATTCACGTCCTGTATGGGAAACATCACGCGGTTCCAGAACTGGCTGGAAAGACCGTTTCTCTCAGAAAACGTCGCCACGCCCGCGTCCCTGATCTCTTCGTCGCGAAATCCCTTCTTTCGAAGGTACTGCACGAGCTCCGTTCCGTTTTTCCCCGCAAAACCAAGCCCGAATTTCTTCATGGTCTCATCCGTCAGCTCGCGCTTTTTCAGATAAGCCAGGCCGACTTCGCCGTGGGGATTCTTCCTGAGCTGATAATAAAAGAACGTTGCCGCTTCCTTGTTCACGTCCAAAAGTCTCTGCCTGCGGCCCGCCCTTTGTTTTTGTTCCTCGGAATACTCGATCTCCGGCAGCTTCACGCCTGCCCTGTCCGCGAGGACGCGAAGAGCTTCCGGGAAGGAATAATTCTCATATTTCATCAAAAAAGTGAATACGTTTCCGCTTTCCCCGCATCCAAAGCAGTGATACATCTGCTTATTTTCGGAGACGGCAAAGGATGGCGTTTTTTCGTTATGAAAGGGGCAGCATCCCCAATGGTTACTGCCCTTCTTCTTCAAATTCACGTATCCTGAAATAACGGCAACGATATCACTTTTTGCCCTGATTTCTTCCACAATTTCGTCCGAATAAAACATGTGACTCCTCTTATATCTGCCATGACTTCGGAATAAAGATCGATTCATACAGGGAGATGGCGTAGCGATCACTCATGGCACCCACGAAATCGCAGACCACCTGTTCCTTCTGTTCTCCCTCGGAGATCAGGTTCCTAAATTCTTCCGGCAATGCTTCCAGGTTCTTTAAGAAGTGGGAATACAGCGTCTCCATCAGAACCTCTGCCTTCTTCTCCTCCGCCTTCGCCAACGGGTTCGTATAGACTCTCTCAAACATAAAGGCCCGGAGCTTTTTCATGGCATCCGCAACCGTATCCGACATCACGATGTCATTGGTATCCTTGCTGTTAGTCACGATGTCGTGGATAAAGCGGTCCAGTCTCTGTCCCGGCGTGTTGCCAAGCACGGCGCGGATCTCTGCCGGCACGTCCATCTCCGTCAGGATGCCTGCGCGCACGGCGTCATCCATGTCGTGATGAATGTATGCGATCTTATCGGAAAAACGAACCACCTTGCCCTCCAGCGTGTGCGGATTCCCGCTTGTCTGATGGTTTAGGATGCCGTCCCTCACCTCATACGTCAGGTTCAGTCCCTGCCCTTCCTTCTCCAGCCGGTCAACTGTCCTCACGCTCTGGATGGAATGCTCAAAGCCCAACGGGCACACCCTGTTCAGGGCGCGCTCACCGGCATGTCCAAAGGGCGTGTGCCCCAGGTCATGGCCAAGTGCAATGGCTTCTACCAGATCCTCGTTCAACTTCAATGCTTTCGCGATGGTTCTCGCATTCTGGGACACCTCCAGGGTATGCGTAAGACGCGTTCTGTAATGATCGCCCTCGGGCGTTAAGAACACCTGCGTCTTATCCTTTAATCTCCGGAATGCCTTGCAGTGTATGATCCTGTCACGGTCCCTCTGAAAGACCGGGCGGATGTCACACTGCTCTTCGGGCTTTAACCGCCCTTTGGAATTCATGCTTAGGGATGCATAGGGGCTTAAATACTCCTTCTCCCACAGTTCAAGGTTTTCTCTGATGGTCATGGATCGTCCTTTCTGACGGTATTCGTCAACATCCTCCTCAAACCTTTCAAAACTCACCCTAGCTATAATATTCTGCACTGCAGTCAAAAATCCTTTTTTCGTCACAAAAAGGCAAACTTAAAAATGCATAAGATCATCTATAATGAAGGCCACGTTCTTGTCCATGGCCTCATAGGCCGTCTTAAACGGAGACATTTGGAACACGTGCCACATGTTTTCAAACACGTCCAATTTGGCCACGACGCCCGCCTGTTTTAACCGCTCCACAAGGCGCGTCGCGTCGCTGAGCAGGATCTCGTTTTCCCCCACCTGCACGTAAGTGGGCGGAAATCCCCTAAAATCTCCAAACAGCGGGGACACAAAAGGATTTGTCAGATCCTCTCCCTTCGCATAAACGTGGATCATCCGTTCCAAATAGGCATTCGTAAGTACCGGATCCACATCCTTTTTTGTTGCGTAGGATTCTCCCGAAGAAGTAAGATCCGTCCATGGTGACATCAAAACCAGTCCCCTCGGCAAAAATCTCCCCTGCTCCATTAATTTCAGCGTCAGCGCCAAGGCCAGGTTACCGCCGGCGGAATCCCCCGTCAGGATCACGTCCCGGGCGCCGTACCCCACGCGCATCAGATAATCCCATACCTTCATGGCATCCTCCAGCGCCGCGGGATAAGGATGCTCCGGCGCCAGCCTGTAATCAAAGCTCAGCACCTCCATGCCCGTGCAGGATGCAAGCTTCGCCGTCAGCGTTCTTGCGTAGAGACTGCTGCCGGTAGAGTACCCGCCTCCGTGACAGTGCATGATGACCTGCTTGTGCACGTGCGCGCGGTTTAAGCTCACCCACTCGCAGTGCGTGCCGTCCAGTTCCATGCCGCGATAATTTAAGTCTTTTACCCGCCCCAAGAGTTCTCCGATCTGGTCCTGGGACTGGCGGTGCTTTTCAATGTCCGTGTTTTCCACTAATCCGTGTGCAAGTTTGATCAGTCTGAGAAGTCTTTGCTTTGTTTCCATCAGAAATGCAACCTCCTTCGAACGGCATTCCGAAGTCTCCTTCGGGACAACATGGTTATGATCGCAATGTCAACGATCACGCAGATCGTCACAACGACCGCGGACCAGCTTAAGCTCACGGGAACGTCCCGATACAAGTCAATAATGATTTCGTATCCTGCGCACAAGATTGCCAGCGCCGTAAAGGAATAGAGTCCCCTGACCAGAATTCCTTTGGGGAATCTGCGAACGGCCAAGGTCAGCAATTCGATCACGGCAATGGTGCAGAGCACCAGTGGAATGCCCAAGCCCTGAAACCATTCATACTTATCCAGCATTCTGGCGATAAGATACAGATAGAGAATGATCGCCGCGCCGTCAAACAACAGGTATAGATAGGGCGACCATTTTTGATAGATCACGGCAGGCACCAGCATTACCCACAGAACAACGCAGGCCCCGATCACGGCGAGGGACCACAATCCGTTTGGAAATGCCAGCCAGTTCAGTATTCCACAGGTGACGGCCGTTGCCAGACATACCATGGAAACTAGCCAGCCAAAGTCTGCCCTTTGAACCTCCTCCACGTGTGCTTTCTCCTGCGGGAAAGGTGGAATCAGGTTATCCGTCTTTATTTCATTTGGATTGATCACGGGCGTATTACACAAAGGACAATTCTTTGCGGTAGCATCCAGCTCCACGCCACAGTTTACGCAATAGGACATCGCTAATCCCTCCTAAATCATCTCTGCAACCGGAATGTCTCGGTTGCTTTCAATCTTCACGTGAATGCCATCCTTCACAAGCTTCCGGAAGAAATGACGCTCCACGTCCGCCTCCACGATGCTGCTGGCAAAATTGATCGTCAGCACGTCCTGGAAACTGATAATTGCACAGTTTGTTCTGGAAGAAAACGGCTGACCCATGCAAATGTCAAACCGCTCGATATAAGGCCGCATGCTCTCATCCACGTAGAGCGCGCCCATGTTTGTCAGTCCTGCCGAGGAGTTATGATCCTGCACCTTGGAATAAAACTGTCTTACGACAAAGTCCTTTAGGAACAAAGGCACGATTCTGATCAGCGGGTGACTCTGCGTGCGTGCGTTTGTCGTGATGTCGGCGCGAAGGAACTTATCGTTCACGTAATAGCGCATGTAGTGGTGAACCTGCGTTACGATCTCCTCAAACGTATACTCCCCAAGCCTTGGATCGACACCCGGGTAAACCATGGTAATAAAATTCCGCAGCGTCTTTGACGGGAAGAACCTTCTGAGATTTACCGGCATTGCGATCCTCACGGGGCGCAGGTGAAACCTTCTGTCTTCCTCTTGTTTTTTCAAGAGCGCATATAAAAGAACGGCATTCAAATACTCGGTAATGCTGGCGCCGTACCTCTTCGACGCGGCAACGACCTCCGCCGTCGACATGATCCCGTCGATGATGTTCAGCGTGTAGAAGGGCTCCTTCGTTCCGCGGACGCGATAGGTCTTCTCTCCCGGTCTCGGCGGACAGATCTTGGAATTCGCATAGCGCATGTATGCGTCCTCCAGTTCCTCAGGATCCGGCTTTGCGTTTACGTCAAGCACAAATCCGCCGTTTTTGATCTCCACGTGTCCCAGAAGCCTCAGATACTCTGCCGTCAGCGTATGCAAAAGGCACATGCCCCCCGTGCCGTCTCCCAGGCTGTGATGCGCCTCTAGGGAGATCCTGTTATGATAATAGTACACACGCACGAGATAACGGTTATTTGCCCAAAAGCTCATGGGCTGACAAGGGTTCTTTACGTCCGGACGCACAAAGGGTCCGGGACGGTCATTCGGTTCCAGGTAACGCCAAAAAAGCCCCCTTCTAATGGCCGCCTTATAGGTCGGAAACCTGGGGAGCGTCACGTCCAACGCCTGCTGTAAAAGTTCTGGGTTCACTTCCTCCTTGAGTAACACCGACAGCCTGTAAACGGAAGAAAAATCCCTTCTCTGCAGCGTCGGATATACGATGGCGGAAAGATCCAATTTATACCAATCCCGATGTTCTGGCACGTTACTGCCTCCTTCTTATTGGTAAGATTTCATCAAAATCTGGAGATCCTCTTTCCCTTGATAGGTATGGATCCCAATCTGATAGGCCACGGTAACGGAATATGCTCCCTGCCCCGCAAAAAGCTTGTCCGCACTGCCCATCCCATATTTATTATCCAGGAAATTACGGAACGCGTCAACGTCACCAAAAAAGATGACGGTAAATCTTGCCCCCGAGGGCACGCGCACCTGAAATCTCCCATATTTTCCTTCTTTTCCCATGCGGTTGCCGGAAAGGAACGTGACGTCACGCTGTACAAACAGCGGCTTCGGATTTCCGACGCCAAAGGGCTCCAATGCTTCCAGCTGGCGTGCAAGCGCAAGGTCAGCATATTCCATTGGCATCTCCGCGTCAACGTGGAGAACGGGAACAAAATCCTCCTCCGTCAACTGGCAATTCTCATTGAGGCGCCTTCGGAGTTCACCGACGTTCTCCTCTTCCAGCGACAATCCTGCCGCCATTTTGTGCCCGCCAAATTTCGTAAGCAGGTCTCCCACTTCCGTCAGCGCCGCATACATGTCATACTTTTCCATGGAGCGCCCGGAGCCCTTAACGCCCTCCTCACCCTTGGTCAGAAGAAACGCAGGCCTTCCAAACTGCTCCCGGATCCTGCCCGCAATGATCCCCGCAAGGCTCTCATGCACTTCCGGCAGATAGACCACAAGCACCTTATCCCCGGAAAGCCCTTCCTCTCGAATGGTTTTGATCGCAAGATCGATCCCCTGAAGCGTCAGGTTCTTTCTGCTGTCATTTAATTCCTTTAAGTCCCTGGCTACCTTCGCAGCCGCCACGCCATCCCTTGCATTCAAAAGCTCCAGCGCGCGCGTAGCCGTATCGAGCCTTCCCGTTGCGTTTAAGCAAGGTCCCAGCACGAATCCAAGATGATAAGCCGAAAGACTCCGCCTGTCAATCCCGTTCGCCTCCGTCAGGGCACGGAGCCCCTGATTCTTTGAATTCCGGAGCCGGCGAAGGCCTTCCTTTACCAGGATCCTGTTTTCATCCTTTAATTCCATCACGTCGCAGACGGTGGCAAACGCCGCAAATTCTAGGAATTCATCCATGGCTACGAGAAAGCTCCCAGCGTGGAATTGCCCGGCTGCCGCTGCATCCTTCGCCAGACGCTCTGCCACTGCCTGCATAAGCTTATACGCCAGAACGCCCCCGCAGATGCCTGGAAAGGGATAGGAATCCTCTTCCCTTTTCGGATCTACCACCGCCAGCGCTTTGGGCAAAATCTCTTTCCTTACGCCGTCCGTTATTTCAAAGGGTACTTCGTGATGATCCGTCACGATCACGTCCAGCCCCAAGCTCTTTGCAAGCTCCACTTGGGAAGCCGCCGCAATGCCGTTATCGCAGGTGACGATCACTTCAATCCCGTCCTGCTTTGCCTCCCTGATCAAATTATCATTTAAGCCATATCCGTCGTGAATGCGGTGCGGAATGGCCGTATCCACGCAACCACCAAGAAGCGAAATGCCTTTGGTGAGGATATACGCGGAGCAAATGCCGTCCACGTCATAATCTCCGATGACGCGGATCCGTTTCCCGTTTGTCACGGCGGAGAGCACGCCGTCCACTGCCAGTTCCACGTCCTTCAACAGCCACGGGGAATGACAGTCCTCCAGCGTTCCGTTTAGGAATCTGGCTGCCTCATCCTCGCTCATTACGTCCCTGTTGCGAATGATGCGCGCCACGACGGGAGCGACGCCAAGCCGCTCTCCCCATGCCTTGAAATCCGCTTTCTTTGCATATACAAACCACTTTTCCATTCGCACGCTCTCCAGTTTACAAGGATGATAAAAGGCTGCCTAACAAAGGCAGCCTTTTGAATGCGTAATCTTATTTTGCCTTGCCAGGGAATTTCTTGCGAAGAACAAACCAAAGTCCGCCAACAATACATACGGATGAGTAAGCACCACATACGATACCTACCATCAGAGGCAACGCGAAATCACGGATGCTGGTTACGCCCAGCACGTACAGGCAAGCCACCATGACGAAGGTCGTCAGGGAGGTGAAAATGCTTCTGCTCAGGGTCTGGGTGATACTCTTGTTTACCACTTCCTCAACGGTCTCATTCTTGCCCTTTTCGTTCATGTTCTCACGAACGCGGTCGAAGATAACGATGGAGGCGTTGATGGAGTAACCGACGATGGTCAGCATGCAGGCGATAAAGGTGTTACCCACGGAAACCCTTGCTGCCGCATAGAAGGCAAGCACTACCAGCACGTCATGCATCAGAGCGGCAATGCTGCTGACGCCAAAACGAATGTCGCTGAAACGGATCCTGATGTAGATCAGCATGCAAACGATGGCAACAACCACTGCGATGATGGTGTCTCTCTTCATCTCATTACTGATGGTGGAGCTGATGGTCTCCGTCGTGATCAGGCTTCTGTCAAGGTTAAAGTCATTTACCAGTCTGTCCTCTAACGCAGCTCTCTGATCAAGGCTCAGGGTGTTGGTCTTAAAGATAACTTCGTTGGAATCCTGCACGGTCTGTACCTGAACGGCGCTTCCGGTCACCTCGGTGATCACGGGAGATACCTTCTGGTCTGCTTCTTCCAAGGTCATTTTCTCGTTAAAGGTTACCGTCGTTGCGGTACCACCCTTAAACTCAAGGCTGTAATTTAATGCATCCTTGCCATTGTAAGCGTTGATGCCCATTACGACAAATCCTGCAACGATCACTGCAATGGAAACTCCAAAGAAAATACCCTTCTTGCCAAGGAAATTGATGCTCTTTCTGTCCTTGCCAATGCCGTACCACTTTGCATCACGGATGCCGATGGCATACAATGCGTTCATCAAAAGTCTGGTGATCACAAGGGCGGTAAACATGGAAACCACGATACCAAGTGCCAAAGCCTGTGCGAAGCCTTTGATGGAACCAGGTGCAAGGAACATCAAAACGGCTGCTGCGATCAAGGTGGTTACGTTACCGTCAACGATTGCGGAAAGCGCTTTGTCAAATCCGATCTTGATGGAGCTCTTCGTGGTCTTTCCGGTTGCCAGCTCCTCACGGATACGTGCGAAGATGATTACGTTCGCATCCACCGCCATACCGATGGACAGGATGATGCCGGCCACGCCGGAAAGGGTTAAGGTCATGTCAAAGCCGCGGATCAAAAGAACCACGAGCGCTACGTAAATGCAAAGTGCAATGGCAGATGCAAAACCGGAGACAAAGTACACAACGATCATGAATACTGCCACGATGACAAGTCCGATGGCGCCGGCCTTAAGGCTTGTCTCAATGGCTTCCGTGCCAAGCTGTGCGCCGACAACCTTGGAATGGATCTCTTCCAGTTCCAGCTTCAGTCCGCCGATTCGGATCGTGGATGCAAGCTTCTCTGCCTCGTCAAAGCTCTTCTGTCCGGTGATCACTGCATGTCCGTTGGTGATCACAGCCTGAACGTTGGGCGCGCTGATGATCTTGCCGTCATAATAAATTGCGATGGATGCGTTTCCGTTATTGTAAGCTTCCTGGGTCAGGTCTGCAAACTTCTGCGTGCCTGCGTCCGTCATTACGAGACTTACGACAACTTCATTATTCTGCATGTTATCCTGCTGATAACCTGCCTTCGCTTCGGACACGTCCGTACCGGAAAGGGTGATGGAACCATCCGCAAGAAGCGTGTCAATGTCCTTATCCAACTCATATACGGGTTCACTGTCGGCATCATAGCCGGCCAGATGATAGTTCTGGTTTCCCTCGTCATCTTTTGCGCGAATGAAATAAAGGGATCCGGGACGACCCAGCTCGGTCAGGATCTTGTTGGCATCCTGCACGCCAGGGATCTCAATGCTGATTCGGTTGCTGCCCTCCTGGTATACGATTGCCTCAGTGCTGTAACCAACCACGCGCTGCTGCAGTTTGTAAATGGTATCCTTTAAGTCCGTGCTGTCGGGATTCTCATCGCCAACAACCTGATAGGTGATGCTGACGCCGCCTGCGAGGTCCAGACCTTTTTTGATCTCGGCCGCGCTGCCGCTGCCGTTGGCATCAATGCCAAACAGGTCAACGTAGGTAATTCCCGCCAGAACAAGCAGCAAACAAAGTAAAACAATCCATGCCTGACTTTTTTTCATGTCCTTCATTTCTTTTCTCTCCGTTCTTTTCTATTCCGTTCTGCCTTATAATTTTATGCGTAAGACTCACGCTTATTATTTCGGTAAGTTTCCGTGATTCTTTAATTCTCTTCATCCTCTTCCATCATCTGCACGGCCTTGAGCGCAATGGCACATTCCACGCGTTTTCTCTCAAGCTCACAGCCAACGTCATATGCATCATTGATGTTTCCGTGGAAATTATAAGAGTTTGCCGCGCAACCGCCGCTGCAGTAGAACTTGGCAAAGCATTTCTTACACTTTTCCTTCGCATATACGTTACAGCACTTAAACTGATCACGGATGTCTTCCCGGACGATACCGTCGTCCACGTTACCCATCAGGAAGTCCTCGTTTCCAACGAACTGATGACAGGGATAAAAGTCTCCCCAAGGCGTTACGGCAAGGTATTCCGTTCCGGAACCGCATCCCGACAGCCTCTTTGCAACGCAGGGGCCGCCCTCGAGATCGATCATAAAGTGGAAGAAATTAAAAGGTCTTCCCTCTCTTCTTCTCTTGATCATCTCCGCCGCAAGTTTGTCATATTCTTCCTTCAGCTTCGGAAGATCCTCCTCCGTGATCGCGTAATCATCCGTAGGCTGCGCAACCACCGGTTCCACGGAGATCTGCTGGAAGCCGAGATCTGCCAGATGAATGACGTCCTTCGAAAAATCCAGGTTATGATGCGTAAACGTTCCGCGAACGTAATAATTCGTCTGGTTTCTGCTCTCCGCCACCTTCTGGAATTTCGGCACGATCAGGTCATAACTTCCCTGTCCCCCGCGGAAAGGCCGCATCTTGTCGTGAATCTCCTTCCGCCCGTCGATGCTCAGCACCACGTTAGCCATTTCCTTATTGGCAAATTCCAAAATCTCGTCATTTAACAGAACGCCGTTCGTGGTCAGCGTAAAACGGAACTTCTTGTTGTTCGCCGCTTCAATGCTCCGGCCGTAATTCACGAGATCCTTGACCACCTGCCAGTTCATCAAAGGCTCTCCGCCAAAGAAATCCACTTCCAGATTGACTCTGTTGCCTGAATTGGCCACCAGGAAATCTAATGCCTTCTTTCCGACTTCAAAGCTCATCAGCGCTCTTCTGCCGTGATATTCCCCTTCCTCTGCAAAGCAATACTTGCAAGCCAGGTTACAGTCATGGGCAATGTGCAGGCACAGCGCCTTCACCACGGTAGGCCTCTTTTTGAAATCAAAGACGTAATTCTCATAGACGTCCTTTGCGAAGAGCTGTCCGCTCTTTTCAAGCTCAAGGACCTCCTCCACGGCCTCCCCGATCTCCTCTTCCGGATAGGGAATGCCAGCCAGGTGAACCACCGCCGCCTTTACGGTATCGGGATCCTTGATCCCTTCCTTGACCAAGGGTTCCACCAAGGGAATCATGTCATAAACGATGTCATCCACCACGTGCACGGAGCCGCTGTTTACGTCCAGCACAATATTCAAACCATTACTTTTATATTGACGTACCACAAAAAAATCCTCTCAAAATCCTAAAACTCAAAAGATAAGCAGCGACCAGGGATCGCTGCTTATGATGGTTTTTTCAGTTCGAAAACTCAAATCGCTTACTTCAACTTCTCGCAGCTCTGATTACCTACGGTACAGGAAGTCTTGCATGCAGACTGGCAAGAAGTCTGGCACTCGCCGCATCCGCCCTTCTTCATGGATTCCTTCAGATCTCTGGTAGTTAAAGTCTTAACGTGCTTCATATAAGAAACCTCCTTAAAAAAACCTATTTCGCTTACTCTATTAGTAATCTTTGCTATTGTAGCACGTCTTTTCTTTCCTGTCAACTCACCCTCGATTACTTCTCTTCTTTCTCATCCTTGTCGGGAGCGATCCCTTCATCGGGGCGGAATGCCCAGAATTTGTTGATCACGTAGTTGATGGGCACGCTGATGATCAGGTTCAAAATGGGTGCCACCACCTTCGAGATCCCCAAGATCTCTATCCAGACATAGGAACCAATGTTGGTAATGAAAATGCCGGACACGGAATAGGCGAGATACGTCTTGAGCAGCGCCTTGCCGACGTTGCGCTTTTGTCCCTCTTCCAACGTAAACACCAGACGGTTGTTCCAGTAAAACGACCAGAGCACGCTCAGGACAAATCCGACGAGATTACCAACGTAATAATCCCAGGAGAGTTCAAGCGGTTTCAGCAGAAGAAGCGTCAGCATGTTCAATGCGTAGCTGATCAGCGTGTTGCTGACGCCGATCACGCAGAATTTTACAAACTGCACCAGGGAATCCACCGTCTTCTTCGGAAGCTTTACCGGCAACAGTCCCAGCATCCATCTAGTCATGTTTTCAATGATATTCATCGTTCCACGCCGTCCTCTGACGGCCCTTTCTTAGGTCTTTATCAAAATGCGTTGATCGTCCCGATCACGTAATCCAGTTCTTCCTTTGTCATGCCGTTGTACAGCGGAATGGAGAGAACCGTCTTCGCATACGTTTCCGTAATGGGGAAGTCTCCCTCCTTCCAGCCCAGATACCGATAGGCTTCCGACAGGTGCGGCGGGATTGGATAATGAATGATCGTCCCGATTCCCTTTTCATCCAAATAGCGCTGCAGCTCATCCCTTTGCTCCGAGCGGATGACAAACTGATGCCAAATATGCGTTGCCCCCTCCCGGATCCTTGGGAGCTCGATCTTGTCATTCTTAAGCTCCGTCAGGTATCGCTCACAGATCGCCTGTTTTTCCTTTGCCAGCTCGTCCAAGTGCTTTAGCCTCACCCGGAGAAGTCCTGCCTGCAGCTCATCCAGCCTGGAATTTGCCCCGACAACCTTGTTGTAATACCGCTTTTCCGATCCGTAGTTACGGAAAATCCGGAAATCCTCGGCGATCTTGTCGTCATTCGTGACAATGGCGCCCGCGTCACCGAAGGCACCCAGATTCTTTGAAGGATAAAAGGAAAAGCATCCCACGTCCCCAAAGGTTCCGATCTGCTTCCCGTGATACTTCGCCCCGTGCGCCTGCGCGCAATCCTCCACAAGCCTTAAGTTATGCTTCTTGCACAGCGCAAGAATGGCGTCCATCTGGGACGCCTGTCCATAAAGATGAACCACTAAAATGGCCTTCGTCCGCTCCGTGATCTTCTCCTCGATCCGGGTGACGTCCACGTTAAAGAACTCATCCGGCTCCACAAAGACCGGCGTCGCGCCGTTGATGGTGATCCCCATGACGCTTGCAATATAGGTATTCCCCTGAACGATCACCTCGTCTCCGGCGCCGATGCCCATGACGCGAAAGGCGATCCACAGGGCGTCCAGTCCGCTGGCCAGCCCAACGCAGTGCTTTGCGCCAACGTAACTTGCGAACTCTTCCTCAAAGCCCTTGACCTCGTTCCCCAGCACGTACCATCCGGAACGCAAAACCTCAAGCGCCTTTGCCTCAAACTCCGCCTGATATTGAAAAAAGCCTCTGTCGAGGCGATTTGGCATGATCCTTTCCATCTTTCCCCTATCCACGCTTCGCATCTACCGCGCCTCACCATTGACGATCTTCAAAAACTCGTCATAGTCGCGAATATACTCCTCGCCGTCATAATGCGTGCTCGCAAGACACAAAAGCACGGAATCCTCACTGAAATCATACATTTCCTTCCAAACCATCTTCGGAAGATAGATTCCCGTCCTTGGGCGCTCCAAGGTGTAAACCTTCTCATGCCCCTTTCCGTCCATCACCTTGATCTTGCTGGTTCCCGCAACATTGACCAGCACAAACTCACTCTCCCTGTTTGCATGCCGGCCGCGGATGACGTCCTGGTCAGATCCGTAAATGTAAAAAACTCTTTTAATTTCAAAAGGAACGTCCTGCATTCCTTCCACAACGACAAGATTTCCTCGCTCGTCCCCGCGTTCCACAAACTCCAGCATCCGGGCGGGATTATACGTATCCATTCCTTCTCCTCCGTTCATCCGTGCAATGCCTAATAATGCCGTTAAAATAGTATCATATTCCCTATGCAACGTCAATCAAAGCCTTCATTTTCCCGCAATCAGGCCCGACGCCATTCCGCCCGCCATGCCGCCTGCCGCGCACAAGAGAAGTGCCGTCCAAAAGCCCGTGGTGCCGTTTCCAAGCCCCGTTGCCATGGACAGGATCGCCAAGAGCAAAAAGTAGGCGCATCCCATCACTAGCCCCCTTAGAAATCTTCGGTTTTTTCCCTTTCTCCCGGCCAGGAAACCTGCCAGGAAGGTTGCCAAAAGATAAATCAGGTCAATGCCGGCGCCCACTATTTCCGCGCTCAGCGAAAAACGGTACAGCAAAAATGCCAGTGCGCACAAAAGGATCCCCGTCAGCACGTAACCCGCCAGCAAGCTTAACAACCATGCCATCATTCCTCCCGCCGATTCCTTTTGTCTTTCCTTCGTCATCTCCATTTCCCCATTCCCCTTTCCCAAGTTATCGCCTTCATGGCGTACCCTTACTGCCCATTCTATGCGAAACACGCGGAAAACTTGACAACTTGGGCACATTTATTGTAAGATACATTCTAAATATTATTGATTACAAAGGAGTGTGGTTTTTCTTGGTTCCCCCAGATGACATACAATTATTTGTCACGGAACTGATCATCTTAGTCATACTGATCATTTTATCCGGTTTTTTCTCCTCGGCAGAGACGGCGCTCACCACCGCAAACAAGGTGAAGCTCAGAGCCTTAGAGGAAGAAGGCAACAAGCGGGCCGCCCTCGTTAATAAGATCCTGGATCACAACAGCAAAATGCTCAGCGCGATCCTGATCGGCAACAACGTGGTCAACCTTTCCGCTTCCGCCCTCGCCACGACCCTCGCCCTAAGGGTGAACCTGGCCGTCGGCATAGCAACCGGAGTTTTGACTTTTCTGGTGCTTCTCTTTGGCGAAGTGATCCCCAAAACCTGGGCAATGCATTATGCCGACAAGCTGGCACTTGCCTACGGCGGATTGATCTATGCGCTCATGCAGATCCTGACTCCCGTCATCTTCCTTGTGGATAAGGTCGCCTGGCTGATCCTCTTCCTGCTTCACGTGGATCCCAACGAGAAAACCAGTACCATGACGGAAAATGAATTAAAGACCTACGTGGACGTAAGCCATGAGGACGGCGTCATCGAATCAGAGGAGCGCGAGATCATCTACAACGTCTTCGAATTCTCTGACGCATTGGCAAAGGACATCATGATCCCCAGGGTCAACATGGTCACCGTCAACGTAAATGATGATTATCACGAAGTGCTCTCCGTCTTCCGGAAGCACATGTACACCCGCCTTCCCGTATATGAGGAGGATAAGGACAACATCATCGGCCTCATCAACATCAAGGATTTTATCCTGACGGATGATCCCGAAAAGTTCCAGATCCGCAACATCCTTAGGGAAGCCCATTTTACTTACGAGTACAAAAAGATCTCCGATCTCCTGTATGAGATCAGGGAAAAGACAACCAGCGTTACCTTCGTGGTCAATGAATACGGCGTTACCGTCGGCATGATCACCCTGGAAGACCTGTTGGAGGAGATTGTCGGAGAAATCCGTGACGAATACGACGCAGACGAAATGGAAAAGATCAAAAAGATAGACGACAAGACCTATCTGATCGAAGCCAGCATGAACCTCGACGACGTCAACGACGCCCTGGAATGTCACCTCGCCAGCGAGGAATATGACTCCATCGGCGGCATTTTGATCGAGCACCTGGATCACCTTCCCGAGGACGGTGAATCCGTAACCCTGCCGGACGGCACGCTTCTGAAGGTACAGGGCGTTGACCAGAACCGCATTGAGAAGGTTCTTCTGACGCTCCCGGAACCCGCAGCGGATTCCGAAGCCGGCGACAAGGCGTCTGACGCAGACGAAACTGAATAATAACGCATAAAGAAAGCGGGTCAGGATTTCCTGACCCACTTTTTTAATTCTTACAATAGCTCTCTTCCGGTCCAAGGTAAGAGGGCTTTAATTTCTTACCAGAGGGGTAGATCAATACTCTCTCCAGCACTACGCCCGCTTCCAAAGCCCCAATGCTCAGGAACTGCGTTCCCTGCTCGAAATTCATGTCCGTGCCCACCACGTGGATCTGGTTCATGACCGCCGCAGACCACTTGGGATCGTTGTAATCACCGCCGCGATAGCTGGGATTCAGAATGTTCAGGTTCTTCGACTGGGTTCCGTTCTCAAGATGCACGCGGAGCGCCCGGTTGTTCACTACGGAATTGACCGGCGACGTCCAAAGCTCCACGCGGTACTTTCCTTCTTCCGGCACGTGGAACCGGTAGATCAGCTCCGGCTTCTCTCCCTTCGGCTGGAACTCTTCCGTGGAAGGCAGCACCTTCATGCCGTTGCCACTTCTTCCATGTCCCTCAAGATGCACAAATCCAACTCCACCCACGTCCTTCTTCTCGGCATAGTGATTTGCTTCCATAACGATCACGCCGTCTTCCGGATCCGGCAGGAACGTTCCCGCCTCCAGTCCGCTCACGTCCGCGTTTGCTGCCTTGACACTCACTGCCACCACGGCATCACCTGCGGTGATCAGAAGCATGGCGCTCTGTACGCCGTTATTCTCCAGCGTTCCGTCTTCGTGACGGCTGGCAAGAATAGCCTTCTCCAACTGCACGCGGTCACAAGACAATACCAGCTCCGTAAGGGACTCCGTCTCACCCTCCGTCTGGGACAGGATCAGCCAGGAAGGAATCTCCCCTTCGGCTGCCTTTACCGCAAACGGCAGGCTTCCAATACCGTCATTGCTGATCTCCAGCGTCACGTGATTCTTCGTCAGATCAAGGAAATCATGCACAAAAACGCACTGTGGCGCGCCGTAATTCTTTGTCGCAAGTCTCGGATCGTCCGAACGCGAAACGCTAAGTCTCGGCGCCGTAACGGGCTCCACAACGCTTCTCACGGGATATTTCCATCCGTCGTCATTCCACTTGGTGAAGCCGACGTGTTTCTCCAGCTCCATGCCAGCCCATTTACCGTTACGAAATTCCTTAAACTCATCCGCAAGGCGCTTGTCTTCCTCGATGCAATGCTTCACCAGGTCACCGTATACGTTTGCCACCTTACGGCCCTGTGCCGCGTAATACTGGTTCTTTCCGGCATAAAGCTGCATCTTCAGCAGGTTCATGCTGCTGCGGGCCGGATAATAGATCATGCTGTATGCCGGAAGCTTGGAAACCCTGTCTAAGGCTTCAAAGGTCTTCTCATTTAACTCTTCCAGTTTAGCGATGGTCTTCAGCATCCGCGCCGTCTCGTCATAGTTGCAGGGATGATAGGTTCCCGCATGCAATGCCTCGGGCCTTCTCATGAAATTCAGTTTCACGAAGCCCTCATAGATGTCAGCCAGCGCCTGTTGCTGCTCCTTCGTGGCACCGGGGAACACCCTTCCGGCCCACTCCGTCAGATACCGTCTCCAGCTGTTGACGGCACTGCTGCCCCACTTTTCAAAATCATATGCCAGGTCAAGGAAGTAATTCAGTGCCACTTCATTTCCCTTGACGTCGCCCACGTTCACGATCCAAACGTCTTTGATGCCATACTCATAAGCTTCCGTCATCTGCTCCCAGATCAGGGACAGCGGCGTCGAAGGCATCCACTCGTAGGAAACGGGACCGCCGTGATAATCCAGGTGATAATACATGCCGAATCCGCCCTTGTGATTGCGGATGTCCGCCGTCGGCAGGGTTCTCATGTGACCGTAATTATCCTCGCAGAGCATGAAGATAACGTTCTCCAGCTCCTCCCAATCCTTTAATCCCTCGGTCTCCGCATCGCCATAGAAGTATGCTTCCACTTCCTTGTACAGGGCAAGAAGCTGCGGCACCTTGTTCAGGTCGAAATTCACGTAGTGCATGATCAGCCCCCTCTGGGCCTTGATCACGCTCTTTAACAGGTCAATGTTATCCTTCATGGTGGAATCCGGTCCAAGCATGGAGCTGTCACGCTCCCCGCGCATGCCGATGGTCACCATGTGATTGTATTTTCCGCTTCTCTTCAGGGAATCCATCCAATAGTTGAGAAGTCCACCCTGATTGGTGTGGAAGTTCCACTCATTTCCGTAACGGGAATCCGGACCCTTCACCTTGTCCCACTCCTCGCTGGCGCGAAGGCACGGCTCATGATGGGAGTATGCCACGGTAATGCCGTACATGTCCGCCAGCTCTTCATTCTGGCTTCCGGGACCGTCTAGAGGAAAGCTGGACGCCCACATGGCGGGCCAGAGATAATTGCCCTTCATGCGAAGCAGGAACTCAAATACCTGATCGTACAGCTTTGCGTTGACGCCTCCAAAATGGTTCATCGCCCAGGTTCCAAAGCAAGGCCACTCGTCATTGATGAAGAAACCGCGGTATTTCACGCTGGGCTCCTTGGACACCGTCTCGATGTCCTCCTTTGCCACCAAGGACTTTTGGGGTTGCGGCACCGCATCGCCAAACTTCACCATGGGAGAAACCCCAATGTATTCTGACAGCGCAAAAAGTCCAAAGATGGTTCCAAGCTTATCGCTTCCCACGATCATCAGGGAATTCCCGATGATGGAAATGCTGTAAACTTCTCTCTTTCCCTTGATCAGCGTTGCATCATATACGCCAAAGTCAACCAGATACTCCAAGGTTTCGCTGTTTCCAAGCGTAGCCACAAAAACCACGCCCTTGTCGAAAAAGTCCTCGAGGGCTTTCATTCCGCCTTCCGCGGAGATCTGCTCCTTGGGCAGCACGTCCTGAACCACGATCTTCGGCAGGGCGCCGCAAACCGCCTTCACGTCCTTGGCAACCTTTTCCGCTATGCGCTGTACGCCTGGGAAAGAAGTAGTCTCCAGTATAAAACTTGTTAATTGATCCTCCTCGGCAATAATACACTTGCGACTCATTCCGTTCAACCTTCCTGTTCTTCCGTCTCTAATCAATTGTCATTATCTTACCACGCCAAAGCCCAGAATCGTCAGCTTCTTCCCTTCGTCACCAGGGATCATCCGCACTTCCACGACTCTCTCCTTCGATACGTCGTCCCTGCAGATGATCTGCGGCGTGCAATGCGTCCAGCCCACGATTCTCGGATCCAGCGTCAAAACTTCCTTGCCGTCCACGGTAACGATAGCCTTTCCTGCTTCCGGCGAAGCGGAATCCTTGCTGATGATCAAAAGCGCCTTACATTTGATCTTCACGCTGAAGGGTTCGCTTCCCTCCAGATGCTGCCAGTTGTCCGGGAACTCCGGCACGGGGACGATCTCGTCATCCATCTCCACCTTGTGGAGATCCTCATCCCGTGCGGTAAAGCTACCCGGCTTTAAGTCCATAAGAAGCTCTGACTTCCATGCCTTGTCAACGAGCTCCACGTTTTCAAACGTCGTGCCAAACACGGGTTCCTTGCTTCTCCAGTCCCCGTCCTCCATGGCCGGCGCCTTGTCGATCTGCTGCATTAGATGGATCAGGCAGTCCGCCATAATGGTGTGACCCATGTTGGTGGGATGGAAAACGTCATAGAAGAACTGGCTCTTGGTCAGTACTCTTCCCGTGTCAGGCTTTAAGTAAAACTGGGGAACCACGCCCTGACGGACGCTCACCATGGGAATCTCATATCTTACGCCAACGGGGCCAAGGCGCTCCTCCAGATTCCAGTCATCCGCAAATACGGCGTGGATCAGGATCACCGCAGTCTCGTCGGAAAGTGCCAGGCACTTGCGCACCAGGCTTTCATAGCAAAGACCCTTGGTCTCGTCTCCCTCGTCATTCACGGAGAACTCGATCACGATCAGGTCCGGCTTCACCTTGCCTCCGCGGAGCACGTCCCTCTCAAAACGGATCATGCCAAACTCGGAAGGCGTTCCGCCAACGCCGGCCTTGATCAGCTTCACGTTCTCGCCAAAGTTCGCCTTAAAGCGTTCCCAGGTCTGATATGCGTAGGATTTCTTGTGGATCGGGATGGCGCCTGCGCCCTGGGTGATGGAACCGCCAATAAAAGCGATCGTCACTTCCTCGCCGCGCTTTGCCCTGTCGATCACGCGCTTTACCCTCGCATAATTTCCCATGTTCATGAGAGAGCGCTTCAGGATTGCCTGATATGCCTCTCCGTTTACGTCGATCACCGTGCGCTCTTCCTGCTCCGGTGCCGTAAATCCCTCTCTCAGATAAAGCTTTACGTCAACGGTGGCAAGCCTCTCCGCCTTTTCAAATTCAAAGCGCATCTGCCCAACCACGGCGTTGTCGTCGCACCACTGATAATCATCCAGCCAGATGATCTGCTCCATGCCGTCCGGCTTGCAATGCACGCGGATGGTGTCGCCGGAGCCGTACGGATCCTTCTTTCCATACATCTGGAATGCAAAATCCACCACCTGGTCCTGCTCGTCCGCCTCCACGGTGACGCCGATGCCGGCTACCATGTTAAGGAACCCTTCAGCGGTCGTCAGGTTCTTGATCATCTCTTCATCGGTAATGTTTCCGACCATTCTCGCGAACGTGGTGAGTCTGGTCCCGTCCAAATAGATAAACTGTACTCCCTTGCCGTCCGGCGTGGGATTTCCAGCCACTTCCTTCTGTCTGCAAATATAAAAGCTGCTCCCCTTCGCGGTGGGATCCTTTGGTGCCTTCGGTCCTGCCATTTCCTTATCCCTCCTAGTAAATTCTATAATTTCCGCTGAGTGCCAGGAACGCGAACAGATACAGACAGTTGTCATAGTATCTTCTGTCGCCCTTGCGGAGCGGTTCATTCCAAAATCTGGAAACCCATTGTGCGGCAAGCGCCTTCGTCTGATCCGGGCTCGTCAGGGACAGGGGGCCTTCCACTGCCAGCGCGCCCTGCGCCGTCGTCACCATCATGCCAACGGGATGCAATGCCTTCTGGTCAATGCGGGTTCCGTCCACCTCATAGACAACGAAGGGATTCTCCCTGTTCACGACGCCCAGCGTATACTGCAGTCTCTCCGCAGCCACGCGCTGACCAACGTCAATGCCATTCCACTCATAATCCAGTCCGATGTTAGCCACCGTCCTGTATGCATCACTGTAGAACCAGTCATGACGGTCCTTCGACCAACGTAAGGGTCGGGACATGGGACTGCCGTCGAACTCCGCATACTCCGCATTCATGCCGGATACGGGGTGACATGCCTTCGCAAGATATTCCCTGCTGGCCTTTGCCGCCTCCTTCCAGAACTCCCGGTCCTCCTCATAGGCCCACTGCGCAAACAGATCATAAAAATGCGGCAGGTGATAGGAAGGATCCGTGTAATCAATGCCCGGAACAAATAAGATCTGCTTGTTTTCGCGATTCCACATCGGGAATCCCTCTCTCCCGTTCTCCCCCTTGTGAAGCACGGCCTTCAGGATTTCCTTCGCCTCATGGGAATAATTAAAGATTCCCTCGCCGTCTCCCCATCTGTGAGAAGCAAAGAACAGAGCCATTGCAAAATACTCTTCGCCGTCAGGCGCCGGTCCGTACGCATTCTTCTTTCCGTCAACCGCACAGGACCATGCAAAATAACCCTCGTTAAAGCCTTCCTCCATGTACATGTAGGTCTTTGCCCACTTCCAAATGCGGTCAAACTCCTCCTTCATGTCCATCTGGACGCAGAACATCATGCCATAGGACATGCCTTCCGTACGCGCATCGTGGTTTCCGGTATCCTCGAGATAACCCATGTCGTCCCCGGCGGTGAAATACACCTTGTCCGGTCCATAGAAGAATTCTTCCTTGATCTGCTGCAGTCTTTCCTGAATCTCTTTTTCCGTCTTTCCAATCTCCGCAAACACGTTGCGATACGTCTGCTTTTGCATTTTTTGTTCCTCCAAAGTTGCATAATGCGCCTAATTCCCCTTATATCCTATCTTAATATGCCATGGCAAAAAGGTCAATGCTTTTACTCCCAAAAACATGCCAAATTCTGCTCAAAAATTGCCATAAAAAAACTTTTGCACGTCTGCCGGGAAATCACCCGGCCCATGCAAAAGTTTTTTTGCAAACTATGGATTTCTTTTTGCAATCTTACGTTATTTTGCTTTTCTGTTTCCGTTTACAATTCGGTAATATGTTCCCGCCGTCCACTTGTAAACTGCCACGTAGAAAACCGTAAAGGCAAGGAAAATGATCAGCGTGACAAAGATCACGTGGCCAAGATTGACGAGGCCAAACAGCTTTAGTACCTTCCAGATCATCGGATAGGCAAAGGCCAAATGTAATCCGGCCATTAGAAGCGGCGCGAAAAACACGGTGAGTACCTGCGAATTGATGCTACTCTTAATGTCCTTTGTCGTCATGCCAACCTTCTGCATGATCTCAAACCTGCCCTGATCCTCGAAGCCTTCAGAGATCTGCTTGTAATAGATGATCAAAATCGCCGCGAAGAGGAACGCAATGCTTAGCAGGATTCCAAGGAAAAACAATCCGCCGTATAAGTCAACAAACCCTTTCATCTCATCTGACTTACAGGAGGAGAAATAGGAATAACCTCCGTCTTCGTCCCTAAGGTAAGCCATTAAATCATCCCTTCCAATACTGTTTCGAAGCGCCATGTGCGTCTTGGAGGCCACTTCGTCAGAGGCATCCAGGTTATAACCATAATACCATCTGAGCGACATCCAATAATCCTCTTCCATGGCCACTTTCCACATGGGTTCCAACTCGTTTAGGTCGGAAACGACGATGGTCAGGGACGGGATAATGCTAAATTCATCCTCTCCCAGAGGGAAGGACTTCTCCAAAAGACCGCAGATCCGCAAAGTCAATCCCGAAATGCTGAGGGAGGATCCCGAAAACTGGCAGTCATGCGCATACAGCCACGCTTCTCCCGGAGCTGCCGATAGATCCGTGCCCATGATCTTGTTATATTCCTTCACGTCAAGGAAATAAAAACTCCGATAGGTATCTGCAGAAAAAATGGTACTAATATCATCATTGTAGGACGCGCTGAGATCCGCTTCACTTCCGTTGATCACGCCTTCCGTCATGACGTAGGCATAACTGATCTCATTCTCGGGCGTTACGCCCAGCTTGTCAAATTCTTTGTGAAAAACGTCCAACACGCGCTGCTTCTTCTCTTCCGATGGGGCTTTCGTTTCACCGTAAAAATTCAGACTTACTTCCGAATCCCTGAAAAAACGCTTCTCCATTGCGTCATCCATGCCAAAATACAGGCTTCCCGTCGAGGACAGCATCACAAGCACCATGGTACTTAGAATGCAGATGGACGCCAGTCCCGCTCCGTTTCTCCTCATGCGGAAAACCATCGACGAGACGGAGACAAAATGTCTTTTTTGATAATAGTATTTTTTATTGTTCTTTAGCAGCCTGCATAATACCACGGAACCCGCAATAAAAAGCAGGTAGGTTGCAATGATGACTGCGATCACGGCGATGAAAAAGAGAAACAGCGCCGCCAGCGGTGCCTGAATGCTGACTGCCGTAACGTACGCGGCCCCGAGGAGCAAAAGTCCCAGGAGTGCCAGAAGCCAATTGGCCTTGGGCGGTTTTTCCCCGTGACTTACGCTGTGAAACAAATCCAATGGATTGCTAAGCTGTACCTTGATCACGTTCCGAAGATAAAGCAGCGCAAAAATGCAGGCATAGACCTCCACCGTAAAAAGGAACGCGTTACCCTTGATGACAAAAGAATAATCCTCCAACGTAATCTTTAATGCGTTTGCAAGGCCTAACTCTGCAAACTTCGACAACAAAAAACCGAAAAACAGACCTCCGATCACGCCAATTGCCGTCACCATCAGGGATTCCCACAGCATGATCTTGCGAAGCCCGCGCTTTCCCATGCCGAGAATGTTATACAGACCAAATTCTTTCCCCCTGCGCTTCGACAGAAAGGAGTTCGAATACCAAAGAAACAAGACGGAAAAAACCGCAATCACAAATTTTCCGAGGGACAGACAGATCTGAGTGCTTCCGCCGCCTTTCATCTTCTCAAGGAGGGGAGAATAGCTCAAACTTTGCAAAATATAAAACATGGCCACCGTGCCGACGCAGGTCAAAAGATAAGGTACGTAGATCTGCCGGTTCTTCTTCATCCCGTCAACGGCGAGCCTTAAGAAGAAAAATCCTTTCATCTGCGCTCACCTCCCGCCTGTAAAAGCGTCAAGGTGTCGGAAATCTTCTGGTAGAACTGTTCCTGTGTCAGTTCTCCTCGATACAGCTGATGGAATACTTCGCCGTCTTTGATGAACAATACTCTGCCTGCATGGCTGGCCGCCTTAACGGAATGGGTTACCATCAAGATCGTCTGCCCGCCCGCGTTCACGGCGTTGAAGAGTCCCAGCAGCTCGTCCGTCGCCTTGGAATCCAACGCCCCCGTCGGTTCATCAGCGAGCAGGATCTTCGGATCATTGATCAGCGCTCTCGCCACGGCCGCCCTCTGCTTTTGTCCTCCGGAAACTTCGTAAGGATACTTTTTGAGCAGTTCGGTGATTCCAAGCTTTGCCGCAATGGGTTTCAGCTTTTCGCTCATCTCTTCATATTTCTTTCCCGCCAGCACCAGGGGAAGAAAGATGTTGTCCTCCAGGGAAAACGTATCAAGAAGATTAAACTCCTGGAAAACAAAACCCAGATGATCCCTTCTGTACTCCGCCAGATTCTTTTCTTTGATCTGGGCCGTGTCCAGTCCGTCAAGGATCACCTTCCCGGCCGTGGGGCGATCCAGGGACGCGAGAATGTTAAGAAGCGTCGTCTTTCCGGATCCGGATTCACCCATGATCGCCACGTACTCACCCTTTTCTACCGAGAAATTAACGTCGCGCAGGGCCTCCACCTGATTTCCTCCAAAGCGCGTGGTATAAATCTTTTTCAAATGCTCCGCCGTCAGTAAACTCATTTTTGCCTCCTGTTTGTCCGGATCAAGGCTCCGGAATCTTTTTGTTGTTTTCGTTCATGATCCTAGCTTACCAAAACGGCTCTCTCGTCTCCATTGTATTTTCTTACGCTTTGCTCCTCAAAACTAACGTTTTTGTCACAATTACGTTTTATTCCAAAAACTTCTGATCCAGATCAAATTTCAGATAAAAACTGGTTCCTTCTCCCAAGACGGACTCCGCCGTGATCTTGATCCCCAGATTATCACAAATCCTCTTACAAAGATATAGCCCCAGGCCGCTGGCGCGCTTGTCCATGCGTCCGTTGTAGCCCGTATAGCCCTTTTCAAAGATTCGCGGAAGATCCTCTGACGCGATGCCGATCCCGGTGTCACGAATGCATAAGGTATCCGATCCGCGCATTTCGATCGTAACGCTTCCCTGCTGCGTATACTTGAGGGCATTGGAAAGGAGTTGCTCCATCACAAAAGACAGCCATTTTTCATCAGAAACCACGCTGATATCCATCGGTTCATAGGAAAGCTTAATGCCTCGCCCGATAAACTGTCCGGCATATTTGCGCAGGCACCCCTTAACAACGCCGTCCAGCTCCGTTTTCTTAAACACGTAGTCCGAAGATCCGCCATCCAGCCGCAGATAGGTCAGCACCATTTCCACGTAGCTTTCAATGCGGAACAGATCCTCTGATATCCCCCTGGCAAAGGCACTGTCCTCACTCTCCAAACGAAGGCGCATGGAGGCAATGGGCGTCTTGATCTGATGCACCCAAGTCGTAAAATACTCCATGGCATCGGAAAAACGGTCTTGCCCCTCCTGCTTTTCCGCAAGGCGCTTTTCCTGCAGCAGCCTAAGGATCTCCTGATAGTCCTCGTCATCCTGCTCCTGCCATTCCCACAGCGTGTCAAGGATCGTCTCCGGGAGTTGCTTAAGAAGCTCTAGCTGCTCATGCTTGCCCTTTTGTCTGCGATAGCGAAAAAAAAGCGTGCCCAAAAGGATCAGGGCACAAAAATACGTAGGATACAAAACGGCCTGTAACGGAAAATGATACAGGGCAAACGTTACGAAATAAATGACTGCACAGACGGCAAATAATATTATGCCGCCCGCGCGTTCCTTAAGAAATCGTCCAAAGCTCATGCTCTACTCCTGCGGGATCAAATATCCCTGTCCAAATTTTGTTTCAATGAAATTCTCCAAACCGGCCTGCTCTAATTTCTTGCGGAGTCTCCCCACGTTGACGGTCAACGCATTCTCGTCCACAAAGGAATCCGTCTGCCAGAGGGCTTCCATGAGTTTTTCACGGCTGACGATCTTGCCCTTGTTCTTCATGAGAACCATGAGAATCCGAAATTCATTTTTTGACAACGGGATCTTTTCCCCCGAAAAGCTAAGACTCCCGTCCTCCGTGTTCAGTAGGGCGCCGCGATGTTCCATCACCGCAACGCTTTCCGCAAAATCATAGGTTCTGCGGAGCAGTGCCTGTACCTTCGCCACCAGAACGCTGCCGTCAAAGGGCTTTGCAATAAAATCATCTGCCCCCATTGTCATGGCCATGACAATGTTCATGTTATCCGCCGCGGAGGACACAAAAATGATGGGTACCTTTGAGGTGGCACGGATTTCCTTACACCAATGATACCCATTCATAAAGGGAAGGGAAATGTCCAATAGCACCAAATGCGGCGCGTATTCCGCGAACTCCGCCGTCACCTTCTTAAAATCCGTAACGATCCTCACGTCCATGTCCCAGCTCTTTAATTGCTGAGCCACGGCTTCCCGGATCCCTGGTTCATCCTCCACGATCATAATCTTATACATAGCGTTCCCGCCTTTCTCGTCGTAACCTAGATTCGCCCATTCCCGAGCGCCACGGCGAACCTCTTTTAGTATAACGGATTTCCCGTTTCCTTGTCAACTTTTGGCAACCGCATTTGCATTCGCTTGCCGCGTCACGGGGCGTGTCTGCTGACACGGTCAAAGGCTCTCCAGGATTCCCGCGGCGATGGCGTCTGCCACGTCATCAAACCGGCTGTCCAAAAGGGCATTGTCCGCGTCCGTATTGATAAATCCGACCTCAACGAGCACCGCCGGCATTCTGGTGCGGCGAAGCACCGCCAGATTCGGCCTCTCCTGGATGCCCTGATTGGCAAAGCCCACCTTTTCCAGCTCCGCGTTAATGTTCTTCGCCATCCGCGCAGCCGAGCCGTACTTGTTATATACCAGGCTCTCTATTCCCGTATACTGATTGGGATAAGGACTCGAATTCCGGTGGATGGAGACAAAGTAGTCCGCTCCCGTCTGGTTCGCTTCCGCGGCCTTCTGCGCCGGGGATTCATAGACGTCCGTCGTTCTCGTGTAATAGACGTCCTGCCCGTTTCTTTCCAGGATTTTTCCCACCGCCATC
>JAFZNO010000099.1 GCA_017552985.1 Lachnospiraceae bacterium
CACTTACCCCGATTTCATTTTTCAAGTACCGTTCAACAAGTTCCACCTTTAATGCAGGTTTAATCATACTTTTTCTTGACATAGAAATACCCCCAAGTAGGTTTTATATTTCAATGTCCTACTTAGGGGTAGCATATCAATCTCTTCCTCAGAAATGGCGGGGTCGTTATTTATCTATTCACCTGCGTGACCTTCGTCACGTCCTTCGCTTCGCTCAGGATCGGGATATCACTTCGTGATTTCCCGACCTCCATACATTTTAGCATAGTAGTTCTGGTACTCGCCGGAAATGATGGTCTCCCACCACTCGCGGTTCTCAAGATACCACTTGATGGTTTTCTTGATGCCGTCCTCAAACTTGGTCTCAGGAAGCCAGCCAAGTTCATTGTGGATCTTGGTGGGATCGATGGCATAGCGCATGTCATGGCCCTTGCGGTCCGTCACGTAGGTGATCAGGCTCTCGGGCTTGCCAAGCTCTCTGCAGATAATCTTCACGATGTCGATGTTCTTCATCTCATTATGACCGCCAATGTTATAAACCTCGCCTACGCGGCCCTTGTGAATGATCAAGTCGATGGCTTTGCAGTGATCCTCAACGTACAGCCAGTCGCGCACGTTCAGTCCCTCGCCGTAAACGGGAAGAGGCTTGTCGTTCAATGCATTCGCGATCATCAGCGGGATCAGCTTCTCCGGGAAGTGATAAGGACCGTAGTTGTTGGAGCAACGGCTGATGGTCACGGGCAGGCCGTAGGTTCTGTGATATGCCAGAACCAAAAGGTCAGCGCCAGCCTTCGAAGAGCTGTAAGGGCTGCTGGTGTGGATGGGGGTCTCCTCGGTAAAGAACAGGTCCGGGCGATCCAAAGGCAGGTCGCCGTATACCTCATCCGTGGATACCTGATGATAACGAGTGATGCCATACTTTCTGCAGGCATCCATCAGAACTGCGGTACCCTTGATATTGGTATCCAGGAACACCTCAGGGTTCTCGATGGAACGATCCACGTGGCTCTCTGCCGCAAAGTTCACGACAATGTCGGGATGCTCCTCCTCGAACAGCTTGTAAACCGCCTCACGATCCGTGATGCTCTCCTTTACAAAGCGGAAGTTCGGGTTGTCCATGATTGGTGCCAGCGTGGAAAGATTTCCCGCATAGGTCAGGCAATCCAGACAAATGATCCTATAATCAGGATACTTCTTTAACATGTGGAAAATAAAATTGCTGCCGATAAATCCGGCTCCTCCGGTTACGATAATCTTCATGTTCATTCCTCCTTTTACGTCACGGGGACGTGTCTACTGACACGTTTTTTACTTTGTTGCCGCTTTCGCGACGTCTGTTTCGTTCTGATTACAAGAATAGAAGGTGCCCTTAGGGCACCTTCAAGTACTTTTTTCGATATTCAGAAAATCTTAAGTATTTACGACGTAATCCGTGATGCAGTCATACCATTGCACGTAAGTCTCGCCGTCCACGATCAGCCTGTCATTCTCAGGAAGCTGCTCGCTCCAAAGCTTCCCGCCATAGCGCTCGATATGCCAGTCATTCTTGTTAAAGCGCCTCCATAGGATCGTCCGACCATTCCGATCAAGGAACTGCTCCGACACCACGCCGTTGTTGTAGGTCGAAATGTCGAGCACACACACGGTGTCATAGGTTTTTCCGGCAATAGTCACGTCATATCTTCCAACCACGTCCAACACAAAATCCTTCCCCGGCGTCGTCACTACGTTGCCATCCCGTTGGATGATCCCCTTGGGCCTAAGGTCCGTCTCATTTCCGACGTTGTCCTCGCCGTAGCCCCAGCACTGCATGAATTCTTCCCCGTCCAAGAAAGTAATGTAATTCCTGACACCATTGTCATTTCGGATGGTTGCCAGATACCTGCAATGCGTGTCCGTCAGCTGCGCCACAAAGGTTCTCTGGATCACGTCCTTCTTGTCGGAATAGCTCGCTTCCCGCGCCGTCAGTTCCACGCCTTCGATGCCGTGGACCATCGCACGTCCCGTCACCTCCATGTCATACACGTGATCAAGCCTTCCCGAGGGCTGATCGTACATTCCCCATGATATTTTTTCGCCGAGCTTTGGAACCAAAAACCATCCCATCAGTTCTTCCCATTTTACCGCAAACGGCTCCTTGTCCGTCTTCGCGATCGTATATTTTGGCATTATTTCCGGTAATCTTTTCATTGTTCCTTTTCCCTCCATTTTCTTGTCAAGATGGCCCATTCCGGCGTCGTAGCTTTCCCGGAACTTCTCCTTTGCGACGTGCAGCCGGCTCTTCACCGTGCCCACTGGCACGTTCAGGCGCTTTGCGATCTCTGCCTGTGGAAGCTGTTTCCAAAAGTAAAGATACAGGATTTCCTTCTCTTTATCTGCCATCTTCTCAAGATGATCCCGCACCGCCATCACTTCAGAAATACCCATTCTTCCGTCATCCATTGTAAGCTCTGGGGCTTCCTCCAGCGGAATCTCCAGTACTGCTGCCTTATTCCGGAAATAATCGTTGCATTTATTTCTCGCGATGCTGATGATCCAAGGCTTGAAGGCATCCTCGTTTTTTAGTTGCCCGAACTTCTGCCATGCCGTCAGATAAGTTTCCTGCAAAATGTCTTGCGCCTCTTCTGCCGAGGATATCTTGTACTTCACGAACAGCTCAACGCTCTTCCGCGCCTGCGCCAAAAGCTTTTCAAAATCCGCCACCTTGCCACCTCCTTTCCAAAACGTTACCCATCAGAACGCGTTATCTAATGGCCGCTCCAACTCTTTTTGACGTCGTTTTCAACCGGTTTCATTAACATAGACGGTCGCAGGAGGAAAAAGGTTCATTTTCATTTTATTATTTCGTCGCCACAAACAAGCCAGCGTCCTTCGTTACGTAAAATCCCTTGCGCAACTTACTCTCCACGAACTGCCGGAAAGCCTTGTAATCATTGACGATATAGCGGTTTTGATTGCCATGGCAGGAAATGATATAGTCGACAAGGTCCTCCGCGTCGGTCACAAGCAGGTGATCCTCATACTGTCGCCATTCCACCTTTCCAAAATAAGGCTTCAAAATCCCCGCACCATTCTCCTTGCCAAAGATCTCATAAAGATTTTGCGCCGCAAGGACGATGCGGTCATCAAATTGTGCCGCCAGCTCACTGATCTCCTTCATGTGCGCCGTGCCGTAGGTACTGCAGATCAACCGCCCGCCCAGCTTTAATACGCGCCGGATCTCACCAAGCACCTTCGCAAAATCCTTCGCATAAAACAGCACGTGATTTGCGATCACAAGATCATATGCCGAATCCTTTGCCGGTATCTCATGAAAGTCGATCACCTGAAAATCAAACTGTGACGCCTTGCCTTCCTTGCTTTTTCTGTCATGATTCCCAGCGCCTTGGACGGCTTTTCGCGCTTCGCGCAGCATCCCCTCGGATTGATCGGACAGCGTGATCTTCACGCCGGCAGGAATCTGTTCCCAGTTCTCCAGCCAAAAGCTTCCGTTGCCGCAGCCCAACTCGAGAACCTTGAGCGAACCGCGCGCTCTCTTGGCAGCGCCCTGCCTACCGCCCGACGCGCCTACGTTCATCCCGCACTGCTCAAAGATCCACGGGAACCATCCCTGTTTATTTACGGCATATTTCGCATGTAAATTAATCCTCGCGCCAATATTGGAACTATTCAAATACTGCTGCTTTAAGCTCTGCTCAAGACCGCTCACGCTCGTCGCTTCCATGAGTTTTCCCCAGTCCACGGCTTCGCCATTTTGCAAAAGCTCCGTCGTCTGCAGAAGTCCCTCCCGCACCAGCTTCATCTGCTCAATGCGCTCCTCCAAAAGCTCCGTCTGAAAACGGAGCACGGGAACGAGCGATTCATCCCTGGCTTCCTTCATGGTCATTTCTTTGATATCCTCCAAGGAAAAACCAAGGTATTTGAGCATCTGGATCTGTTGCATTTTCTGAAAGTCCTGGTCATTATAAAACCTTGCGCCATTCTCATTCACAAAAGAGGGCTTCAAAAAACCATGGTCATCATAATACCGCAGCGTCTTCTTTGTCACGTGCGTCTTCGCCGCAAAGCTTCCGCTGGAATAATAGCCTTCTTTTTTCATTTCACGCCCTCTCGTCCTGATATGCGATGCATCCGCCGCAGATCGTCGCCTTGACCCTGCCCTTTAGCTTCCACCCCGTAAAGGGCGTGTTGCTTGCCTTGGACGCATAATTTCCAGGAATCATCTCCGCATCCTTGTCGATCAGGATCAAATCCGCCGGGCCGCCCTCAGCCACGTATCCGGCATCCAGATGATAGATCCTCGCCGGTCCCGTACTCATCCTCTCCAGGAGTTCCCTCATGGAAAGGTATCCCTTGTCCACCAACTCCGTAATGCCTAGTGCCAAAGAGGTCTCCAACCCAATAATGCCGCTGGGGGCCTGTGTGATCGGTTTTTCCTTTTCTTCCTTAGAGTGCGGTGCGTGATCCGTCGCGATCATCTCGATCGTTCCATCCTGAAGTCCTTGAATGATCGCCAGGCGGTCAGCCTCCTCACGCAGTGGCGGGTTCATCTTTGCATTCGTGCCGTACTTGATGGCAGCCTCCTCGGTCAGCGTGAAATGATGCGGCGTTGCCTCCGCGTGCACGTTAAGATATCCCGCCTGGCGGGCCTTGCGCACCAATTCCACGGCCTCCTTCGTGCTGATATGCTGTACGTCGATGTCTGCGCCCGTTTCTTTAGCAAGCTCAACGTCCCTGGCAGACAGCGTGTACTCCGCTTCTCTCGGCGACCCGCCGATCTCGTAATACTCGCTAGCCTTGCCACGATTGATGCCATTGTTTTCAATATATTTCGAATCTTCTTCATGGAAGCTGATGGGCTTTCCAAGCTTTGCCGCCAGCTTCATGGCTTCCCGGACGATCTCCTCGTTAAGGATCGGAACGCCGTCATCCGTAAAGCCCGCCGCCCCTGCCGCGGAAAGCTCCTCCAGCGGCGCAAGCTCCTGTCCCTTCATGCCCTTGGTCACGTTCACGCAGGAAAGCACGTTGATGGCCGTCTGCCGTCCCTTCTCCAAAACCTCTTCGAGAGTCTGGACATTGTCAACGCTGGGCTTCGTGTTTGCCATCAAAACCACGGTCGTAAAACCACCCTTTGCGGCAGCCCTTGCTCCCGTCTGAATGTCCTCTTTGTAAGTAAATCCCGGCTCACGGAAATGCACGTGCACGTCAATCAGTCCAGGGGCCACGATCAGTCCCTCCGCGTCGATCACCTGCATGTTCACCGCGCCTGCTCCCGCGTTAATTCCCTGCCCCGAAGCCATGTCCGTCATTTCAGCGCTCCCGCTTTCCGTGATCTTAACAATCCTCCCGTTCTCGATCAGAATATCCTTTTTCCCTTCCATTCCTGATTTCGGATCGATCACGTATCCATTCTTAATCCACAACATTTTTTCTACCTCCGCATATATTTCCCATCATTTTCATTTCATACAACGTTTATCTCACGGCATCCCTCACTGCGCGCCATGCCTGCACGAGCTTTTCCACGCTCCACGCCGCGTTTGCGGGGCTCGTGGACGGCAGGCAGACGCAATCCCGGCCTAAGCCCGGCTGCGTATATTTCAGAAACATTTTCTCCGCCGTCTTCCCATTCACGAAAATCTGTCTAATTTCAGCCGCATCCAAAATCACCCGCAGGTCGTTTGCCACCACGTTTTTGATGCTTGCGTCTGAGGATCCCACGATCTCACACGACTGGATCACGTCCCATGCCGCCACGTGATTCCTTAACAAAAACTCCTTTTTCTCAGGGATCGTCTTTGGGAGTTCTTCGCCAAAGACCTCCGCCAGCACCTTCCAGTAACGGTTTTGCGGATGCCCGTAAAAGAATCCCGCCTCCCTGGATTTCACGGACGGAAAGCTTCCCAGGATCAGCACCCTGGAATCCTTGTCAAATACCGGAGCTATGGGATGCACCACTCTTGCCGCTTCCATGATCTTCCTCCCTGCCTCATTTACGTCCTTACGGCATGCATGCTTTCCTCGCCACGTGCCCTAAGGTCACCTTTCCCGTTCATTCTACCACGTTTACCAGCGCGCCGCAACAAATCCTATCGCGCCAAAAATATCAAAAAGGCCTGGCCGCGGTTTCCCGGGCCAAGCCTCGTTATAAAATACTGTCTTAGTTCAGATTATTCTGTAATACCTGAAGATTATGCGCGTCTGCCAGCAGTTGCAGATCCTCCATGGTCACGCCGTCAGCCGTTCCACTCAACAGGTTCACGCTGATCACGCACTTTTCCAAATCCGCGTACACTAAACCCTGGTATTCCGACAAGCCAAGCATTACTTCCACGCCGTCCTTGGTAACGTACGCCCACTCCTCATAATCCTCATCGTTACCAATATTCAGACATACCTCATCAAAGTATCCCTTGATCGTACGGCGGAACTGATAACCATATTTTCTTCCGCCCGTTGCCAGGTAATCTGCGTCAAATTGGAACGTTCCGTCATCATAACCATATCCCACGGGATCTGCGCATCTCTCTCCCAAAAAGCTTCCACCTACAAAGCCTTCAAACTCTCCCGGATACATTGCTCTCCAATTATGATGAAGCTTCAAGTCATATTTCCCAGTGATTTGTCTTAGCGTTTCAACCATTTCATCCGAATAAACAAAGTATTCCTCAAATTCCGCGGGTGCAGACCAGGTCTTGTCATTGGCAAATAAGATCTGCTGATCCTGGTCATAGGAATCCTGGAATTCCTGCCATTCCACAGATGCCTTTGCTTCAGGGCTGTCATAGTATCCCGCCAGGGAAATAAGCGTCAGAGGATACTCCACCTGCGTGATCGTCTCCGTTATAACTTCATTTCCATATTCATCAAATTCAATGCTTCTCTCCACTTGGGGCGCAGTGCCGGTTCCTTTCTTAAGCAGAACGTTCTTTAACCCAAACCAATTCGCTGCCATGGTAGTATTGCTGAGGGCCAGGATCGCCATCGTTCCGATAAAGCAGACCATGACTGCTGCCACGTATTTCAACACGATCCTGTTCTTCCTCTTCATGCCAAACTGGGCGATCTTCCCCAGGCCCGCCTTGTCAATGTTAATGTTTCCGCGTACCATCTCGTCCTCTGCGAGTTTCAAATATTCATCATCTATGTATCCAAATGCCTTTGCTAAATCTTCACCTTTCATGCTCTGATTCCCTCCTTTTCCAAATATGCCTGCAATCTTGCCCTCGTTTTCAACAACAGATATTTCGTTTGGCGCTGAGGCACGTCATAGCGCTTTGCCACCTCTGCAACCGTATAGGAATAGAAATACCTTGCCACAAACATCGCGCAGGTCTTCTTATCCAATTTACCCAAAAAACCATTCAATATCCTGCCCAGCTCCTTGTGTTCCAGGACCTGTTCCGGCGTCTCTCCGCCATCCGGGATTGCCTCGTCGAGCTCCACGTAAATGGCCTTACGCTTTCCCGCATTCCTGTAATCCAACCTGTCAAAGGATAGATTTCTCGCAATGCGGGCAAGGAAAAACTTTAAGCTGTCCGGGATCGTGGGCGGAATGGATTTCCACGCACCCATGTACGTGTCATTCACGATCTCCTCCGCATCATCCGCGTCCCTCAAAATATTGTAGGCCACTTGGTTTAAGTATCCGCCGTATTTATTTTTCGTCTCCAAAATGGCCGATTCCGACCGTTCCAAATACAATGAAACGATCTCTTCATCATTTAATTTGGCGTTCCTCACTTTTGTTTCCTTCCATTGCAATATTTTACTGTTTCCGCTTTCCAGCCAGGCATTTTCTGCCAGATATTCTTCTTTCAATTGTTTCCCCTCTGTCACGTGCTAGCTCCGTGCTTTCTTTTTGATTCTATACCCTAACAGTAGAGATTGCCAGCAGAATGGACAAAGATTTTGCAAATTTCTTTTTACTATACTTTTTTTCTGCCTTGTGCTATACTTTCATGGAAGACCAATTGGAGGTTCTTATTTCTTATGATTCGATTTATTATTGTAGTTACTACCGTTATAGCGTTCCTGATCATCAACATTCCCATGTTATTAATAGAATGGGTCATCGGCAAGATCAAGCCCTCGTGGAAGGATCGCTCCAGCCTGTTTATGGTACAGTGCGGCTTTAAGGCTTGTCTGTTTTATTCCGGCGTTAAGGTGATCGTGGAGGGCGAGGAGAACGTGCCCAAGGATTCAGCCGTTGTCTACGTTGCAAATCACAGAAGCTATTTTGACATTCTCTTGACCTACGTGCGCGTGCCCGGACCAACCGGCTACGTCGCAAAGAAGGAGATGTGGAAATGGATCCTGCTCCGCCGCTGGATGCAGTATCTGCACTGTCTGTTCCTTGACCGCGAGAACGTAAAGGAAGGCATCAAGACGATCCTGACCGCCATTGACAAGGCCAAGCACGGCATCTCGATCTTCATCTTCCCGGAAGGCACCAGAAACCGTACGGCAGACACTTTCCTTCCCTTCCATGACGGAAGCTTTAAGATCGCAGAAAAAAGCGGCGTTCCCGTGATTCCCGTCACGCTTGTGAACACCGCCGCCATCTTTGAAGATCACCTTCCCAAGATCCGCCCCACTACGGTCGTGATCCAGTACGGAAAACCGATCTATATCAAGGATCTGGAAAAGGAAGACCGCAAGGCCGTTGGTGCCTATTTCCAGAACGTCATCTCCAAAAACTATTTTGAATTAAAGGAAAAGTATGCGGAGCAGCTCTATGGCTCCAAGAAATAAATAGATTTCATCTACTTAAAGACTACCGGCTGCTCTACCAGTTCCGTCCGAATGACGAGATACGGGTAAGTGGCCGTTTTCTTTTTCTGATCTGCCAGCTCTGGTCCAAGAAGCGTCGTATCCACGCGCACCTCCGTCTCCGTAAGGTACAGATCGTTTAACGCGATGCTATAGCCTCCCGTATCCTGCTTCCCGTATCCGATGCAAATATACAGGTAATCCCCATCCGAATACGTAAGCTGAAAAGCCTGCTCCTTCTTGCCGTCTATGATCTCTTTTAGTTCTCCGGGCAACGCTTCTTCCGAAACGATTATGCCGTCTAGATCTCGCACCCGATCGCCCTCCCCATGGTTGCACCCTGCCAAAAGCAACAGCCATGCGGCCAGTGCGATGATCACGCCTCTAACTCCTAACGCCCGTCTATGTCCTTTTTCTTTCGCGCGAATCCCAATTATATCCTTTTTCTTCCCGATCACGTTCTTACTCCCGATCGCTCCTTGCTTCATTCCAACATATGCAAAAAAAGAAGCCGCTATTCCGGCTTCTTTTCCACGTTCTCCTTATTTTATCGCTTCCTGGGATCATTTATTGAAAGTACTGGCTTGGATCCACGCTTTCCCCGTCCTTCGTCAGCTTAAAATACAGATTGCTTCCCTCAACGCTGTAATACTTGGTAGGTGCCGCGACCGTTGCCAGCCTGCTCCCCGCATCCACGATACTGCCAATGGGCGTTTCAACGTTCTCCAACTGCCCGTACGTTGCCTGATAACCGTCTCCAAGATCCAACACCAGAACGCTTCCCAACACTGCATCCTTTCGCACGCTCATGACCCTGCCCCTGCAACAGGCATTGACGCTCTCGCCCTGCGATGCGCCGTAGATCACGGCCGGGTTGCGTTTATATTGATCCAGCGTCGCAAAGTACACGCTGTGATCCATGCTGTACCCGATCAGCGGTTCCCCGGTGACTGGCTTTACCATCGTCTCAGGCGAGAAATGAAGCTCATCGGAAATGATCGGGCTACCGGAAGAAACCTCCCATACCTGCAAGGGCTTGTCTTCCGCAAGCACTTCCGAACTTACGATTTCCGCAATCCCCTCATTTACGTTGCTTTGTGCTACCTTCCCGGCATCCTGCTTTACTTCGTTTTGCGTCTTCTTCACAGTCTCCTGCTTACTTTCACTTGGCGACTTCTTCGCAGTATCCTGCTTACTTTCACTTGGCGACTTCTTCACCGTATCCTGCTTACTTTCGCTTGGCGACTTCTTCGCAGTATCCTGCTTACCTTCTTTTATGATCCCGGAGTCTTTCACCGCTTCCTGTTTTTCATTCTTCGCGGTAGTTTTATTATTCTTACTGTTCTGCGTGATCTCCCTAAGCTTTTGATCCGCCTGATCCTCCATGACGGAAAAATCAATGGCATATCCCTTATCCAATGATTCCTTGTTGCGGTTCCTTACGTACGCTCCCGAAGCGATCAGCGTCGTCAACACCAGTGCCGAAGTCGAGATCATGATAAATCTCTCCTTTTTTACGTTATGATTCCGATCATCCTTATTCATCCCCATCTTCCTTTCTTCACGTTGCTTTTGGTTCCATGCTTTTTTGTCTTTGCAACCTAGTATTGACGTGAATCCGGAAATTTATACCCAAACAAAAACAACCCGCACGTTGTTTCAAACGTACGGGTCGTCAATTATAACAAATTCATTTTTTAATCCGCTTATTTTTCCTTCTCATTCACGTAAACGCGCGTGATCAGGTTTGCGATCATGTCCTTGTCTACCAGCAGATCCTCATCCGCAAGATTGATGATAAAACCATTCGGCATGTTTTTCTTTTCTTCTTCCGGATAATTCAACATGATGTTTGCGAAATCACCCAAGGAACACAGATAACTGAAGGTTTGATCCAGCTTATTCATATGCTTCCAATTATTTAACGCCTCTTCATCCGTGAAAGCAAGCATGTGCGGCTCGCCCTGGCGATCAAAATGCACGTACGGGCGAAACTGGCTGCCCTCAGGAAAAGAGGGCTCTCCGTTCTCATCCATGACAGGCGCCTGCGATGAAACAAAGGGACATAAAAAGCGTGAATTCAGAAGTTCCTCAAGCACTACCATGCGGTGCCTTACGTCATTCTGCGTCATAAGCGCCTGCATTGCACCCCTAAGCCTGGGATTCGATAACTTTACAATCTTTTCCTCTGCCATGCCGTTACTCCTTATACTCGGTTATAATTGATAAGGCATCCCTTCAAAATGATCTGGCGCTCCTCATCCGTCAGTTCACCAAGACGAAGGTCAAACGCCTCGCCAAGCGTACCATTCGCAGCATCCACCTTGTATGCCTTGATCACTTCCGTCTTCTCCTCCACGGCCTTCTTAATGCCGGGGATGAAGAGGTAATCCAAGTTCTTGAAGGGAAGCTCGCCCTCCTGGATCAGGAAAGGAAGCATGCCCCAGTTGATCAGGTTGGAACGATAACGCTTCGTCGCATATTCATTCGCGATGTTTGCCCATCCGCCAAGCACCTTCTGGCAGGAAGCAGCCTGCTCTCTTGCGGAACCGTCACCAGGCTTTACTGCGAAGATCGTGGTACCGATGCCACAGTTTGCGCTGCTCACCTCAGGGAACTTGGTCCAAACAGCCTTCACTGCCGCGCTGGTCTCCTCGCTCATCTCGGTGAACGCCTTGTCCTCGCGACGGAGCTTCTCCTGTGCATAAACTTCCTTTGCACGGCCAACGTATGCAGGATCCTTTCTGGAAAGCGCGAACTCAGCCAGTCCCAAAGGATTGGAACGATAGGAAGAGGTCTCGCCGGAAGGAATCAACTCGTCCGTGGTGGTTACGGGATCGTGGATCTCGCTGACAACCTTCAGGAGCAAGTTATCGGTCAAGGCAACCATTGCAGGCCAGTCCTTGATGTTGGGACCAAAGTGGATCTCCGCATTGGGATCAGCCACGCCCTTAGAGTCAAATACGCGGTTCGCGTAAATCTTGGAATCAAAGTGATACTTATACTTGCCAAACTCGCCGTCGAAGTCGGTTGCGGGAGTAAGTACGCCCTTGTTTGCAGCCGTTGCGGCGATGGATCTTGCATCCATGAGTGCCACGGAAGAGATCTGGCCGTTCTGAAGCTTGCTGCCCTCTCTGTTGGGGAAGTTTCTGGTGGAGTGACGGATGCTAAACGCATTGTTGGCCGGCGTGTCTCCTGCACCGAAGCAAGGTCCGCAGAATGCGGTCTTCATGATGGCACCGGTCTCAAGGATCGTTGCCGCGCAGCCATTTCTGATCAGCTCCATGTATACGGGCATGGATGCGGGATATACGCTTAAGGCAAACTCATCCGCGCCAATGTATTGTCCCTTTAAGATGTCTGCTGCCGCGCAGATGTTCTCAAATCCGCCGCCGGCACATCCGGCGATGATACCCTGGTCTACGATGAACTTGCCGTTCTTTACCTTATCCTTCAGATGATAATCAACGGCGCCGTCCAGGCTTACCAGCGCTCTCTTCTCAGTCTCGTCAAGGATGTCGAGAAGGTTTGCGTTCAGCTCTTCGATGGTGTAGGTGTTGCTGGGATGGAAAGGCATTGCGATCATGGGACGGATCTTGGACAGATCGATCATGATCATGCCGTCATAGTATGCCACCTCGCCAGGATTCAATTCCTTGTAATCCTCGCTGCGGCCATGTACGTCATAGAACTCCTTGATCTGATCATCCGTCTTCCAGATGGAGGACAGACAGGTCGTCTCAGTGGTCATAACGTCAATGCCAATACGGAAGTCAGCGGACAGACTGGATACGCCGGGACCCACAAACTCCATTACCTTATTCTTTACGTAACCGTTCTTGAACACGGCACCGATGATGGCAAGTGCCACGTCCTGAGGACCTACGCCCTTTACGGGTGCGCCGGTCATGTATACGCCGACAACGCCGGGCATGTTGATGTCATAGGTCTGGTTCAGGAGCTGCTTTACCAGCTCGGGACCGCCCTCGCCCATGGCCATGGTGCCAAGTGCGCCATATCTGGTATGGGAATCACTGCCCAGGATCATTCTGCCGCCGCCTGCAAGCATCTCTCTTGCGAACTGATGGATGACGGCCTGATGAGGGGGTACGTAAACGCCGCCGTACTTCTTCGCGCAGGACAGACCAAACATGTGGTCATCCTCGTTGATCGTTCCGCCTACCGCACAAAGGGAGTTGTGGCAGTTCGTCAGCACGTAGGGCATGGGAAACTTCTGAAGTCCTGAAGCCCTTGCGGTCTGAATGATGCCTACGAACGTGATGTCGTGGCTGGTCAACTTGTCAAAACGGATCTTTAACTTCTCCATGTTGCCAGAAGTGTTGTGGCTCTCTAAGATTCCGTAAGCGATCGTGTTCTTCGCCGCCTCTGCCTTAGAGATCTCCTTTCCGGTCTTGGCCTTGATGGCCGCCGGAGCCTGAGCGCCGTCCGGCACGATCTCGGTACCATTGATCAGGTATGCACCACCCTGCAGTAATTCCATGGTTTTTTCCTCCTAAAGTTTATTGCTCCCACTAGTATATCCTAAAGGGACTCGATATGCAAGAAAAAAAACCTGGGGACGGGGTTAATGGTCCATTTTTTGGACCATTAACCCCGTCCCCAGGGGCCACTTACGCGCCCACAATCTTCTCACTGCTTCGGATGGTGGCAAACATGTAACTGCCATATAAAACCAGCAGCAGGCAGGAGGTGATGAGGATGCCGTAACCAATGCCCTTTGGAAGGTAGAAGGAAAGGGCATAGCTGACAAACCTAAGCCCGAAGGCCGAGTGGATCACTGCCACGAGCAGTGGTGCCAGGAAGTAAACCCCGATCTGCATGGCAAGAGCGCGATGCAGCATCTTGCGGTCGCAGCCAAGCTTTTTCAGGATCTCATATCGGCCCTGCGAATCGATGGAATCCGAAAGCGCCTTCAGCGCAAGGATCGCAGCGCTTGCGATCAGGAATACCGTGCCTACGTAGATCACAAGGAACGTCACCATCATAGTCATGCCATTGTTGGCCTCCCGGATGCTGTACTTGGTTCCCACGTACAAATGCTGATTTCCCAGATTCTGCACGTATTCCTCAACGCTGCCGTTCGTCACGAGATCATTTAACCATTCTTCTTTTTCCATCTTTGCCTTTTTGCCGCTGACCAGGAAATCGCCAGCCATGATATACTCATTCGGCATCACCTCATCGCCCGCGTTCTCGATCACTTCATCGGGAACAATGATCATGCCAAACTCAGCATTGATCCCAGACATCATCAGATAGGAGTCGATACACTCCGATACTGCAGGATGCAGGGTAACGCCGCCGATCACGACCTCCGTCCCCTCTTCCATCGCCTTCGTCCGGAAAGACGCCATCATGACAAAGTCACAGACGGACAGGTATTCCTGCTCCCCTAGGGTTTGCTCAGGCTGACCGTAAACTCTCATCAGCCGGTTATAATCCGAGAGCTTCATGAACTGCGCGGGCATTTTCCAAAAAATCGCCAACGGGAACTGCTCACGCAGCGCCTGAACGTTCGATCCCATCACGTCCGGGAACAAAAGTATCTTACTTGCATAGACCGTCACCTCGGCGTATCCTTCCTTCGCCCACTCACTAACGGGATGACCTTCCGCCTCAAACCAATCGGTCACCTTCACGGCATCATCGCGGCGGATGCTAAAGTCAACAGGCGTTTTCTCACGGATGTTTCCCTGGAAGACGTCTGCCATGGAAAAACCTGCGGAGAAGGTCGCGATCGTCACAAACAGCATCAGACAAATGATGCCCATGCTAAAGGAAGAACTGTTGATCCCGGCACAAAACTGCCTTGTGAGAAATGCCCTCAAGTTCTTGAAATAAAACTTCTCGCTTCTGCGAAGCATTTCCATCAGAAATCCTGAAAGGGACCAGAACAGGATCATGTTCGCAATGAATCCGATGACAAGGATCAGTGCGGTCTCCAGCTTTCCCATATACTCCGTGAAAAATGCCACGCGAACGTAAGAATAAATAAGGGCTGATGCGGAAATCAGGAACAATGCGACGGAGCGGACCGGCTTTTCAACAATGTTGATCTCATTCTTCTTTCCTGCAGCAAGAAGATCCACCAATTGATATCTGGTAACGTTCGCGGCATGGAAAACCAGAACGATCAGATTCATGACGGCAAAACAGATCGCCGTCTTCACAAGCGCGCCTGGAGACAGCGTGAAATGATAGGCAGTCAGGTCTGCGTCAAAATATCTCGCGACAATGATGGACAGGTACTGAGACCCCAAAACGCCAAGCACCAGACCAACGCCAAGCGAGAACAGTCCCGCGATGAGCGTTTCACAGAACAAAATCTTCGATACCTGCTTCTTCCCCATTCCAAGGAGAAGATAAATTCCAAATTCCTTTTTCCTTCTGCGGATCAGAAAGTTATTTGCGTAAATGATCAAAAATCCAAGTACGATCGCCACTCCCACGGTCGCGCCGGTCAGCAGCGACATCATCATCTTGATCATCTCATATCCAGACTTTGAAATGTCATCCACAAGCGCCTGGTCCCCGATCGCATTAAACACGTAAAAGAGCGCAACGCCAAGGATCAAGGTGATGAAATAGACAAGATAATCGCTCATGCTCTTTTTAATGTTAGTGAAAGCTAATTTCCAAACGTTCATCCCAGTTCCTCCGCATCTCCCCCAAGAAGGGAAACCACCTGCATGATCCTGTCAAAGAATGACTTACGATCTTCATTTTCCTCCTTGCGAAGCTCCGTAAAGATCTTGCCGTCCTTGATGAACAAAATTCTGGATGCATAGCTTGCGCTAAACGCATCGTGCGTCACCATCATGATGGTGGAGCCCAGCTCCTTGTTTAACGTCATAAAGCTCTCCAGCAGCATCCTGGAGGACTTGGAATCCAGCGCGCCCGTAGGTTCATCCGCAAGGATCAGCTTGGGGTTCGTCACAACCGCCCTGGCGCTGGCTACGCGCTGTTTCTGACCGCCGGACATCTGATAGGGGTACTTATCCAACACTTCCGTAATGCCAAGCTTCTTCGCGATCTCTGCCACCCTTTCCTTGATCTGAGGCACCGGAACCTTTTGAATTTACAGCGCCAGGGCAATGTTCTCATATGCCGTCATGGTGTCAAGAAGATTGAATTCCTGGAAAACAAAGCCGAGTTCATCCCTGCGAAAGGCATTCAAAGCCTCTCCCTTGAGGAACGTCACGTCGCGTCCTTCGAGAAGGATCTTTCCGCTGCTCACCTTATCAATGGTGGACACGCAGTTAAGAAGCGTCGTCTTGCCGCTTCCGCTGGCTCCCATAATGCCAACAAACTCCCCGCTCTCCACGCTAAAGCTTACGTCATTCAGCGCTTTCGTAAGGCTCCCCTTTGAGCCATAATATTTTTGCAGATTCGCTACTTCCAAAACCTTACTCATTTCCTCAACCTTCCTTTTCCCAAGTTCTATTCCAACCTCGAACTCTATCTTTCCAGCTCACGTTATCATTCTATCCCGAAAGGCCGCATGATGCCATCGTCCTATCTTACCGTAACCTTACAATTTTGTAAGGTTGCGCGGCTCGTCTTTCCTTCCCGTGATTAGAGGGCGCCTGCCAACAGCCCAGCGCCCTCTTTTATGTGTCCATTTATCCTCTTCTTGCTTCTGCAAATCCTAAAGTAATCCCGCATATGAATTTATGCTTCCGCAAGTCACGTCGACGGCCCATATACCGCTTTAGGCTTCCGAAATTCACGTCGGCAACCCACGCACCGCCTTACGATTCCACGACCTTCGTCATGCTGGATTTCGGGAATACAAAAATAACCTCCGTGCCCTCTCCCTCCTTAGAGGTCAGGCTAATCCCGTGCTCTAACTTCGCGCAAAGCTTCTTGCAAAGATACAATCCAATCCCCGTCGACTTCGCGCCGCTGCGGCCATTTTGCCCGGTAAAACCCTTGTCAAACACGCGGTCCAATTCATTTGCCTTGATGCCGACTCCATTGTCCCTTACGTGAAGCTGGATGGCATTCTCCGTGTTCGTTGCAAAGATTTCCAGCACGAGCCCGCAACCATTCTCATCCTTCGGCCGGCTGTATTTAATGCTGTTATCGATCACCTGTCCGATCATGAACTGAAGCCACTTTCCGTCACTGTAAACCTCCTGCTCAAGATCATGTAGATTCATTCTTGCATTCATTTCCCGAAGCTGCCTCTTGTGGGCCAGGATCACCTGTTCAACCGTTCTCTGCAGATTCGTGGCACTCACCAGATAATCCTTGGAGACTGCGGAACTCCTGGCGTAAAACAGCGCCTGCTCCACGTATTTTTCGATGCGGTCCACCTCGCCCGAAATACCGAAGTCCGCTTCCTTGTGATTCGCCAGGATCATCTTGATCACGGCGATGGGAACCTTGATCTCATGCACCCAAGTCTCAACAAAATCACGATACTCTGCGGAATTACGCTTCAGCTCCTCCAGCCTCGTGATCGTGTCCGTCTCCACCTGATAAAACAGATCCTTTATTTTCTCTTCTTCCTGCGTCTCCTCACGTTCGATCATCTCATAAAAAAGATACTTATCCGCAAGGGCCGCCATGGTATCCTGCACTTCCCGGAAATATGCATTTGCCCGCCGGTACTCATAATACGTACCCGCGAAAAAACATCCCGTCAGCGCCAAAAACGTATAACCCATCAAAAATCTGCTGTTCGGGAGCGTCATTAGAAAAATCTCAATGGAACCCAGCGAAAACAAATACAGCAACGCCCAGATCCCATGGTCCTTTAGCCATCTGCCATACTTCATCCGGAGTACCCCTGTTCTTTTTTACTGAAGCTGATATCCCATGCCGCGCTTTGTCACAATGGCACCCGTGATGCCAATTTCCTCCAGCTTTCCCTTAAGACGCGTCATGTTTACCGTCAGAGTATTGTCGTCCACAAACATGCAATTGTCCCAAAGCTCATTCATGATGTCATCGCGCGAAACAATGTTTCCCTGATTCTCCACCAGGATCTTCAAAATCTGAAGCTCATTCTTGGAAAGCTCCACGGCACTCCCCGCCACGACGCGTCCCTTCGAAAGCTCCAGCGTAAACTCCTGCCGGCGCTTCTCCCCGTCATTTTCGATCTCCTGAATGACGTGTAGTTCATCGGAGGATACGGCAGTCTTGTAAGTGCGCTTGATCACCGATTCCATGTGCGCGATCAAGATCTGCGGATTGAAAGGCTTTGCGACGAAATCGTCCGCACCGTTGTTGATCGCCATGAGCTCCGTCAGATCATCATTCTTACTTGTGATCATGATCACGGGACATTCCGAAGCCTTGCGGAATTCCTTGCAGACGTGAAGTCCATTGATCCCGGGAAGGCCAACGTCCAAAAGCAAAAGATGCAGATTCTCGTCAATGAGCAGCTTTACCAGCTCCTCCGCCTTCTTACCCGCATACTCAGCAGGCTCGATCCATCTGGCCTCATATCCGTTGGACTCCAGATAATACGAGAGCTCCTTTCCCATTGCCTCATCATCTTCCAAAATACCAATCTTTTTCATGTTTGAATCCCTCACGTGGTTTTATGATCAACTGTTATCACAGCGTTTCTTCGTTTTCTGACTACCCAGTTATCACAAGGTTTCTTCGTTTTTTCCTACCCTATTATCGTAGTCCGTCACGCGGTTTCCTGTCAACCCATTTCTTCCTTCGATCCAGCAGTCCTTTCCTTCTGCGATCCCATGACTCCCTTATGCCCCTTGCGCTTACGCGACAGATAGAATAAGAATCCGAAGCACGTGAGAATGCTTACGACCGTGGAACAGGGCGTCGCAAGTCCAATATGGAATAACGTCACCGGCTCCCACTTACTCATGAGGAAACACACCGGGATCCTGACGCAGAATGCCCCGACGATGCCCTGTACCATGACAAACTTCGTGTTGCCGCACCCATTGTAAAAACCGATAAAGCAAAACAAAAAGCAAGTGAACAGACAATCGATCGCATAAGACTTCAAGTACTCCGTGCCCGCAAGAATAACCGCCTCATCCTTTGCGAAGATCCCCGTGAGGAGCGATCCCCGGAAAAACGCCAGCACAAACATTGAAAAGCCAAATAAGAATGACACCGCGATGGCGCTCCGGAGCGCCTTGTACGCCCTGTCCATCTTCCCGGCGCCCACGTTCTGCGCCACGAAGGCTGAGATCGACTGCATAAACGCCGCCGGCACCAACATGATAAACCCGCAAACCTTTTCAGCAACGCCTACTCCCGCAGATGCCGTAACGCCAAGCAGGTTCACGATCGCCTGAACAACCAGGAAGGATAAGCCGACCAGGAAATCCTGCAATGCAATCGGCAGACCCAGCCCCACCACGCGACGAATGATCTCGCCGTCAAACCGGATCATGCTCTTATGAAACTCAAAGGGAAACTTTCTCCGCGAAACAACCAAGATCGAGCTGATGACACTGATCACCTGCGCGCCCACCGTTGCAATCGCAGCGCCCATGGCGCCAAGTCCCAACACCGCGATCAGGATCAAGTCTCCAATCACGTTTGCGACACATGCGATGGCAACCGCCATGAGCGGCGTCTTCGAATCTCCCATGCCGCGGAAGATCGCACCGATCAGATTATACGCCACAATGGCGATCATCCCCGCGCCGCAGATCCTGACGTACTGCACCGTCTTATCAAACGCTTCTGCCGGCGCCTGCATCACCTGCGAGATCTGCGTTGCAAACGTCGCGGTTATGACGGACATGACCAAGCCCAGCACCAGAAATAACGCGATGCTCGCGCCAATGATCTCGCCGCCTTTTTTCGTTTTCCCCATGCCGATCTGCTGACCAAAGTAGATCGTCGTTCCCATGGACATGCTCGTCATGATGTTTGCCAGCGTCATCATGATCATGGATCCGGTGGACACCGCCGATACGTCCTCCGGCAGCGCAAACTTTCCCACGACAAGCAGATCCACCGCGCCGTACGTCGCCTGCAAAAACATCGCAAACATCACCGGCAGCGCAAACCGCATCAGCGGCAAAATGATCCGCCCCTGCGTAAAATTCATTTTCTCGTTCATCTTACTAACGTCCTCTGCAATAAAATTGCCAAATGATCTAAGTCATAAGCATTCCTGCTACATTAAATCATTTGGCAAATGTTTCGTCAAGTATGAAATACCAAAATTCTTCTGCATGAAATTCTTCTTCATTCTTACAGTTCTGCGACCTTACGCAGAATGGACTTTCCATTAGGTCCCGTACGCTGGCAAAGCTTCCGTTTTTCGCTTTCCGTGGTTTACGCCTTGGGTATCATCCCTTGTCTCTCAAGTTCCTCCAGGAACGCCGTGCATCCCTCCACCACGTCGCGGTACGTCTCGTCAAACCTATCCGTGTACCAAGGATCCGCGATCGACCTTCTCGGCCTGTCCGTAAAATCCAAAAGAAGCTTGATCTTATCCTCCCGGTCCTCGCCCGTGATATAGGTCGTATTCCGTATGTTCGCGCGATCCGCACAAAGCAGATAATCATAATGCTCATAATCCGCCCGCGTCACCTGCCGCGCCCTCTTATTATTAAAGTTCGTGTACGCCGTTCTCCCGATCCCGTGCTCCCGCAGCACCGCCTGCGCCGGCGGATAGACCGGATTCCCGCGCCCGCCCCAAATCTCCTCCGTGCTCGTCGCCGCAGACGCGATCTCGAAGAGGTCCTGAATGCCCCTCTTCTCCACCATGTCCTTCAGTACGAACTCCGAGATGGGTGAGCGACATATGTTGCCGTGGCATATAAAAAGTACCTTAATCATTCCCTAAAAACCCCGTATTTTCTGGACTTTCCCGTGTTTTGGCATTTCAATTTTCTGGCATAATATGGCATATTTTCGCATATTTTTGCCAGCAAAAGGTATAAAAATCGGTATAAATTTTGAACTTTTATACCTCGGGTTTTTGCCGTATTTACACGATTTTCATCACGCGATCGACTTCGTTTTTAGCGTCATCCAGATTAACATGAGCATAGGTGTTGAGGGTGACGCTAATATCCGAGTGTCCCATCAGATACTGCAGCGTCTTCGGATTCATTCCGGAATTAGCCATGTTGGAACAATAAGTGTGCCTGCAAACATGCGGCGTTACCAAAGGCATCTGCACCTTATAGATACTGTTGTACTTCTGTCGAATATGCTTGAAGTAGTTCTCCCAGTGCAGGGAATACATAACGCTTCCGTTTTTATCAAAATATAGAAAGCCAACCTTCCCTTCAATCATCGGCTCCTTCTTAGGCGCCTTTCTGTTCTTGATAATCTTTCGAAAGCATTCTTCCACGTCCGGCGTCATGGGAATCACTCTCGTTCCGGCTTCAGTCTTCGTAGTTTCGATATAGTAACCATGACTTCCTCGCTTCATCAACTGATGATCAATGTTGATCGTATGATGCCTGAAATCAATGTCCGATACCGTCAATCCACTGAACTCCGAAATTCTCATGCCAGTCTTAAAAAGGATATAAATCCCTTCATAGTATTTAGAGAAGTGTTCATCCTCTTTAACAAACTTCAAGAATTTCCTTTCCTGGTCCCTGGTTAACGCTTCTCGTCTTACGCTGTCATTCACGACGGCATCAATCAGCAGAAATCCAAAAGGATTCTTTCTGATCAGATCATCATCCGTTGCCAACTGAAACGCCGGTCTTAATAAGCCACGAATCGACTGAATGGCACTATAGCTTTTTCCGTCTTTTTGCTGAAGCTTGATCAGCCAGCACTTAGCATCCGAAATGCGAACCGTGTCAATCCTCTTTTTCCCGAACGGATCCTTTTTTAGCAAATTAATTACAGTCTGATAGCCCGCCATAGTGGTCTGGCGAACGTTAATCCTTGTTGAAACATACTTTTCCGCCAATTCCAGAACCGTCAGGTTGCCTCCGTTGGACACAATATGATCAAACTGATCTGCCTGAATCTGCTTTTCCATCTCTCGCAGAGATAAGGTTCTCTTTTTCCCTTCTGGAGCTCTGTCATTGTGATCCAGTCGCCAACTGTAAATTACCCTTTCGTCTCCGAAGGTGTCACGGTACTTGTAGCGATATCTTCCATCGCTCATCTGCACTTCACCATTGTGTAAAATACGTCCTCTGTTATCTCTCCTTTTTTCGCTCATTTTGCGGTCTCCTTTCAAATAAAAAAGAACCGCCTCATGATATTTATATCATAATGCGGCTCTTATTTCCATAACATTTGTGGTTTTGCAACTGAAATTCCCCATTCGCTCATCTATGTCAGATGGTATTGGTTTGATCCAAATACCGTTCGAACAGTTCCCTTTTTATGCGAACCTGGCTTCCGATCTCCATGATAAAGTCCTCATCTCTGTTTTCTTCCGCAATCCTCCGTAACCTCTTTTCCCCGATTCCAAAATAGGTCGCAGCCTCCTCAATCGTCAGAAGATATTTACGCCACAGTGGGAACTGTGCCGTTTTTGCAGAAGATACATTTGCAAACTCTTTCATCTTCAAATCCAGCTTCATCAGTGCATCATACGCGAGCGGGACCATGTTCGGAATCCGCTGCGGCCTGATCATGACTTCTTCCAAATAAACCACTTGTTTCATTTTCGTCATCTCCTTTCCAAATCACAATGTTGTTCTTGTTGTTTATGCGCCTCATTCTCCAGCATTCTCTCCAGCTCCTTTCGGTTATACTCTAGCACTTCCGCCTTTGCCAGCCTGCAAGACTCATCCGCATACGGAGTGTCTGTTTTTGCAAAGTCTTCGCGTAAATTATCGAGTTCTCGGCGCCATGCCGTCGCGCGGATGTCCTTGTTATCTTCTTTGATCATGCCCTTGATTTCCCGACGATAAGCGTCGTAAAAGGCCAGTTTTTCCATGTTATGCGTCTCGTATTTCTTCCTCGCCCAGCCCTTCAGGGAATGCTGCTCCTTGTGATACTTGATGTACGGTTCGTATTTCGAATACGCTTCAAGTAGTCCTTCCAGGTATGAAATCCTTTCCTGCGTCTGGTTTCGTCCAGCAGTCATTTCATCCCAAATCTTCTCGTGCTCAGCCTTGTATGCCTTCAGGTCGTCAAAGGAAGTCAGTCCTTCCTCACGAACGAACCTCTCCATGTTTTCCCTGTCCTGCAGGCTTGCGCGATCCGACAACTGTCGGATAAACTTTCCCCTGACAATCGGCAGCCTTAACCTGTCCCTGTTCCTCTTTGCGACCTCCCTGATAGCGTCAACAATTTCATTTCTTACGGACGTAAATGCGCTGACGGGAACCGCCATGACGGCCTTAAGGTTTTCAACCGCCTGTTCGTATGCGATCCGTGCCCTTTCAATCACCGCGTTCCGCGCAATGACGTCACGGTTTACGTCACCGCGGATTGTTCGGATGCCTGCCCTTTCCATGGCGCTTGCCTTCTCCCCGAGATGAATCTGCGGAATGATGTCAAGTCCCTGTTCCTTAAAGGATCGATACTCCCAAAAGTTATCCGTCATCCCCATCTTTTCATTCACGGCATTGATGGTGTCGGTCAGATCCTTTCGCCAGGCTCTTGCGTTCTCCCTGCCGTTCCAGTCATTCGTTGGAACCGTCCTGCATTTCCATTGTTTTCGGTTCTGACCGTCCACCTTTTGCATCCCCGTTTTTTTGTCGATCAACGGTATTCTCTCCCCGTTGTCATCCAATTCATAAACCTTTCTCTGCTTTGCCATCCACTTACCCCGTTCATCCAGGCTGCGCAGGGTAAGCAGCACGTGACAGTGAAGGTTTCTTTGCCCCGTCTGTCTGTTTTCGGAATCATGGATTGCAAACTGGACGCACATTCCGCGGTCCGTAAAGTTTCGCCTGCAGTAATCCCTCATGACTTCCGTTGCAAGTTCGTAGCTCCACTCATTCGGAAGTTCCACCTTTACCGTCCTCGCAAGCTGTGCGTCAGAGTTCTTTTCGAAGCTTTCAACGGAATTCCAAAGAACCTTAGGATCCCGGTATTCTTCCGGCGCATTTTTTGGCAACATCACCTCGTTGTGAACCAGGTCCTCGGAATACTTCGGATAATAGGTTCTGCCGTCATATTCACAGTACATGGTCACCCTTCCAACGTATGACGCCTGTTCCACCGCGGAGTGTCCACCTCGGCAATTTGCGGACCGTCCGCAGATCTGCACCCTCGTGCTTACGTACTTGACTGCCACGTCTTCACCTCGCCTTCCGTCGTTGCGCCAGCACACGAGCCAAAGCTCCCGGCAGGGCGCGCAGTACCGCCTCTGGTGGTATATCTGTGCGCACCGAGAAAACCTCGGTGTCTGACCTTAAGGATTTTCATGACTTTTACCTTCATCATTCTCGTCCCCCTTTTTCTTCAAAACCCTCCTCCGATTCCTGCCGTTCCCGGATCACGGCAGCCACCATGTTTTGCACGTCGCGGCTCTTGAAAGCGCAGGCAATGATGCGGTTCAATTCCAGCTCCGTAAAGTCATAGCATTCCGGGAAATACTTATGAATGATCCCGCCCATCATGTACTTGCATCGTTCCTGTTCCTTCCTCAGTTTTTTCCGCTCCTTTTGCCTGACCATGGCAAGATTCGCCTTCGCCTTTCTGAACGCCTCTTCCGCCTGCAACTCCTGCGCTGATTTTTCCTTCTTTTCCATTTTTGAGTTCCTCCTTTTTTCTGCCTCTTTCGGCGTTTTTTGCCATAAAAAAAGACGGGAACGATAAATCCGTTAAGATCCATCGCCGCCGTCCGTGGTGTAGCCATTGTCCCTCTTAAGGAGCACGCAAAAAGCGTCTGTCTCGCAACCCTTTCGGATTACAAGCAGACGCTTATTTCACGTTATTCCGGCGCCATCATGGCCAACCCATTACTTTTTCCAATTATAACAATATCACATGCTTTTTTAAGTTACAAGTGACGTTTAGTGAGAAAATGTGTCGTCTTTGTGTCGCTTGCACGGTTCCCAAAATCAATATGGAGTATTATGAAGTCTTCACTTCATCGGCAAAGAAAACTATCGTTTGTTCCTTTAACTCCTTCTTCAAATCCCTGATTCTGCCTTTTGCCGTCTCATAGGAAATTTTCTTTTCATCCGCTATGTCCCACAACGTAATCTCGCCGGAAATGTATCTGCGTAGAAGTTTCTCATCGTCGCCTCCCATGCTCGCTAACGAATTATTGAATATTTGATATTCCAGCTTCATCAGAAAATAATTCTTATAGTACAGCATAATGTCGTCCGGCAAAAAAATGCCGTCCTCAGCGAAGTCGAAAGTCTCGCCGTTTTCCATGCATTTTTTTATGTACGCGAGAGTTGCGTCTCTGTTTTTTTCATTGTATTTCTGACAATACTCGTCCCAGTAATACCGTATCATCATCGATTCAATCAAATAGAAAAAGCTTGCCTCCTGACACTCTAAAAGCCTTTCCCAGTTATAAAAATGATCGTATAAATAATTAAATCGAGCAGACTTGTCAGCTTCAAAATAGTTACTCGATATATCTTTTGCCCTTCTCATTCCCTCTCCTTTCGAATGTATGTTCGATTACAGTATAACTCATTCGAACGAAAAATGGAAGGGGTAATTTTAGATTTTTATTTGTCTTTCCAACTCTGTCAATTTTGGAAACTCTCTTGCTTCAGATATCAACCATGAATCCATTTTTGAGGCTCATTAGTCAATCAACGATTTCTTGAAAATTCCAGTTTAACTCACTGTTAACAATTTGGACACAAGTGACCGCTTGCATGTTATTTTGCGATTATGTAATAGCATCTCTGTTATGAACGCACAAATCCCTCATCCGATTCCGGCATATCATCCGAGATGAATCTCTCCACCTTCATGTGCAGGTCATACTTCTCCCGAAGTTCCATGATTGTCCGCATCATCGGGGATGCATGATGTCTATCGATTGCCTCCTGATCCTCCCATGCGTCGATCAGAAGAACCGTCTCCGGATCTTTCATAGAAAAGAAATATTCATATCTGACATTTCCTTTTTCTGCGCGGATTTTATCTGCAGTACCACTGCTTTCCATCTCTTCAGCGAATCTGCCGGCACTTCCGTTTTCGCCTGTAAAGTAAAGATTTACTGTGATCATCATAAACCCCTTCCTAACTTGCCTGCATTAATCCTTATCATGCTTATCTTTCATATTCTTCCTTCTTATAACACTGCAAATTACAGCTATCATCGTTCCGGTCAGTATCCAGAAAAACAGCATCACAAGGCTTTCAGCAAATACTAGTACCGAAGCTTTTTCATAATCAAGAAATGCAAACGGCACCTTAAAAAACAGATAATCCGGCATTCTGTTTTCAAGGAAAAGATATAAGCCGCATGCGCCTATCACCATGGGGATAATCCCAACGATCGTCTTTATTTTTGTCCCAATCTTAAATCTCGCCGTCATGGCAGGCACGTGAAGTCCCAGATGCATTCCCATCAGCACAAATGCCCAGTGTGACATCGAAAGATGAAATCTTCTGACAAAAGCTACAGGAGCCATGCCATACAAGAACGGCACGGCATATCCGCTCATGGACATTCCGCAGAATGCAGTCACGGCAATCGCCGCAAGAAGTAGAAGGTTGATGCAGGTTGTTATGATTCTGTACAGGTTATATTTTCCCTTAAACAGAACCGCATACCATCTTCTGTTCAGGATCTGATGAGTTATGACCAGGATCGTCATTATGATCCCGCCCCATTCATGAACCGCCTCTCCCGTCACCTGATATGCCATAAGGGCTAGAAGAATGACGGTCATGCAGACGTCCACACATATTTTTATCACATTCTTTTCTTTTATCTGCACATCGTCACCCTGTCCTTAGTTTAAGTTCTCTATCCAGTTCTTAACTTTTTCTTCGGAAATGCTTCCATTCAATCTGCCGCCGTCCAGCCAGTTTCCGCTTCCCGCCTTCTCTGCCAGATTCTTCCCGCTTCTTCCGATACCGCTGCTGCCTGACGTGCAGAACGGTATCATTGTTGCATTTCCAAAATCATAGCTTTCCACGAAAGTATCCATGATTCTGGGTTCCTCTCCCCACCATATGGGATAGCCTATGTAGATCTTTGAATATCCGGAAAGATCAATCCTCTCGCTGCCGATTTCTGGTCTCGAATTCTGATCATTCTGTTCAAGGGTAGTCCTGCTCTTCTTATCATTCCAGTTTAGGTCTGCGTCGGTATATGGCTCAGCCGGAATGATCTCATAGAGGTCTGCTCCTTCAATTGCTGCAATCTTCTCTGCTACGCCTTTTGTTGTTCCTGTTGCCGAAAAAACAACTACCAAAGTATCCGTGCCGTCACCCCTATCAGTCGCAGGCCGATTGTCCTCCGTTTCCGCATCAGCGACATTCATGTTCTGATCAGTGGATTGCTGCGCCTTTTCCTGCTCTGTCACGCCACTTTCCTGCACAGTCTGTGTTTCTTTATCCGCAGTCTTTACCGAATCCGCATTCCCACAGGCAGTCATTGAAACTGCGAGTACAAGTGTTGCAAGCACCGTCATCAATTTCTTCTTCATTGCACCCATCTCCGTATCTTATGTCCATTCCTGCTCCCAGGCTTCTTGGTGACTTCGCAAACGCTTCCTACATACTCTGCCTGATGATCTCTTTCACTTCATCCTTGTTGAGCACCTTATACCCGCCCTCAAGGATAATCGTGCCTTCAGCGATCCCATCGATCATATCCTCGGTTGCGCCAAGCTCAGATAAGCTCAATGCCACGCCGATCTTCTTCATCCAGTTCTCCATTGCTGCAAGTCCTTCGTTAGCAACCTGCTCATCTGTCTTACCTTCAGAACAGATACCCCATACCTCTTTAGCAAATCTCTTAAACTTCTTAAGACCATAAGGCATTATGTAACGGTAATACGGGAGAGATACAGCCGAAAGCGTCATTCCGTGTGTTGCATCGGTATAAGCTCCTGCTGACTGTCCGAGCATATGCACCATCCAGTCCGTGCTCTTGCCCCTTGATATCAGGGTGTTTAACGCCCAGGTTGCCGTCCACATGATATTCGACCTTGCCTCATAATCCTCAGGATTTTCGATAGCGATAAGGGAACTGTGAACAACGGACTTCATCAATGC
>JAFZNO010000100.1 GCA_017552985.1 Lachnospiraceae bacterium
ATGTACTCCGTCATGTCGATGCGCACCAGGTTCTTTTCATCATCGAACAGGGCTTCGGCCAGAGTTTTCGCCAGCTCCGTTTTGCCTACGCCGGTAGGTCCTAAGAACAGGAAGGAACCGATGGGCTTGGAAGGATCCTTGATGCCCGCCTTGGAACGGATGATGGCCTCAGTAACCTTTTCCACGCCCTCATCCTGGCCAACCACTCTCTTATGCAATTCCTCATCCAGATGTAGGGTCTTATTCCTTTCGCTCTCCGTCAGCTTTGACACGGGAATGCCGGTCCAGCGGCTGACGATCTTCGAAATCTCTTCTTCGGAAACCTTTTCATGCACCAAGGACAGCTCGCCGTTGCCAACCTTTTCCTCTTCCTGCTGTAACTGTTTTTTCAGTGCCGGAAGCTTTCCGTAAGTCAGTTCTGCCGTCTTATTCAGGTCACCCTGCCTCTGTGCGATCTCAATCTCCGAGTTCACCTGGTCGATCTCCTCGCGAAGCTTGCTAAGGCGTTCTACGGAAGCCTTTTCATTATCCCACTGCGCCTTTTTCTCTGCGAAGCCGGATTTCAGTTCCGCCAATTCCTTCTGAAGCTCTTCGAGACGCTCCTGGCTCAGGCGGTCATCCTCCTTCTTCAGCGCCGCCTCCTCGATCTCCATCTGCATGATCTTGCGGGAGGTCTCATCCAGTTCCGCCGGCATGCTGTCAAGCTCCGTCTTGATCAGGGCGCAGGCCTCATCCACAAGGTCAATGGCCTTGTCCGGAAGGAATCTGTCAGTAATGTATCTGTGAGACAGCGTTGCCGCGCTAACCAGCGCATTATCCATGATCTTTACGCCGTGATAAACCTCATAGCGCTCCTTGATGCCTCTCAGGATCGAGATGGTGTCCTCCACCGTGGGTTCGTCAACCATGACGGGTTGGAACCTTCTCTCCAGGGCAGCGTCCTTCTCAATATACTGTCTGTATTCGTCAAGCGTCGTGGCACCGATGCAGTGCAACTCGCCCCTTGCAAGCATGGGCTTTAGCATGTTGCCGGCATCCAAGGCGCCGTCCGTCTTGCCTGCGCCGACGATGGTATGAAGCTCATCAATAAAGAGAATGATCTGGCCGTCGCTGTTCTTCACGTCCTCCAAAACGGCCTTCAGTCTTTCCTCAAACTCGCCCCGGTACTTTGCGCCGGCAACAAGCGCACCCATGTCGAGTGCAAAGATTCTCTTATCCTTTAAGCCCTGCGGCACGTCGCCGCGAACGATTCTCTGCGCCAGCCCTTCCACAACGGCCGTCTTACCGACGCCTGGCTCACCGATGAGCACGGGATTATTCTTCGTCTTTCGGGACAAGATGCGGATCACGTTACGGATCTCATTGTCCCTGCCGATCACGGGGTCCAGCTTTTGATTCTTTGCCTTCTCCACAAGATCCTGGCCATACTTTTCCAAGGTGTCATAGGTTGCCTCAGGATTATCGCTGGTAACCCTTTGGTTTCCGCGCACGGTCGACAGTGCTTTTAAGAATCTCTCCTGCGTAATTCCGTATTCCTTAAGGATTGCGGCAATCTCCTTATTCGGATTCTTCATCATGGCTATGAAGAGGTGCTCCACGGAAACATACTCGTCTCCCATGCGCTTTGCCTCGTCCTCCGCCGTGATCAGCGCCTTATTAAGATACTGACCCACGTAAGGATTTCCACCCTGCACCTTGACGCGCTTCTCCACTGCCTGCTGCGCTCGATTTACAAAATGCTCCTTTTGGATCTCCATTTTTTCAATGAGCTTCAGGATCAGGCTGTCCTCCAGGCGAAGAAGACTAAGCAAAAGATGCTCTTGCTCAATCTCCTGGTTGCCGTATTCCACGGCCAGCTTTTCGCATCCGTCCACTGCCTGAAGGGATTTTTGCGTAAACTTTTGAATGTTCATACGGTTTTACCCCCTTCTCTTTTTCTTTGTTCTATAACATATATAACACGAATTGGCAAATAAAGCAATAAAAATTTTCTAAACAATTTCAAAAATAATTTAGGGCTGGGTCACCCCAGCCCTAAATGTCAATCATACGTACGTGCTATGGTAAATATAGGCACAGGATCTCATGTTCCTTCGTGCGGTCCGCCACGTAGACGTACTCGCCATGCTCCGTCCAGACTACCTGTTCAAAGTGATCCTGATCCTTGACTACCTTATGGAGCTTTTGACCGTATGCATTCTGGGCATTGATCTCCGTATCGTTCCGGTCGATCACGTTACCTCCGGTAATGATCATGCGGTCCTCCTCATTTCCGAAGGGCTGACCACCGCCGGACAATACCTTTACGTCCAAAGCGCCGCCCGTCACCTCCGTCGTCCACTGCCCCATGGAGCTGCCGACGCCCGTTACCACGGAGCCTTCGCCGTAAACGGTGACGTCGCTGTCCTTAAATACCGTCGTGCCGGAGCCGGAGTAAGAACCAACGGTGGTACCCGTGTCGCAGTGCACCACAGCCGAAACCTTTCCTTTCTCAAACAGCATGGAACAATTCGTTCCAAACATGCTGCCAATGCCTACCGACCGCTCGCCGTCTGAAGTAACGTTGATGTAGCCGGAGCAGCTAAGCTTTAATTTCCCCTTCACGGTTCCAATGCCAACGGCCTGATTGCCGGATTCCTTCACCGCGATCTCCGCATTTCCCACTTCCACGAATGCATCTCCCGAAGCACTTCCGATTCCAAGGACGGAAATGCCTGAACCCGCCACCTCCAAATGACCGCTGCGGATGCTGATGGGCGCGCTGCTGTAACCGCCTCCCACGCCAACGATCTTGTCTCCGGAGGAAATCACCTTGATCCTTCCGGTATGCTCCATGATGATCTCTCCATAAGGCTCATCGTACTTTGATCCAATGCCCACGGTATAGTTGTCGTTCGCGTTGATCAACATGTTGCCGGTCCCCGATATCCGGAGTCTGGCATTCGTCGGTACCCAGATTCCGTTCTTGTTGATGGAATTGTATCCCATCAGCTTAAGCTCCACGTTACTGCCCTTGCCCAGCTGGATCGCCGGTTCATCTATGGCGGTCAGATTTACGTCGGAAATCGTGATCTTTACGTCGGCATTATCCGCAATCCTTACCACGAGATTCAGGGTGCTGTCCTTACGCCCCTGCAGCTTTACCTTTCCGGACACCACGTGAACGCAATTGAACTTATTCAGGGCAAGGTCAACCAGATTGATCTCCTCGCCGTCACTTGCGGCATATACCTTCTGCGTTCCCTTATTATATACGGAATGGGACAGATTCTCATTGATGATCTCATCCCGCATGGACTCATCCAGATCTGCAAGAGGCAGCTCCTCCGGCCTGCCAAGGTAGAAGCCCTGCACCAGATCCACGCCAAATTCAATGACGGTGCGGAGCTCTGCCGCCGTCTCCACGCCCTCTGCAAGCACCTTGATCCCGTTCATCGAAGCAAAATCGATGGTATTCTTAACGAACATCTGCTTGTTTTGATCATCTTCGATCCCGCTGATCAGATAACGGTCAATCTTGATGATCTGCGGCGTGTAACGCAAAAGATTGACTATGTTGGAATGGCCCGTTCCAAAGTCATCAATGGCAATCTGGACGGTGCCCGTTCCCTCTCCAAAACGCTTGAGGGCTTCCATTTCCTCATCGGTACTGGAATCCTGCTCCGTCACCTCAAACACCACGTGCTCCAGATAAGTTCCGTAGTTTTCCCTCAGCTGCGAGCATTCCTCCTCGGACAGGAAATGATTCGGGATCGTATTGATAAATACCTTCCTGCCATGGAATTTTTCATTCTCCTCCGCATACTGCTTTAGGATGTTGAACATGGTGGCATGCTCGATCTTATCCAGGCACTTGTATTCCCTCGCCGCATCCAGGATTTGCAAGGGCGAAAGGTTGATCCCGCCCACCGTCCTCATGAGGGCTTCATAGGCATAGATCTCGCCGTTTTTCGCGTCTATGATGGGCTGATAATGATAACGGAACAGATTGTGCTCCAACAACAGATTGAACACGCCGTAATAATCCACGTGAGAATCCTTCACCAGCACGTTCTCCACCAGGTTTCCCCTCATGCGGTTCAGGAACATTTCATTGGACGCATACTTTACAAAGGCTCCCAGGGATCCCGTCCAGCCAGGGTCCGCGATGGTGCAGCCCATGCCGATCTCCACGTCGTACACGTTGTCGCTGGCGCGATTGTAAGCCTCCACGGTTGCCTGAAGGGTTGCATTGATCTTTGCATTGGTGGACTTGATCTGACTCTGGTTCTCGAACGCCTGAACCAGCAAGAACTCGCTTTCCGAGTTTTTCGCCAAGAAGCAATGCCGTCCTCTGGTCTCCTTTAACTTATCCGCGATCATCCCCATGATCTCTTCCACGACATGGATGCCGTAATTCTCATAGATCAGGGCATATTGGGACAGCGCATAAATGGAGACGGAAAGACTCTTTTGATGATTCTCCTCTCTGGAAGCAAACTCCTGAAACCACTTGGTTGCCCCTTTCAGATTCGGAAGACCCGTCATGGAATCCCGGTAAATGGCACTCTCCATGCTCCTAAGCGTGTCTCTTTGCTTAAACTGATTGATCAGGGAATTACTGATCAGATTCGCAAGATGCGCGATCTTGTTCATCTTATAATTAATGCCGCCCACGTAGGAAGTCTTTACGGCATAATATCCGCAATAAAAATCCTTGGAATAAACGGACGTGATCAGGTAACAGGAATCATCCTCGATCCATTCCCTGGTTTCCGGAAGCATGTCCCGGTCATTCAAATACCGAATTGCCACGTCCACGTCCCGCGCGCAGGGAATCACCACGGTACGTCCCGTCTCCCAGCGTTCCTTGGACGCGATCTGCATAAACTGACTCCCGACGCAGAGATAGGATTGTTGCAGAATAAATCTGGAAAGTGGCTGCAACAATTCTTCCACGTCTTCCACGTTCAGCATTTTCTCGGCCTCGGAGGTCAGGTAATTCTCGTGAGCCTCCATGGACTCCAGCAGGCCAAAGAGCTCTGCCGCCGCCTCGTCCCTCTCCTTGGGTTTGGGCTGCACGCATCCGCAGCTCTCCGAGATCAGCGTATTGTACGGGATCTTGTACTCTTCTTCCACGGATTCTCCGTCAAAGAGCTTACGGAAGATCCTGACGCAGGTCTTCGCCTGCTCCTGCCAGTTCTCACGGCAGGTAGTCAGCTTTGGATAATAATACTCGATGGCGGGCACGCCGTCGAAGCCCGTCACGATCACGTCCTTCGGAACGGAATATCCCAGCATCTTTAGCTTTCGGCAAACGCCAAAGGCCATGCTGTCATTGGCACAGATGATCGCCTGTGGAAGCCTTCCGCTGACGGCCAGTTCCTCCGTGATCCTCATGGCCGGCTCATCCCAATAATCCCCGTAAGCCATTTTGGATTCGTTAAACGGGATCTCGCATTCCGCAAGGACTTCTTTGTAATATTTCAGGCGCTGCTCCGAATTCAGGTCATCCTTCCTGCCTGCCATGAAGAAGGGATCCGTCACGTGGTGCACCGTCAGTACGTGGCGCACCAGTTCCTTAAAGGATTCCTCGCAATCATTCGTCACCTTGACGCAGCCGGGCGCATCGCCGTTTAATATCACCACCGGAACGTTCTTTTCCTTTGCGCGGCTGATCACGTCATCCATGATCCTCCGGTCGCAAAAATGCTCCGCACATATGATCACGCCGTCAAGGACATCGTAATCCATGCGGTCATAGACCGTCTTTGCACCTTTCTCATAAGCGTCGTTTCTAAAAAAATCTTCCAGGCTGTTAAAGCAGACCAGCTTAAAACCCGCCTCGACCGCCGCCAGATTGATCTCATCCACCAAGGCACCGCGCACCCTGTCATGTACCCTCGTAACACAAAGCCCTAATACCTTTTTATCTCCCAGCATACGCACCTCCGCCAGAGCGTCGTTCGCCCTGAACGCCCACTCAAGTCTAATTGCCAAGCATTGCCAAAAGAGCCTAGTTCTGATAGTTACATTTTACTAAAAAATATCCAATTCGGCAACCTTTTCAGTGAAAACACACAAAAAACTTGCGAAATTGTTACTCTTTATTTTCATGAAACCAAAGCAAGGCATCGCCGGCTTTCACCTGCTGATCCTCCACCAGCTTCATTTCCCCATGGTCCTCTCCCCGCGTTACCAGATACGTCGCCGTATCCTCACATTCCTTGCTGAGTTTTTCCCTGTCATATTCCAGCAGAAGCCTTCCCCTCCGTATGATCTCGCCGCGGATCACCCTCGGGCGGAAGTACCGGTCCAAAAGGTCATCCTCGCTCGTGCAGGCCCGGACCTCCACCTCCGCTCCGAAATCCGTCAGGATCAGAAAAGCGTTTCCTCTGGGCGCAATGGACAGAACCCGCCCCGCGCTCGGTGAAAACAGCTTGGAATCCGTCGTCAGGATCCTTGCCCCCCGCCTTCCCTCGTCGCTCAGTTCCTCCACCGTGCCGCTGGCCGGACTTGCCAAATATTTTGCCCGCGAAAGGGCCTTTTCGGAAACTCTGGTTCCTTTGTGGCGGTTCTCACCTGTTTCTTCCGTCTCTTTCGCTCCTCCCAAAAGCCCCCAGTTTCTGCTTCTCCCGAACCAAAATCCGAAATATGCCGCCGCAAGGGCGCAAACCCCTCCATACCAAAGCGGAATTGTCATTCGCATCCTCCTCCCGTTTTTACGTCTTTTTCCATGCTTTTTTCCCTTGTCACCCATGGTCATCGTTTCTATTTTGGACGTAATTTGTGAAAATATACCAAATAAACGCGAGAAATCAAAAAATTGATTGACATTTTCCGTAGAGGATACTATACTTTAAAAGGATTCTAAAAGCAAGCCATTGAACTCACATATTTTTGTAAGTCATCATTCGCTACTGCGAACTTGGGACTACGAAGTGCAGAGTGAAGATGAACCGCGGAAGAAACTCCATGGTGCATTGAAATGATGGTTGACAAAAATATGTGATTTTTTTGTCCTACGTTTTAGAATTACTAAACCTAAAACGGGCTAAGCCCCAAATAAGAAGGAGGTACCAAAATGAACAACGGTACAGTTAAGTGGTTTAACGCACAGAAGGGTTATGGTTTCATCACCAACGAAGCTACTGGCGAGGAAGTATTCGTACATTTCTCCGCTATCAACGCAGAAGGCTTCAAGTCCCTTGAGGAAGGTCAGAAGGTTACTTTTGACACCGAGTGCGATCCTCAGAACAGCAGCAAGATCCGCGCTACCAACGTTACCGTAGTAGCTTAATATTGATCTAAATCTGCAAAAGAAGTGCCGGGCACAACGTCCGGCACTTTTCTTTATCCATTCAGTTAAAACAATCTCTACCCTACCATATGCAATAAGGAGTTTTTCATCACATGAGTTTATTGGAATTATTTCTGGTAGCCGTCGGCCTCTCCATGGACGCCTTTGCCGTCTCGATCTGTAAAGGCCTTGCCATGCAAAAGCTAACGTTTAAAAAGGCTGCCATCGTCGGGCTTTGGTTCGGCGGATTTCAGGCCGGCATGCCCCTCATCGGGTACTTTCTCGGCAAGCAATTTGAAAGCTATATCACTTCCATTGATCACTGGATCGCATTTGTTCTTCTCTCCATCATTGGCATCACCATGATCCGAGAGGCAATGTCGAAGGAAGAAGAAAAAGCAGATGATTCCCTCGCCGTAAAGACAATGTTCTTGCTTGCGGTGGCAACCAGCATTGATGCCTTGGCAATAGGCGTCACCTTTGCCTTCCTGCAGGTGAGCATCGCTCCCGCCGTATCGCTGATCGGCATAACCACCTTCCTGCTCTCCGTCGTAGGAGTCAAGGTCGGCAACGTCTTTGGCATGAAATACAAATCCAAGGCTGAACTCACCGGCGGCATCATCCTGATCGCAATAGGGCTGAAGATCCTCCTGGAACACTTGGGGTTCCTAGGCTGACCTTCAGCCTTTTTTTCTTATTTGCTAAACATTACTTTCTCGCTGCTGAACATCTTCGTCAGCACGCCAACCAATAAGCAGGTGACTGCAAGATTCACGCCAATGGTCATGAACGCCGCCGTAACGTCAGTCTTGAACTCGAAGATTCCGCCCATGACCTTTACGGAGTTGAACAGGGGGATCAGGGAGGCAAAAGCTCCGCCAAACTTTACGCCGATCATCGGCAGCAGGCTGGTTATCATGACAATGATCATAAACGGTGCCATCATGGTGGTCGCCTCTTTCACGCTGTTTGCCATCGCGGAAATGATGGAGATCACGGAAACCAGTACAAGCACGGTGGAAATGATCACGAAAAAGAGCAATGCGTAGTTGGAGTATCCATAAGCCGACATGTCAAAGTCCACCTGATCTCCCATCATCTTAGGCATGGATAGAATGGTTCCCAAGAAGCTCGAAATACCGGACATCAATGCGATAATGCTAAGGCTGATAACCTTTCCAAAGGCAAGTGCGCCTCTCTTGACAGGAGTAACCAGCAACGTTGCCATGGTTCCGCGTTCCTTTTCACCGGCAATGGATTCAGGGGCTACTCCCTGCACGCCGCTGAAGATGAAGGTCATGATCAGCATCGGCAACAGTCCTGCCAGCATCTTGCCAACCGCACCGTTCTTCGGTGCCTGATCATAGGTTCCAAGACTTCCGGTTTCCTCACCAACGTTTACGTCATACTTATTCACCATGGATTCCTCAAAGCGATCCAGGTAATCCCTTAAGCTGTCATAGGATGTATAGGAATTGCTCTTTGCTGAATTGTAATAGATCTCTACCTGGGGTGCCGCGCCTGAGCCAATCTCGTACGCCGCCGCGTCCGTCATGAAATTCTCCGGGAAGCATACCACAAGGTCGATCTCCCCTTCCTCCAGTTCATGGAACACGCGGTCAACGTCATCCGGATTGCCGTCCCAGTCTTTCCATTCCACGGGCGACTCTGCCGTTCCTTCGCGGATCTCCTTGGGAAGGTTCACTACGTAAGCCTTCGTCACGTAATCCTCTGCCGTGGACATTTCCTGTACCATTCTCTGACCCAAAAGGCTATACATCAAATAGATCATCAGACCCGGCATGAGAACGGTGGTAAACACCAGTCTTCTGTCCCCAAAGAAACGGGACAATTCCTTTTTTATGATCGTCATTACGTTATTCATCAATCTTCCCTACCTTTTCCTCATAGATTTCAAAGAAACGATCCTCCAGGGGCTTTCCTGCGCAAATGTTCTCCAGCGTGTCACAGGTCACCATCTTTCCTGCGATCACAATGCCAACCCTGTCGCAGATTTTCTCGATCAGACTAAAAATATGCGTCGATACGATGATGGTCTTGCCCTGGGACTTCAGATCCAACAGGAAATCCGTAACAACCTTGGCAGTGAGGACGTCGAGGCCGTTCGTCGGCTCGTCAAATATCACGACGTCCGGATCATGTACAAGACTGATCACAAGACTCACCTTCTGCTTCATGCCCGTAGAAAGATTTCCGACTTTGACCTCCGCAAAGCGATCGATCCCAAAGCGCTCAAATAATACTTTCTTTCTCTTCTCTATGGTGTCGGGATCAACGCCGTACAGTCTCGAAAAGAAATCAAACTGATAATTCGGCGTAAAGAAATCCTCCAGCTTTAATTCGCTGGTGAGGAATCCGATCTTGCTCCGCACCTGTTCCGGCTGGGATACAATGCTTGCACCGTCCAGGATGGCATCCCCCGCGTCAGGCTTGATCAGCGTGGCAAGCATGCGGAGCGTCGTCGTCTTTCCTGCACCATTGGGACCAAGCAGTCCGAATACCTCTCCCTTATATGCCGTAAAAGACAGACCGTCCACGGCCACCTTCACCTTTTCCTTTGTCTTCTCCAGTTTCTGCTGTTTTGCGGTAAGCTGGAATGTTTTTCGTAACCCATTTACTTGTAATAATTCTTCCATAGTTCCTCCATCAAAACTCATATTGGATTTGTCATCCTCTGGAAATCATCATAATATTAAATTGACATATTGTCAAGTATATTTTACTTTTTTATTTCAAAAAGAGGCTCCCCGTCATCGGGAAGCCTCTCATTTACTCTAGTTTTAGATTACTGAACAATGTCCTCGTCGCCGAAGGGATCGCCGCACTCAGGGCAGAACTTCGGAGGATTCTTGGGATCCTCAGGCATCCATCCGCACTTGTCGCACTTGTACTGAGGTACGCCTGCAGGCTTCTTCGCGCCACAGTTCGGGCAGAACTTACCCTGGTTTACTGCACCACAGGAGCAAGTCCATCCAGCGGGCTCCTCGGGCTTCTTGGAACCACACTCAGGACAGAAGTTACCGGTTGCGGTTGCGCCGCAGGAGCAAGTCCATGCATTAGCGGGCTTCTGCGCTGCGGGCTGCATCTGAGGCTGCTGAGCTGCCTGCTGCTGACGCATTGCCTGGCCCTGTGCCATCAAGCTGTTGATGTCAAGTCCGCCGCCTGCGTTCTGCGCTGCGTTCATGCCCATAAATGCCATCATGGGACCAGCGGAAGTATTGGAAGCTGCCATCTTCATTGCGTCTGCCTGTGCAACGCCTGCATATGCTGCAAGACGGGTAGGATCCATAAATGCTGCGTTCTTCTGAAGCTCTTTGATGGTCTTCTCATCTTCTTCGTCAGCTGATACGGACTCAACTGCGAACATGTAAATCTCAAGACCTCTCTTCTCTTTCCACTTCTCGGTCAGAACTTCGTTCATTGCGTCTGCAATGACTTCCGTCTGTCCAGGAAGCTGAGAATAACGGATTCCCATTGCGGAAACCTTCGCGAAAGCGGGCTGGATTGCGGAAAGCACTTCTGCCTTCAGCTGTCCGTCGATCTCGCTTCTGCGGAAATCGTTCTTCGTGTTACCTGCAACGTAGGTATAGAACGTAATGGGATCTGCGATGCGGTAGCTGTACTTACCGAATGCGCCGATGGATACGTCCATGTCGATGCCTGCACGCTCGTCAACCACGCGGAAAGGAACCTTCTTGGGAGTACCAAAGGTATTGCCGCTGATTTCCTTCGTGTTGATGTAGTAAACTCTCTGCTCCTTGCCGCTGTCGCCGCCAAAGGTGAAACGCTTTCCAATGTTCTTAAAGGTTTCCTTGATGGAATCGCCAAGGTTACCGGAGAAAATGGAAGGCTCGGAAGACTGATCATATACGTATTCGCCGGGAACCGCGCAAAGATCAACCACGCGTCCCTGATCTACGATCAGCATACACTGTCCGTCTGCAACTGCGATAACGGAACCGTTGGTAATGATATTGTCATCACCCTTATTAGCGGATCTTCCCTCTGCCCTTCTGTGACCGCGAACCATCAGAGTGTCCTTATCGATCGCGTTACAATAAAAGAATTCCTTATACTGATTTGCTATGGTGCCAGCTACTGCTCCCACGCCTGCGCTAACTACGTTAGAAGCTGCGCCCTTAAGGCCGTCAACTGCGCCGCCAACAAGTGCTTTTAAACCCATTTCTGCTACCTCCTAAGTTTATTGTGGAATCATGGTAATCGAGCGTTTCTTTCGAAACCTCACGGACTAATTATATAATTTTTCAGACTTTTCGTCAATCTTTATTACGTTATTTCACAATACTTTTTGGAATTGCCACTTGCCGCGGTGCGCGTAAACCTTAGCCAACCATGTATCCCGTACCCCAGATCACCTTCAAATATCTGGGTTTCCTGGGATTTAATTCAATCTTTTCGCGGATGTGACGCACGTGAACCGCAACGGTATTGTCCACGTCAACGGCCTGCATTTTCCAGATGTCTTCGTAGATCTGATGAATGGAAAGCACCTTGCCCTTCTCTATGACCAGAAGCTTTAGGATTTCATATTCCGTAGGGGTCAGGCGCACTTCCCTGCCGTCCACGGTGACCTTTCTCTGCTCGTCATCGATTTCGAGCCCGTCCACCTTATAGATCTTGCTCAGATTCTTGCAGATCGCGGTGAGCTGCGTGTATCTTCTGAGCTGGGACTTGATCCTCGCCAGAATAACCAACGGGTTGTCATCCGCGGGCACGTAATCATCCGCGCCAATGCTCAGCGCCGCCACCTTGATCGTCTCATTGATCTGCTTTGCAACAACCATGATTGGAAGCCGGCTCTGCTTGCGAAGATTTGCGATCATCAAAAGTCCCTCGCTCCATCCCTTCACGTCGCCCGCTCCGTCCAACAGCACCATCTGTACCTCTCGATTGCGGATATCCTCCAAAAGTGCCTTCTCCGAGCGCTCCTTCACAATGGAAATCTGTTCTCCCCTGCACAAAAGCTCCAACTTTTCAGCCACTCCCGTTTCATTCTGATAAACCGCTATCTTTTGCATACTTTCCACCTCGTCCTCTCTCTTCTAATCGTCTTCTAAAAAATTCCATAAAAAATTGCCTTCTACAACATAAGACGATTTGTAGAAGGCATCCGTTACCATTTTTTATGAATCTTTAGAAATTCTTTAGTTTTTGAGTTTTTCTTCGATGATTTTTTCTTCCTCTTCTTCCTCTTCCCGGATCTCTTCAAGATCCTCAGGCGTCAGGCGGCGGAAATGATTAATGCCGGAAATCAAAAGCTTTGCCGAATTGATTGTCACGTCAAACACGCCTCCCTCATACAGCGAGAACAAGATCAGTCCCACGGGAACGGCGATGATCATGCCGATCACGCCTCCAAACTGGAATCCTATGTATAGGAGAAACAGCGTGGGCAGCGGAGCAACTCCGATGGAATCGCCCACGATCTTTGGCTGGATGATCTGGCGAAGCAGCTGTCCAAGTCCCCAGATGATCAACAGACCAATGGCCATTTGGTAGTCGCCGCCAACGATCTTGACGATGGCCCAGGGAACCATGACTGCACCCGCTCCAAAGAACGGCAGGAAATCCAAAAAGGCAACTCCCAGCGCGATCAAAAGCAGGTACTTCACCTTCAGGATCCAAAAGCCAACCACCAAAACGAGATATACCCAGACCTCAATCTTAAACTGCGCTTTCACGTAACCGCCTACGGCCTGGACCAGACTTTTCCTGATCAGCTGGTAGCGGTCCTGCACCACCTTCGGTACGTGACGGCTGCACCATTCATTGATCTTCTTGCGGTCCGCCACAAACAAGTAGGAAGAAAGCAACGCCATGATCACGCCGATCAGAAGCGTTGGCAGATACTTTGCAAAGTTACCCACCGCAGTAAGCGTAGGCGAACCCAGCTTTCCAAGGAATTCCGCGGCATAGGCTTTCAGCTGCTCTGCGGAGCCGTCCAGATTCTCACGCACGTTGGATGGAAGGGACAAATAGACCTTTTCCAGGCGATCGCCCAATTCATATGCGGCCTTCTTGATCTCTTCCCAGATTTCCGGGAAGGATTGCACAAGACCCGTTCCCTCACGGATCAGGATCGATCCCAACCCATAAAAGGCAAAGACGATCAGCGCGATCACGGCCACGATCACGACGGCGGAACCCGCTTTCCTCTTGATCTTCATCTTTTCCTCGAAGAATTTCACCGGCGGACCGGCCATCCAGGCGATCACCCAACCTATCACAAAGGGGGCAAAGAAAGCCAAAAGCCAGGGAAGCATAAAAACGCAAAGCAGCACGACCGCTATGGTGATCATTATATTCACAATGGCCTTGCAATACTTTTTCATGCTTCTCCCCCAAAAATCGTCTGATCCAAAAGCGCGTAGATCTCATCCCTTCCCTGCTTTGTCTCTGCGGAAAAAGGAATGATCAGCGTCTCCTTGGACGCCTTAAGGCCTTCCCGGATCAGCTTCACCTGCTTCTGTGTCTGACTGCGGTTGATCTTATCTAGCTTCGTCGCGATGACCACGGGCTGGAATCCCATGTTCCGGACCCAGTCAAACATGGTGCGGTCATTCTCCGAAGGCTCGTGCCGGATGTCCACCAGCAAAAACACAAGTTTAAGCTGTTTGCTCTTCTTCAAGTAATTCTCGATCATCTTGCCCCATTTTGCCTTCAGCTCCTGGCTGACCTTTGCATAGCCATAGCCCGGAAGATCCACAAAATAAAGGGCATCATTTACGTTGTAAAAATTTATGGTCTGGGTTTTCCCGGGCTGGGAACTGGTCCTCGCAAGGGATTTCCGGTTCATCAACGCATTGATCAGGGAACTCTTCCCCACGTTGCTCTTCCCGGAAAATGCCACCTCGGGATAAGGATTGTCCGGAATCTTACTCGTGATGCCGCAAACCGTCTCCAGACTCACGTTCTTTATCACCATACGTCGTTCCTCTTTTATTTCCCTACAACCTTCTTCTCCCTGCGGATGATGGTCGGCTCAGCGGTACCTTCCACCGCGTCCTTCGTGATCACGCAGCGTCCGATGGTATCGTCTGAAGGGATCTCATACATGGTATCCATCATAACGTTCTCCAAGATAGAGCGAAGTCCCCTGGCGCCCGTCTTTCTGTCAAATGCCTTCTGGGCGATCACGTCAACCGCATCGTCCTCAAAGGTAAGCTTTACCGCATCCATCTCAAAGAGCTTCTGGTACTGCTTGATCAAAGCATTCTTCGGCTCCGTGAGGATCCGGATCAAAGCCTCTTTGTCCAATCCGCGCAGGGAAACGTTGATGGGCACGCGTCCCACAAACTCAGGGATCAGTCCGAATTTCGTCAGATCCTGCGGCACCACTTCTGCCAACAGGTCGCTGATCTCCTTGTTTGACTTCTGGGTACCTTCCGTGTTAAAGCCGATGGACTTGCGGTCCAGTCTGGCCTCCACGATCTTCTCAAGGCCGTCAAAGGCGCCGCCGCAGATGAAGAGGATGTTCGTCGTGTCGATCTGGATCAGCTCCTGATGGGGATGCTTTCTTCCTCCCTGGGGCGGAACGCTGGCTACCGTTCCCTCAATGATCTTAAGAAGCGCCTGCTGCACGCCCTCACCCGATACGTCACGCGTGATGGACACGTTCTCACTCTTCTTCGTGATCTTGTCAATCTCGTCAATGTAGACAATGCCGTACTGTGCGCGCTCCACGTCGTAATCTGCCGCCTGGATAAGCTTAAGGAGAATGTTCTCCACGTCCTCACCCACGTAGCCCGCCTCCGTCAGCGTCGTCGCGTCAGCGATCGCAAACGGTACGTTGATGATCTTTGCCAGGGTCTGCGCGAGATACGTCTTGCCGGAACCAGTCGGTCCGATCATGATGATGTTACTCTTTTGGAGCTCCACGTCTCCCACCGTCTTGGGTGCCGTTACTCTCTTGTAGTGATTGTAAACAGCCACGGAGAGCACCTTCTTGGCCTCCTCCTGCCCAATGACGTAATCATCAAGGAATTGCTTGATCTCCTTGGGTTTCAACAGATTAATGTCAAGAGGACCTTCTTCGGTTACGTCGTCGTCCTCCAATTCCTCTTCCAGGATGTCCGCACAGATGTCCACGCATTCATCGCAGATGTAAACGCCGGTAGGGCCCGCGATCAGCTTGCGGACCTGTCCCTGGTGCTTTCCGCAAAAGGAACACTTTACGTCGTCATCAGAAAATTTTCCTGCCATTCCTAAACTCCTTATTATGCGTTATCGTGGGAGGTGATCACCTTGTCCACAAGGCCATACTCCATAGCCTCCTGCGCGCTCTTCCAATTGTCTCTGTCCGTGTCAGCGCAGATGGTCTCATAATCCTGGCCAGTCATCTCTGCCAGCATGCGGTTCATCTTTTCTTTCGTCTTCAGGATGTGCTTAGCGGCGATCTCGATCTCCGTTGCCTGACCCTGGGTTCCGCCGAGAGGCTGATGGATCATGATCTCAGCATTGGGAAGCGCGAAACGCTTTCCCTTTGCACCGCTTGCGAGAAGGAACGCGCCCATGCTTGCTGCCATGCCGATGCAGACGGTGGAAACGTCACACTTTACGTACTGCATGGTGTCATAGATGGCCATGCCTGCGGAAATGCTGCCTCCGGGGCTGTTGATGTACAGATGAATGTCCTTGTCGGGATCCTCTGCCTCGAGGAAAAGAAGCTGTGCCACAACGATGCTCGCGGACACGTCATTTACTTCCTCTCCGAGGAAAACGATTCTATCCTTCAAAAGTCTGGAGTAGATGTCATAAGATCTCTCTCCCTTGCTGGTCTGTTCAATGACGTAAGGTACTAAACTCATATGTTTATCCTGCCTTTCTTTCTAAAATCATACCATTATCTAGCATATCCCATCTTGGCTTTTTTTTCAACGAAAACCATGGAAATTTATGAAAGTTTAAGTTTTCTAAGAAAAGGGCTGCGCCGGAAACTGACGCAGCCCTTTATGCTTTCATGTCTCATGAAAAATCAAGTATTTTATGCCTCCTTGGCATTCTCTACGATAAACTCCTGTGCCTTCTTGATGCAAACGTCCTCCATAACGGACTTCTTGCCCTTCTCGCCAAGGAGCTCTTTTGCCTTGTCAGCCTCGATGCCATAAGCCTCAGCCATGGTCTTGATCTCAGCTTCGAAGTCTTCCTCGGTGGCAACGATGTTCTCAGCCTTAGCAACTGCCTCAAGTACCAGACGGCCCTTGATGCGGCTCTCAGCCTGGGGCTTCAGCTGCTCCATCAGCGTGTCTGCGTCAAGACCAGTGTACTGCATGTACTGCTCAAGATTCAGGCCCTGTGCCTGCATGTTCTGAGCGTACTCGTCAAGGATCTGTCTCTGCATGGTGGTAACCATTGCTTCAGGGATGTCCATGGTGGCATTATTCACAACGGCGTCGATCACGGCGTCGATCTTTTCTCTCTTTGCGTTAGAAGCCTTTCTCTCCTCGAGGTTCTTCTTCACGTCAGCCTTGTACTCCTCAAGGGTATCAAACTCGGAAACCTCTGCTGCGAACTCGTCGTCCAGCTCAGGAAGCTCCTTCTCCTTGATCTCCTTAACGGTGCACTTAAACACTGCAGCCTTGCCTGCAAGCTCAGATGCCTGATAATCCTCAGGGAAGGTTACGTTAACGTCAATTTCCTCGTTCAGGTTTGCGCCAACCAGTCCCTCTTCAAAACCAGGGATGAATGCGCCGGAGCCGATGGTCAAAGGATAATTCTCGCCCTTGCCGCCGTCAAATGCTACGCCGTCAACAAATCCCTCGAAGTCAATGATGGTCTCGTCGCCAGGCTTTACGGGTCTGTCGGTGATCACGATCGCTCTTGCGTTACTCTCGCGCTCCTTGTCGATGGCAGCCATAACCTCATCGTCGGTAACCTCGGTATCTGCCTTGGCAACTTCAACGCCCTTGTACTCGCCAAGCGTTACTTCAGGCTTGAGTGCAACCTCTGCGGTAAAGGTCATGCCCTTTCCTGCCTCGATGGAAGTAACCTCGATCTTGGGAGAGGATACGATATCCTCCTCGCACTCTTCCAAAGCCTTGTCATATGCTTCGGGGATCAGCGCGTTGGCTGCATCTTCATAAAACACTGCTTCGCCGTACATCTTCTCGATCAGCTTGCGGGGCACCTTGCCCTTGCGGAATCCGGGAACGCTAATCTTACCCTTATTCTTCTGATAAGCCTTCTCGATTGCCTTCTCCAGCTCTTCCGCACCAACCTCGATGGTCAGCTTCGCCATGTTGTGCTCTAACTTCTCAACTTGTAAACTCATGACAATTCTTCCTCCTTAAAATCCCTTATGTATCTTCATTTCCTTCGCTTTTCCATTGATTTTTTGTCCTTGCGACCTGGAAAACAGACACAATAACAGTCAATTAAGGATTATAACATAAGTGCAAGAAAAAAACAAATATTTTTTTATTTTTCCAGCGCTTCAAACGCAGCCCTCGTCTCTTCCTCCGTAGCCGCGTTAACGTAATAGGTTCTGTCCGCCGTTACGATCTTAATATAGCATTCGCTCTGCAGGGAAAGAAACACCTTGCATTTCCCGCTGGTCTTCTCGGTAAAGTCTCCTTTCAGGAGGGACGGCATGCCCACGCCGGCAATTCTGGAAAGCTGCAATTCCGAAAGCTTCTCTCCAAACGTACAATCCTGGATTGCATCAACGTCGATGACGTATTCATCCCAGATCTGATGACACGTCAGCTGCCCATTTTCCACGCGAAGCTGCGTCGGCGTATTCTCCATCATGCCAAGGAATATGACCGCCACGAACGTTGCAACGATGGACAGTCCTCCAATAGCCAGGAAAACCTTTCCCATCGGATGCGCGTAATTGATCGTCCCGCCCACGCCGGCGCGCTTTTCCACGTTGAGCCTCTTGTCCTTGGGATTGTAATAAAGCATGCCCAAGATCCATTGATCATCATCGTCCTCTAAAAGCGTCATCTCCTTTTCGTAGCGCTCTTCGATCTTCTTACTGCGAACAACGAACAGCAGGATTCCAATCATTATAAGCGCCATGTAAACCGCGAAGGAAATGATTATCAGCAGGTCGGAATACAGGAAGAGAAACGAGCCGCACCAAAGGATCATGAAAAGAAAATTTACCCAGCAAAACAGCACCATCAGGTCCGTCATGTTTTTCTTCTTCGCGCGGTTATAATTTGCGTTTACGGTACTGTCCGCCGAAATAACTTCATTTTTTAGTCCGTCCATGACGTATCCAAGCACTAGCATCAGAAATCCCACTGCCGCAAACGTCATGCCCATGGTCGTCATCAGGAACGAGCCAACGTACCAGCCTTCTCCCAGGTGAAGAACCTTCAGATCGGCCAGAAGTGCCACAATGGCAACGGCAAGTCCCAAAAGGCACGGAGTCCAAATGCTCACGGGATTTAATGAGTGCACGCTTCCGGCGTTGCTCAGGTCGGTTAATGACACACCCTCTTCGCTCTTGATCCCCAGGCTTCTTTTCAAGGCCTTCATCTCATGGTTTCCAACGGCATAAGGAATCATGATCGCCACGATCGCCACCATGACAAATCCCGTCCAGACCGCCGTCTGCACCGTCAGTCCCTTCAGGAGCAGAAAAGCGGCGGAAAGCGCGGTGGTCGCAACGCAGATCACAAGCGCCTGGCCGCGATATTTTTTTACGAACTGATCCACGGTTCCTGCCGTCTCCCCCTCCTGAAACTCCTGACGATTCTTCACGCCAAAGATCAGCTTTTTATTCTTCCACTGCTTCGGATAAATATGCATGAAATAAATCCAAACCGTGGGCACCAAACAAATAAACATTAGAAGTCCAAAAACCATCGACATCGTCAACACCTCCATTATTTTCCGTAATACTCATCCACCAGCGCCATGATCTCCGACTTTGAGACGCCGGAGATCCGGGCCTCCGACACGATCCGCTTCAGCTCCGCCTTGTTGGCATCAGGCACGTTGGCCTGCTTTTGTATCTCCGTGCGGACGCGGGCTCCGTTCTTCCGGTCCGTCATAACGTAACCTTCCGTCTTTAACAACTGATAGGCCTTACTCACCGTCATGGTATTAATCCCCATCTCCAGAGCCAGCGCTCTTACCGTCGGGAGCTGTTCCCCCGCCGCCAGCTCGCCGCTGGAGATCCCCATAACGATCTGATTTCTTATTTGCATGTAAATCGGTACGTCCGATAATTCATTGATTCTAATAACCATATCCCGTCATCCTTTCCCTCAAACCTTGGTTGGATCATAATATTTCTTATAGATTCCGTTATAGACCGCCGGCAGCATCGGGATTCCCACGACAAAGCTTGCAATGAGGCAAATCCCGCCGATCTTACCGCCCATAAACGTTCCCAGAAAAGTGTCGATCCACATAAGGACGGAAAAGGCGATCCACATCTTTCCCAACGCCTTGTTGTACGCCTTCACGTCCTTGATCTCTCCCGGCTTAAACTCCTGTCCCGTCCAAAAATTCCCGGGATCCTTCTTTCGCATCACGTAAATTCCAAGACCCGTAAATACGGCCGAGCACGGTCCCATAATGATTCCGTAAATAATTCTCATCCTTGTAATTACCCTGTGTTTTAGCCTCAGTTACAATCTTTTCCTGTCAAAAGCTACCATACTTATCATACCACTACCTGCGATCACTACGCCAGCGATAATCATGGCTGCGTAAAAATCTTTCACTTCCATGGCTCCCACTGCCGTCTGCAATCCGTTCATCAACTGAAGGGGCAAATACTTCTGGAGCTTTGGCACGTAATTCGCAAAGAACAGCACTGCTGCCACGCCCCCCGTCCCCATCAGGACCTGGCCTCCCGTACTTGCCATTGCGGAAAAAGCCAAAAGCAGCGCCAGCATCACCATGCCAAACAGCCAGTACGCAAACACGCCAAACATTAGGTGTGGCACCTCATCCCCGCCCCAAAAATAAGCGGTATAGCCATACGTGATGCCAAAATATATTAGATACAGAGCCGTCCAGCTGCCATACGTCACGATCATCTTCGATAGCATGATCTTCTTCCGGGACAGTCCCTTCGTTACCACCTGCACCAGCGTTCCCCTTTGATACTCATTCGTCAGAACGCCGCTGCTCATCAAAACAATGACGATCAATGTCATCGGCGCGTTTTTATAAAACTGCGTCCAGCTTGTCATGGCATTTACCGTAACCTCACCAATCTGAAGCCCCGACTGGGCGATGCTGTCTTCAAGCATCTCCATCATCCACGGCGTCAGCTTTGCAATGGCAGGATTCATAATGCCAAAGATCGCAAAGATAATGACCAGGAGAAGCAGTCTTCCCGTCCGCGTCATCTCCATCCATTCCTTCTTCAAAAATGCTTTCATCGTTTCCCTTCTTTCCCGTTTCGCCGCTTCTTACGCTTTTCCTTCCCGCCCTTCAACGTCTGCCGCAAGGCTCCCGCTCTTCAAGACTTCCATGAACACGTCCTCCAGCGTCGCCTCCTGTTTTTCCATCCGCACAAAAGGCATTTCATGATCCGCCAGGAACCGCAAGACGTCGGATACCTTTGCAGCATCCTTAAGAAGCAGCACCTCCGGCTTCACCACCTGAAAACCGCTGAAGGTTCCCGCCAGGGTCTGGGCGTCCTCCGCCCGCTCCATCTGGATCTCCACGGCATTGCTCCGCCTCTTGCTCTTTACTTCCTCTATGCTCCCCTGCATCACGATCCTTCCGTCATTTAAGAGAGCCATTTCGTCACAGATATGCTCAACGTCGGAAAGTACGTGGGTTGAAAACAATATCGTCGTCTCCTCCTTCGCCGCAACGAGGACGTCCAGAATCTCCTTGCGCCCCAAGGGATCCAGGGCCGAAGTCGGTTCGTCACAGATGAGGAGCTTCGGTCTCCCAAGAAGCGCCTGCGCAATGCCCAGCCTTTGCTTCATGCCGCGGGAAAAGCCCTTGATCCTATGCTTTTCATCCGCGAGTCCAACGAGCCTAAGCATCTCCTCACATCTGCCCTTGATCTCTCCCGAAGGCAATCCCGTGATCTCCCCGCAAAAATTCAAATATTCCATTGCCGTCATAAAGGAATAATACTCCGGCACGTCCGGCAGATAACCGATAAAACGATTCGTTTTCGTATTTCCGTAGTGCACGGGCTCCCCGCACACGCGGACCTCTCCCGCATCCGCCGCAAGGAGTCCCAGCGTCACCTTCATGGTCGTCGTCTTCCCGGCGCCGTTTCTTCCGACAAAGCCAAAAACCTTCTTCTCCGGCACGGTTAATTCAACACCCTGAAGCACCTTCTTTTCCCCAAAGCTTTTTTTCAGCCCGGATATTTCCAAAACGTTCATCATCACGCATCTTCCTTTCCAAGAAGAAAATACAAAATCGGTCCAATAAACTCCATTCCCACAATGCAGATCACAACCCACAAGACGCGGTTTCCGCGTTTGTAATTCTCATGGGTCAAAACGTGTCTCAGCGTATATGCCAGTAAAACAATCTCTGCAATGATAACTGGGATCAAAAACGGTAACATTTCTTTTAAATCAGGCATAATCTTCTCCTTTCCCGGAGTCAGGCCTGCCAGCCTTCTCCTTTTTAACTTCCGTCATTTATTTATATGTTGCATTATTTGTATTGCTCCTTGTAATACATATAATACATCCAGCGATTAACTTTGTCAATAGGCTCCGTCAAAAATTTTTGTCCTAGGCTTCCAACCAAAAAAGGGAGAGGGGCTTAACGCCTCTCTCCCTTCTAAAACCACTTCCCTATTTCTCTTCGGTCTTGCTGTCTTCTGTAGTTTTGTCTCCCTCAACCGGCTTCCCATCTTCCGCAGCCTTAGCCTCCTCAGCCTTCTTCTCCTCTTCGGCCTGCTTCTCCTGTTTCTTGTGGATGTTGTTGATGTCCTCCATGCTTCCGCCGCCCTTGTCATCCTCTGCACGGAACTCACCCTTCTCCACCAATCTAAGGAACGCCTCCACCACGTCGCTGGTTAGCTGGGTTCCGGCCACCTCCCGGATGATCGAAACGGCCTTGTCGAAATTCATCCTCTTACGATAAGGACGGTCGGAATACATCGCATCGAAGGTATCCGCCACGGCGATGATCTGTGCCACCCGCGGAATGCCGGTCAGCGTTAGTCCCTGGGGATATCCCTTGCCGTCCGGCCGCTCGTGATGCGATCTCGCGCCAATTGCCAGCTCCGGCATGATGTTGATCTTCCGAAGCGCTTCATATCCCAGCGCGGAATGGGACTTGATCACGGCAAATTCCTGATCCGTCAGCTTTCCCTGCTTGTTCAGCACCTCAGGCGGCACGCCGATCTTTCCGATGTCATGCAACAGGGCGATGTTACGGTATTTCTCCACCGTCTCCTCGTCATAACCCAGTTCCCTTGTCAGCATTGCCGTGTATTCCGCCACTCTCGTGGAATGACCTCGCGTGTAGCGGTCCTTCATGTCGATGGTCATAGCGAAGGCTTCCGTGATCTCGCGGATCAGCTGCTTGTTCTCCTCTTGTTTCTTAAGGAGGGCCTTCGTCTTTTTGCGCACGTAATGGATCACAACGTTCGCGATCAGGACAAGGATCAAGATGATGCACAGGATCTGGAACCAGAGCTGCTCAATGAGCGCCTTCTGTTTTACGATGGTCACCACAAGTTCCTTGTTCGAATTGCCTGAAAAATCGCTCAGGCGCATCACAAATTGATACGTGCCGCCGTTCAGGTTGGTGTAATCCACCTCTCCGAAATCACTTCTGCTGACCGTCGTCACGTTCTTTTCGAATCCCTTTAGATAATACGACACCTCAGGATTCATCAAGGTATATGCGTATACGTAACCGTGAATGGTCAGTTTTTTCACCTTGGACGAGATCGTAAAGTGACCGTCCTCGTCCGGATAGATCATTTCGCCGTCCGCCTCCACAAAGGGCACTGCCATCTTTACGTTGGTCACGGTTTCAAAGGGCGTTTCAACATTCACCCTGATCACGCCGGAGCTACACGCAACGTACAGATCTCCGTTTTCCGACACGTCGCTGTAGGAGTTTGAAGTCGGCACGTGCGACATGCCATTGTCACGGCCGTAGAACGTCACGTTGAGCTCCTCATTCCTGATCAGTTCTTCCGCGGGAACCGCATAGATTCCGTTACTGCTCAGGATCCAGAGTTCTCCCTTGCTGTTTTCGATCACGTCAAAATTGTTGGGATACGGGAACTTTCGGATGGTCGTCACCTTATAATCTTCCGTCATGTACGCCAAAGAGTTACTGGTCACGATCCAAAACAGCTTTCTCTTTTCATCACGTTTGATCCTCATGATAACGCTGGAGCGCAAGCCTTCCTCCGTCCCCACGTGGACGACGTTCTTTCCCTTGACGACATAGATTCCGTCGCCGTCCGTACCGGCCAGAATGTCCCCGTTTGTACCCTCCGCAACGGTCAAGATCTCCGTATTGCTGATGCCGGATTTCTCGTTATAAACCTCCGTGACCTTGTCTCCTTCGATCACGGCAACGCCGCCCGTACATGCCACAAGAAAGCTTCCGTCTTTTCTTTCCGCCACCGTTCTGATGCGGTCCGATGGCATTCCGTCCTCCACGGAAAAACGTACCACGTTTCCGTGATCGTAACGGGTCAGCGTATTTTCCTTGTAGGTGGAAAACCATAATCTTCCCTTGGAATCACAGATGATGGAGCGGATACGGAATCCCTTGAAAAGAGAGATCAAATCATCCGCGGGGATCTTGGTCCCTGAAGCCGTCACCGCACTCTTCACCGGAATGCTTTCAATGACCTTGTCCTCTCCCAGCACCAAGAGTCCGTCGTCCATTCCGACGTAAAGCAGCCCGTCCGCGTAACAGGTGGAGTTCACCACCTCGTCGCCCAGGCCAAAGCGGTCAAGCACGTCCATGAATTGGTCCGGAACGATCTTCATCACGCCCTGTCTTGAGGATGCAAACCATAGATTTCCCTGATAGTCCGTGATCACCCTCTCGACGGAATGAATCATCGGCACGTTCTCCAGCACCTGACACTTTCCGTTTTCCACCATGGCAATGCCGTTATCCGCGCACACCCAGAGCTGGTCCTGGATCAGCTTAACGTCATTCACGTAATTCAAAGGCGCCACGCTGATCACCTTTGCATCCTTCATTCCGTCGTCCAGTTTTCCGTAATAAAGCTCCGCGTCCTTGGTGCCGATATATACGTATCCCGGCTTCTCCGGATCCGGATAGAGCGCGTGAATGGATGGGATTCCCATCTTCCCGCCCTCATAAAATCCGACCATTTTTTCCTTCTCAATGACAAACACGGCGTCATTCATCGTCAGTCCGTAAATGCGGCCATCCTCTCCCACGTACAGTTCCCTGACGTATTCATTCTGGATCTGCGGTTCATCAAAGATCCTCAAATTCAGGTTCTGATCGATGATCGCAATGCCGTGGGTCGTCGCGACGAAAATATTACCGTCGCCGTCTTCCGCGACGGCACGGATGGATAAGGATTGTAAACCGTCCGACTTGTCAAAGTGCCGCTCCTGGTTGCCATCAAGCATCACCACGCCGCTGTCGTTTGTCCCAACCCATAATCTGTTCTTGCTGTCTGCATACAGACTCACCACGCTGGCAATGCCCGTGGTGGAATCCATTCTTTCGAAGGTATTGCCGTCATAACGGATCAGGCCGCTGTAGCTTCCGATCCACAAGAAGCCCTCTTCCGTCTCCAAAATGGCGTTCGCCTCCGAAGTGGGCAGTCCATTGGTATTGTCATACAGGATCGCGGCGAATCCTTCGCTCCGCCCCGTATAATCCACGGTGATCTTCTTTCCCGCTTCACTGTCCGCGGCATGCAGAAAAACCGGCGTGCATCCAGCCACGGCAATCCAGGCTGCCAGCATGCCCGTGCAGATTCGCGTTACCCATTGCATTCTCCGATTTCTTTTCTTCATTCGCACGTCCCTCGAATCTCTTTCGGTTTTATGCGACGTCGTTCGGCGTCCGCTTTCCTTCCTTTGCGTCCATCAGATTCTGAAGCGTCGTCTCCGCTATGGCTGCAAGTGCCTCCAAGGTATAGAATCCCTGATGCGACGTGATCATCACGTTGGGGAAGGCAAGGAGTCTTGCCGTAACGGAATGCTCCATGATGTCATCCGAGCGGTCCTCGTAAACGTTTCCCGTCTCCTCCTCATATACGTCAAGTCCCACGCCCAGGAACTTATTCAGGCGGATGCCTTCGATCAGTTCCTGCGTATTCACCAGCGCGCCCCTTGACGTATTCACCAGGATCACGCCGTCCTTCATCTTCTTGATGGATTCGATATTGATCATGTGGTAAGTGCTGTCCATCAGAGGACAGTGGAGCGAGATCAGGTCGCTTTGCGCCAGGAGTTCATCCATGGTAACGTACTCCACGAAATCCGAAAGCGCGGGATTCTGGCACACGTCATACGCGATCACCCGCATGCCAAAGCCGCGGCAGATCCTGCACATGGCCGCGCCGATCTTTCCCGTTCCGACGATTCCCGCCGTCTTCCCATAGAAGTTCACGCCACGAAGCCCCTTCAGCGTATAGTCGTTCTCGCGAACCTTATTGTAAGCCTTGTAAAGTCTTCTGTTCACGGCCAGCGCCAGTGCCATGGCAAGCTCTGCCACGGATTCCGGCGAATATCCTGGAACGCGCTTTACGACGATGCCCAACTCCTTCGCCTTGTCCACGTCCACGTTGTTAAATCCCGCGCATCTCATCAGCACCGCCATGACACCGCAATCCTTCAAAATGGTCAGCGTCTCCGCTCCCACGTCCGCGCTCACGAACGCGCAAACCGCATCATAGCCCTTGGCCAGTACTGCCGTTCTCGGCTCCAGCTCCGGATCGATGTAATCAATGGTGATCTCAGGAAACTGCCCCAAAACGTTTCCAAAAGACTTTTTATCATATACTTTGGCTGCATAAAATAATACCTTCAACGCAAACCCTCCTTTACCCAATAAAGATAATCTTATTTTACCACGATTTCCCCAAAATCGCAATGTAAGTTCCCACGTGATCCATTTTCTCAGAAACGGAAACGCACAAAAGGCGAATGACTGAACTTCATCAGCCACCCGCCTTCTTTTGCGATTCTTACTTTTTCATTTTTCTTTATTTCGACAGTCTTTGAAGTTCACGGAAATACCGCTCCGTCACCCTCGCCAACTTTCTCATGGTGCGGAGTTCTTTCCTGTCAATCTTTCCATTATCCCTGAGCGCAGCCCTTTTTACCGAACGGATAAAATTCCTGCAATTCAGCATTTGATTGGTGATCTCTAACTTCACAAGACTGTTCATCTGTTTTACCCTTTGCATCAATTCCGGTTTACAGTTACAAGAGCATTGTAACACGTTCGCTTGCTTTGGGCAATCGCAGATTCCGTCAGTTGCCGGACGAAGAGCTGCCGTGGGATCCGCCGGATCCAGAACTCTCTCTGTCGCGGATCATGTGCTGCAAGGTGATCAAAATGGCTACGATGATCTCCTCATACTCTCTCTGATAAATGTCGATGCAATATTTATCATGAATGGACAGCATCTTTTGGCCGATCACCGCAACAATGTTGCCAATCTTGTCATATAATTCAAAATTCAGCGCCAGGATATTGCCGCGCAGCTGCCAGCCAAGGCCTTCGATGTTGGTGACGTCCTTGATCAGGTGAAACAGCTCATTCGAAAGCTCGAACTCCATCCCCGTGTCCATGGTAACAAAATGTCTCTCATGGAGCGAAATAAGCTTTCTTTGAACGTGAGCCACGTGCTCGCCGGAAGCCTTATAGATTTCCGTCTTGTCATGCAGCGAAGGGAATTTCGTCCTTGCCACGTAAACCTCTTTGTTATTCTCGTCCGTAACGGAAATGTGATGATGCAGCGTAAAAATCTTTGTGCTGGTATACAGGGAGTATGCAGGGGTGCCAAAACGATCCACGTTATTTACGTTTGCCCCTTCTCCCGCGCCATGAAATCTGTGAACCTTTGAAAAAGCTCCCATGTGCTTACCTCCTTTTCAACGTATTTGCATAGGAAATGCTTACATAACTAATCATAACCCATCCCATCCTTTTCCGAAACGTAAAAAACAGCACGTTAACCGCGTTAACGTGCTGTTTTTGCACTCAATGCTTCAATTTTTACAGGTTTCTCTCTCTCTTGATGTCAAGTCTTTCCTTTGCAAGCGTGATCGCTGCGTTAACCATAACGCCAACCACTGCGATCAGCAGGATCGTTCCAATGTCGATCAGATCCACCTTCGCAAGCTTTAAGAGCGTCCTAAGAGGCGCGATGACGAGAACGCCAATCTGCAGGAGAATGCCGATCAGAGTGATCACGTTCAGCGCCTTATTATTCCAGGATTCCTTCGTAGCAAAGGCAAGGCTGCCCTTGGTCTTGCAGACGTAGGCCATCAGCATCTCGTTGATCGCCAGCGTGCTGAAGCAGTAGGTTCTGCAGAGCTTTAACAGCTCCTCATTGCCGCTCAGGTGTCCCAAAATGTCTCCCATGCCATACTGGGAAATGACTGGAAGCAGGAAGGCAAGCAACGCAACTGCGCCGCTGATCACGCCCTGAAGAATGATGTTCAGGTAGTCACCCTTGTTCAAAATGCCGGACTTTACGTCTCTCGGCTTTTCATTCATCACCGCGTCAGAGCCCACGTCCATGCCCAGTGCCAGGGAAGGTGCCGTATCGGTCAGCAGGTTCACCCAGAGGATCTGGATGGTGGAAAGGGGTGAGGACAATCCCGCAAAGATGGAGGATGCCATCAGCACCACCTCGCCAAAGTTCGATCTAAGCAGATATACAACGGATTTCTTGATGTTATTAAACAGGTTACGGCCTTCCATCACGGCATTCTTGATGGTGATGAAATTATCGTCCACCAGGATCACTTCCGCGGCATCCTTTGCCACTTCCGTTCCGCCGATGCCCATGGCCACGCCGATGTCTGCAGCCTTCAGGGAAGGAGCGTCGTTCACGCCGTCACCCGTCATGGAACAGATCTTTCCGTGAGACTGGAACGCCTGCACGATCTGCACCTTATTCTCAGGAGACACGCGCGCAAACACGCGGTAATTCAAAACGTTCTTCCGGAATTCCTCGGGATCCATCTCATCGATCTCCGCGCCGGAAATGCTCTGGGAAACGTCCGTTGCGATGTCCAGTTCCTTTGCGATCGCAAATGCCGTGATCTTATGGTCACCCGTGATCATCGCAACCTCAATGCCGGCATGGTGACACTCATCAACGGTCTCCTTAACTCCGGGCTTCGGAGGATCGATCATGGCGGCAAGACCAACGAAGATCATGTCCTTCTCCTGAGGAGCCGCATCGCCCTCACGGTATGCCAGGGCAAGTACGCGAAGCGCGTCAGAACTCATCTTTTCAGCGGATCTCGTAGCGAGAAGCACGTCCTCGTTCGTGATCTCCCTCACGCCATTTTCGTCAAGAATGCGGTCACACCTTACGATGACGGAGTCGATGGCACCCTTCGTGTAGGAAACGTCCGTGGTGACGCCGTTCCTAACCACGTGGCCCAGGGTCGTCATCATCTTTCTGTCGGAATCAAAAGGAATCTCGTCAAAACGGGTAATGCCGGACATGATCTGGTCATATCCAAGCTGATTATCCTTTGCGTACTTGATGAACGCGGTCTCCGTGGGATCGCCGATCTCCTCGCCGGTCTCTGCGGAATACTTTGCGTCATTACATGCAAGGAAGCCTTCCAGCATCTTTGCAAACACGGGATGATCATGCTGAACGTTCTTTGCCTCGATCTCCTCGCCGAGCACGTACCATTTCACAACGGTCATCTTATTCTGGGTCAGGGTACCCGTCTTATCGGAACAGATGACGTTCACCGCACCCAATGTCTCCACTGCGTGGATCTGCTTTACGATGGCATTGCGTTTACTCATCTTCTGGATTCCGGCGGAGAGCACCAAGGTTACCACCGTGGCAAGTCCTTCCGGAATGACTGCTACCGCAAACGCGATCGAGATCATCAAGGTCTCAATGATCTCAGTCTTATATACAAAGAGCTGGCACACAAACATCAGAACGCAGAGAACCACGCCCGCGATGCCGAGCACCATGGAAATGCTGTTCAGGTTCTTCTGAAGGGGTGTTTCCTGCTTCGTGATCTTGTGAAGCATGCTGGAGATCTTACCGATCTCAGTGTTGTCGCCAATCTTCTCAACGATACCGTCGCCGCGGCCATATTCCACGAGCGTGGACATAAATGCCTTATCCTTGCGGTCACCGAGGGGCGTTTTCTCGTCACTTTTCTCGTTACAATCCTTTTCCACTGCAAGGCTCTCGCCCGTCAGTGCGGACTCATTCAGCTTCAGGGAGCTGGTCTGCACAAGCTGAAGGTCAGCTGGCACCACGCGTCCTGCCTCCAACACCACGTAATCTCCAACCACCAGGTCTGCCGCAGGGATCTCCTTCTGCTCGCCGTCACGGATGACAACTGCCGTGGACGCATTGATCTGCTTGAGCGCTTCCACGGACTTCTCCGCGGACACTTCCTGAACGGTGCCAATGATCACGTTCGCAAGCACGACCACGATGATAATGATGCCGTCAATGATCTCGCCCGTCGCGATGGAAATGACGCTCGCTGCGATCAAAAGCAGCAAAAGCGGTGATGCAAACTGTCCCAAGATCATGGAAAAGAGACTTTTCTTCTTTCCCTGGGTGAGGACGTTTCTCCCTTCCTTCGCCCGCTCTGCCACCTCGGCCGACGTTAAACCTTTGTTTTCCATTTTGTTTTTCCTCGCTTACAAAATAATAAAAATGAGACTCAAAGAACAGTATACCAAACCTATCCGTCTTCGTCAATTTCCGTTTTCTCACGAAAAAGCATGCAGTAGGCTACACTACCGCATGCCTTCATATGCGACCTTCGCCGCCTCAATATCCATGTTGCATCCAAGGCGATACAGCTTTACGCGTTCCGTGAGCGCATCCAACAGCGTCAACACCATTCGCATTCCCGCCTCATCTACGGGGCGGTATGCCTGCTGTAAGAGTATGGCGTATGCCTGTCCCTTCGTGATCCGCTCCACGTGATTCTCCGTATCCCGCGTCAAAATACAGATTGCCTTCAGCGGTACAGAAATATTCGCTCCCAGGCGGTGCTTGCCATTGTAGGGCGTTCCATAGGCAATGACGTGGTCATCCTGAATCCCCAAAAGAGGCTTGTCATCATTGACCATGACGGCCCGCTCTCCCAGATATTTTCTCCAAAGCCTTGTATGCGTTGACTTTCCCGTGCCGCTCTTGGCCGTGAAGAGATACCCTTCCCCGTCCACTGCGATCACGGAGCCATGAAACAAAAGCACGTCATACTCCAGCATCTTTCTCGCGATTTTGCGGTAAACGGCTAATTCTTCCAGATAATCATCCGGATACTCCACCAACTGACCGCCCTCGAACTCCGTCTCGCTCTTGTTTTTGGCACGTTCATATTCCACGTCGGCTTGAGTCGTCACTACGGAATAATCCGCAGGATCCTCCGTAACGTAATCCGCGCAGTAATCATGAACCATATTATGCATGGAAGTCACTTCCACAACCTTACCTGCGATCTTATACCTTCTTGTCATATCGTCTCTTAAGTGCCTTCAAAATTGTTGACACGATACCCTTTCTCGTAATCAGAATCCGTCCCCACCGGAAAACCACGCCTGCCGGATAGAGCCAAGGCCATTTATCTACAAAAGACACGGACCTCTTCATGTAATCCATGTTAGGGAAAAAGCATTCTAACACAAACCGGAGCTTTGACTGTTTCTCAAGTTTCTTTTGTACAAACTGTTCCATGTTCCCGTATGTCCCGGACCTGAGATACTCTGCGAGTACGGCCTCTTCTTCCGCCGTAAGCTCCGGAAGCCTCTCACTGGAAAAGAGTTTCTTCGCCAGTTTGCGGCGCTCGATTTCAAACTCCTTCATCTCCAGCAAGCTCTCTTGCTCTTCCACGTAGTTCCAGTCAAGGGAATCACCCTTTTCCTTCAAAAGCACGTATCTGTCAAGAAGAGTTCTGATGCCAATCCCGCTTAAGTCATCATGCTTTCGTTCATGCGCCGTAAAAAAAACGTAAAAATCCTCATCCGACAAATGATACTCATGACATCGGTTTTCGTTCTTGATCATTAAGCGTTTTACGTCGGCGTAATACTCCTGGAAAACCTTGGCATGCCTAGGGGCAAACAGGGATCTGTGCATCTCAAAATTCAGCATCGGAGCCTTAAAATACGCGTCATGATGTCCCTTTCCAAAAGTCTCTACCGTATATCCGCGCGACAGCATAATTTCCTTAACCGCCTCCATCTTGTCGGCGTCACAGAGCACGTCGTTGTCCGACATCTGTCTCATGCCGTTTTCAGGATAAAGCTCCTTTAAAATGATCCCCTTCAACGGCAAGTACCAGATACCATGCTCTTCAAAAGCATCAAAAATGGCCTGTCTCTCAAGATCAAAGCATATGTTTTTGCGAACGGCTTTGCTTAGCGTCTCATGAAACTCCTTGCGCTTCACGCCTGCACGTTCCAAGGCTATGCACGTTGCCCCCGTCACCATGTGGTATTCCGCCAGACCCCAAACGTTATCCAGATCCATTGCCCGGACCCTTGCGGCATCCGGAGTCACCTCATTGACGGCGCATGACAGCAGGTAGATCAAATCCCTTGATATTTCATTCATTCCACGATTGCTCCAATACCCCTAAGCTTTTCAATGACATTCCCCACGTCGCGCCTTACGGTCTCCGGATCTGCCTCGGAATACTCCTTCATCAACTTCTCGACAATTTCTTCTTCCGTTACATCCTTCTTCAGACATTCAATGATAAAGGCAGCCGTATTATTATTCTTCACAATGCCCTTAAATTTCACGTCCCCCATCGCGATCAGATAATGCTCCCCCTTGGTCACGTGGGTAAGAAATCTGGGATCCAGTTTCATTTTTTGCCCCCTCCTTAGATCAATTTAACGGTATCAACGGCATCTCGATGAACTCACCGGACTCCTCAGACGTTTCCTCCGTGGACTCAGCGGAAGACTCCTCCGTATTCTGGGAAGACGTTTCTGCCGCGCTTGAAGATTCACTTCCCGACTCCGAAGAAGCTGGCGAAGGAGTCTCCGCGACAGAAGCTGAACTCTCTGCTGAAGACTCCGGCTGAGAAGCTTCTGACGTTTTCGTCTCCTTAGACTCTGCCTGTGAAGCTTCCGACTTTTTCGTCTCCTTAGATTCCGCCTGTGAAGCTTCCGACTTTTTCGTCTCCTTAGATTCCGCCTGTGAAGCTTCCGACTTCTTTGTCTCCTTTGATGCCGCCTCCGAGCTTTCAGTAATCGCCTCCGACGTCTCCGTCTGCGCGCTCTCAGATTCCTGAAGTGCTTGCGAGGATTCCTCCGTAGGCTTTGTCTCTTCTCCAACCGTCTTCTTCTGACCATCATCCGTTCCGTCGAGGCTTCCCACTGACGATTCCATAACCGTTGCCATTTCTTCCGTGTCCGCTTCTTTTCCTGATTGATTTTCACAGGCAGCCAGGAGACACAAGCTTGCCATCACGGCAAAAAACATACGAATTTTCATAACTCTCCTCTTTTCTTGAAAAAGGCTGCAATCTACCTTATCGGACAAAAACCGCAGCCTGCGTAGTAATAATTATATCGGAATTAACGGCTACGGATTTGAGTCCTCACTGCGAGTCGAAGCAGTAATCACGTCTTAAAGCCATATTTTATCAATATTCCGCCACTTCCACCTCGAAAGGCAGGCGCTTTAGAATATCCCTCTCTGCATCAATGCCTGGATAAACCTCGATCAGGCGAAGTCCCTTCTCTCCCAGCTCGAACACGCATCTTTCCGTCACGTAGATGACCCTCTGGCCATTCTCTCTCGCGCGCTTTGCGGAGAAGCTCACGCTCTTGACGCGGTCCACGAACTTTCCGATCTCGCCCTCCTGGCGGATCGTGACCTTGCCGTCCTTCTCCTCCACCGCAAGTCCCTTGGTGTTAAAGGTGAGACAGAACACCACCGTCGCCGTCTTTGCCGTGATGTTGGCGAAGCCACCCACCCCTGCAAACGCTCCCGGACCCTTGTGGGCATTGACGTTGCCGTAGCGGTCCACCTCGATGCCGCCCATGAAGCACACGTCCAGGCCGCCATTATCATATAAGTCAAACTGATTGGCCATGTCATAGATGGAGTCCGCACCGATCACGGCCCCAAACACCTTGCCGGATGCCGGGAAGCCGCCCACGCCGCCGGATTCGACGGTCAGCGTGATCTTATCCAGGATGCCGTTCTCCCGCGCATATTTCGTCACGGTCTCCGGAATGCCCACGCCGATGTTCACGATGTCATCCGGTTTCAGCTCCATCGCCGCCCTCTTTCCAATAATTTCAGCGCTCGCGTTCACGACGCTCTTCGTCATGGTGCGCTTTTCCAGCATTTCCGCCCAATCCTGCCACTGGGTATAAGGAATCTCAAAGCTACCGGTCAGGGACTCATAGGCCGCGTGCCGGGGCTCCGGAGGAATCTCCACGATGGCGTCCACGAGGCATCCCGGAATAATGGTACTGTGGGGTCTCGAGGTCTTCACCACGAGCCGGTCCACCTGCACGATGACCTTTCCGCCATTGGCCTTCACCGCCTGGCTGATGGACAGCGCATCCCCCGCCGTAAACATGTCGTCGAAGGAAATGTTTCCCTTCCGGTCGGCACAGGTGCCCTTTATGATGGCAACGGTGATGCGGGGTAGCTTATAATACAGGAATTCCTCCCCGTCCAGCTCCACATATTTCACCAAAGAATCATCCTTGGAGATCCCATTGATGCCGGGGCCCTCCATTCTGGGGTCCACGAAAATGTCCAGACCCACCTTCGACAGTGCGCCCGGAAGTCCGCCCGCCTGTGCCCGGATGGCGTGGGAAATGCATCCCAGCGGCAGGTTATATGCTTCAAACCGATCCTCCAGCACAAGCTTTTTCGTGCTGTACATCGCCCCAAAGTGCCCGCAGATGATCTTGTCCACCGCGCCCTCGCGAACATACCCTTCCGCCGCGCGGTTCTCGTCCCAGACTCCAAAACCCGCGCTGGAGATGGCGGTCAGGTGCTTCGGGCTTCCCGTCGCGTGATAGCGCTTATACAACGCTTCATGCAATTCCACGGGATTATCAATACCCAAAAAGGAATTCAACGCGATCACGTCCCCGTCCTTTATCAGATCCATTGCCTCATCGGCCGTCATAATCTTGTACATGGCTCTCTCCTGTTTCTTTCGTAAACAATTGTCTGCACGCATACGTATAGAAGTATATCAAAGCTCTTCTTCCCCGTCAATTCCAACTCCCTTTTCCAATTGAAATCTGGCCTTTGATAGGCTATAATGAATCAGAAATCTGAAAGATACGAGGTTGAACGCATGCTCCGCATAGCAATTTGTGATGATGAACAATCCATGATCGATTTCCATGCCCAGACCGTGAAAGCCTGCCTTTCCGAAACCGGGATCCTGGGCGAGATCCAAACTTACGTCAACGGCAAAAACCTGCTCTGCGACATTTCGGAGGATCATTTTCATTATGATCTGATCCTTTTGGACATCGAGATGCCGGAAATCTCCGGCATGGACCTAGCCCGGCAGCTCCGGCCCTTCCTTCCAGGCGTAAAGATGATCTTTATCACCTCCCACGTGGAATTTGCGATCGATGCCTATGAGCTGTCCATTTTCCGCTACGTGCCAAAGAATGATCACGAAAAGCGCCTTCCCGGCGCCATCACGGACGCGATCAAGCTTTTGTCCCTCGAGGCCGACAAGGTCTACACCATCCAGACGAACAGCCGCCTGGAGCGAATCCCCTACCGCGACGTTCTGTACGTTTCCAAGGACGGGAAAAACGCGCTGATTACCACTGGTACCGGCACGTCCCAGGTCCGCAAGCCCCTGCAACAGGTATTCGATGAGCTAAACGCCGAGGAATTCCTGTTTATTGACAGAGGCTGCATCGTAAACCTTATTCACGTCATGCAGATCAAGGATGGCTGCGCCATCTTAAAGGACGGCACCGCCCTTCCCGTCAGCAGGTCTCACCTACAGGACGTGAAGGAAAAGATTAACGCATATTGGGGGGCACGTCTATGAACAATCTCTTACCCCATCTTCTGATGGCCCTGGCAAGCGCCATGCGGACGGCCACTTGCCTGCTTTTGTTATCCCGCCTGGTTGGTAACCAGCGCTTAGGCGTCAAGTCTCCGCTCCAAGCCACCGGTTCCGCTTCATCAGCCGTTCAAAATCAAAAATCCATCATAACAATTCCAGTATTCCTAGGCGCCGGCGCCGCCTTTCTCCTGCGTCTGCTCCTTAGCTTCTTTCCCCTTTCGGAGCTTGCGCTCTCCGGGGTGGAGGTCGCCTGCGTCGTGCCTTATGCCGTGCTCCTTTGGAAAAAGGATCTGCGCCTTTCTTTATTCATTGCGATCTTTGGTGAGATCGCCTTTTGGCTTTGGAACGTCCTTTCGTCCTGCGGTCTTGGCTCCTTTACCGGCGACGGCCGCTTTCTGGAACCGGCTTCCCTTCAGGGCAGCTTGGCAGCGCTGGCGCCTGCATTCCTCATGCTCTCGGGCACCATCCTGCTTCCGCTCCGGTGGCCGTCCTGCAATAAGCACGTCTACCGCATCTTCACGATCCTCCTCATGCTCACCATGTTCGGCGTCATAGGTCTGCAAAACCTGGAGCCCTACCGACCTGAGGAGGAACAATACAGCACCTGCATCTTCCTCTCCGCCCTGCTTCTTCTCTCCCTCCTCATCTACCAGCTCCGGAACCTCTACGAGACGGAGCACGAGCTTGCGGAGCTTAAGGACCAGCAGGCTGAGATGATCACCCGCGAATACAACACGCTGCAGAATGCCTATTCCATGAACGCGCGGCTGTTCCATGACTTCCGAAATCACTTGGGAGCCCTGCGCAGCCTCTTGCAGACGGAGCAATATGAAGAAGCCATGCGTTACGTGGAGGACCTGGCGGGTCCGGACACCCTGTCCAAAACCTCCTGGACCGGCGATGACGTGATCGATTACCTGATCAGCAGCAAGGCCGACGTGGCCAAAAGTTTAGAAATCCAATTTACCGCACAGGTGGAATTTCCGAAGAATACTAAGCTTCGGAGTGCGGACCTCTGCTCCATCCTTGGAAACCTCTTGGACAACGCGATTGAAGCAGCCCAGAAGGTTCCAAACCCTTCCGGACGCTTTATCAGCCTAACCATCCGCAGGATCAACCACATGATCCTGATCCGCGTGGAAAATAGTTTTGAAAAGGCACCCTTGACCGAAGGCGGAACGCTTCGCACCACCAAGACGGAGGGCGGCCTTCACGGTTTCGGCGTAAAGAGTGCCCGCGCCGCGGCGGAGAAATATGACGGAACCCTACAGACCTCCTTCGAAGGCAACGTGTTCCGCGCCGTCGCCACCCTCTCCCTACCTTAAAACTTGCAATTCGAGGACAAAAACCTCCCATTGGAGGACGTTTCCGCACAACTCCTTTTCAGGTGATATGCTTACCTCATCAACGAGAACAACAAAGCATTCACCTAGAAAGGAGTTTTTTTATGAGACACGCATATTTTAGAATCGTTATGGGAATCGTTTTCATCGCAGCTTCCGTCATCGCCTATTTCCAAGGTCAGGACACGGCACTGATGACCACCGCATTCGGCGCACTCTTCCTGCTCTCAGGAATTTCTCAATATAAGAAAGTGACAAAAGAAGGAGCATCAAAGAAATGAAAGAATTATTGAAGATAGAAGATCTAAACGTTTGGTATCAGCCGGAGAAAAAGGTTCTAAAGAACTTCTCCTTATACCTTCGCGATCACGAGGTGGTGGGCCTCATCGGCCTAAACGGCGCTGGAAAGACGACGCTCTTAAAGGTTCTCACCGGGCTTCTTACCACTTATGACGCAAAAAAACTGGAATACAACGGCGGTGCCCTAAAGCCCCGCGACGCTTCCTTCCAGTACGAACGCTACACCGTATTTGCAGAGGATGATTCCTTCCGCTATTTTACCTTCCGCGAATATCTCTCCTACGCCTGCAAGTCATACAAAAAGCCCGTTCCTGACGTATCTGAGATGATCGACGGTTTTAACTTTGAAAGCTTTGCAGACGTGATGCTAAAGGACCTTTCAACGGGCAATCGCAAGAAAGCCTATCTGATCACGGCCTTTGCATTAAAGCTTCCGCTTCTGTTCCTCGACGAGCCCGTGAACGGATTGGATTTCACATCGACGGAATTCCTCTACAAGCTGATCGCAGGCTACAAAGAATATGGAACCCTTCTCTTTTCCTCACACGTGCTCGAAAGCATTACCCTGACTTCAGACCGCGTTTTCGTTCTGGAAAACGGCGCGATCCAAAAGACGTTTGAAGGTGATCAGATCCAGCCTGACACCATTCGGGAGGCACTTAATTATGACGACAATGACCCTGTTTAAGTATTTCATGCGCAAATATACCGGAGGCAATTTCAAAAAGCTCTATATGACGCCCATGACGTTTGTGATCGCTGCATGCGGAATCTACTCCGCGGAAGTAAATCTGGCGATCGCACCCTTCGTCCTGTATCTCATGACGTCCTGCTTCATGGTGAGCATCATGTTTCTCTCCCTCTCCTCCACGGAGAATGCGGCAGACTTAAAGAACCTGTTTATGATGCCCCTTGACCGCAAGGCGTTCCTGATCAGCCACGTAAGCTCCATTGGCATCACCGCGTTTCTGATGCGCGCCTTTGCCATCATCGCTCTTTGTATCGCCGTTTCACGGCCGGAAGCCTACGTGATCGCGTGCATGCTTCTCTGTGACCTAAACGCGCTTCTCATCAGCGTCTGCGCATTTGCTTTCCGGAAGCGCCCATACGTTGGCATCCTCTGGTTTGCGGCAGGCATCGCCGCTATGTATTTCCTTCAGGATGCGCCCTATTTTCTTCCCGTGCTTTTTGGCAATGCAGTTCTTTGCATTCTTGCCTTGAGCTTTGCGGACAAATATGCTTTCTTCGTGGAGGAGGCCAGTTCCGCACGCACCATGAAGAGCCATCATCGTCACAGCGTGATCCGTTATCTGGCACGCTACCTGCTCCTTCACAAGAATTATCTTGTAAACAGTGGCATCATGATCGTCTGCGCATGCATCTTCCCGCCTTACTTCAAGCAGTTTGGCATGGATTTTGCATATCCCCTTGGCTTTGCGGTTGTTCTTGTGAACACCCCCCTTGGCATCCTGCTCTCCTGCTCACCTGCCACCGAGCAGACCGTGCATGCACTGCCGGGCCAGAAGCGTACCTTCTGCATGCCCTACTGCACGTTCTTATTCTTTAGCAACATGATCCCGACCATGCTTTACGCGGCAGTAAGCTGCATCCTTTGCGGTTGCTCACCCGCCATCATGTTCCCCGCAGCCCTGTTCTTTTCCATGCAGGGCGCCATTCTTTCCGTAATCCTGGAATGGTTTTTCCCCATCCGCGGCTGGAAGCAGGAAACGGATCTCTGGCATCATCCGAGAAAGTACGTAATGCCCGCATCCATGGCGATCGTTGCTGGTCTTGTTGCAACCTTTCCCATTGCCGTTTACGGACTCCTCCTTTTTCTCGCCGCAGAGATCATTGTGCTCCTTGTGATGATCAGGAAGTAGCATCCTCCCAGATCACAATGTTCTTACCGTGTTGCTTGCCGTAATACATTCTCTCGTCGGCAACCTTTATGATCTCTTCCGGCTCTTTATAATCGTCCTTGTTCTCTTCAACTCCGATGGTCAACGTGATCGAAACGTGTTTGTTAAAGAAGACTGTCGGAGTTGTTTCTATGGTTTTCCGGATGTATTCCATCTTCTCCTTCGCCACTGCCAAGTCATAATCCCTCATGAGGATGATAAACTCTTCTCCGCCCCATCTGCACACGTCGCAGCCGTGCATTTCCCTCTTCAGCAGGCGCGTCACGTTCCTCAGGACCTCATCTCCGCAGTCATGCCCATAGGAATCATTGATCCTCTTAAAATTGTCCAGATCACAAAAGGCGATGCAAAAATGCTTCGTACGCTCATCGCTCATGTAAGACTTTATGACTGGCAGGAATCCCCTGCGGTTCAGAAGGTTGGTCAGATCATCTTCCGTTGCGTCCAGTGATAGTTGCTTATTCTTCTGTTCGAGACTGCCTCTCTCGGATTCACTGGAATAAATGTAGATCACGTTGTAAAAGATCACCGCAAATACCATGGCGAACGACGAAAAGATCACGAGAAACTTCCTTGCCACGTCAGGCAAAGCCTGCATCGGGGCCGCGTCAGCGAATAGCAGGTACAATCCCACGACGGTTGCAAAATTGATCACAAGCATACCAAAGACGATCCACCTCTTCGGACCTTTGAACAGGATGCATCCGAAATAAATAATGATCGGAATGATGGAGAACAGGAAGAAATAGGAACCGCTCCTCCAGCCGGCAATCCTAGTGGCCACGCTGGAATAGACGGTAACTTCCAGAAAAACGCTGACGTAAACTGGCATGATGTGCCCCAGTTTACACAAGATAAAGCAAAACAAATACACGACGACGCTCAGGATGTTAAACTTCATCAACTCCATCACGCCGGAAACCCACATGGTCACCAGCAAAATCGCATGCACCAGTCCCATGATCGCAACGGTAAACATAAAACTGTTGTGTACCAGGACGTGCATTGTCTTGTCGAGAATTCCTTTTTTATTCACCTAGTCTTTGCCCCCTTCTTACAATCCCCCGTTAATGACGGACTTGATGACGTAGCCATAGAGCACGTCAGCTCCAACCACGACCGCCAGGATGATTGAAAAGATCACCAGCGGACGCGCTTTTACCTTCCCAAGAAAACGCATAAACCTAGGCACGATGATCGCGCCGTAGAATGCTCCGAAGAATCCAAAGATCAAAACGGACCTCGCGCATATATAGCCGTCGACGTTTCCCCAATTCCACTTCTCGACGTTGTAGTCCCATAACCTGACCCCCATCAGGTTATAAAGCACCCATCCCGTCACGTACTCAATAATTCCAGAGCCGATCACGGAAACGATAAATAAAACCGCCGGCTGGACCTTTCTCTTATACGTGATCAGGACCAGTCCCAGCGCGCCAAAGGCATAGATCGGAAGCCACGGTCCAAAACCGTGCCCGCGCTTGATAAAATATCCGAGATCGATCCTGTAAAAGATCATCTCATAGATCCAGCCGATGACCGCTCCCATGACCGTCAGAAGGAAAACTCCAATGACTGCCCTCTGCTTTTCCGTCAATTCCTTCCCCATCCGTCATCCTCCTTCAACAGTCCCGTCACGGGAACCTTCACGCCAAGTTTGCTCTCCTTACTTGACAAACTCTAAAATCTGATCCGGCAGCTGCGGTTTCGCGTAATAATACCCCTGAAAACTCTCTACGTCATACTCCCGCAAAATGTCCCGCATGCCTGCAGTCTCAACGCCTTCGGCACATACCTTCGCCTGAAAAACGTTCGCAACGTCTGAAATGCACCGGATCAGCCTTCTGTCTGTTTCACTCTTCTCGATCATCCGCACGTAACCGCGGTCGATCTTAATCACGTCAAACGCGATCTCTTTCAGGATGCCGAGGGCGGAAAATCCAGTTCCAAAATCATCCAGCGCAATCAGAATGCCGCGGGACTTTAAACTGGCAGACACGTTTTTCAACAACTCTACGTCAAGCAAACGGCACCTCTCCGTAATCTCCAGACAGAGATGCTCGGCCGGATAATCCAGATCCTCCAGAATGCGGACAACCATGTCCACAAAGTCCAGTTTTTCCAGCTGGGAATAAGAAAGATTGACGTTCAGGACGAACTCGGGAACCTGCTTTATGATCTGCTTCGCCGTCCAAATGGATTCCCGAAGGATCCATTCCCCAAGCTCCGGGAACAGCGGATCCGTCTCCAAAACAGGAATAAACTGATCCGGCGGAACGATGCCATAGCGGTCATTCTTCCAACGCAGGAGTGCCTCTGCCCCGATCATTCTCTCCGACTGCGCATCCACGACTGGCTGGAAGAGCAGATAGAAGCCCTCATATCCGCGCATGATGGAGGAACGGATCGCATGCAGTTGCTCCTGCCGCTGATGATTTGGTCCGTTTACGTCATTCTGAAACTCTACCAGTTCCCCCTTCCTGCGGAATTTCGATTCCTCAAAGGCATATGTAAGGCAGGCGTAAACCGTCTGGGAATCGACGTCAAAATCATCCACCCTAAGTGCGCCGCAATGCAGATCCAGCATGATCTCCTTACCGTCCACCTGGAAATCCCCATGCAGGAAATCGCAAAAACGATCATAACTCTCCCGAAGCTCCGCAATGGATAACGTATTGCTGATCACAGCAAACTTCGTCCCGTCAATCCTGTAAGTATGTCCCGTATTCCCTACCATCTCGAAAAGCTTTCTGGCATAAAGCTGTAACACGCGATTTCCAAAACGGTACCCATACATCTCGTTAATTTCCGAATACTTGCTGATTCCAACCAGCACAACGCTAATTTCCGCGTTCCGCTTAATGCAGCCCTCCAGGTCCTCAAAGAATCCATATTGATTCCTAAGCCCCGTAAGCGTGTCCACGTGCCCCTGTATGGCATGATTCCGAATGGTGCCGACAAAGTAGTCGGGCTCTCCGGAAGTATCTCTTAACACGATGCCGCGGCAAGTGCAAACGTCATATTCCCCCGAAACCCTTCTCGCCCGGTATTGCATGTCATGGCCTGCGGCCTTGCCGGAAAAGATCTCGTCAATTCCTTTGTGATATGCCGTTCTGTCCTCCGGGTGAATGTGATTCTCCCAGATGTCTCCCGCGCCGTACATGTATTCTGACGGCAGTCCGTAAGTATCCACGGCATTCTTGGACCAACGGGACAGATCATACTTCATGTCGCAAAGATAGACGTAAGTGCCCTCCGAAACCACTTCAAAAGCCTTATACAACGCATCCAACAGGATCCGTCGCTCTTTGCTGATCGTGCGTACGTTGGCCTTGTCCTTGAAGGAATGGGTCTCCCGAAGGAGCTTCACCTGTTTTAGGCGCGCCTTGTCCTCGTACATCTGATTGTCGGCACGATTAAACACGTCCAGGACGTCGTGATCCACGCCCGGCAAAAATTCTGCCAGACCGGAAGCCACGTCGGCGCCCTCTCCGAGGCGATTGTTCTCCTCCACCTGCCTTCTGAGGTTGGAAATCAAACTCTCCCGGTTCTCGTAATCCTGCCCCCTAAGCACCACAACGAATTCATCCCCGCCAATGCGGAACACGGGGCTGTGATGAAATACGTTGCAGACCAATTTGCAGGATGCGCGGATATAGTCGTCCCCTGCTTTGTGCCCCTCCGTGTCGTTGATCACCTTCAGTCCGTTAATGTCACAGATCACAATGCCAAAAGCAGTATCCTCTTCCCCCATCTGCCTTTGCAGTTCCGCCTCCATTTCCTGATAGGCGGTCTTGTTCTTCGTGCCCGTCAGTTCATCGCGCCTTGCCATCTCATTTGCCGTCGTGAGTGCCGCCAAGTGCTCCTTTTCCTTCTGAACGTCCTTCTCACGATTCTCCACGCAGATGATAAAATGACTGTGGTCCGAGGAATACGTCACCGTCATGCGCGTATACTGCGTTTTCCCGCCGTCCAGATTCATGCGGTAATCTTCTATCAACTGTCGCCTGCTCTCTAGCTGGGAAATCAAATGATCCCTGTCAAGGAAAAGCTTGATCCTTTCCCTGTCTTCCACGTAAACAAGCCTGTCCGCGTTCTTATTTGCCGCTCCGAAGAAATCATCCCCCTCTTCCTGAACCTTCAATTCTCCGGAGATCCGCTTTGCGGAGAGTTCGGCATAATGCGAACTCTGGCAATCAATGTAATAAATAAAGTCAAAATGGGAAGCAAGCCTCTCTGCAATCTGCGTAAAGGTAATGCTCTTCTTTTGATCCGCTTCCATGGCAAGCTTCGCCTTAACCTCCGCATCAATATTCTTGATGCAGACAAGGATGTGACGCCCGTCCCTAGACATGATCTCCGTATGACGGATCGTTTGAATCTGACCATTTACCACCAAGCGCCAGGACATGGAAAAGGAACTCTTGTCCTTCAGATTGTCCAGCATCACGTCCTTATAATGGAGATTCAGCGCCTTTTCCTGATCCTCAGGATGCACGTACTTCCTAATGCTCCTCCTGCTCTCCGCAAAAAAGTCACTGCCGGTCGCAGGCACGTTCAGCTTCTTATACGCATCCGTCGAAGAAATCTCGACGTAAGTGTTGTCTTCTAAGTCAACGTAGTACAGCGTGTCATATTGTTCTGCAAGACTTGCGGTGATCTGATCATAAGCTTTATTCTGCCGCATGATCTCCCGCTGCGTCTCACGGATCCGCTCCTCCGCCCGGCGTTTTTTCACCACTTCGTCAACGTTGGATACGGCTATAACGACAAAGCGTTCATCATCCTCCATGCGCGTGATCTTCATCTGCACGTAAAACGCCGTGCCATTTCCAAGTCCGCGAAAAGTCAATTCGCGCGCCTTCCCGCACCGCAAGGTGTCCCAAAGCGTCTTACGGTCCATGGTTCTTAAATATTCTTCCCTGTCATCCTCATGCACGTAAACGTACGCATCCCGTTTACAGAGTTCAAAGAAATCCGTACCCTTTCTTGACTCTTTTAACGCGCCGCTCACGTCGTCGGTATGATAAGAAGTGTATTCGCCACTCTCCAGATTGACGTAGTACAGATCCGTGCATTCTCTGGCCAGGGCTTGAACGATATGGTTATAGATGACGGCACTGCTGCCAAGCTGTTCAAAACCATTATTCTCCGCAGTTTTCACGTTTCATCCTCCTATCCCATTCCATCCTAAGTTTCGTTTCCAAGATTTATTATTTATTATACCACGTGACAAAGTAGTCTGACAACTACGACACGAGCGACAATCATCGCGCAAAACAATAAAAAAGAGACTGGAATCACCAGTCTCTTTTCGGAATTCCTTTTAAGTTATTGTTTTCTTAACGAGCGGGATCATTTTCAAAATGACCGTAATGCCATGCGCCACAAGGAAAACCAACAGGGAAATCAGCGGCACGGATATGATCGATGGGAAACTGTATGCGCCAAGCTTAAAATAACGATCCACGAATTTTATTATCACAAGATGTGACAAATACACGCCAAACGTATTACCGCTTATAAAAAGGATCCATTTGACGAGACGCGAATTTACGTCATATACCCTTTCCTTTCCCTTTTCCCCTTTGAAGAATTCAAAAATGCCGACGGAAGCCAGCACTATCAGAGGATTCGTTTCCAACATGAAAGTATATACGTGGGAATCAGTGATCATGGAAAACAGAATCGTAAGCGCGACTGAAAGAAGCAACGACGGGATTGCCATAAACACAATGAGTTTGCTCCATTTTCCCAAACCATGTTCATGAACGTAATACCCTAACAGAAAACATCCAAGATATCCGGGAACAAAGGTCCTGTTAAGGTCATTTAAGTTATTAAGAATCACGTTACAAAGCTGATATCCCACCCCCTCTTCGGCAACGTCTTTGAAAAGCTCCACAGTTCCTTTTATCGTGCCAAATATCATTCCAAATAGGATCAGGATCCAGATCAGATACAGCGTCACGTTTTTGTTTGCCGTAATGACACGCAATACGGGCAAAGCCAGATAGAGACCCACCAGCATGATAAGATACCAAAAATGCTTAGGAAGTACAAACAAATGCTTAATAAAGTATACGAGATCACCGGCACTTTCCATTATGGTATAGAGAATTGCATACACTACAGTCCAGACAACAAGACAGATCAATATACGCTTAACGTATCTGCGGTAAACTTCGCCAATCCCAATATTCTTTTGGGGATTTAGCAAAAGAGCACCGGTGATCATACAAAAAACGCACAGGGAGAAACGCGCCCCAACGTTATAAAACGTCCGTACGGTCCAATCCACGTCACCTATGCTTAGCTTGCTCCAGTTCGTTCCTGATACGTGGATCACAATAACCGCAAATGCGCTCAAAACGCGAAGAATCTCCATATATACGTAATCCGTCCGTCTTTTTGTATCCATCGTCATAAAACCTTTCTCCCGTTAAATGTCCAATCAAAAGTATATCAGAATTGGAAACCCTGGTCAATTCAAGTCACGGGAAAGATGAATAAATTTTTGGAGCTTCAATCCCGGAAACCGAATGCAGATGGCCACAAAACGCAGAAGGCAAAAAAATCATTGAATATCTCCGTAAAACCATTCATCGAAAACATCCGTTGAAATCATTCTTTGAGAACATTCGTTGAAATCATCCGTCAAAAAAAGTCCCCAGGGATCACACTCCCTGAGGACTTCAGCTTTTGATCAATTATTTCCAGGCTGCGATTTATAATATGCCGCAAATTTCTTAAACACGTCAGATCCGAATCTATTTTTGAGAATTTCCGTCATTTCATCCCTCTGAGCAGCTGATGGATCTCCACGGAACGTAGGATAAGCATATCCAGCCTTTTCCAGATCCGACAAATAATCCCGCAGGAAGGATTCTCCGTAGTTTGCCATCAAGACCTCACAGAGCATTCTGCCATATATGTAAGGTTCCATCTCGTCATCGCCAGGACGCCCCTTGTAATCATCACGGAAAAGCTTCTCTGCACTCTTTGTTGTAATTTTATCTTTTAATTGACTTGACATGTTATAATTCACGTATTCCTTACTGCCTGCAAAGCTCTTGTAATTCATGTCATTTACGACTAACTTTGCGTAGAAATCAGCGCATCCCTCCTTCATAGTCATAGTCATGTTAGCATATCTATCGGTGAGTACGTGAGTTAATTCATGGGCAATGACATAGTACAATCTGTCACTTCGTACATATCCCGCCATATGTTCATTCCACGTTTCCTCACTGACCAGCTCAGATAAGTTGAGTTCAACATATTCAGCACACCCATTTGGACACCAATACTTAAGTTTGCCAGCTACGCTTATAAAAATAGGCAATTTCTTACCAAAATCAAAGCCATCCCAAGGTTCGTATCCATAAACAAGAGTGCCCCAAGAAAAACTATCGATCTTCCTGCCATTATTAAATCTCAGACCCGTTTTGCTTTCCAGGTCTTTCATGATCCGCTTAACGTTCTTTTCCAGATCGCCCGGGATGTCGGCACCCTTATCGATCAACAGGAAAAACTTGTCGCTCTCCAGGTAACAAAAACCATCCGTTATAACGTGATCCTTTTCCTTGCCGCTTAACGTGATCTTTTTGGGAGCAGGCGGAAGGATGGTAAACTGGATCGTGCTCGCCTTAAAATAACTGCCGTCATACGCATAGCCATAAACATACGCCTTATACGTTCCAGGCTTCAAATTCTCGATGGAGATCTTTCCGGAATAACCCGTGTTCGTCTGATTGTCTCCATGGGAAATGCCCAATACGCTGCTGACTTCCTCGAGGTCATATCGATTGTACGCACTTAAAACTCCAGACTTTACTTTTTTGTTGTTCTCATCCCTAACGCGATACTCGTACTTCTTTATTCCACTGTCATTTAAGGCCCAGCCGCTTACCTCAAAGTACTCATCTCTCCCTGCCTCGAATCCTTCCTGCATCTGAATCTTCGAAACATATTTCTTGTCTGGATTTAAGGACTTCGCTTTAGGAACCTCATTACCGGAAGCGTATTTTCCCGTTTCGCCCTCCACGTTGATGCAAAACCTGGCGACCTCAAACTCCGTCGAATCGCTTTCAAGCTTTCCCTTCACGATGACCAGCCAAGTTCCGCTCCGCATTCCCGTCGATTCAATGTCCGCACGCCATCCGCTGTTGGTTTTTATGAAATCAGTTCCCTCGATGCTCGCATTTTGCTTTGAGGTGAATTTCCAGTCATAGACCTCCGCCTCCATGGACTTTACGTACTTTAGCTTTGAAGCATCTGCATTCAGGTCACTACCATACGAAAAATACAACGTGTAGGAGCTGACCTTCAAGTTTGACAACACCCAACCTCTTACGCTCAGTTTCTCCGTGCGGGGTGCCTGCATCGTCCCCTCATAAACGTATGCCTTATTTTTCACGGAACTGGTACTACCGTCTGCCGTTTTTAAATACGAGCGATAGATATGCTTGGTCTTGGCCTCTGCCTGCATTTCCGGCAACAAGCTGCACGCCAGCGCAATCATAAATACAGTGACAATCATTACCCGGAATCTTCCGAATAACTTTACTCCTCTTTCTTTCATTTTTTCCTCCTCGGCATATGCCACGTTACGTTTGCAATTTCACATACGCACTTACGCCCATTCAAATTCCCGTATCGTATGCATATGTACAAACGTAATTTCGCAAATGTAAGCGCTTACATTTTCTTACAAAAAAATTTCGCGCGCATTATAGGCGCAAAATTTTAGCTACGATGACAGTTTACCACATCACCGTAGCTAAATCAAGAAAAAACTGTGCACCCCTAAAACGAGTTTCCTATTTTTCCTCCTTCTTTACCTCTGATACCCATGCCTGTCCATGATCTGATAATAGGTTTCGATTTCATCCGCCAGCATTTCGCGGTTCCTTTCAGCCTGGAGATCAAGCTTAAAACTCGTAATCTGAAACTCCATCTCCAAGTGAACCCAGTAAATCGTAATTCCGCAGCACACAATGGCCAAGATGGACAAGGCCAACGCTATCTGACACGTCAATCTCTTTTTCATGCCTTCTCCTTCCCTGCCTGCCTCTCGCATCTTCCGAGAATCCTGCCTTCCATAAACTCCAGTTCCCTATACAGATTTTTCTCATTTGGCGCCATGAATGCTTCAATGATCGAACATCCTTGCAGAACTTCCTCTTGATACTGCCTGTCAAACAGACCAGCAACGTCTTCATAACAGAATCAAAAACAGGGAAGGCACTTGTCAAATACGCTGCGGAGTATTGCACCATCCGCAAAAAGAAAGGGGAAAGGCTCTCACCCTTCCCCACCGTAATAGAATTCTTTCCTGTCATCTTCATCATATAAGAAATAAATGATCTTCTTATTCTCCCTGTCCATGCCCATGTAATTGCCTTCCCAAAGCTCCTGATACCGGTCATCCGTCGCGTGAAAATCGAAGAGCTTCCTACTCTCATCTCCGCCTCCGCCAATGTCCATCTTCTCTACCGGAAAGCCATCCCTGGTATCCCTGATCTTGTCCGTCATCATGAAGTAGGTTAGGGGTGCATATTTGTAGGTCAGTCCCCAAGTGGGATCGATGTGATAGGACTCTCCGTCGATGGTCACAAACACCCAGGCATGACTCTCGATCTCCCTATGGTCACCCCCACTCTCCTCGGAATCCACGCCGCACTGCAAGAGAAGGTAGTTGTACATTCCCGCGATCTCACAGCAGATTCCCTTCTTCTCCGTAAAGCATCGATAGGTCGAGGTATAGTCAAACGGCAGATCGTTCAAATGTTCATATACGTAATAATCATATTTGTAGTTCATGGTGATATACTCGTAAAGGGACAGGCAGGTCTCAAAATCATCATAATCATCAGAAACGCAATTGTTCAAGATGGAAACAACCATCTCCTCAAATTGTCTTTCCCTCTCAAGAAACTCTTCCTTGGGGATCAGGTAGTTGATCTTCCCAACGCCATTTTTAAAGGCATCCGTTCCCGTTCCCTGCATGGGCTGGATACAATCGGTTGCGACGGGGAAAAAGAAATTGATCAGCCTTCCGCCGGTACACCAGCCATAGGCATTTTCATCCGTGCACTCAAAGGTATCCTCTCCCGCGCGCAGGGCATCCACCATGTTAAAGAAGGATTGCATGACACCCTCGCCGTGATACTCCAGGTACTTCTTGGAAAAGACGTGGGGCTGAAATTCATGATGCCCATCCTCATTATTGCGATAGTTTTCAATCTTTTTCTTAGGCGCTTCCTCTGTGCTTACCGCGCTTAGCTCTACCGCGCCAGATGCCTTTCCTTCGGCATCTTCAGAAGTGTTTTGTACTTCATTTTCTGAGCTTTGTACGTCGCTTTCATAGGTGCTTTGCCCTGGTGTCTTTGCCGTCTGGCTCTCCACCTTGTCAGATTCTTTTATGTTCCCTGACGCGCACCCAGACAGACTTGACGCCATGAGCATCAAGCTGAGCATAACAACAAGAAATCTTTTCTTAAAACCTTGCTTCATTCTAATTTCTCTCCTGAAAATCAACTATGTCTCTTTTTCCGAAAGTCTATTGCTTATGTCCTGAAAGGCATTTCGGATAGTCATTGCTTGGCTCTCAGTGAGCTGTGTGACAAAAGGCGCCCGGCCGGAGGGATCCGCGCCTTCCCCGAAGCTTTGGTATTCCCCGTAGCAAACTGTTTCGCGCGCCTTCGTCTTATTCCAATCATGAAATCCGCTGGGGTGAATATGCGCCCCGAGCTCACAATCTAAGAGCACCGTTTTTGCGTGATCGCGCCAGGGTCTCCCCAGATAAACGCTTCCTTTAGGGCACCCCTCGCTAAGGAACCTGCAATGATCAAAGACATACCCAACGGAATAGCCCTCTGGCGTGGAAGCGGCCGTCACGTAGCCGAGGATCCCGCTTTCCGGTGCCTGTTCCGCCTGCGCGTTGCCATTTCTGGAAACTAGGTCGCAATTCCGAAAAAGTGCCATGGCGCTGCCAAAGATAAAATCCACGTCCCCTTTGATGACACAGTCCTCATATATTTGCCTTCCCATTCTTCGCTCATCGAATTCCTTCGGACCGGTAAATCCGCCGGGGATCATGGCCGTCGGCGGCAAGGGGCCCGTAAACAGCGTATCCTGATAGCTTTCCAAATGACAGTTTTTCACTAAAATGCCATCCCCGTCCGCGTAGAGCGCGATCGCCTGCGCCACCTTGCTTCGCGGCCATGCCGTATTGCGGATCGTCAGTCCCTCGAGCGCGTTCCCATCTCCGTCCAGCAATAAAACATAGCTGCGAAAGGTCCCTCTCTTGCTCCCATCCTCCATCAGCATGTTTGCATAATTGCCATATTGAATGATTGTTTTCTCTGGACCTTCCAAGCCAATGACGCTCACGTTCGGCCGTCTGATTTCCACGACCTCCTCATAAATGCCCGGCTCCACTAGGATTTCGACGCGCTCCGCGGTAATTTCGTCTGGCTCCGCGGTATTACCTTTTCCGGCGCACGCACTTGCCATCCTCACCGCTTCGGAAATACTGTGACAACAATCTTTCGTTATATCCTTTGAAACCCTGAATACCACCATTTGTGCCTCCTACCCCTATATGCGTTTTTTTCACTAGCCTGGTTACGTAATATTTTATTTTTCTGCTTTTCCTGCCATAAATCATGTCATGAAGTGCGGGATTTCCGTGTTACGTTTGGTCTGCAGACCAAACCCTCCATGTTAAACAACAAGGAGAGGTCTTAACACCTCTCCCAAATCTCTTGTATGAATTTTCTGGATTGTACTGCATTCTCCGGGGTCGTGTTTTCCAGCGTCACGTGCACGAAAGGCTTTCTTGCCTTGATAAACTTCAGAATGTTCTCGTAGTTCATCATTCCGGTTCCTGCGGCAACGGATTCCATCTTTCCGTCCTTGATGATAAAGTCCTTGAGATGGATCATGGCGATGTCGGGACCAAGCACGTCCATCGCCTCGGCAAAGATCTCCTCCCTGTTTTCATAATTGCTCAGATCCAATAGATTCACGGGATCAAAGATGATCTGCAGGTTGGAGGAGGATACGGAATCCAGAACGCTTCTTGCGCGAGCCGGATTCCAGACAATATGCTTAAAAACAGGTTCTATGGCGAGGATCACGCCCATGCTTTCCGCATGCCTCACCACGGGCTCCAGGTTTCTTAAAAACGTATCCAGAGCCTCCTTGGTATGATTCGCATCTTCATAGCGATAGGCCTCATTGACTGCCCCGGTCTCCGTTCCTACGACACCGGCACCGCACAGGGATGCAAATCGCAAATGTGCATAATATCGGTTTTGGATCTTTTTCAGCGCTTCCTCATTGGGATTTGCCAGGTTTAAATAGCATCCAAGCACTGCCATGACCATGTCATTTTTCTGAAAGACCCTCTTTAAGTAACAGGCAAACCCTGGCGTGAGTGCGCCATCGTCCGTCGCATACTCACTGATGAGCTTTGAAAGCGCCACGTGGGCACAGGCAAAGCCCTGTTCCCTTGCGATGGCGACCCGCTCCTCTATGGGTGCCTTTTTTACGTCATGAAGACGAATCCCTAACTGCATGTTTCTTGCCTTTCTATTTGATCGCGAGACCCTGCAGGGTCACGTGCTCGGTGTTTTCGATCTGAGGTTCCTGATCCGCACTGCCGATGATGGTTACGTTCTTACAGGTAAGCTCCCTTACGTTCTTAACGAATAGACTCTTACCGGACATTTTATCAAAGTTGTCCATCATGATGGGGCGCGTCGGAACGCGCTCTCCCTCCGGCAAAAAGCTGACGCTTACGTTCTCAAGCGTGATGGATTCAATGGGTGCCTCCGGCAGTCCGTAAGCGCAAACGAAGCTCGCACTCGCGTCCGTGCAGGTGCAATTGCGCACGGTAAGGCTTCCGATCTTTGGCGTGCGATAATCCACCGGCATGAAATACTGGCCCTGCACGTACTCCGTGTGTCCGTCGGGATCACAGAAATAGAACATGTTTGCCGTCACCGGCATCATGACGCGCTCCATCCGAATGTTTTCAAATACCATGTTCGTAATCACGGCTCTCTCGCCGCGGCCACGCCTGCTCTTAATGCGAACGCCACGATCCGTTCTCCTGAAAATACATTGAGAAACATGAACGTCCTCCACGCCGCCGGCGATCTCCGAACCCACGGTAACGGAGCCGTGCCCCTTCTCGAACAGGCAGTTGCGGATTCGGATATTCCTCGTCTGCTTATAGTGATACGTTGCCATGTAAAGCTTGCCGCTCTTAATGGCGATGCAGTCATCTCCCACGGATATCCTGCTGCCGAGGAACAGCAGATCCTCGCAGCTCTCCGGATCCATACCGTCCGTATTCGGCGCTTCCTCCGGATTTAGAATGGTCAGTCCTAACAATCTTACGTGATCACAGTAATAAGGATGGATCGTCCAGGATGGTGAATTCCGAATAGTTAGCGCCTGCATGCGCACGTTCTGACAATTCGAGAAAAACACGGTCCTAGGGCGCCATGCAATGCGCTTTTGACGCACGTTTTCCCACCAGTCTCCATGATCCGCATTTCCGTCGATCACGCCGCGGCCGATAATATCCACGTCATGAATTCCTATGCCTGTGATCAGGGAGGCAAACGCATCCAAGGGATTCCCCTCCCAGGAGGCAATGGAAAATTCCTTGTCATTCTCGTATAAATTGCGCACCATGCCGGGGAGCTTTGGATAATGCGCCCTGTCAGGATCACCCAAAAGGGTGGCACCCTCGTCGATCCAGAGCGTCAGCTGACTTTTTAAGAACAGCGGCCCGGACAAATAGGTTCCCTTTGGCAGATAAACCGTACCGTCTTCGGGGCATGCGGCTATGGCTGCCTGGATCGCGGCGGTATCGAGTTTCGATCCGTCCCCGCACGCGCCAAAGTCCCGAACGTTCAAAAGGAAACTCTCCTGCTTCGTCCGAACGGACTTTGCTCCTTTTTCGGGATCCAGCGAGATCTGATACTCCGTGTTCGGCCTCAGACCGTCAATGGTGATAACGTTCTTTTGGCTCCGAAGGATCTCCCTCCCGTCAAGCCATACGGCGCATTCCTCTTCATTCTCGTACTGACTATCGTTTTTTCTCTCAATGGTGACGCTCCTGCAAAAGACGTCCGTCACCTCAAAATCCTTCTCCATCGTCATGATATTGATTCCTTGTCATTTATTTGAGCCTTAGCATCTCCGTGTATGCCAGAAGGAACGGCGCCACGCCCTTTGCCTCGTTCTCCACGACGGGTTCGCTGAAATAATAGGCGAGTGACCCGTCCCTGTGCGTTTTTCCGCCGAGACCTGCAACCAGGCAAATGCCTGAAAGCTTCAGGGTGCCGTCCGGATTTTTCGAAAGGTATTTCTCCACGATTCCTTCAAATGCACGCTCTCCGATCTCGCGGTAACGCGGCATGAGATACCCCAGTCTTACGGCCTTTAGAATCGCATAGGCGATCAACGCCGTGCCGGAGGTTTCGAGGTAATTCCCCTCTGCGTCCTTTTTATCCACCACTTGATAGAACATGCCGCTCTCATCTTGATAAGGGATCAGCGCATCCACCAAGTTCTCTAACAATTTCTGGAAATAGCGTTTTTCAAAATAGAGCGTCTCGTCCGTTGCCTGCGCCGTCTCAACGAGGGCGAGGGTAAACCAGCCGATGGACCTGAGCCAGAAATTAGCGCTGCAGCCCGTCTCAGGATTTGCCCAATACATCTCCCTGCTCTCGTCATAGCCGTGATAATAGAGCCCCGTCTTCGCGTCCTTCATGTGCTTTTCCACGTTCTGGAACTGCAGGAGGACGTCGCTGCTCTTTCCCATCTTACGGAATGCCGTCTCGTACCTCATGTAGAAGGGCTGCGCCATGTACAAGCCGTCCAGCCAAACCTGGTTGGGGTATATGTTCTTATGCCAGAAGCTTCCTTCCTTCGTGCGGGGCATGTCGTCGAGCTGACCGCGCACGAGATCCAGCGCAAGCTTATATTTCTCCTCGCTGGATTTTTGATACAGGAGGAACAGGTTGCTGGCCGTATTGACGTTGTCCAGATTGTATTCCTTTACGTCGTAGGTGCGGATCGTGCCGTCCTCCTGCACGAAGGCATCGACGAATTTCTTCGCGAACTCGTAATACCTCTCCTCTCCCGTGATCTCATAGAGGGAAAGGATCGCAGTGATCATGCAGCCGTCGATGTAGTTCCATTTACTACTTCTGCCGCTGAGTGCCAATTCCTTATTCCACATGGGGTGCTCAGCGTCCGAGTTTTTAAGCAAATAATCGACGTATTCCTGAATTTGCTGATTTGTCTTCTCATTCATCACTCTCACGTCCCTCACTTATTCTTCTCCATCCAAACCTTCCCCTCGAGATGTTACACACCCAAAATGCTTAAAGCACTAATAGACCGCTATAAGGCTCGCCTAATTTTTTAATTTCTCGGGCGATCATGCCGGCGTAGATGGCTGCGCCGTGGTAAGTCAAATGCGTGTTGTCCTTGGGATAGACGTACATGGGTCTCGAGGCAAGGTCTCCCACGCATTCCAGGTAGTTTTCACTGATCGCGTTTAGATCGATGCAGGGCACGTTCTCCCGCTCCGCCAGCTCCTTCATGGCCTTGGGGTATTCCCCATGGCTTCCGCCTAGGAACTGCCCATCCTTATCAAAATATCTTCTCGCTACCGGCGTGATCAATACTGGCCATGCGCCGACCTTTCGCGCCACGTCCGCCATGAGCTTCAGGTTTTCCTGAAAGCTTCCGTACGCCTCCGTATACCTTAGCGGGTCATCCATCTTCGCATCATTATGACCAAATTGTATCAGAAAAACGTCTCCTTCCGCAATAGTCTTCTCGATTTCCTGAAGGCGGCCTTCATCAATGAAGGACTTTGTGCTTCTGCCATTTTCCGCGAAGCTTCGAAGAAAAACGTCATCCTTCAGATAGAGTAAAAGTCCTTGGGAAATCCCCGTCTGCGGATAGGAATCAAAACGATTAAACTTTACCGTGCTGTCACCGGCATACAGAATTCTTTTCATGTCCATTACCTCACGTAATACTCGTTTCCTCAAGTGCATCCCGTTTCTTCCCGATGATGATCAAAACGGGGATCATGACTGCGACGCTCATCACGCCCGTCGCCACGTTGCTGACCATCATGGTCACGCCCGCCGCCTCCGCGCCCATGGTCGTAAACTTCTGCAGGGCCCACAGTACGGGCACGCGGAAGACAAAGACCCTCGCGACGTTGATGATCATGACGAGCTTTGCGTAGCCATAGCCCAATAAAAGCGCCGTCACCGCGGCATTGATTCCGAGGAAGACATAGCCCACCATCTCATACCTATGGATCTCCACGATCATGTCGCAGAATCTCTGATCAAATTGATTTTTGGATTTGGCAAAAATCTCCGCCATCCAGGGCAGGGTTTTTGCAATGCAGATCCAGCCAATGACGCCGATCAGGACGTTCACCGCCATCAGGCACCAGAAAATCTTCTTTGTGCGTTTGTAGCACCCGGCGCCGCGGTTTTGACTGATGAGGGACGATGCCCCGTCCTGCATGCCTGCGTGCCAGTTGGTGGTAAACCCGCCAATGTTATTTGAAATTCCCAACGCGCCTACGGTCAATGCGCCATAAAACCCACACATGGCATTGACCATGACCTTCCCAGCCGCGAAGAGGAGCTTTTCCGCCGCAACGGGGTATGAAATTTTCAGGATGGGCGCGATCGTCTTATTGTCAAAGCGAATGGCCGAGAAGGAAAATCGAAAAGCTCCCTCATCCTTCGGCATGGTGATCAGCACGTAAGCCGTGAGCGAGGCGTGCGATATAAGGCTCGCCACCGAGATCATGATGACGCCCCATCCAAACCCATAGACAAAAACGGCGGAGAGGCCAAGCTTTACGATGACCACCGCCAGGTTGAGATACAGGATCTTTCTGGCATGTCCCCTACTTCGCTCGATCGCGATATAAACCGTGTTAAAGAAGCTCAGGATCAGGCTTAGGATTTCCACCTGAAAATAACCGACGCCGGCGGAAATCAGCTCCTCCGGCGTCTGAAATAGCCTTAAAAAGGGGGTGGCAAACGGTATCAGAATCACCGCCACCAGGAAACTCACGATCACGGTTCCGGCATAGAGGGTGGAGGTGCGCTTTTGTACCATCTCATAATCTCCCTGGCCGTAGCTCTCAGAAATCCGGATGCAACCGCCGACGGCAAGGCCGCTTCCGATGGCCGAAACCATGGCGGACACCTGAGTCAGACTGGAGATGGCTGATACGGCGTTGGCACTTACGTGCGCTGCCATCAGCATGTCCATGAACTTAAAGATCTGCTGCATCGCCTGATAGACTGCCAGCGGCCCGCAGACCGCCATGAGCACTCGCATGGGCGAGGCCGTGATTACGTATTTGCGAAAGGATTCATCCTTCGCTGATGCTATCTTACTCATTATTTGATCGCCATTTCCGTTTCCCCGTCAAAGAGATACAGGCTCTTGTACGGGATGGAAAATCTAGTGTCATTTTCAAGCGTGGGCACGTCATGAGGATCGATCTTCAGGATTGCCTGCTCCTCGCCGATCATCACGTAAACGTTGGTGGTATCGCCGAGCATTTCGGTAAGCTCCACCTCACAGCTTAAATGGAACGCATTCTCCTGCTCGCCCAAAATGATGGCTTCAGGACGAAATCCCACGACGATTTCCTTGCCTTCATACTCCGCTAATCTGTTACCAAGCTTCTGGGAAAGATCGATCTCCTGATCCCCATAGCTTACCTTTCCATTCTTCACGGTTCCTCTCGCGAAGTTCATGGGAGGCTCTCCGATGAATCCCGCAACGAACACGTTTGCAGGCTCAAAGTACAGGTCATGGGGCGTGCCGACCTGCTGTACGTAACCGTCCCTCATGACGACAATGCGGTCCGCCATGGTCATGGCCTCCGTCTGGTCATGGGTTACGTAAATGGTGGTCGCGCCGATCTCCTTGTGGATCTGCGTGATCTCGGAACGCATTGTCACGCGCTGCTTTGCATCCAGGTTGGAAAGGGGCTCGTCCATGAGGAAAATGCCCACCTTTCGGATGATGGCACGGCCCACGGCAACTCTCTGTCTCTGGCCGCCGGAAAGAGCTCTCGGAAGTCTGTCGAGGTACTCGGTGAGTCCAAGGATCTTCGCCGTCTTCTCCACTCTCTTCTCGATGACGTCCTCATCCACGCCCTGAAGGGTCAGGCTGAATGCCAGGTTATCATACACCGTCATCTGAGGGTACAACGCATAGCTCTGGAATACCATGGCCACCTCTCTCTGACGGGGTCCTAATTCATTCGCGCGCTTTCCATTGATCAGAAACTCGCCGCTGCTGATCTCCTCAAGTCCGGCGATCATGCGAAGCGTCGTGGATTTTCCGCATCCGGAGGATCCTACGAAGACGATGAATTCACCCTTCTCGATCTCCAGGTTAAAGTTATGTACGGCATGAAAGCCGTTCGGATAAATCTTATTGAGATTTTTCAGTGTCAGATAAGCCATGTGCTTCCTCCGAAAAAATGAACTTGCTTACTTGCCTTGCGCCGTCTTTTTCGCGTCCTCCAGGATTCGGAAAAACAGCTTCTTCATGCCGATGAACATGAGGTCCACGCCCAGACAAAACAGCCCGAACAAAATGGGTTCCACGCTGACAAACAGGTGGTCCCGATCTCCCGTGAGCTGCATTGCCGCAAGGTTCACGGCGTTATAAATCGTATAGACCAAAAACGTGATCACAAAGCCATACGTAATATTTAGCAGGAAACTTAGATAACTCTTTTTTGCGAAGAGCATCCATCCGTCATTTTCCCCTTTTTTGACTGCCATAAAGCGCAGAGCGTTATTCACAAGAATGTCCGTGATCAGTCCCATGGCAATTCCAACGACAAAGAGCTGATCCAGAAGGTTTTGGAGGTACCCGCCCAATCCCCAGATGAAGAAAAAGCAGATGGCCGCTGAAAACCAGAACTTTATGAAACAAATCTTGAGCCAAGAGGGAATTCGAAATCTCTTCGCGGAGCGTCCGGAATACTTTGCGATCTCCTCCTTACTTACCTTGGGGGAATTGCTTACGTCGGCATTCACCAGATCATCCACGGCCTTGACGTCCAGCTTATAATAATCCAGGGTACTCTTTTCCCGCATGGATTTTTGGGGCTGCTGATCATCCTTTTTGTTATTCTTTGCCATAGGCCCTCACCTTAATTTTCGCCTGCGATCTCGATCTCTCCCATGTCCTCATTGCCTTCCACTTCGATGGAGGTATTGATCTTCTTAAGGAGTTTGGAATACACGGGCAATAATGCGACAAGACCAACAGTCACGCCTACAAAAATCGTATGGGTATTTAACATCTTATACGCCTTGTAAACGTAAGCATTTTTTGCAAGCCATGCCACGATGTCGTTTCCTGCGGCGATCTCGTTTGCAATTCTCCAGTTGATCTTTGAGAGATAATACTGATCACAGAAAATGATGATCCCCTGCATGAGAAAGAACAGCACAAGCATCGGCACGTTCACGTTCTTTCTGTGAGGAAAGGAATTCAAAAACGTCAAAATGGAAAGCATGGAAAACAGCATGGTCGCAAAGCCGGTCAGGCCCATTCCCGTCGTATTGATCTGTGCCGTGGTATCCGATATGTTCCTAAGGTTCAGGGAATAGATCAGGAAGGACACGATCAAAACGACAAATGCGATGGTCTGCGGTTTTCTCTTTAGGGCCACCATTTTTTTACGGAAAAATTCTTTCATAAGATCCCCCTTATGCCTTTACGATCCGGTTACCCGTCTGCTGATCGAAGAAATGCATTTTGTTAAAGGTCACCTGAACGGTATCCCCCTTCTTATAATCGCACCAGCCCTTGAACTTACAGGTAATGCGGCTGTCGGCGCCCTCGCCCACGTGGCCGTGCACCAGGGTATTCATGCCAAGGTTTTCATTACTGCTTACCAATACGGGAACCGTACCGTTTTCAAGGACGTTCTCAGGACGCACGCCCATGGTCACGTGCTTTCCCTGATAGTTCTCGAGGAGCTGCTTTTGCTCCGGGGTCATGGTGATCGTAAAGTACCGACCATAGAGATGATCTCCGCCCACCTCCATCTGGAAGAAATTCATGGGCGGAAGTCCGATGAAGCTTGCAACGAAAAGGTTTGCCGGGGTATCGTAGAGCTCGAGCGGCGTACCGATCTGCTGAACGCGTCCCATGGACATGCAGACGATCCTGTCCGCAAGGGTCAGGGCCTCCGTCTGGTCATGCGTTACGTAGAGCATCGTGGCGCCAAGGCGCTTATGAAGTAAAAGAATCTCTCTTCTCGTGGAGCTCCTCAGCTTTGCGTCCAGGTTGGAAAGCGGCTCGTCAAAGAGGAACAGCTTCGGGCTTCTTACGATGGATCTTCCCATGGCCACACGCTGGCGCTGTCCGCCGGAGAGCTGGGAAGGTTTCTTGTTCAGCTGAGAGGTTAGGTCAAGGATCTTCGCTGCTGCCAAGACCTTTTTGTGAATGACGTTGGGATCCTCCTTGCGGAGCGTTAAGGAAAATGCCATGTTCTCATATACCGTCATGTGACCATACAAAGCATAGTTCTGGAATACCATGGCCATGTCCCTGTCCTTTGGAGGCGCCGCGGTAATGTCTTTTCCGTCCAGAAGAAGCTTGCCGTTCGTGATGTCCTCAAGTCCGGCGATCATGCGGAGCGTCGTGGACTTTCCGCAACCTGAGGGACCTACCAGAACGATGAACTCCCCGTCCTTTACGTCTATGTTAAAATCATAGACTGCCTGAACCTTATTGTCATAAATCTTATCGATATGTTGTAAGGATAACTGAGCCATGTAACGATTTCTCCTTTATCTGTCGGATAAAGTACTTAGCTTTGCTCCGAGAGGGATTCCAGGTGTTTCTTTAAGTCCGTACATTTCTTGATGCCGATGGCTGCGGAAAGAATGAGGCAGCTTCCGGACAGGATCAGGTAAAGGATCACCCTGGTATGCTGCGCGCCCTTCATTACCTGCTCCACCTTACCGGTGGTCTGGGTGGTTGCGGCACTTGCCAGTCTGGGATAGATGAAGATCCTGACAAACTGCAGGCATCCCATGACGATGGCTACGTAGGAATAGTTGATCTTATAGTTTTTGCTGCCCTCTGAAATGAGAAAAGCGATCATCATAAAGAGCAGGTTATAGACGATGGATGCTCCGACCAAGATGGAATAATACCAGGTTCCCACGTCGGATTTGTAAATGCTGACAAAGAAGAAGGCGTTGAACAGAATGGCGAGAACTGCCAGATTGGATGAAGTCTTATTCTTCTCATATCGCATTCTGTCGACCTTGACGTAATTCTCGTCCGCCGCCTCCAAATGGCCTAAGTTGTTTTCGCTCATGCCGTCATCTCCTTTCCCTTGCCGATGAGGCTTGCCTCTTCCTTCATAAGGCTTCTCTTCCAGAAGAGATTAAATACGAGGAGTGCCTCCATCAAAAGGACGATCCCAAACAAGGCATAATGCAGGTCAAACCAGAAGGTGGACTCCGTGTAGAGCGTATCCCAGGTTTCTGCATGTTCCTTTAAGGCAACGAAATCAATCTGTAAAAACTTTGCTTTATAAAATTCAATTTGCACGTGCGCCCATACGGTAAATCCGATGCCGTAAATTGCATTCAGCGCGATGGCAAAATAATTTCCGACGTAATATTTTCTGCGGACGTTCGTATTGGTCAAAAACAGAACAACCGCCACCAGGATCAGACCGATCGCAAGCTTCACGAACGTCTGATTAAAACCCTGCATCTCATAATAAACATAAGAACCGGGCACGGTCGTCTGCGTCAGGTCCTTCTTTCTCATGGTGGAGTACAAGCTGTCAAACAAGTCCGTCATAATTCCAAGCGAGTAGAAAAAAACTAATCCCCCCGAGATTAGGTGTAAAAGGCATAATACTTTCTGAAATACCATCTGCTTTTTGTACATACTTTTTCTCCAGTTTAGAGATTTCCCCGAGGGGGACGTTCGTCCCCCCCGAGGCCTTCAGTCACTTATTTGAAATTTGCTGCTGCGTAGTCCTTAAGGCTCTCCCACGCCTGCTGCTTGATCGCAAGGTACTGCTTGCCATGCCAATCATTCATGATGGTGCTTGCTGCCTGGCTTGCTGCGATGCCGGTAGCGGTGTTGTTCTCAGCTGTAGTACCACGGATGATCACGTTCAGGAGAATGTTGTTCTCCAGCTTGTTGGTGCTAAAGCTTCCGCTCAGCTCAGTGTAACCCTTCAGGGTATCGTTATCGGTCTCAGAGGTAGGAAGCACGGTGGGAACGATGGTGTACCACATGTTGGATTCAAGGCTCAGCTCAGGATGCTTGATCAGGCCATAGGAAATGGCGGTAGTAACGTTCTTTAAGCCTTCCTTACCAACGGCCGTGGTGCACTCCATCTCGAATGCCTGGGTCTTGTTGAAGGAAAGGGTGGAGCCAAGGTACTGACGAGCGTAGTTGGTGTAGTTACCCTTTGCCAGTTTCCACAGATCTTCATAGTTCTTAGCGGAAATGTGAGGCATCTGCTCGCCATAGAAATCAAAGGTGTTTGCGTCATCGCGGAATGCTGCGGGACCATAGCTCATAAGGATGTGGCCTTCCTCGCTGTATGCATAGTCGATGAGCTTTAATGCTGCGTGGAGCTTATCCTCATCGTCGCCAACGCCGGGTTTGGAAATTGCCCATCCGCCGGGCTTAGCGGATCTCCAGGACTCGGTAAATCTCATGAACTTCTCTCCGGTGCCATCATTCCATCTTGCAACGGGGATCATCACTGCCATGTACTTCTCGCCATCCTGCAGGGTACCATTCTCGTTGAAGATGGTCTGGGTCTGGTTGTAGTCATAGCTCATAAAACCGAAGTCATCCTTCAGGTAGTTGTCACTCTTCGTGTTAACGTCAGTGGAAGATGCAACGAAGTCTGCAGAGATGAGACCTTCCTTTACCATGTCGTTCATGCGAAGGAGTGCTGCGTAAGTAGCTTCCTCAGTTCTTGCGTCATGAAGCTTGCCATCCTTGTCGAAATACAGGAAATCCTGACGGGACTCAAGACCTCTTACGCCAAAGAGGATACCTGCGATTCTGTAAATGTCAGCACGACGGGAGTTATTAGCCTCCTCACGGGAGAACAGGCCCTGCACCTTGGTGCCGTTTGCATTCAGGGTTGCGGAGTTGGAAACCACGCAACGAAGAAGGGCAACCATCTCATCTGCATCCCATGCAGCGTTCTGTCCGATGAACAGATTAGATCTGGTCGTTCCATAGTATCCGTTGTACGCCTGGTCAATGTAGGTACGAAGCATGTTTACTGCTTCCACGCCGCTCATGGAACCCTTGGCGTTCATGTTTGCAACGATGTTGCCGGCTGCGTCATAGTTCTTGGTAACCTTCTCAACGCCGGAACCGTCTGCCTTAACAACCTCGATTTCTACCTTTCCGCTGGTAGGCATGTAAGGCTGATATACGGGCTTTGCGGTCTTGTCGCTGGAAGCTGCGGTGAACTCGCCGTCTCCGTCCAGGAGGGTTACTACCCAGTCTGCACGCATCAGGGGCATCTTCTCGATGTCATCCAGTCCATCAAAATAAGGGGAAGCATAAATTGCACCTGCGTCGTCTCCCTCTACGGAACCGGTCAGTGCCATGCGAACGATGGGCTTGTCAGCAAGGAATGCCTTCAGGTTCGGCATCATGTCGAGGTACTCTGCAATGTTGACAACCTGTCCTGCCGCACCGCCCTGCTGAAGCTGGGATGCGCTGCCGGAGAACATGTCTACGGATGCCAGGGTACCTGCGTCTGCAGTCCACTTCGTAAAGTTATCTACGTCCTTGTCTCCCTCGTACTTATCCTCGATGGTAAATCCAAGGGTCTTCTGTACTTCCACCCAGGTAGGCTTGAAGTCGCCGGTGTGGTAGGTAATGCCATCTGCCAGGGTCACGCCTTCCTTTGCCACGTCAGCGTCAAAGCGAAGACCGGTCTTAGCATTGTTGTAACCGCATGCCATTCTCAGCACGGTGCCCTCCTTGAAGGCCAGGGGATCAACGACAACCTGCTCGCCGCCCTGCTCAGTGGACTCGATTACGGAACTTTCAGTGGAATTGTTAACGCTCTCAGCACTCTTGATCGCGTCGTCGATGGCACTGTCACCGCAGGCGCTTAAAGTGACAAGTGCAGCTGCGCAAACGGCCATCAGTCTTTTCAGTACTCGTTTTTTCATAACATCCTCCTTTAATAATTTTTGTTTCCCATAAATTACGTTGTTATATTTATTGTTATCCGTTTTCGGCCCTTGGCCCTTTCCGGCGAACAATCATGTTTTCGTGGCGTTTTGAGGATTATTTATTCCTTCACGCCGCCCGCGTTGGTTCCCTTTGCGAAATACTTCTGGATGAAGGGGTAAATGATCAGGATGGGAATGACGGAGCATACGATAAGCGCATAGATCACGGAGTCGGATGCATAGGCTTCTCTCCAACCTGCCATCTGCTCGGGATCCTGAAACTCCTCCAGCTTTAATCTGATGAATACCTGCAGGGGATGCTCATTGGAGTCCCTGATCATCTGTCTTGCCCAGTAATATCCGTTCCATCGGGAGATGGCGAAGAACAGCGCCACCGTTGCGATTGTGGACTTCGTCATGGGGATATACACCTTACCCAGAACCTGCAGCTCCGTTGCACCGTCCACGATGGCTGCCTCTTCGATCTCGGAAGGAACGCCCTCGAAAGCGTTTCTAAGAAGGATCACGTTCATGGCCGCCATACCCATGGCGATGACCACCAGCCATTTATCATCATTAATGCCGACCTTGGAGAAAACTCTCTGGGTTGCCAGGTAGTTCAGATACTGGGGAACCAGGCCCGCGGAGAACCACATGGTGAACACCAGGAAAAAGTTGAAGGTCTTGCGGAACAAAAGTCTTTTTTTGGAAAGTGCATAGCCGCCGAGGATGGCAACTCCCAACGCCCAAAGCGTACCGTAGAACGCAAGGAACAAGGTGTTCGAATAAGCGTTCCAGAACAGGTTGTCGTTGAACATTCTCGAGAAGGCTTCGAACTGAAGGTTCTTCGGGAAAAGTACCACCGTTCCGTCCATGACGGCGTCATAGCCCGACAGGGCTGAAGAAATGGCATACACAAATGGATAGAGGCAGGCAATCGCGAAAACCGCCAGCAACGTGTAGCTTATGATCTTAAAAATCAATTCTGAAATTTCCAGTTTGCGTTTCATGAATACCCCCTGGGTCCGCGATCCTTAGATCCGTCGGCGTCTTAGTAAAGTGAGGTGTTGGATGCCTTGCGGGCGATGGTGTTTGCACCGATCACGAGAAGCATTCCGATCAGATTGTTCATCATCTCCGCCGCCGAGGCAATTCCCTTATTGTTCGAAAGAATACCATAACGCTGTGCGAAGGTGGAAACCACGTCTGCGGTGACGTAGGTGTTCAGGTTGTAAAGCAGGAGCACCTTTTCGTATCCCACGCTGAGGAGGTGTCCAATTCTGGTGATCAGCATGATGACCACGGTGGAAAGAATACTGGGCAATACCACGTATTTCATCTGTGCCATCTTGCCCGCGCCGTCGATCTGCGCTGCCTCGTAGCTGGTAGGGGAAATGGCGATGATCGCCGCAAAGAACACGATGCTGTCGTATCCAGCGCCCTCCCAGATGCCGGTGATCTGATAGATCGCCCTAAAGAGACCAGGCTGATTTAGAAGGCCTGCCTCACCGATCTCCTTGCTGATCAGTCCCAGGGAAACAAGTGCCTGTGACACGACGCCCATGCCATTCATGGAGGAGGCTCCCTTTACCAGCATGATGGTCAGGGAGGTCATGACAACCGTCGACATGAACTTCGGCAGGTAGGTCATTACCTGGAACACGCTTCTGGTAACGTCAGAGCGAACCTCGTTGAAGAACAGGGCTAAAATGATGGGCATCGGGAAACCAAAGCACAGTCCGTAGAAGGAAAGCAGGAAGGTATTCCGAAGGGCCCGCCAGAATTCCGTTGAAATGTTACTGCCGCCGACCAGGAGTTGTTTGAAATAAGAGAAACCCGTAAACAGTCTTTGCGACACAGGAAGGATCTCGTCATATCTCTTAAAGCATCCCAGCAGTTCATACATGGGGAAGTAACGCCAGAATAAGAATACTAAGAGCATCGGCAGGAGCATCAGGTATAATCGCCAGTCCTTTAGGATCGTGCGACCCACGTGAAGCCAGTAGTGCTTCTCCACGTCATCCCTTACCACCTGCTCCGGATTTTCTTTATAGACTTTCGTCTCTTCGTCAAAGATCAAGTAATCCGCAGCTTTTACGCTCATTGGATTTCCTCCTTTTCAGCTTCCATCTGCTCATGCAGACGGACCAGATATGCTTTCTGGTCCTCAAAAATTCCGTCTAATCTTCTCGCGATCCAAAGGATCACGGCCGTAAATACGTAGGACAAGGCGTCCGTCGCGTAGAACATCAGAGCCTTTCGAAGCGACCCGCCGAGGATCATCGCCACCACCGCCCTGCCCGTCTGCATCATCAAAAGGGTAAAGACTCCATATAGGATCGTCCATACGCTGTTTTTCCGGATCCTTTCCTCTCCCGCCAATTTCAGGAAGAGCAAGGCAAACGCAAAAAACAGATTTCCGATGCAATAGACGAGCCACTGCTTTGGAGTTGCGCCAAGTCCGATGCAAAGTGCCATGGCTCCGACAAGTGCCGAGGTTGCCGCGTACCCCTTCCAGCGCATCATGACGATCGCCGTGAGCGCCGCCGTCACCGAAACCGTGTAGAGCTGATCCGGGTACCACCTGCTTGCCGCGAAGGTGATCAATAATTCCGTAATAAACGTGATGGCCGCCAGGAAGCTTAAGTCGATGCTACGATATTGCTCTAAGCTTAAGCGTGGTCCCATCTTTCGTCTCCTCTCATAACAAAAAAATCGCTTTCACCGATGTTCCTACCTTAATTTTCCAGCATTTCAATTTTCAATGTAAGCGTTTTCATCTTTGCTACAAGAATATCACGTTTTTTTCTCTTTTACAAGAAAAAAACGTGATTTTTCTTAGAAAAAGTGATAGCTTTATAAGGTAAATCGATACACCTGTCCGCCCATGTTTTTCATGGGTTCTGACATGATTTTTTAGCTCGGCTGCTTTCCGATGTAAGCCAGGATTCCTCCATCTACGTAGAGAATGTGTCCGTTCACGGCGTCGGAAGCATCGGATGCCAGGAACACCGCAGGTCCTTGTAATTCTTCGGTTTTAAGCCATCTGTTGGCAGGCGTTTTTGCGCAGATGAACTGATCGAAGGGGTGTCTGGAGCCGTCGGGCTGGAGCTCGCGAAGAGGCGCCGTCTGAGGCGTTTCAATGTAGCCGGGTCCGATGCCGTTACACTGAATGTTGTACTGACCATACTCAGAGCAGATATTTCTTGTAAGCATTTTCAAACCGCCCTTGGCTGCCGCATATGCGGATACGGTCTCACGACCCAGTTCGGACATCATGGAACAGATGTTGATGATCTTTCCGTGACCCTTTTTGATCATGGAAGGAAGCACTGCCTTGGATACGATGAAGGGCGCGTTCAGATCCACGTCGACCACCTTGCGGAAATCAGCGGCGCTCATCTCGATCATGGGAATTCTCTTGATGATTCCGGCATTGTTTACGAGAATGTCGATCACGCCAACCTCTGCCTCGATCTTTGCCACGAGCGCCTGTACTTGCTCTTCGTCCGTCACGTCGCATACGTAGCCATGTGCCTTGATGCCCTTTTCCTCATAAGCCGCAAGGCCTTTATTTACAAGTCCCTGATTGATGTCGTTAAAGCAGATCGTCGCGCCTGCCTCAGCATACGCGGATGCGATGGCAAATCCGATGCCGTAGGATGCTCCGGTCACCAGTGCGATCTTGCCTTCTAAAGAAAACTTGTTTACAAATGACATATCCATGTCCTCCTTTTTATGATGTGTTTCGGGCTACAGCGTTACGCCCTTTTTGAAAATTGCCATGTCATGAAATCCAGCCAGCTCGCTTCGCACCTTTTTCCCGGAGGCAACCTCCAGAACAAAGCGAAGAAGCTCCTCCCCCTTATCGGAGATCTCTTCATCCTCCAAAAGAGTTCCGGCATTGAAGTCGATCCAGCTCTTCTTACGATCCGCAAGACCGGAATTGCTCGAGATCTTAACGGTTGGCACGGGGGAAGCAAAGGGCGTTCCCCTGCCCGTGGTAAAGAGCACGATCTGCGCTCCGCTGGCCGCCAAGGCCGTCGCAGCCACAAGGTCATTTCCCGGTGCTGAAAGAAGGTTTAAGCCAGGCGTCTGCACCCTCCGGCCATAAGCGAGAACGCCCTCCACGGGAGCGCTTCCCGACTTTTGCGTACAGCCCAGGGACTTATCCTCCAGCGTTGAAATGCCGCCCTTTTTATTCCCGGGAGAAGGATTCTCATAAATGGTCTGATGGTTTTCCTTATAATAGTTTTTGAAGTCATTGATCAGGCAAACCGTCTGATCAAAGAGCTCGCGGTTCGCGCAGCGATTCATCAAAATGGTCTCGGCGCCAAACATCTCCGGAACCTCCGTGAGGATCGTCGTGCCGCCTCTTTCGATCAAAAGATCCGAAAACTTTCCGACCAGGGGATTCGCCGTGATGCCTGAGAATCCGTCGCTTCCGCCGCACTTCATGCCGATGATGAGCTTGGAAGCAGGTACCGTTTCCCGTTCTTTTTCGGCGGCCTGGTCGATGAGTTCCCGAAGGATCTTTTCGCCCTCCTCCATCTCATCATCTACCTCCTGACAAACCAAAAAGCGAACTCTCTTTGCGTCTATGGGCTCCAGGTAGGGCTTCAAAACGGGAATGTTACTGTTTTCACAGCCCAGTCCCAAAACGAGCACGCCGCCCGCATTAGGGTGACTTATCAGATCGGCGAGGACGTGCCTCGTGTTTTCCTGATCGTCGCCCATCTGGGAACAACCGTAGGGATGAGGAAAGGCAATGACCTCCTCCACGCTGCCGTGCACGTAGGCGTTTGCCTTTTTGGCAAGCGCGGTAGCCACGTTGTTTACGCACCCAACGGTGGGAATGATCCAGATCTCATTACGAACGCCCACGGTGCCGTCCTCGCGAACAAACCCTTGGAACGTCGCCTCAGCCTGAGGTTTCGTTGCTTTCGCGTTTTCCCCCTTCTCGGTCCCCACGGGCTCATAGGTATACTCCAGAAGGTCTCCTAAGGCCGTCTTCAGGTTATGTACGTGAACCCATTGCCCCGCAAGGATCTTCTCCTTTGCGTTGCCGATCCGCGCGCCGTATTTGATGACGTCGCCGCCCTCCTCCACGTCGCTGATGGCCATTTTATGACCTGCAGGGATTTCCTGCGCCGCGGTCACTTTTCTTCCGTCCTCAAGGACGATCTCCGTCCCGGGTTTTAAATCCTTCAGGGCGACTACCACGTTATCCCCTGCATGGATTCTTATAAATTCTTTCATTAACCAAGCTCCTCCACGGCCTTTCTCATGCCGACGGTTCTGATCTTTTCAAGATACTTTGTAACGGCTTCCAGTGCGCCGGGAACCTTACTCAGATCCTGTCCCCAGAAGCTCTCGTTGGAGAGAACTGCCTTTGCGTACTCGCCTGCTTCCTTACCGCTGTTGGCCGCAAAGAATTCCAAAACTGCCGCATCGTCCAGGATCTGATATTCCTGCTCTCCGCGATGTCCGATCAGCGCCTTGTCACGGATCTCACTGCCCGTGTAGAAGGCAAGGAGCGCTGCCAGGGAGAAGGTTAAGTGCTTCGGAAGCTTTCCTTCCTTTTCCACGTAGCCAAGGAAGCTGGGCATGCATCTGGCCCTCCACTTGGATACGGAATTTAAGGAGATGGAAAGCAGCGCATGTTTTACGTAAGGGTTGTTAAATCTCGTGAGAACGGCCTGTGCAAAGGCTTCCAGATCCGCCTTCGGAAGGGTCAGGGTTGGAATGACTTCGTCAAATACCGTCTCCTTAACATAGTTAAGGATCATCTCATCCTGCATGGACTGCAGAACGATGTCATTTCCGCAAAGATAGGAAGCCAGAACGAAGGAGGTGTGTGCACCGTTTAAGATTCTAACCTTCCTTTGCTTATAAGGCTTCTGATTGTCCGTATAGATCACGGGAAGGCCCGCCTTGGGAAGGGGAAGCTCGTCGCTGATATCCTTTGCACTCTCAATGACCCAAAGGGCGAAGGGCTCGCCGGTGACGATCAGGTCATCCTGATAGCCGAACTCCTCACAGAGCACTGCCGCCTCATCCCTAGGGTAACCGGTGACGATGCGGTCCACAAGCGTAGAGGTAAAGATGCAGGCCTCGTCCACCCACTTCTTAAAATCAACGCCCAGGTTCCAATGATCTGCCTGCTTCAAAACGCATTCCTTTAAGTGAATGCCGTTGTCATCGATCAGCTCCACGGGAAGCATGATCAGTCCCTTATCCATTGCGCCGTCAAAAGCCTTAAATCTCTCATATAAGAATTTGCAAAGCTTGCCGGGATAGGACTTGGGGGGACAAAATTCAAACTGATCCGCGTCATCATATACGATGCCCGCCTCCGTCGTATTGGAAACAACGAAGCGCAGCGTGTCGATCTTAGCAAGGTTGGCATACTTTTCATACTCCGTATAACAGTCCACGGCGTCAGCCACGCTCTTTACGACGCGATTGATGCGCTTTGCCTCACCGTCCACGATGCCACGAAGCTGTACGGTGTACTGGCACTCCTGCTGATGAAAACGATCTAGGCTTCCAAACTCGATCGGCTTAATGATCACCACGTCGCCATTAAACACTCCGCTCTCATTCGCAATGTCGATCATGTAATCAACGAACGCGCGAAGGAAATTTCCCTCACCAAACTGTACGACCTTGATCGGTCTTTCCTGCTTTCCAGTCATCTTTCTACAAATACGTTCCATAACTTCCTCACCTTTCCGCATATTGCAAAAAATCTACGCACGCTTTTCATTTCATATTGTAAGCGTTTACAAGTCCTATTTTTACACCATATTTCCAAGAAGTCAATAGAAAAAGTTGTATTTTTTTGAATTTATTTTATTGATTTTCATCAAGCCTTGCGTTATAATGAAACCGTATTTTGTAACTGCTTACAAAAGAATGTACGTGGAATACGATAATTACGTAAGGAGCGATCAATCCCTATGGCACTTACTATTTATGACATTTCAAAAAAAGCCGGCGTATCCATCGCCACCGTTTCCCGCGTATTAAACGGAAGCGATAGCGTAAAGGCTTCCACTCGCGAGAAAGTCATGCGCGTCATCGAGAAATATGATTACACGCCAAATGCCTTTGCCCGCGGCATGGGACTGCACAGTCTTCGCACGGTCGGAATTCTATGTGCCGACTCTTCTGACCTTTATCTTGCAAAGGCCGTTTACTATTTGGAGCAGGAGTTGCATGACAACGGATATGAATCCATCCTCTGCTGCACGGGCTATGACCTTGCAGACCGCCAGAGCTACATGCACCTCATCCTTTCTAAAAAGGTGGACAGCCTCATCCTGGTTGGCTCTCATTACGTATCGAATACGGACGAGGAGAACGAGTGCATCCGCGAGGCTTCGAAACAAGTGCCCGTCATGCTGCTGAACGCTTCCTATAATCATCCCAACGTCTACAGCACGCTCTGTAACGACTACGCATCCATGTTTGAAGCAACCTCGAGTCTCATCCGCGCCGGAATTGATGACATTCTCTACGTTTATGATTCCAATTCCTACAGCGGTACGAAAAAGCTGAGCGGTTATAAGGCGGCCATGAAGAGCTACAAGCTTCAGGACATCACGCCCTACATTCATTATTATGACGGGCGGACGGATGAAATAGAGAACATCACGAGCTTCATTCAGTCCATCGCAGACCGCGGGACTCATTTCCACGGCGTCATCGCATCTGATGATCAGCTAGCCATCGGAGCGATCAAATACGCACAAAGGAATGGTCTTCGCATTCCAGGCGATCTCTCCGTGATCGGTTATAACAACTCCATGCTCACAAAGTGCTGCAATCCCGAGCTAACCAGCGTGGACAATCGTTTGGAGAACCTTACGCATCAGCTGGTACAAACCCTCATCGGCGTTCTCTCCGGTCAGGAAATGCCGACTGAATCCGTATTTTCAGGGAAGCTGATCAAGCGTTCCACCACGCCTTAGATCATGGACCTGATCATCAAGAAACAATAATAAACCACGTGAAATGACGTGAAGGAGGATAAATAAGTGAAAGCATTTATGGACAAGGATTTCATCCTTTCGAATGACGTTGCAAAAAAGCTCTATTTTGATTATGCGGCTGGCGCTCCGATCCTGGACTATCACTGCCACATCAACCAGAAGGAGATCTGGGAGGACCGTAAGTTTGACAACATCACGCAGGTATGGCTGGGCGGCGACCATTACAAATGGCGCTTCATGCGCTCCTGCGGCGTTGAGGAATACTATATCACCGGCGGCGCATCCGATAAGGAAAAGTTCTTAAAATGGGCAGAGTGCCTGGGCAAGGCCATCGGCAATCCCCTCTTCCACTGGAGCCACTTAGAGCTTCGCAAGTACTTTGGATACCAGGGCGTTTTGAATAAGAACACCGCTGAGGAAGTATGGGAGCTTTGCAATAAAAAGCTTGCTGAGCCGTCCATGAGCGTTCGCAACATCATTAAGAATTCCGGCGTGACCCTGATCTGCACCACGGACGATCCCATCGATGATCTGGAGTATCATAAGAAGATCGCTGAGGATCCTACCTTCGACGTACAGGTTCTTCCCGCGTGGAGACCCGATAAGGCCATGAACCTGGAAAAGACCACCTACCTTGACTATCTGGCAAGCCTCGAGAAGGTGTCCGGCGTTAAGATTGACAGCTTCGCCGCCCTCTGCAAGGCGATTTCCCTCCGCATGGATTACTTCCAGTCTCGTGGCTGCAGCGTTTCCGACCACGGCATTGAATACGTTTACTACGCTCCCGCTTCCGAGCAGGAAATTGAATCTATCTTTGAAAAGAGGATCAACGGCCTGACCGTTTCCCGAGGCGAAGAGATCAAATTCAAGACCGCATTCATGCTCTTTGTAGGCAGGGAATACGCAAAGCGTAACTGGGTGATGCAGCTCCACTATGGCTGCAAGCGCGACAATAATACGCTGCGCTTCGAGCAGCTCGGTCCCGACACCGGTTATGACTGCATTAACAACTACGCTCCCGCTGCCGAGATCACAGATTTCTTAAACGCACTGAACAAGACGGATGAGCTTCCCAAAACCATTCTTTACAGCTTAAATCCGAATGACAATCAGACCATCGGCACCATCCTTGGATGCTTCCAGGACAGCACCGCCGTTGCAAAGATCCAGCAGGGCAGCGCATGGTGGTTCAATGATCATAAGACCGGCATGCAGGATCAGATGATCTCCCTTGCAAACCTTGGTAACCTTTCCGGATTTGTGGGAATGCTGACCGACTCTAGGAGCTTTCTCTCCTATACGCGTCATGATTACTTCCGCCGGATCCTGTGCAATCTTCTTGGCACCTGGGTGGAAAACGGCGAGTTCCCTGAGGACTATGAGATCCTTGGCGAGATCGTAAAGGGAATCAGCTATAACAATGCAGTGAAGTATTTTGGTTTTGACTTAAAGACGATTTAATGGACAAAGGAGAAACGTCATGGAACTTAGGACCGCTTCGTCCCCAAAGGACGTGAAATACTATGATACCAAAAGACTCCGCGAGGAATTCCTGATCGATGACCTCTTCCAGCCTGACGTGATCAAGCTCGTATACAGCCACATCGACCGCATCATCACCGGCTCCGCGGTTCCCGTAAAGGAAACCCTGAAGCTCACCGCAGGCGAGGAGCTTCGCGCGAAATATTTCTGCGAGCGTCGAGAGCTAGGCGTCATCAACGTCGGCGGCGCAGGCGAGATCACGATCGACGGCAAAACCTATCAGGTAGGCCATAAGGAAGGCATGTATATTGGCATGGGGTCAAAGGAGATTTCCTTCTCAAGCCTTGATGCAAGGGCTCCCGCGAAGTTTTACTTAAACAGCGCCCCCGCCCACAGGACCTGCCCCACCGTATTGATCAAACCCGAGGGAACGCCTGAGGACGGCGTGGTCATCGTAAAGGATTGCAATAAGGTGGAGCTCGGCTCCTTAGAGAGTGCAAATCACCGTACCATCTGCAAATACATTCTCCCCGGCCAGGTGGAGAGCTGTCAGCTCGAGATGGGCATGACAAAGCTAGAGCCTGGCAGCGTTTGGAACACCATGCCCTGCCACACGCATGACAGACGCATGGAGGTATATCTCTACTTCGACATGCCCGAGGATGCGCTTGTCATGCATTACATGGGCGAGCCCACGGAGACCAGGCACGTCATCATGCGCAATGAGCAGGCCATCATCTCCCCCAGCTGGTCCATCCATTCCGGATGCGGCACCCAGGCCTACACCTTCATCTGGGGCATGGTCGGCGAGAACCAGGACTTTGACGACATGGACCACTGCGCCATGACAGAACTGTTATAAGCAAACGTAAAGCTGCGAAGCAGCGAGTTTGCGAATACGGGCTCGCCCGTTTTATCAAGAAAGGAGCCTTTATGAAAATCGCACTGATCAATGAAAACAGCCAGGCGGCGAAAAACGAAATGATCCATAATACCTTAAAATCCGTGGTGGAGCCCATGGGACATGAGGTTTACAACTATGGCATGTATTCCGCCGAGGACCCGAACAGCCTCACCTACGTACAAAACGGCATCCTCGCGGCGATACTCTTAAACTCCGGTGCTGCGGACTACGTGATCACGGGATGCGGCACGGGCGAAGGCGCCATGCTGGCCTGCAATAGCTTTCCCAAGGTGCTCTGCGGTCATATTGAAAGTCCGCTGGACGCTTATCTCTTCTCCCAGGTCAATGACGGGAACTGCATCGCGCTTCCCTTCGCTGAGAACTTTGGATGGGGCGGTGAATTAAACCTCACCTATATCTTTGAAAAGCTCTTCTGCGCCCCCGGTGGCGGCGGATATCCAAAGGAGCGTGTCGTACCAGAGCAGCGCAATAAAAAGATCTTAGACGCCGTCAAGGAGATCACCCATAATCGTCTTACGGACATCCTCAGGAAGCTCGACCGAGATCTCGTAAAGGGCGCCCTCTCCGGCGAAAAGTTCCAGGAATACTTCTTTGCTAACTGCAAGGACGAGGAAATCAAAACCGTGGTCAAGGAAATCCTGGAAATCCAATAAATTACAATCGTAAAAAACAAAAAACGAAGAAAAGCCACCAAACCCGGTGGCTTTTCGCATGCTACTCTTTCGAAAGCATTTAATAAGCGGACAATCTCTTCTCCTTCGGTACGAAGAAGGGGCTATTCTCATCGATGTCATAGATCTCGTAGAATTTCTCAAACTGTCCCAGCACGCAATTAACCCTTTGTTTACAAGGCTCAGGTTCAAAATACCTCTCAACGACTTCCCTTTTAATGGTAAACTGTTTCTCCCTTATGACTGACACCGTGAGGATTGCGTGAACGGATTCCTTTGTGAAGGCTTTGTCCTAAGATGGATTTCTCCCGTTTCTTCAATGCCCTCTTCCAGTGCAACCTTGTCGATTGCCTCTTTCGCCGTCGGATCGCTGTAGTGTCCGAGCTTCTGGATGCGGACTCCAAGCTCGTCCCTGTTATGACTGCGACTAAACTGCTCCTCTGCCTGGATCTCATAGACCAAGCGTGCCTTGCAATCATCAATGATCGCCGCAAATATGCAAAAGTACTTAAAAATCAGTTCTGCGCGATCCCGCGCGGTTCCTTCCTCGTAAGATTGATAGATACTCTTTGACATCGCTTTCACCTCTCGAATAAAAAATGCGTATGAAAGCTAAACCGGTTTTGCTTTGATAAGTTAAGTATATCTGGCAAAAGCGTTGATGTCGTTATTCAAAGACTGTACGTGAAGTACAGCGGGACTGGACTTGGCATAAAATGTTAAAGAAGGGTAACAAAAAAAGGCCTCATCAGCCTTTCTTTGTCGTAATGCTATCGACCAAACCCATGCTTTTCCATGATTTGATTATAAGTCTCGAATTCGTCCGCCAACATCTCACGGTTCTTTTCTGCCTGAAGTTCAAGCCTAAAATTTGTGATCTGATATTCCATCTCCAGATGAACCCAGTAAATCGTAATCCCACAGCAGACAATGGCCAAAACGGACAGCGCCAATGCCAGCTGACACATAAATCTTCTCTTCATAATCTCTCCATTCTCTACGGTCTTTTACATTTACCAAGAATCCTGCGCTCCATGAATTCAAGTTCCTTATAAAGATTCTTCTCACCTGGAGCCATGAAGGCTTCGATGATCGAGCATCCTTCCAAGATTTCGTCTTGATATTGCTTGTCAAACAGGCTGGCGATGTCTTCATAGGACGCATCCATTATCTCTTTGCAAAAATACATGATCACCTGTCTAGGCAACACATATTCAGGACTCCTTTTAGCCGAAAGTACGTCCTCCTTATCTAGCTCGAAGTAGTCGGAAACAACGCTAGCGATGATGTCTGTCGTAACATCGTCAGTAGTCTTATCAAGCATCTTTACCCAGGCCAGCCTTGTATACATCAGCATGTACTCAATGGCATGTGCCCTTGGGAAGACATACCTAAAGTGACTAGCCGTGCGTTCCAGGTCAGTTGGAAGTAGGAACTCCGTGCATTCCTCAATCTTTTTCGGCTTTGAAAACCAGCCCTTTCGAAAGGCTTCCATTGCGTCATATGCTCGCTCGCATTCTTCACCATCGGGATCCATCAGGTAATCAAACACATCCTCTCTGGCGTACAAAGGGCACCTTTTGAATTCATCGGAACGCATCAGTTCCACGCACGCGTCAGGAATCTCAACGTCATCTACTTCCCCGTCCGCCAAGGTCGCATGCGACAAAGCTTCCAGATTCACCATCTCGCGAAAGCTCTGTGGTTTGCATTCCATGAAGAGTCGCTCGGTCGCTTCTGACAGATCCACACAGTCATAAACGTCACGCCAGCCAATTTTCTTTAGCGCCTGCACGCCAAGCAAATCCGGATCAACCTTATGCTTCCAGCTCAACTTATAAAGCTGATCTAACCCCTCATGATCAATCAGAGAGATGGAGATCATTCCCAGCTTTTCCATTTTGTTCGGGTTTCCGATCAGACAAGCCTCACCGTTTTCAAGGCCATGCAGATACTCCATAACGCTCTTGTCTTTAACCGTCATGCCCTGCGGCAGAATGATAAATCCAACTGGCTCGATATGCTCTTCCTCATCATCACCGCGATAAGTGAAGCCACCCTTTACCACAATCTCCCTGTTTGGATATGCTTCGCGCAAAGCCCTCTCTACAATCGGACGAAAGTCCTTAACTATGTTGAAATCAAAAGCGATCGTCTTCTTTCCGTCTATACCCCAGACGCTTTCCTTGGGAATGCCATATCCATCCGCCCAAATCTTCCTCCCGCATTCAGGGCAAGTCTTTTCGGGCAAATCCACTCCATATCCGTGACTTGGAACAAACTCATAATGACCGCAGTGCGGGCAGTAATAATGCGCCGGCATCGGATTGAATCGTCCGTGACCAAGAAGAAAATACAACAGCGATCCCATCAGCGTTCCACGACCATAGAGCGGAACCCCCTTGGCAGCGGCACTCCTCGCCAAAAGGCGATAAACATTAAAGTGCTCAACGTAATTTGATTCGGCCAAGGCGCTAATTTCCTTCTCATATCGATCTCTGACTTCTGCCGGAATACCTGCAGGATACGTCTCTGCCAGCTTCTTTTCGCATACCTCGCGAATCATCAAAATCTTATCCTGATTTATGTCTTTCATGCACTCACTCCTTTCGAAACACTATCTATTTCCCGTCTTTAATAGCATCTTAGCAAATTACCCTGACAGAATGTGTCCATCTCAAAAAAGAGCATAAAAAGATGCCGTCCATAATGAACGACATCTTATCCCGCTTCCGTCATAAAAACTAAACTTCTATCTCTCCATACCTTTCAACTATTCCATTAAAAACTCTTTCCATCTTTTTGTCGTCATACCGACTGGCCAAGGATACCTGGCATCCCGTTTCATACTCTTCAAACGTCAACTCATTATACATCAGGAAATCCCACACTAAATAGCCTCGATTCCCTTTATAATTTATCAAATCCCGTCTGCAGACAACCGCATATGGTCTTTTTTCATTCTTTTCTTTCGTGATGATTTGATCAAGGATTTCATCTAAATTCTCATCCTCTCGAATGTCTTTTCCCTCATTATTCTCATCAGTGGATTGCGTTTTTCCCGCTTCGGCCGCTTCCTGGGCATTCCTTTTCCGGTCACACTCATTCCTTGCATTCTTTGCAAAATCCACAGCCGCAATCCATCCTATAGCCTCCGTAACACCCGCCGCCACAGTGGCTGAAACTATCGAACCCGCAACAGGGATAAGTTTCACCAGGTTTCTTCCCACAAAAGTAGACGCGGCAGCCCCAATAATCCCTTTTGCAACAGCATCCGTCAACTCTTGTCCAAAAATTTTCCCCAAAGCGATCACCATTGTAATTTGTGCGGCAGAAATAGGTATTGCATCTGCCATAGGAATAGGTATCGCTCCTGCAACACCGCTAGCCACAGAAGCCGTGTGGATCGCGGTTTTGCACTTAAGCTTTTGATCTTCCGTCATTAGTTTTTCAGCCTCGAGTTTCTTGTCCTTCAAGACTTTCTTGTAATCTTTTGCCATGCTACTATCCTATCCTTTCCGCTTTTGTTTGAATCATCCGTTAAGAACTACTAATTGTTACATATTGAGTCGGCATTCCAATAAACCTTGACCAATCCCCATCAAAGTGTACATCTGCAGAAAACATATTGCTTATTCTCGTCAGATCCTTGCGAATCGATTGATCATACATACTGATTTCTTGCAGATTCTCATATATCTCTTGACACTCTTTTTTCGCCGCCAAAATAATCTCGTCAATACTAAAGTCTGCCGCCTGTGCCATTTCAAATCGTTTGTCATATTCAAACTCCGCTTCTGCAAACAGCTTTTTAATCTGTCCAGCCTTGAAGCCATAGTTGACATCAAACAAATCTAATTTTTTCAAAATAAGCATTGTGAAATTAGTGCAAACTACCGTTTCCATCGTCAAATTCTTTTAGTTGAGGAACCTTATCAATATTTCTGCAACACAGACCACATTTAGAACACTTAAACATTTGTCCCTTCTTTCAAAAGTATGGATCACATAAACATGTCATTGTTCTTTTGTATTTCGTCATATTCTTTTAAAACTTTAGAATCTTTATCCAGTGCACTCTTTTGAGTATCAATTGCACCATTTTGGCGAATCGTATCATCAACTACAGAATCAATATTGTCTATTTTGAATATGGCTGCCTTTTGCGGTTCAGGAGGATCATTTCCCGGCGAAGCGCATAAGACTGATCGCTGCCTTTCATATAGAGACCTTTGGTTCTTCTTAACTTTTCTTCCGCTGTGATGTTTATCTGCCATCTTCCAGTCTCCATTTCTTGTTGTTTTGATTTATCGTTTTTCTTCTATTGACGAATGCTTATAGGTATCCAACGCAACCCCAAAATCTATCATCATAATCGTCGACAAGTCTTGTTTTGATGGATTCACTATATTGATAACTCGTTTGGCATGAGCCATGGTCATATCATCATACAGATTTCTAGCCAAGCGTGCATTCGCAAAATGCTCATCTTTTTGTTCCGATTCCTTCTCAAAGAATCTTTCCAAATCTGTTTCCATGGCATCATCCAATTTATAATCATTGATTTTACATATCAGACTTAAAATCTCTACCAATGCTTTAGGCGAATAATCCTCAAACTCAATAAATGTGTTGAATCTAGACTTTAATCCTGGATTAGAATCAAAGAATTTCCGCATTGGTTCCGTATATCCAGCTACTATTACAACAAGATCGTCTCTATAATCTTCCAGGGCCTTTGTCAACTCCGTTAAGCATTCTCTGCCATACGAATCGCTGTGATCGTTTTCCGTTATACTATATGCCTCATCTATGAACAGTACACCGCCCTTGGCTTCTTCAATTACTTTTTTTACCTTAAGTGCCGTTTGTCCTTGATACCCAGCTATAAGGTCAGTTCGTGACACCTCAACAAAATGTCCTTTTGATAAAATACCCATGCTTTTATACATGCGTCCAACAATTATTTGATGTTTCCTTCGTTCACCTCTATACTCACGGCTCCGGCATTCTGCTCGTTCAGTTCCTTCAGCGTCATCTTTCCGTGCTTCGGTTCCTGCACCTTTCCTTTTGCACTTTGTGCAGCCCTCGCTTTTTCGGCGGCAATTATCTTCGCCAGTGCCCTTGCGAGCACCGTGGCCGTAAGCCTTATGGCACTGAATGATACGGATACCACCTTCTGGTTTACTTCCTCTTCCATTTCCTGCTCCTTTCCTAAAATCTCGTGTTCCCATTTCTTTTCATGGCGGAACCACCAACTTTCTCAAGTAGATCTTCATTCCTTCGCTCCTTTCCATTTCTGTCGAAAAACAAAAAAGCGCGGACTTAAGAATATAAAAAATCTTAAATCCGCGCCTAACGCTGTATTAAATTCTATGCAGTTTTTTTACATGCCCACAAGAGGGATTGGTATCATTTCGAATTCCAGTTTATCTTACCGTTAACAATTTGGACATAAGTGCTTCGCAATCACATTATATTGCGATATAGCTTACTATAACTTTTGTACAATAAATGCATTAAAGTCCATTCCAACTTCAACTCCATACTTTTTCGCTGCTTTTCCTAGTTCGTTATCACTTTCTTTTAAGTTTCTATGCTCAAATAATTCTTGGTATAGAATCCTGAACCCAATATCTGTAAACCTATCACGCCAAGTTCGATTTCCTGTTTCCATAGATTCAGAAAAAATATCCCATGGCTGTTGATTCATCTTATGGAACAAATCTATAATATCCGGAATATTAGTCCAATCCACCTCTACAGTAAATAGCTTCCCGCCAGGTTTAAGCGTTCTGAATACTTCTGTAACCACATGATCATATCCCGCCAAACCACTTCGTGTAGATCCTAATCCTATAAAACTACTGTACGCTGATACAGAGTTGTCCTTAAATGGAATATCCATCAAAGAAAACTGCGCAAAGTCGATATTTGCGAAAGCAGGCTTTTCGGCCAAAAAAATCTTCCATTCTCTAAGCAACGACAAGTTTGCATCGCTTATCATGCACGGAATACTCGGGTTGATCCGCAGCAGTGAAGGAATCAACCCCATTCCGGGTCCCGATGCCAGATCAATCACATTTGTTTCTTTACTTAACTGATAGAGCATTTGTCTAGTAGCATTATTATCAAAAAGTTTTGAATCATCTATAGCATTCTGAAAACGCCCATCTCGCCATAATAAAACATCATCCTCATCAAAACAATCACCATCACGTTCATTTCCAAAGCAATGGATTCCTTCAATTGTATTTAGCGGCTTAATACCATAGCAAGCTTCAATCATCGCGCTACCCCTCATAATAAATTATCCTGAAAGTTAAAGTTTCTTTTCCATAAGGTCAAATCTGCCTTTTCTCCAATCCGCATATCCTCGGGATTCATACCCATTATGACGATACAATTTTTGCGCGAAAGGATTCTGAGTAAAGGTATCTAATCTAACTGAGTTATAAC
>JAFZNO010000101.1 GCA_017552985.1 Lachnospiraceae bacterium
CCTCAGGCATATTTGCCAAGCGTCGGTACTTAGGTGGCGCATACCGAAGGAGGGGCCCACGAAGTGGGAAGATTCCTTCGGTTTTATTGCGGCACCTTAGTACCGATACGCTGCAAGTATAGCGCGAGCGTGCCTGAGGGATACTATCAAGCCTCGGCCCCGAGTTCTGCATGATTCATTAACATGTCAGTAGACACATCCCCGTGAACCGGTGGGGTGAGGGTGTGGTTAGTCGCGTACGACGGTGCTGATGATGATGCTCTCCGGCGCAACTCCCGTCTTGCGACATACAATGTCTTCGATCTGGGCGCGTTGGGCGTCGGTGAGGGTCGCCGCGTTGACCACCACGTCTACGCCGCCGGCGGCAATGCTGACCACCACGTCGGAAAAGCCCTTAGCCTCCAGCAGGATTTCCGCTGCCGCTTCCTTCTCCGCGATCTGCGTCATCTCCACCATGCTATTGACGGCTTGCTGCTTTTGCTCGTCGCTTAGATGCTCGCTGCCGATCACGTCGAGAAGCGTCGCCTTATTCTTTGCCCTGGTTTGCTCTTTGAGGAGCTTGGCGTCAGAGACGATCCATGCGCCTGCGGAAGTGTATACGGCCTCTCCGGGGATCTCACCCTCCTTCGGCATGGCCGTCGCAGGTTCGTCCTCCTCGCCGCCATTCCCCGGACGCTCATATACAAGATCCATGCCGTCTTCCAAATAGTTCAGCGTCAATTCCCCGTCATCGCCGTCTAAGCTTTGATACTCCAAAAGTTCTCCGCCGTCCGTCGTCTGGCCAAGCATTAGCAGATCCTCTTCCGAAAGCTCCAAGATCGTATCCGCGCTCTCTGTCTTTTGCGTATCTTTTTTCAGATCTCCCGCCACGTAATTTTCCGTAATGACCTTACCGGAATCCACGGCCTTCAAGGCCTCTCCCGGCTCCTCTTTTATAGTATTCTCCGCAAATTGCAAATACCCTGCAATGGCTATCATGATCGCGAGAGCCGTGATCATCAGCTGGTTTTTCTTGAAAATGGTTTTCACTTCTTTTTCCTCCCTGCCCTATGTTTGGTAGTTCATTCTATTCCTGCCCTCACTTGGATAGACCAAGCTTTAATACTTTTATTTTATGCGCTTCCAGCCCAAAGAGCGCCTGTACGGCCTCCGTCAGTTCCTTGGAGACGCGTCCCGTGCCCGCCCCCTGTGCGATCACGATCACGCCCTGCACCTGCGGATAACGCTTCTTAACGACGTACGGGCTTTTTCCCTTGGATGCCTCGTCGTAAACCGCGCTCTCCTCCCTGATGGTCTCCTGGCCTTTTTTCCCGGTATTTCCGACTCCGTTTTCCTCCGTTTTTCTCTGTGTTTCTTTCACGTTCGTCAGCACCACCAGTTCCACCGATTGCTCCAGCGTGATCATCACCTTTACCTTCCCAGCACCGTCTACCTGCCCTAGCAATTCCTCCAGTTCTTTTTCCATCTGCTCCAGGTAAACCGTATCAGAAAACTGCTCCCCGCCATCCTGCCTCCCCGTCATGGAAGACGGCACGTTTTCCCCAACGTCAAATGCAACCGGGTCATATTCCGCCTGTCCCCCGTATGATTGCTCCGTTTTCTTTTGCTTCCCCGCAGGAAGTGAAATGACAAGAAGCAGGATTCCTGACAGCAAAAGGATCATGAGCCGGTCCTTCTTCAGCCATGGTGCCAGTTTTGTTTGAAACCACTCTTCCGTTTTATGGTTCATTTCCGCCTCCCAAATTGATTTCTTTCGTCTTGATCTCCGTGACGGCTTCCACGTCTACTTCGATCCCAGGCTCTTCCGAAAACTCCGGTTCTCCATTCCCCGCCCTTTCGTCCCAAGACCCGCCAAAGGATATTTCCAATGCTTCCGCATAGTTTTCCAATATCTGGGAATCCAGCGCTTCCCCCGTAAGGATCCGCTTTACGGGCGTCAAAAACTGCAGAAGGATCAGCGCACTCATCAATAGTCTTAAGTATTTTTCATAGCTCTCCCGCGGCCGGAACAGTACGATCATCTGCGCGCAGATCATAAAAATCGCAAGCCTTCCCAAATCCCTCGTTAATGCCTCAAACATCCTTCCTCCTGCCATGCTCACGTTCTTACCGAGGACACGGCGACAGCCAGACAAATCTCAAAAAAGAGCATGGTCACGCCCGCGATCCCCAAAAGCAGCATTCCCGCCTCACCGGCGCGGTCTGCCGACTTTGCAAGCCTCTTATCACAAATGATACCCATGACGGCGGCCGCAAACCTTAGCGTCACCGCCAACAACAAAAGTTCCCATAATGGCTTCAGACACAGGAAAAACAAGAGCACCGTCATGACAATCCCGGCGGCATTTTTTACAATGGTCGCCGAACCTAAAATGATCTCAAGAACGCCCTCCACGCCGTCGCCGATGCCTGGAATTGCCGAAACCCCTTTCATAAGTGCGGAACCCTGCAGCTTGTCTACGGCCGGTGCCAGCATCTTCTGTAAAAATCCCATTCCAGCCACTGCCCCAAGCAATCCCTTTAATCCAACGCTGACTGCCTTTTTCAATAGCTCCGTCATGCGTTCCAACCGCTCCTGTCCCATGACGCCCTCGAGCACCGTCAGCAGAAAAAAACAGGAAGTCAACGGCAAAAAGCACCTCCTTAACGCTTCCTCCACCACAAGGAGCAACAATACCGTCATTTGATGGCTTGCCCCTGCGGACATGCTCCCCGTTGCCACGCTGACGGAGACCAGATAGACGGGCATCAACAGCTTGATAAATCCGACGATTCGCTCTATCGCAGCCGTCGCGATCCCTAACATCTGGGAAAAGCATCTTGCCAGGATGGCTGCCTGCAGAAGATACGCAAGGTAAAAGCTCATTTCGCTCACCTGGTACTTTTCATATGTATCTGAAAAACGCATCAGCGCCGCGCTAAACGCGCCAAGCAACACCAGGCTTACAAACAGCGTCCATGCCCCGCTCTCCTCAATGGTAAGCCCGGCGATCCCCCTCTCCCAAAAGTATTTCCATAACTCCCCAAACCGCCCCTGCATCAAAAGTCCCAGCATTGTATCCAATGACAATTCCAAGGATGGAAACGCTTCGCTGATCCGCTCTCCCAGCTCTCCCATCCTCATCTCTTCCCACAGATCCGTCAGTTCCATGCCGTTCCATCCTTCCGTCTCCCGCATCCTTATCCCAGGAGCAAAATCTGGTCGATCAATGCCACTAGGATCGCCAGCCCCGACAGCGTAACGCAAAGCTTTCCCAGCGTCTCCATCTGCCCGGCCAAAAATCCATACCCCGCATCCCTGCAGATTCCTGCCGCAAATTCGCAGACGTAAGTGATGCCAAGCACCTTCAGCATGATCCCCAGCTGATCACTCCCGGCTCCCAGATAATCTTTTAACTTCGCCAGCGTCTGCGTGATCCCGGCGATCCGTTTCATGCACAGGGCAAGGACCAGGATTCCCATGGCCAGTCCCATCAAAAAACCGTACGCAGGCTTCTCATTTTTGATCAGCATCGAAGCCAAAACCGCAAGGATCACGCAGACGCTGATCCTGATCACGTCTCCCATGGTTCCTCCCCCGTCACAAAGCAAAAAATGTCTGCATGGATTCAAATAGATCGAAAATATATGGCAGGATCCATGACATGACAATGATCAGACCGGCGAGACTGATCAGAAAGGCATGCTCTTCCCTGCCGCTATGCTTTAGCACCTGCCCCAGGATCGTCACCAGAATCCCCACGGCAGCAATCTTGAAGATCAGATTTACTTCCATCCCGTCCCTCCGTCTTAAATTTCTACCAAAGAAGCAGGATCACAAACAAACCTCCCATGATCCCCAGGCAACTGGCCACGCGGCATTCTCCCACTAGCCTTTCCTTCCTCTTTTCCACAAGCGCTTCCACCCTGTGCCTGCTTTGTTCCAATGCCCTTCGTTGCATCCGTTCGTCTTGATAACCTTCCGGAGCCGCAAATCCGAGGAACGCATGATATTCCGTTGCCGGCAAAAACCTTCCAAGCTCGTCTCCAAGCGTCTCCTCCATGAGGTCCAAAAGTGCCGCCTCAGGTGATGCCAATGCCTTTCTTCCCGTTTCTTCAATAAGCTTTCCCATTTGCGTTTGTCGCTGCATTCCCGCACGGACAAAGCATTCAGGAAGAGATCCCCTGCCATACTGGATCTCGCCTTCGATCAGTTCCAAAACGTCCCGCATCTCCTCCGTCCCGGCTAGTTCCCGTCTTCTCCACAGAACGTGCCGCACGCCCATCCCAAGACTCCCGAGCAATATCAATGCAACGCCTAGCCATCTCACCGTTCCCTTCTTTCTGGACCAAGGCTTCCGCCCCTTTCCTTTTCCAACAGTCCACAAGCACCGGGGCTCTCTCCCCCTTTCCCAATATGAGAATGCATTCAAACAAATCCTCCAATCCACGCTTTGTCACGTCCTCCCTTGACGCACCGTGAAGCGTCGCCATAAGCTTTATGCCGCATCTTGCCGCCTCCCGCATTTCCAAGACGTCCTCCGGTTTTCCCATCTCGTCCACCGCTAGCGCATACGGCCCCATGGATCTGATCATGAGCCTCATGCCAATGGCCTTGGGACAACCGTCCAGCACGTCCGTCCGCACTCCTAAGTCATTTCGCGGTACGCCGAGATGTCCTCCGCCCAGTTCCGACCTCTCGTCCACTACCCCAACGGTCCTTCCCCTGTCGTAAGCGCTTCCATTAGATATCTGCCGTATGAGGTCTCGCAGAAGGGTTGTCTTTCCGCAACCTGGCGGCGAAACGATGAGCGTATTCATGAGTTCTCCCCCCTCATACAAGAAAGGCAGCACCTCATCTGCCGCGCCCTGGATCTCCCTCGCGATCCGGAGGTTCAAAAAAGCCACGTTCTTTATGGTCTGAAGCCTTCCCCCTGCCATGACGGCCTGCCCGGCAACGCCTAGCCGGTGCCCTCCCTCCAGCGTCAGATATCCTTCCCGCAATTCCTCCTCATACGCATATGGGGAATACTTACACAAATGCAGTATGAGTTTCGACAATTCCTCCCTCGTAAAACACTTTGCCCTTTCCTTCTCATCCGTCGCCCTCCCCGCATCATCCACGTACCATTCCCTTCCGCCTCTGCTTTCCATGGCAGGCTTCATCGCCCGAAGCCTAAGCTCCGTCAGGTCCTTCGTCAGCACCCTCCCCCAAAAGTCTTGTTCCTCCTTCGGAAACAACCTGACCAGCTCCCGCATCCTCCCTCTCTTTCCCTTGTCCATCCTTCTCCACAATATATGAACCCGTCCCCAAAATATGCAGATCGATCAGGAAAATATCGCACAAAAAAACGTGTCACGGGGACGATTCTCCTAACACGTTTTCATTCCTTCTTATTCGATTTTTCTAATTCCCCAAGGTGACAAGGGCCGTTGCATTTGCTGCAATCCATGCAACACTGCAGGGATTTTCCTTCTTTCTTTGTCTTTCTCATGCTCCGCAGGATCAAAACAACGATGCCTGCCAGGCAAAGTAAAACGATTACCGTTGGCATGCGCTCCTCCTCCAAAAATCCGGCGCGGATGATTCCGCGCCGGTCTCTAGCTTCAGAATGGTAACCTCAGCGCGTAGCCAAAATTACTTCTTCCATGCGTCATACTGCTTCTGGAACTCAACATTTGTTTTACTATACAACAACACATACAAATTTCCAATAGCTTTCCAACGTTTTTGTTAGAATTACCATCGAATAAATCGATTTCCTTCTGTTTTTAGAAGAGAATTAGGCGAAACGTAAATCGTTTTTTCGGTCACTTTGTACAGTTCACGGTTGTGAGCATCAGCTCAACCTTTCCGTTAACGTAAACTTTTCCATATCCGTACGGAAGGATCAGATGCATGCCTTTACGGACGTGCCTGCCGTCCAACTCTCCTTCCCCGCTCAAGACACTGACAAGCAAGAAGGGATGGCTCTGTTCCATCTTAAATTTTCCGTCAACGTCAAGTTTCCAAGTACGGAAAAATTCGCAGGAAACCAGCTCATGCAACTCGTTTGGCGACAAGTTTGCAAAGTGTTTTATTCCCGTCTTGTCAGACAGGTCAGGGACGTTCGTCACCTCTATGCTCTGCTCCACGTGTATCGGTCTCGGCTTTCCGTTCACAAGCCTTCCGTAATCGTAAACGCGATACGTCACGTCACTGCTCTGCTGCGTCTCCAGGATCAGCATTCCAGGCGTGATGGCGTGAATGGTACCGGGAATGATCTGCACGCAATCGCCTTTCTTAACGGGAACCCTGCGGATCAATTCCTCATATCTTCCCGCATGCACCATGTCTGCGAGTTCTTCCCTGGTTTTCGCGTTATGTCCTATGACAAGTTCCGCATCCTCCGGGCAATCCAGCACGTACCAACATTCCGTCTTGCCAAGGCTCCCGTTCTCATGCTCTTTTGCGTATGCGTCATCCGGATGCACTTGTATGCTCAGCTTTTCCTTTGCGTCGATGATCTTCACCAAAAGAGGAAATTCCGGAGCTTTTACGTTGCCGAAAAGCTCTCTGTGTTCCCGGTACAGCCATGACAAGGTTTTCCCCTTCCACGTCCCTTCCGCGATCTTACAATCCCCGTGGGGATGGGCGCTGATTCCCCAACACTCCCCGATGCCGTCACCCTCGTCCCGATAATGGTATTCCGTCACAAGACGGTTTCCTCCCCATACGTTTTCCTTGAGTACGGGCTCCAAAAAAATGATTTCCCTGTTCTTTTCCGTCACTTAAGTCTTCCTTCCCAGGCGACATGTCTTCGTCTCGCGTCGCCTTACTGAATCCTACCGATTCAACAGCTCCAGGTTTTTCTTCACAAGTTCGCATCTTTGCGCCACGCAGTCCGCGCTTCTTTGAGGATCCTCCGGCGCATGGAATACGTAATCCTTAAGCCTTTCAATGCTTGTCCTCGCCACGTGCAGCCTGGTGTCAGAGGATGCATAATAAATATATACCGTTCCGTCCGGCAACGTGATCGCGCCGTTCGTAAACGTTACGTTGGACACGTCCCCGACGCGCTCCTCCCCGCGCGGTCCGATCAACAAGCCCGACGGCTCTGCGATCACTCTCGCCGGATCATCCAATGCCGTTGCAAAGGCATAGATGACGTAGCGAAGGCCTGCCGCAGTGTTACGTACGCCATGCGCAATATGGATCCATCCCAGATCCGTCTTGATCGGAACGGCACCCGCGCCGTTCTTTACCTCCGTGACGGTGTGATACTTTCTCTTGCTGGTGATGATTTCCTCATCGATCACGGCATTCGTCACGTCATCACAAAGTCCAAAGCCGATGCCGCCTCCGCTCCCCGTGTCGATGAAATCATCCATGGGTCGCGTGTAGAAAGCATACTTCCCGTTCACATATTCCGGATGAAGCACCACGTTTCTCTGCTGCGGGGAATGGAGCGTCCGCAGGTTCGGAAGTCTCTCCCAGGTCTTTAGATCCTTTGTGCGCACGATCCCTGCCGCCGCCACGGCTGCTGACAGGTCAGGGCTCTCCGTATCCTTGCTCTCCGAGCAAAAAACACCATATATATACCCATCCTCATGCTTCGTAAGACGCATGTCATAGACGTTAGTTTCCTCCGGGCAAGTATCCGGGAGCTGGACCGGATAATCCCAAAACCGGAACCCGTCCACTGGGCTGTCCGACTCCGCCACGGCGAAGAACGACTTCCTGTCATCTCCTTCCACGCGCGCCACCAGATAATATTTTCCGTTCAGTTCCAATGCTCCAGAATTAAACGTCGCATTGATCCCCAACCGTTTTTCAAAATATGGATTCGCATCTTCGTCCAGATCATACTGCCAGATGACCGGCGCGTGTTCCCGCGTCAGAACCGGATACCGATACCTTTCGTAGATCCCGTTATAAAAGTTTTCGTCAATCTCATTCTTTCTGCTCAGAAGCTTTTCCTGTTCTTCTGCCAGTTCATAATACTTTTTGTGTATGCCCACCGTTATCCTTCCTTTCGAAGCACTTTTCAAGCCCATTCAAAACATAAACCCAACCTAATGCTTCCTAGCATTCCTCCAGCCAGTAGAGCCTTCCCTGAAAATCTCCCCAAGGTCTGTCCACGATCATTCCCGCATTCATCAAAATGCTGCCGCTGACTACTTTTCCCGTATCCGTAAGAAGCTCCTTTTTGTTTAGATTTACCTGGATGACCTTGTATTTCACGTTCTCCCGCAATCCTTGAAGCCGTATGCAGCGGCTGTGTTCATTGGGTGTTGCCAGAACCTGCGTAAAGAAGACCAAAGACCTCTTCCCGCCCTTTCCGACAACCTGAAAACAATCATAGTCATGATTCTCCTGATAGGAGGCATTCCGGTAATAGGTGCCTTCCCGGATCAGATCATGAAATGCGTGGTACGCCCGGATCTGACTGGGGATCTCTTCCTTCTCCGCATCTGACAGCTTGGTGACGTCAAGCTCATACCCAAAGGTTCCCGCCAATGCAACCATGGCTCTCGTCGCAAACGGCGTGCTCCTTCCAACGGTATGATTCGGGCAGACGCTCACGTGGGCTCCCATCGAGCAAAGGGGATACAAAAGTGCCGTCCCTTCCTGGATCGCAAGACGCTCTACCGCATCCGTGTCATCCGAGCACCAGATCTGGGGACTGTAATACAGCATGCCAGGATCAAACCGTCCGCCCCCGCCGGAGCAGTTTTCCAAGAGCAAATTGGGAAACTCTTGCAAAAGGCGCTCTTGCATTTCATACATACCAAGCACAAACCTGTGACAGATTTCTCCCTGCCTGTCTGCCGGGAGCGCTGCGCTTCCAAGATCCGTAAGCGGTCTGTTCATGTCCCACTTTACGTATTCCACGTTGGCGGAATGCAATACGTCAAACATTTGTTTTAGGATATGATCCCTTACTTCCTTCCGTCCCACGTCAAGCACGTACTGGTTTCGCGCCCTGCAAGGCCTTCTTTCGGGAATCTGGATGGCCCAGTCGGGATGCTCTTCAAACAGTTTTGACTCAGGAGAGATCATCTCTGGCTCGAACCAGATTCCAAACTTTAATCCCAGGGCATTGATCTCGGAAACTAGCTTTCCAAGACCGCCTGGAAGCTTCGTCTCATTTACCTGCCAGTCGCCGAGGGAGCGGTTGTCGTCAAACCGGTTTCCAAACCATCCGTCGTCCAATACCAGCATTTCTATTCCAAGCTTTGCGCTTTCCTTCGCAATGTCCAAGATCTTTTCCGCGTTGAAATCAAAATAGGTTGCCTCCCAGTTGTTGATCAGTATGGGACGCTTTTTGTGCAGCCACGGGCTCCGGATCAAATGGTTTCTGTAGAGGTCATGATAACTTCTGCTCATGCCTCCCAGTCCCTTGGAGGAATAGGTTAACAGTACCTCAGGCGCCTGAAAGCTCTCGCCGGACTCCAGTTTCCAGGAAAACTCTTCCGGGTGAATTCCCATGACAACGCGAATCTGACCAAACTGGCTGCGCTGCGCCTGCGCCAAAAAGTTTCCGGAATAAGCGAAATGTAATCCGTAAACTTCTCCCTCCGTCTGACTCGCGTTTTTCGACAGCAACGCAATAAACGGATGTTCTTGATGACTGCTTTCCCCTCGCAGGGAGGAAACGCTGGTTTTTCCAAACCCCAGTGGCCTTCTCTCCATATGACGTTCTCTCGCCCAGGAACCGTGCAGCGTTAATACGTCATATTCCCTTGCCTCCAGATCCAGGCAAGCACTCATGATCTTTTCCAGCCACAGGGCTTCCCCAGAGGCATTGATCACCTTGACGCTCCTGGCAATGGCATCCACGTTTTCGAAGGTAGAATAGGACAATTCCACGTTCAGTTTGGTCACGGGATCCGTGCAGGTGATCACGAGAGTCGTCACCTCTCCCTCATTGCCGAAGGTTGCAGGCAGGCCGGTAAGTTTTCCCTTTCCCTTTTTGATCTCGTGACTAACGTAAACCAGATTTACGGCCGCATGGCCCTTTGCCGTGCGGATCTTAATGCAGCTTTCCCGGAAATCCCCCACGCCGTGGGAGGAATACTCGAAGGGAAAGCAATCCATGAAAGAGCTCCTGTCCCTGTCGTTTTTCTCCGGCACAAAAGGCGGCTCCTCCAACCTAAGAAGATACTGCGCGCCACTTACGTCCAGCAATCTTTTCCCGTAATAGAGATGTCCCAAAAATCCTTCCTGGGCCACGATGCCAAGCAGATACGTAGTATTCGGCGTATGTAAACAGAAAATCCGTTCTTTTTCCAAGTATTGAATGCTCATGAAGTCCTCCTTTGTCAGCCGGCGATCAGGGATACGAGGTAAAAACACTCCGCGTTCCCAGACTCTTCCGTAATCTCTATCTCAACCGTATGATCAGCCAGATTTCCGTGTTCCAAAACCGTCTGCAGGTACAGACAATCTCCCCAGTCTTCTGTGAAATTGGCATCCAGGGTAATTCCTCTGCTCCGGTCCCCGTCAAGGTACAGCGTGGCAACCGGCGCGGGTTTTCTCACGGTTTTCCGGTACTGCACCGCGATGTTTTCGCCCCGGACCCGGAATTTAATGCGATCTCCAAGATCCGATGCCTTCCACCCCCGCTTAAAGCAATCCGCGATAGCCTGTTGCGGCGTGTTATCCTGTTTGAAACCATCATTTTCAACCGGCGAGATCTGATAATTGCGATAACGCGTTACGTTCTCGTAGCTGCTTCGCGTGAGCGGGATCGGAAGAGGCAAAAACGAATCCGATGGATCCGCCTCGCCGCCGGCATTCGCGTCCGCTCCAAGCATCAAGGCCTTCTTCCTTACGTCCTCAAGAAACGTGGTGATCACGCCTGCCACGTATTCATGCCCCAAGTCATTTGGATGCAGGTCATCCTGCGTGATGCTGCGTTTCTCGATCCGTCCCTGGGCTACCATTGCATAGATCGAAGGCTTCATGCTTACGCTCGGCACGCGGTAGCGCTCCCCGACAGGCCTGTGTATCGCCTCCGCATTTCCCCCGTCATCATAGCGGACGTTGTGCACCAGCATGAGCGCAGGTTTCCAAGGCGCCAAAAGAATCCTGCGTACCAAACTCTCGTAAGTTTCCTTAAAATGTGGGCTTTCGTCCTCGTCATTCACTGAAAACTCTACGATCACAAAATCCGGTCTCTGTGACAGCACGTCCTCCTGCAGTCTGGCAACGCCAAGATGCGAGGTCGTCGCACCAATGCCTGCATTCCAATAAGAGATCTCCGCTTCCGGAAAACTGCGTTCCCACCAGTCATAGGTTCTGTATGCATAACAAAGCTTCGGTTCACTTGCAAGGCAACCCTGCGTGATGGAACCGCCCAAAAAAGCCACCGTGAGCTTTTCCCCGGCCAAAGCCCTTTGCATGCATTTTACAATTCTGGAATCATCTCCGGCAACCGTCAGGCCCTCCCGGTACGTTGTCTCATCCATGCTCTTTCCCGCTCCTTTTTGTTTGCATTTGTCTTACTCCAGATTTATGGAATTACTCACCGCTTTATGGTACGAACGCTGTCCTTGATCACAAGCTGCCCTTCCACGACGTGGATCCCGCACCTTACGTTCTCCCCGTTCATCTGCCGGATCAGCGACTTCACCGCCGCCTTTGCCATGGCCTGCAGGTTCACCGCATAAGTCGTAACGGCTGCCCCAAGTTCCTTTTCACTGGGATAATTGTCAAAACCCGTCACCGAAACGTCCTCTGGAACGCGAAAGCCCATCTCCTCAAGATTCCTGATCAGGATTCCCGCAACGTGATCACAGTTACAAACAAAAGCCGTGGGCATCTTCTTGGGGAAAGTAAAAGTTTCATAGTTTTCATCCGTCCCCTTCTCCCTCGCACGGTCTGGGATCACGTGCGACTCCGGCACGGAAAGCCCCCGTTCCATCATCGCCTTTTGGAAGCCAAGGAATCTGTCCGTAATGCTGTTCGTCGCATAAAGCGTCCCTACGAAAGCAACGTTCCTGTGTCCCCGGTCCAACAGATATTCCGTGAGAAGATAGGATCCGTAAAAGCTGTCAGAAATAAAGCAGTCCACGTCAAGGGCCGTGTCATAGAAGTCCAGGAATACCATGGGCATGCCCGCGCGCTCCTTTAATAGGGCCAGGTATTTTTCCTCCGGGCGGCCGATCACGATGAGTCCGTCCACCATGCTGTCCGTGACAAGTCTCGGAAGCACTCCGTTTTTTGTCATTTCCTCCGTCAGGCTTTCATACCCCGTAAAGCAATTCTTTTCCATTGCCTTCTCCGAGGTTGCCTGGTAGAGCCTCCAATAAAAGGAATCAAACGAAGCCAAGGCTCCCGGCGGCATCAAAACACCGATCCGGAAACCCGTGCCTGGTTCCTTTCCGCCGTGAACGGCCTTGTAGCCCATCTGTTTTGCAAGATTTAAGATCTGTTCCCGCATTTCCTCGCTGACGCCCTTTTGTCCTGAGAGCGCCTTGGAAACGGTGACCGTGCTCACGTTCACTTTTTTTGCGATGTCAGACATGGTAACTGCTTTTCTGCCCTTTGCCATTTCTCTTACCTCAATCCTCCCAGATTTCATCTCCCAGGCTCTCTAGGAAACCTTGCATCTCCGCCGCCATCTTTTCCGCTTCGGGAATGCGTACGTGGCCGCTGGTTCCGCAGCCATTTTTCTCATACAAAAATTGTCTGATCTTGGGATCCCGCATTTCGTCGCAAACCTGCCCGATCGCCCTGTCCCAAGCCGGGTCATGTCCCAGGATCGTCGTCGTAAGAACGATCAGCGCCTTTGGATACTTTTCCCTAAGAAGCCCTAGGAATCTGCGGTAGTCTTCCCTCCAGCGCAGGGCCTTCTCCCCGTCATAGGCTTCCGACATGTAATTCTCCGGATGAGCGTCATTTTGCCCTATGGCAACGATCACGACGTGGGGTACGTACGCCCCAAAGTCCCATGGTTTTCTCTCCCCCAGAGAGGGGTTATTCTGTATCTTGTCATAACAGCTCAGCATTCCCACGGCATCCGGAAGGTTGAACCAGCCCATGCCATCCTGCAGCGCGATCCCGCCCTGCGACACGTCGTGAAGCCTTGCATTAAGGCGCCTTGCCAGGATCCACGGGTAGGAATAAAAGCTGTTGGAATAAATCCCGTTATGCCCTTCCGGATCGTCTGAGCCAACCCGTCCCACGGCCTCACTCACCTCGCCGCAGGAAATGGAATCCCCATAGACCTCAATCCTTCTTTCCTGCCGGGGCGCGTCAACCCTGCCAAGCATACCTTTTTCCGCCACTAATCCGCAAAAGCTAAAGTAATGACAACCATCCATTCGCTTAAAGATCGTCAGTTCATGCTCTTTTCCGTCCAGGAACGGCGCGAGGTCATAAAACCTAACGCTCTCCTTTAAGCCTTTTATCGCGGAAAGCCTTTCTCCTTCCACGGGCAAAAGGCGAAGCAAAAACTGCTCCGCCGTCTCTCCCTGCAAAGAAGTGCCGTCATGCAAAAGGATCTTTCCACGGTATTCCCCGTCCACCAGAACGCCCAATGCATTTTCAAAGTAGGCACGCTGATTCTCCAGCGCCAGAACTGCCCGCCGCCCGCCAAGGCAAAACCTTACGTGGCTGCACGGATTGACAAACGTGGGGGCCTCCGGGCATTCGAAATCAATTCTTCCCTCGTAGGAAAAAGCCTGATCCGTCGGAGCGTGCCACGTCATTTCTGACGCCAGCTTATATATTTCCGTCTGCATTTTGCTACGTCCTCCTTACCTGCGCGCCCATACTTAAGCGCGAAGTCAGATTATCTGCGTCCGATCTCCGTATCATCATTCCGGACAACGCTGTGCTCTTTGATATAATCCACGATCTCTTCAAACTGGCAGAAGGCAAGGCTTACGTAGCTGTCCGCACATCCGTAATAAATCGCGATCCTGCCGGTCTTGGGATCATGAATGGTTGCGCAGGGGAAGGTTACGTTGGGCACAAACCCGCGCTCCTCATACCACTCTTCCGGCGTCAGCAGGAAGGTCTCGCAACGATACTTCACGATGGAAGGATTCTCCAAGTCCAGAATGGCGCCGCCGATGCTGTACACGTAACCGTTACAGGTTCCGCTCACGCCGTGATAGAACATCAGCCAGCCTTCGCTCGTCTCAATGGGAGCAGCGCCTCCGCCGATCTTTAAGGACTCCCACCATTCATAGCCCCTGCCCATCACGTGACGGTGCTTTCCCCAATAGGTCAGGTCAGGGCTCTCGCTGACAAAAATGTCTCCAAAAGGCGTGTGTCCGCTGTCAGAAGGTCTGCTCAGCATTACAAAATTGCCATGCAGCTTTCTCGGGAACAATACGGCATTTCTGTTAAAGGGCAGGAAGGGATTCTCGATCCTGACAAATTTCTTGAAGTCCTGCGTCTTTGCAATGCCGATGGCTGCGCCGTAAAAATCCCCACACCATATAATATAATACGTATCTTCCACTTTTACCAGTCTGGGATCATAAGCGTATACGGGCATGAAGGGTTCACCCTGTTCGTCCACGAACTGAACCTTGTCCTTCTCGAACTCCCAGTGAATGCCATCCTTGCTTCTTCCAAGGTATACGTAGGGCACGCCGTTGGTCTGCTCGCCGCGGAACACGCCGATAAAACCGTCTTCATACGGTACGACTGCGGAATTAAAGATTCTTGCAACGCCGGGAATGGGATTGCGGTTAATGATGGGATTCTCCGTATAACGCCATACGGGTGCCCCCACAAGATTCGCGGGACGATCCTGCCAGGGAACGTTTTTCACTTCAGGTGCGATCATTTGAATGCTCATTTTACTCCTCCTAAGATTTTTATCATTTTGGTTTGGTTAATTTAAGTTAATTTAGCTTATTTTAGCTTTCACGCATATCCTACTCCCTTTTTGATATTTTTGCAATCCCTCTTTCGCATTTTTCTTTCTTTTGGTTGTTTTCCCCAATTAACCCAAGTGTCTTTTGTTGATTATTCCCAGTATCCGCCTCCAACAAAGCAAAGGCTAAATTTAGCTAAAAAATAGCCCGTCGTTTTCGACGGGCCATTTCAAAATATTTTATTCATTTACCATTTCCTTCAGTTCTTCCAGAAGCTTAGGAAGTCCTTCTGCCATCGTCTCGTCTGAGAACTGGCAGGTACCAACCTTCTTATGACCGCCTCCGCCATATTTCAGCATAAGGCTGCCCACGTCAATGGTACAGGTTTTATTCAATATACTGTAGCCAACGGCAGCGCTGCAACCCACGCCGCCTTTTCCGTTTACGATCCAAGCGGAAATATTCTGTTCGGGATACATGCTGTAGATCAGGAAGCGGTTTCCGGAATAGATGGGATTTACGCCCCTTAGGTCAGAAACCAACAGATTCCCGTACGTCACCGTATGCGCCTTCACCATCTCGCGGAACTTCTCGTCCTGCTCCTTGTATACCACAATGCGCTCCTGCACGTCAGGAAGGTTCAAGATCTCTTCCGTAGACATGGTTCTGCAGGCATGCATCAATTTTTCCATCAGCTGATAGTTGGAGATGGTGAAGTCTCTCCATCTGCCAAGACCCGTTCTGGGATCCATGAGGAAGCCTACCAAAATCCAACCCTTAGGGTTTTGGATCTCATCAATGGTAAGATTTCCGGAATCCACCTTGTCCACTGCAACCATAAGGTCGTCATATTGAGGGAAGCGCTGTCTTCCGCCGTAATACTCGTAAATGATCCTTGCGCAGGAAGGAGCGATCCTGCTCTCTCCCTTATACTTTCCCGCAAGCTGCAATCTTTCATATTCACTGGAATGATGATCAAACCAAAGTCCGCAGCCTTCCACAAAAGGAACGTTCGCAAGGCAGTCATCCTCCGTCACGGGAATCAGTCCGTCCTGTAGATCCTTGGGATGTGCAAATTTCCAAGAATCGATCACGCCCGCCTCCAACAGAAGCGCGCCGCATGCCAAACCGTCAAAATCAGAACGCGTAATTAATCTCATTGCAACCCTCCTAAACTTGTCCTATTTCTTTAGAATAATAGCAAAAGCAAAACCACGATAACGATTACCGATACTGAAACGCTGGAAACTATCACTTTTGTCCTCCTTTTTATTCCCTATTTGTAAATTTATTATGATTTGATCATTCGCTTTCGGAAAAGCTTGATCAAGATCTTATATGGCCATGGCCGCAGTTTTTTGTCAGCTTCCTTTAGATACTTCCGGATCTCAAGATGCTGAGGGCAATGCTGCTCGCACTTTCCACACTGCACGCAAAGGTCTGCAAACGCTGGTTCCTTGCGAAGGCCAACCACCTGCACGTACTGGAACCTGCCACTCCCCTTTCCTTCCGCATACATGGCGTTGTAGCACCGGAAGGTCGCCGGAATGTCCACTCCCTTCGGGCAAGGCATGCAATAACCGCAGCCCGTGCATCCCACCTTGGTCGTTCTCTCGATGGCCGCCTTGATCCCTGCGATCATCTTAAAGTCGCCTTCATCAAACTCTCCGGCCTGTACCTCTGACGCGATCCTGCAATTCTCCTCCACCATCTCCAGGGAATTCATGCCTGACAAAACGCAGGTGACCTCCGGCTGGTCCCACAACCACCGGAATGCCCATTCCGCCGCGGATCTTTTCTTGTCATGTCCCGCGATGAGCTTTTTCGCCTCAGCAGGCAGGAGATTCACTAACTTTCCGCCGCGAAGCGGTTCCATGATGATCACGGGGATCCCCTTTGCCGCGGCAGCCTTTAAGCCCTTCCGTCCGGCCTGTATGTTCTCGTCTAGATAATTATACTGGATCTGACAGAAATCCCAGTCATAATCCTCCAGGATCTGCAGGAACGTATCCGTGTTCCCGTGGAAGGAAAAACCAACCTGCCGGATGGCTCCCGATTCCTTTTTGCGTCTGATCCACTCCTCGATCCCGTTTTTCTTTAAGTTTTCCCAGGAGACAAGATCCGTCAGCATGTGCATCAGGTAATAGTCCACGTAGTCCGTGCGGAGGCGCTTCAGCTCCTCGTCAAAAAACTTGTCAATATTCTCGGGGTTCTTTACCATGTACTGGGGGAGCTTTGTGGCGATCCTCACCTGCTCCCTGATATGATTGTCCTCGAGGATTTTTCCCAGGCAAACCTCACTTCCCGGATAGACGTAAGCAGTATCGAAATAGTTTACGCCCTGCTTAAAAGCAGCCATAACCTCCTGCTCCGCTTTTTCATGATCTATGTTACTGCCCTTTCTTGTAAAGCGCATGCAACCGTAACCCAAAATGGAAACGTCATTTCCGTATTTATCCTTGCGATATTGCATTCACCTAGCCTCCTTGTCCGCAATATCCCCCCGTGAACAAATTATAACACAAAACTATTTCCCGCACCAATCATTTTCTATCCCGTGCTTCTCATTTTCCCACGTGAAGCACGTCCCTGACCTGTACTTAGTCTTCTGCAGGTTTTTCATTCCTTTGGATCAGATACTTTGCGAACTCCTCCTCCGGCAGCGGTTTGGAGTAATAATACCCCTGAATGTAGTCGCCGCCAAGCTGGGAGATCCTCTCCATCTGCTCCTTCGTCTCCACGCCTTCCGCCACGGTCTTTAGATTCAGCATTTTGGCAAGCTGCATGGAAAACTCCAGGATGTTCTTTTCAGAACCTGGCTTGTCGTTTTCAATAATGCTCCGGTCGAGCTTTAGCACGTCAAGATCCATGCTGCTTAGGGCGATCAAAGAAGAATATCCCGTTCCAAAGTCATCCATCTCGATCACAAAACCATTGTCATGGAGCTTTCGCACCGTCTCCGTAATGCGTTCCGGATCATCAGAATAGGCTGACTCCGTCACCTCCACGTGTACCATGTCGTGAGAGATGTCGTAACTGTCTACAAGTGCCGTGATCCGATCCGCCAGATCCGGGATCTCAAAATCCCTTCTCGATACGTTGATGGAGACCGGCACGAGGGGAATGCCTTCCCTCTCCCATTTCTTTATCGTCTTGCAGATTTCCTCCCAAACAAAGAAATCCATTTTTGTGATGAACCCGTTTTGTTCAAACAGGGAGATAAACAGTATGGGATTCATGAATCCTATGTCCGGGTGCATCCAGCGTACCAGCCCTTCCGCGCCGCAGGTGCGGTTTGTGCGGAAATCATGCTTGGGCTGATAGAACACCTTAAATTGATGATCCTTTAAGGCATCATCCGCGCTCCCCAGAATCATCTGCTTGAGCAACAGATCCTTACGAAGCTCGTCATTGTATTCGGCGACGTAAACGCCATACTGGCTCTTGATCTTTTGCAGGGCAAGCATGGCGCGGTCATACATTCCCTTTGGCTTCACGTTCAGTCTCGGTTCAATCCGGTAAATGCCGTGCTTGACAATAACGTTCGGAATGGGATACGGCGTACCCGCATCATTTTCAGCAAGATTTTCCACGATCTCGTCGATCCCATGGTCATTCACAAGCCCGGCCAGCTTGTCTCCCTCAATCCTGCCGCCAAAGACGAACCCCTTGATGTGTTTGATCCCGTGGCTTGCCATGGTATTTAGGACAATGTCTCCCATGTCGAAGCCGTACTTTTCATTGATCACCTTTAAGCCCTGGATGTCAGATACCAAAAACACAAACCTTTGATCCGCATGCTCTGATAGATACTCTTCCACCTTCTTAAAAAAGAATTCCTTTGCATACAGCCCCGTGAGGGGATCACGCTCCAGGATGTTCAGCATGGCCGTGGACTCACGCAGCCTGATGAGACCCTTCACGCGGTTCTGGACGGTTCCCGGAACAAAAGGCTCACGCACAAAGTCGGCTGCACCGGCCTCTAGGCATTTTCCTTCCGCCTGGATCTGCAGATTTCCGTCCATGTTCCTGTCACAGACCACCATGACCGGTATGTCCCTAAGTTTCTCGCTTTCCTGCATTTTATGCAGTAATTCATAATTACTCTTTTCCGTCTCCAACAGATCCGTGATCACCACGGATACGTCTTCGTATCGTTCTTCCATCCGCTTCAGGGCTTCCCTGGCGTCAGGCAAGGCAAGAACGTCATATTCTTTTCCCAAGATTTCCCGCAGTTCCCGTCTGGCCTGCTCACGTATGGAAATCAGTAATATCACGTCAAACACCTCACTTTCCGTTTCGCTAGCGGAAGCTCCTTACCCAGTTTAATAAAGATCCCTGGTGGTTATTCTCCCAAACCGAACGAAGCATCTGCTCCGTCACTGGTCCGTTTTTCTCCATTTTAGAAAGAATGGCCTCCTGCAATTCCTCGATGGTCATGCATTCATATGCCTTTCCTTCCGACGCTGCCTTGTCGACAAAGCCCGTCTTTCGTTCCCGCAGTGGAATCACTTTCCCGGCGCAAGCCACCTCAGAGGTTGTCTCGCTTGCCGCGCAGGATTCATCCTTTCCTTCTGCGGGAAGTTCCTTCTCGCTGGACGTCACTTTTACAGTCTCAGAAAGCTCTTCCTCGCAGGGCGTCTCATTTACAGCCTCAGAAAGCTCTTCCTCGCAGGGCGTCTCTTTCACCGCCGTAAAATCAACGGGTTCCGCGCCGTTTACGCACGCTACTTCCAGTGCGATCACGTCCCCGCTGCAGCCGGGAAGCCTAACCTCGATCCATCCGTCCGCAGCGTCCATCCGGTTCCCCGTCAAAAGTCCCAGGTAGGTTCCGCCTTCCCGGACGGGAATCCGGATCGTCGCCCCATTGTCATCATTGTTGACCGCAACGTAAACGCATTCCCCGCATCCGCTTCTCGCAAATGCATATTGTCTGTTTGTGAGCACAAGCTCCTGATAGTCCCCATAAGATAAGGCGGGATGCTCCTTATGGATCCGCCCCAGCGCCGCGATCAGCTTCGTGCAGGGATTCTCCGCTACGCAATCGCCAAAATCAGCCAGATTAAGCTTCGGCCGGAGCGGCGCATCCGTTCCATAGGTTTTCTTCCCCTCAATGCCAAACTCCGATCCGTAATAGACCGACGGAATGCCGGGAAGCGCATACAACAGTACGTGCACTGGCAGATAATGTGCCTTGTTCCAGAGCTTTGTATGGATCCGCTCCACGTCGTGATTATCCACAAAATTATAGAGCTTTAAGCCATCCGGACGGTTTCCTCCCATGGCGTAAAGTCTCTTTACCGTGTGGGCGATCTCGAAATAATTGTGCTCATTATGACCGGAATACAGGGCTTTGTGAAGATGATAATTGGTGACCGAATGCAAGGTTCCCTCGTTTACCCATCGGGTGTAATCCCCGTGGATCACTTCACCCATCAGCCAAAATTCCGGCTTTACTTCATTCGCCGTACGGCGAAGTGCCTTCATGAACTCAAAATCCAACACGTCTGCCGCATCCAGGCGGATGCCGTCCACGTCAAATTCGCTGACCCAGAACCGGATCACGTCGCAGATAAAATCGCGTACGGCAGGGTTTTTCTGGTTAAGCTTCGCCATGATGTTGTAGCCGCCCCAGTTATCATAAGAAAATCCATCGTTAAACTCATTATTCCCCCAGAAATTTACGTTCTGATACCAATCGCGGTAGGGGGACTGCTCGCGTTTCTCCCGTACGTCCCGCATGGCAAAAAAGTTTCTTCCCGTATGATTAAACACGCCGTCAAAGATCACTCTTATGCCCTGCTCATGGGAGAGCTTGACAAATTCCTTTAGGTCTTCATTGGTTCCAAGCCGTCCGTCCAGCTTTTTGTAGTCCGTCGTCTCATATCCGTGTCCCTCGGACTCAAATAACGGACCAATATAGATCGCGTTGCATCCGATTTCCTTCACGTGCGCGATCCATGGAAAAATCTCACGGAGCCTTGGCACCGGCTGCGCGTACGGATTATGCTCCGGTGCCCCCGCAAGCCCCAGCGGGTAAATATGATAAAATATAGCCTCGTCATACCAAGCCATTATGTCTTATGCCTCTTTTTTCCGTCATTTTTAATCATTTTGCCTTCCTCGCGGCAATGCTTAGGCAAAGAAAAATGCCTTTGCGGAATGCTTTCTTACGGGAACGGAAAGTACGCCCTCCGCGCATCCTTCTTCTCCCGACCAAAGCTCCTTCACTTGAATTCCTCTGCAGATCTCAAGCTCTGCCAAGTCAAGGGTAAGCGTTCCGTCCTCTTCTCCCGCGTTGAACACGGCAAGGTAATTCCCGCCCTCGGCGGAGACTGCCATCCATACAATAAACTCCGTGCCATTGACCACCCTGCGGAAAACCTGATGAGAATGTCTTGCGTTGCGATGCATCTTTAAGATTTCTTCGTTGGTAAGGAGCTTCATCGTGAAATCGTCAAATCCCGTCATCTCGCCGCCGATCATCAGCGGAGAACGGAAGATGCTCCAGAGCGTCAGCATCGTGATCTGCTCATCCTCCGTAAACTTCGTCCAGTTTTCCTTTCCGTAAACCTGATTGATCGGTCCCACGGGTAGCATGTCTGCATCCGGCCAATGTCCGGCACCGGAGTGGGTACACCACTTTTCCGCCCTCTGGAACATGTCATACAGGAGTTCCCACTTATCCCAGAAGTCATCCGTGATGCGCCACATGTTACAGGTCTGCTTAAAGAGTTCTGCCTTGTCAAGCGGCGCGGGACCAGGCGAAATGCTGAGCACCATCTCCCGTCCGCAATTCTTCAACGCCTCGCTGAGCATGACAAGCTCCTCCTCGCACTGAGGCATTTCCCTGGCGATGTCGTCGCACTTGATAAAGTCAACGCCCCAGGATGCATAGAGCTTGAAGATGCTGTCATAATATGCCCTCGCGCCCTCCCTGTGAGGATCCACGCCATACATGTCGCTGTTCCAAACGCAGATGCTGGCCGTCTTAGCGACTTCTCGGGCCGTCTTGTCCGTTCCGAGGATTTTCGTATTTTGATGTACTGCCTGCCTTGGAATTCCTCTCATGATATGGATGCCAAACTTCAGCCCCAGGGAATGTACGTACTCTGCCAAAGGTCCAAAGCCCTTTCCGCCCGCAGAGGAGGGGAATCGGTTAGGGGCGGGGATCAGTCTGGAATACTCGTCCATGCACAGATCCGTAAAGGGATGATACATATGGCTTGTTGCCAGGGGCTCATACCACTGGATGTCAACGACAACGTACTCCCAGCCATACTGTTTCAAATTCTCAGCCATGAATTTCGCATTCTGCCTGACAATGTCTTCCGTCACGGCAGCGCCGTAGCAATCCCAGCTGTTCCACCCCATGGGGGCAATCTTCGCCTTTTCACTCATGCTTATTCTCTCCAGTCTTTTCTCGTTATGCTGCGGTTCCAGCCTATTTCGCCCTCTTCTTCATCTCCAGCTGACGGAGCTTCAGGTTCGTGTTATAGAAATCCTTGGTGCTGCATCCGGCCCTGCCGCCACCGGCACAAGCGCAGGCACATGCACAGGCGCAGGCACAGCTGCTGTGCGCGCAGCCGCTGGAAGACCTAGAGGTCGTAGTAGGCGGCACGTGCGTTACGTGTACGTGCATGTAAGTATGCGGCATGGATGCGTAAGGATAGGTGCCGTCCGTTCTGATCTTCCGAAGTGCTTTTTCCTCCTTCGGAATCTCTTCCTCCTTGATCACCTCTTCGCTCTTAATAAAGCTCTGTCCGCAGTATGGACAATTGTTCTCTCCGTCCTTCCTCGGCTCTCCGCAACCGGGACAGGTCTCATGATAAACAATCTTCGTACGGGTGATCTTCGTGGTTCCAAGTCTTGCGTTCCGGTCATAGATCATGGCACTGACAACGATAAAGACACAGGTGCCCATGATGATCACAAAAATGATGACTCCCGCAACGGTTCCCGACATACTTCCTTTTTGACCGTCAATTCTGGTCTTTTCCGGATCAAAATTAAACGCACTGTTGAGGTAGGTCACCTGTACGGGTAACTTCTCACCGTGCTTTAAGCCCTCCTTGGTCCAAACGTAATAAGTGCCGCCGTTGTAGCTTACCTTATCAACGTTTGGTTCAACGCTCTTTACCTTGTCAGCGTTCCACCGGATCACCAGCTTGTCAATCTTAATGTCATTAAACCAGCCAGGCGTAAAGCCGTACACCGTCTCACCGTCCACAAACTGGTTCATCTGATAGGTATAGTCCTGAACCAATTTGAATTCAAAGGTTACGACTTCACCCTTCTTATACTTCTTGTCAAAGTCAATCCTCGCGTAGCTTCCGCCGTCAGAATAATAAGCAATCTTCTTGATATTATTTGTCAGCTTCTTCATGGAGACGTACTTTTTGTTCGGGATTCCGATCTTGACCCATTCCAAGGGGCCTTCCGAAGTGGAATCCAAAACCTTCCACTTAATGTGATAGAGCATGTCAAGCGTTCCGTCTTTATTTACGTCGATGGTGATCTCGTAATCCACGATCTGGTCCAGGTCAGCCGCCTGTACGGTTGCCCCGAAGAACGGGATCATCACAAATAGCAGTATGGCCAAAATCAAAGCCTTTCTCACGTTTTTCATTTCTCCATACCTGCCTTTCTGCGAACGATTCTAAGGGGGCATTCACTGCGCATGGTGGCAGAATATGCCCTGCGAGTCTTACAAGTCTCGCCATTCCATATTTTATCCCAGTCATCCTTCAGGAAATCTCCCAAAGGCGCGTCATTTAGCCAGCTCTGGCAGGGAACCACGTTTCCTCCCGGCGTAATGGCCATGTTGCTGAGACATGCGCCGCAGTTCGGCGTGCTGATCCCCAGCTCCTTACAGAACTTGTCATCCACCCATCCAGGGGAAGTGAAACTGATCTCCATGCCATTGGCATAGCAGTATTCCACGGCCTCCTTTAAGATCTCGCGGATCTCGGGAAGGGTCAGCTGAAGGTTTTCCGATGCCTCCTTCGCTGCGTTACCTGTGGTGATCAGTCCGGAACACGTTACGTACAAAACGCCTTTTTCATGCAAGAATTTCAAAGTCTTCACGTAGTCCCGGTTCAGGGTGCACAGAGGCGTGTTGATGCTCAGGTTTATGCCTGCTGCCAGCGCATTCTCAATGCCCGCAACGGTATCCTGATACTTGGGCGCGCCAACCAGTTGATTGTGGATCTCCTCGTCACAGGAATAGAACGTGATCTGGGCGCTGTCGAGAGACGCTTTCTTCAAGCTCTCGCAATATTCCTTCGTCAGCTTAATGCCGTTGGTGTTGAGTCTCGTGATAAACCATTTTGCGTGATCGATCAGTTCAAAGAGATCCTCTCGCATCGTAGGCTCTCCGCCGGTAAAGGTCACCTGCGGTATGCCAACCTCGCGGCACTTGTCAATGATGGCCTTCCATTCCTCCGTGGACAATTCCTTCTCGGAGGACTGCTCCTGTCCTGCCGCATAGCAGTGCACGCAGTTTTGATTGCAATGCCATTTTCCTTCCTTGGTCATGGCGCTCACCATCAAATCCATTCTGTGAGGCGCGCGCATGTAAGGCGCATACTCTCCCATGTTGATATAGGCGATGGGCTCATTCACCTCTTCGCCGTACGCCACGTGCTTAAAGGTTTCCATGATCGTCTGGATGTCATTCCGAAGACGGCTCTTCAGGACAAAAGGATAGATTTTCTTCATCTTCTTGCAGGTCTCGTCAACAATGGCCGTTGCCTGTTCGTCCGTGATCTCACGACCTGCGTGTTTATTCACTTCTTCGATGAACTCCGTGAGCAAAATGCTCCAGGAACGGCTCACGGGGATCACGTCCTGTCCGTTGATGATGGCAACGCTGTCCTCCACCTCACCATCCTTGATCACCGGCGGAACCAAGTGGATTCTAACGACGCCGGGACCTTCCGGATTTAACGTCGTGTGACGTACTTCATTAAAATGCGAAAGCGCATATTCTCTTTCTCTTTTTGTCGTCTTCATGCTTAGTCTTCTCCCGTCTCGTTTATGATCTTTGCATTTTCTTTTTCAATGGCAGGGTCGTAGGACAGGATCGGTTCCACGTCCTGCTTTTTTAACCTTCTCGCCACGTAATTTTTCGTCAGCTTCATTACCAAGGGACTCATGGCAAGAACGCCAATGAGGTTCGGGATCATCATCATGCCGTTAAAGGTATCGGAGATATCCCATGCGATGGAGGAGGTCATGAGGGCGCCGGAAAGGATCATGATCACAAAGATGAACTTGTAAACCTTTGTCACCACGGGAGCCTTCTTGCCTGCCAGATACTCCACTGCCTTTGTGCCGTAATGGGACCAGCCCAGGATCGTCGTAAACGCGAACAACAGGATTGCGATAGCCACAAAATACCGGCCGTATTCCACGTTGCCTGCCTTAAAGATCGTGTTAAAAGCTTCTGCCACGAGCGTTGCGTCCGTCTCTGCCTTTGCAGCGCCGGTCGTCAAGTCGATGACGCCAGAGGTCAGGATTACCAGTGCCGTCATGGTACATACGATGATCGTGTCGGCAAACACCTCGAAGATGCCCCAGAGTCCCTGCTTTACAGGCTCCTTAACGTTGGAATTGGAATGCACCATAACGGAGCTTCCGAGACCAGCCTCATTTGAGAAAACACCTCTCTTACAACCCTGCGTAATAATGGTCTTAAAGGCTACGCCCGTCGCGCCGCCCCAGGCCGCCTGCTTTGAGAAGGCCATGCTAAAGATATGACCAAAGGCGGTTCCCACCTGACCAACGTTGGCGATGATGATAACAAGCGCGCCGATCACGTAAGTCACTACCATGAAGGGAATGATCTTCTCCGCAACGATCGCGATTCTCTGCAGACCGCCAATGACCACGACGCCCACCAAAATCATGATCACGATGCCGACGATCAGCATGTAGAGCGTTACGTCCGTGCCGCCGGAAGTATAGAGCACTTGATCCGACAAAGCTTTTACGTTAAATGCGGAGGTAAAGTTCATGACGATCTTGTTTACCTGCCCCATGTTGCCGATGCCGAAGGATGCAAGCACCGCGCATACGGCAAAGACAATGGCCAGAACCTTTCCGACCTTCTTCATACCCTTGTAACCGCCAAGTCCGTCCTGCAAATAATACATGGCACCGCCGGACCACTCGCCCACGTGATTCTTTCTCCGGTAATAAATACCAAGAATGTTCTCGGAATAGTTTGTCATCATTCCGAAGAATGCAGCCATCCACATCCAAAATACCGCTCCGGGGCCACCCGTCATGATCGCTGCCGAAACGCCTGCAATGTTTCCAACGCCTACGGTTGCCGCAAGCGCCGTACAGAGCGCCTGGAACTGGGAGATGGACGCCTTCTCTCCGGTATGTCCCATAACTTTTTTGTCAAACATGGAACCAACCGTCTTTTTCATCCAGTGTCCCACGTGCGTCACTTGGAAAAACTTCGTCAGCACGGTCATTAAAATGCCCGTTGCCAAAAGAAGCCAAACACCCACCGTCGTCCACACGAATCCGTTTACGGCGTCGTTAACGCTTGCAAGTCCGTCCCAAAATCCCATTGTCTTACTCCCCCTCTGCTGCCTTTAATTTCTTTAGGTAATTCTTGTTCTCGTACATGATGCCGTCCGCACGCTCAAATACTTCCGAAACCTTATGATCGGTCTTCTTCGTAAACGTCGCGATGCCGGAGGCAACCACCGGTCCCGAATTCTTTCGCTGGTTTTCCAACGCTTTCGTGCGGATCTTTTTCAGCAAACGGTTCCGGTTCTCATAATCCGACCCTCGCATAATGACGGCAAATTCGTCTCCGCCCACGCGGAAAACGGGACTGTGCGCGAAGATCTCAAAAATCATCTTACAAGCAGAACGGATGTATTCGTCACCCGCCTTATGACCATACGTGTCATTGACAAACTTCAAATAGTTGATGTCGCAGATACAGATGGCAAAAGCAAGATCTTCCGCCTTCGCATCCAAATCTCGTTGAAGTGCTTCCTCCATCTCATGATACGCCGTGATGTTCTTTGCGCCGGTGAGACCGTCCCGCCGTGCCAGGTCATTTGCCATCTGCAGGGCCTTTACGTGTTCTTCCTCCCTGCGCACTTCTTCATTCACGTTCTCCACGCCGATAATAAAGTGCACGTGATCGCTTCCCCAGGTGACGGTAAGTCTCGCGTACTGCGTTTTCCCTTCAACCACGATGCGGTAGTCTGCCTGATATTGTTTGCGGTCTTCCAGCGCCGTGATCATGTGATCCCTGCTCAGGATCGCTAAGATGCGGTCACGGTCCTCCGCATGGACAATCTTCCTGGAATTGATCCTTGTCTCTTCGAAGAAATCCCGTCCTTCTTCCTGAACCACAAGATTTCCATACATGTTGTTTGCCTTAAATTCCACGTAATTTGCACTTTCGGAATTGACGTAATAAATAATGTCATAATGAGAGGCAAGTCCTTCGGCGATCTGACTAAAGATTTCTTGCTTTCTCTTGTCCTTTCGCGCTTTTTTCATCTGCTCCGTCTCCGCCGGAGAGTTGATCACTTCCATGTCGTTGAGGTACAACACGCGGCTTAGCATGCTGACAACGTATTCCCCGCGCTCCGGAATATCCTGCGTGAGTTCACAGACCATCAGCCCATAGATCCTGGATCCAAAAAAGACGGGGAACGGCACGTAGCCTAAGCACTTTGTCGGAATCTCCTTTTTTTGAAAAATGTTCTCCATGGTGCAATACTGCCGCTCACGCGGTATGACGTACAGGGTTCCTGCCTTCGTCACGCACCGTAGGTTCAAATGATCCGGGAATACCGTCACGCCCTTTGGATTAAAATCTACCGGCTCGTCATAGAGATACAGGGCGGCATTCTTCGGGCCCAGCTTATCAAAATGGCGGATAATGTTGTCCACGGAATTGCTTCCCGACCGGTCAAAGTCCGTCGTCTCGATCTGGAAATCCTGCATGACTCCCCGGCCTGCATTAACGTGGCTGGTATTTCTGTTCCACTGACTGGACAGCGAAAGGATCGCGCGATCCTTCATGCGCGTGAAAAGCCGGTTGTTCATTTGATTCGTGGAAATGGATTTTTGCACAAAATTCATTGCGCTTTGGAGTCTGTCCACGCACTGCAGGAATTTCGTGGCATCCGTAAAATCCATGGCCCTACTGTCAAAAAAGATGTCGATCAGCCTTCCAATCTCTTCGAATTCTTCCGTGCTCATGTATCTTCTTTTCATGGAATAGAGCATCCTGGAAATAAATTCATAAAACAGGCGTTTTAGGTTTATGGCCTTACTGTCAAAATACTCATTCTTATACCTGTAAAAGCAGTCATCAAACATCCGGTAGATGAATGCCTCGTCAACGTTCACTAATTCCCTGGTGGTGTATTCGTATCTGTCATAGGGACAGGAAGCCCTTCCGTACAGTCTCGTGTCCAACGTGACGGATTCTACCTCTTTCCCGTCCATCTTATCCAGCAGCGTATCCAACGCTCTTTTTCCAAGGGTTTCATCCTTGGGTCCAATGGAAGCCAGCGGCGGCACCATGGAACTGGATGCCAGCGTATTGTCGAATCCAAAGACGTAAACGTCCTTTCCAGGTACCAGGCCCCTGCGCTCCAATTCAGCATACAGCGCGACCGCCGTGGGGTCGTTTACGCAGAAAACCGCCTGTGCGTTCGGATTCCTGTCCAGAAGTCTCGCCGCCTCCGCGGTACACCCCGCCGACATGTCTGCCGTTTCATACATGGACTCATCATACGGGATCTGATTGTCCTCAAGGCATTTCTTGAAAATGCGCTTACGGTCCATGGCATCCACGTTGTCCGTGCGCCCTCCCAGCATGCAAATCCTTCTTACGCCGCAACTGTTCACCAGATAATCGATCGTCTCACGGATCCCGGCTTCATTGTCGTAATTGACCGTCGTCTCATTCTCCTTGCGCGTTGCAACAAACACCTTGGGGATCTTGGAATAATTGGTTACTTTTTCCAGTCCGAAGGAATCCTTTTCCACGGCCCACATGTTTGGCAGCGTCAAGATCAGTCCGTCAAACTTGCAGCTCTCCTCCAGATGATAGATCGTATTATAGATGGTCTTGTAAACGTATTGCTTTTCTCCGACGGCTTTGTTCTCATTTTGCCTTCCGACCAAGAGCACCAAGCGGATGTTTTCCTGTTCCCTGGCGGCATTGACAACGCCGCGGATGACTTCCTTGGCAAACTCCGTAAAAATGTCTTCCATGATCAGTCCGACGTATCGCAACTCGTTCCTATTTCTTCTCATGCACGGATCTCCTTTTACCTCTTCTTTGCCTTCTTCGCCGCCACTTCGTCAATGGAAGGCGACGGCTTGGAAAACAGGTAACCCTGAGAAAAGTCCACGTCATAGATCGTCAATTTGCTCTGGATCTCTTCGTTCTCCACGAACTCCGCTACGATCTTCACGTTGCGGGAGCTTAGGTTCTTCCACCCCGTGATCAGCGCGATCAGATTCTCTGCATCCTTGTCAACGCAACAATTACGCACGATCGAACCGTCAATCTTGATGAAATCGCACTGAATGCTCAGGACGTGCTGTAGGTTGGAATATCCGCTTCCGAAGTCGTCAATGGAAATCATTCCGCCCAGTTCATGGATCTTATCGACAAAGTTTAACAGAATGCCGTAATCTCCAACGTCTTCATTCTCCAAAAGTTCAAAGGTAAAGTTCTCCGGATGCCTGGTGGTGGAAAGGAAATCATAAATATAATCTACGATTTCCTGGTTCTTTACGTCTCTCATTCCGATGTTGATGCTGACGGATTTTCCCTCCACGTCCTTAAACTGCTCGAATACCTTTTTGATCATCGTGAAGGAAAGCTGGTCATACATCAGTCCGTAGGATCTCGCAACCTCAAGGAAATCTCCCGGATAGTAAATCTTTCCATTCTCGTCCGCCAGACGCATCAAAGCTTCATAGTGATGGATCGTCTGTTTCCTGTTGTCAAAAACTCCTTGATAATACGGGATCAACGCGTCATGAGAAAGCGCGTAATTGATCACGTTCACCATCTGATACTTCTTGCGGATGCTGTCCGCATCCATCTGTCCTTCGTTCGCGTCATGCACCAAAAACTGAACGTTCTTGTTCATCATTTCCGCCCTGGCTGAGTTGTAAGCAGAAGAAAGATTATCCACGGTGCAGTTATACAATATACAAACAACCGGAATGATGGCAACGTATTCCTCTGAGGTCTCAAACAGCTTTTTGTATAAGCATTCCATGTCCTTTGTAAAGTCAGCCAGCGAAATCATGTAGGACGGGGCGCCAATGGCCACCTGCCACTGATCAAGTACGTAAAACCGATAGTTCTTCTCCTTTGCAAAATTCTTACATTTTTCCACGTAATTCTTATACGTCAGCTGGATCGTTTGCTCTGAGAATACCAGCTTCATGTTGATAATGTCCAGCACGCTGATTACACAGATCCTGTCATATCCCTTGAAGTTAATGTCAACGTTTAACGCAGCTTCGTTCGGGAGGTCCTCATTTCCGGAATAGAGAAGCTTTGATCCGCAATCGCGCAGGAATCTTCTCAGTTCATTGTCATCCGGAAGATTTTTGCTGTCTTCCAGTCGTTCCTCCAGTTCCACCAAGTAGTTAAGCAGTCTTTGATTGTCCTCAGCCAAGGGCTCCACGTTGGAAAATACGTAGGGATGATACTCCTGTACGTCCTTCTTTTCACCACATGCCGCCAGCGCAAAGGAGCAATTAGCAAAAACGTTTCTTCCGTCTGCGCAAACAATGATGCCGTCGGTTAAGCATCCGCACGCGTTGGAATTCTCATAGACGGAAATCTCCCATTTCGCGCTGTTGGGGAATCCCATGTATCTGGCCGTGCTGGAATAACAAAAGATTGTTTCCGCATACTCAAAGTTTTCCACGCGTCGGAACATTGCGCGATTATCTGCCATGATCTTCTGGTCATAGATCAGAGCCCTTCTGATCTTAGAACCTGCGATCACGTTGTGATTCGCATAGAGCTGGTCCCTGACAAAACGGAACTGAAGCGGTACGTTATTGCGATCTGAGTAGGCAAAAGGAAGCAGGCTCGTCAGATCCCAGCGGAATTTATCTTCTTCCCTTGCAACTGCCAGGTATTTCGTGGCTGCGTCGACACCGTCAATGGAGACAATGCGCCTGCCATCCGTCTCCGTCACTTTCATCACTTCTCCAATTGCCTGCACTCCAGTGGCAAACGCGGCGCAGGATTTTAAATCCTTTCCGCTGATGGAAGCCACAAGAATGGATTCCCTGGACCATCCGTTTTCATTGAATACGTATCCCAAAAACTGCTTCTCACGGATCAGCTCTGACCTGCCAGGAACGCCGCCGATCATTGGCACGCCGGGAAAGGCATCATTACTCTTTTCAACGAAGCGGGCAACGTCACCGTAATCTGCCGTCAAAAAGGCAAGCATCAGCTTAGAATCTTCACTGAACACGGCTTCTTTTACCTTTTTGCATAACGTCTCCGGTTTTAAGGGTCTCTTTTGCTTTCCGCCGGAATGCGTCGGCAACAACGCCGAACGGACTTGACAGTCATCCATCTGCGTCACGGAGATCACACATTGATTGGGATCGATTTTCCCCCAGCGGATGACCGCGGCCGTACTCGTTCCAATGATATGCGCGTTGGGCACGAGACTTTTTACGTATTTGGCAAGTTCCACCGCTTCCTCTTCGTAATGGATCGCCGTGTGGATCCTGATCAGCACGTCCCCCTTCTGGGAATTTAACATCAATTGATTTAAGGTTTCCGTAAGTCTAGCTTTCGAAACATAATGAAAATTCCAAGTGAACATCTTCATTTCCCCCTTAAAAAAACGCATAGTACCCCTATCTTCACAGATTATACCAAATCTCACTGGATTCGTCAATTTTCAGAGGGCCCAAAACCGCTTATTTCTTGTCTTTTTTTCTACTTTTACGCAAGAAAAACGCTGCAGGTATTTTTCAGTACCCGCAGCGCTTTTTTATCATTGCCAAAATGCCGTCGTTTCCGGTCTAAAACAAAATTCCCACAGGGATTTTGATCTCACATTCGAACGTCCCGCTCTTCTCGTCAAACTTCAGCTTATACTTCCATTTATGGTCATTCAGGATCTTTGCCGCAACGTAGAGGCCAAGTCCCGTTCCCTTTTCCCCGCTTCTGCTCTCACTGCCGCGGACAAAGGGCTGCCACAATCTCTTTAAGTTTCCCTCCGGCTTTTGATCCGTAACGTTTTGGATCCGGATCTTATGGTTCTCGCCAAGGATCTTGATCTCGCTTTCCGCAACGGAATACTTCACGGCATTCACGATCAGATTGTCAAAGACTCTCTGCAAGAGCTCCGCGTCTCCTCGCGCCTTCGTCTTTCCCTCCGTCACAAAGCGCAGCTTCTTTTCGTCCGCCTTCGACTGGTATCTGCGGATGGATTCCCCGCAAAGCTCCGTCAGTTCCACTGGTTTCCTTTTGATCCTCTTTTTCTCAAACTCATATTGTGAGGTCGCCAGATTTTCGGAGATGATCTCATTCACGTATTTAACGTTCCGTTCAATCTCTTCCGCATAGATTTCCCTTTTGTCCGTGTTTACGCCTTCCTTTAGGCTCTCGGCGTAACCCTCCATCGCGGTGAGCGGCGTCTTCAGGTCATGCGCCATCACGTTCACCAACATCTTCCGGTAGGCTTCCGACTCATACTTGTATTTTTTCCGGTGATAGGAAAGAATGCAAATGATCGCCAAAATGACAAAGGTAATTTCATAGATCACAATGAAAGGCTTGCCAAAAATGTCCATGAGGTTTTCGATATAGTTTTCGATGGTGACGTACTGGCATAAAACGTAGGTCTTTCCGTTCTGATCGATCAAGGGACCTTTCATGGCTATTTTTATTTTATTCGGTATGCCCAGAATCCTTTCCGTCTCTATGCTTGTACCCGTTGTGTTGCTGCCAAGCCTTGCGATCTGCTTCTTGGATTCTTCCTTAAACCCCTCGTCCGGAACGGAAATGGCTGCGATATTCGTAAAGAAATAGTAAGTTCCTGCAATTTCCTCTTCCGTCTGTGGAACCCTGACGCGTTCCAGATCTTCCACGTGCTCGTATCCATCTATTTGCGCCGGCGTAAGGTCAAGAACAACACTCTCCGCATTGCGTTGATCTTTCCACGTAACCAAAATCTTTCCTGGAAGAAACATTCCGTCTCCCGTCTTCCAGACGTCCATGGGAGTAAAGTAAAGGTCATTGCCCGGCTCCAAAAGATCGTTCCACGACGCCTTATCGCGAACCGCTTCCCCCAGCGTCCCCGTCAAGGATGCTCCATGCTCTTTTATAAATCTTGCATAGGACTCTTCAAACGCCGAGGTGCGGCAATAAAAAACCACGCTTTCTCTATCCAGGTCAAATCCTCTAAACATACGGGCTTTCTCTTTGTTTTGGAATCGCAGGGACAAAAGCGTGTATTCCGTCGAATCCAGCACTGTCTCATCCGTTTGATTGTCCTTTAGCCATCCATAAGCCTTCACCGTTTCCTTTCGGCCGTCATCATAAAAAGCCATGGAAGTAGCAGCATAGGAAGTCCTGAAGAAAATCTCCGGAATCGTTTCTTTATTTTGAAAAGAAATCACCTTTTCAGAAAAAAGAGTTTGGGCACTGTCGACAGCCCTTCGAAACGCGTCCATGCGCACGGCACTTTCCTGTTCTGCCATCACGTTGGCAATCGTCGCCATGCCGATCAGCGTGATGATCACGCACGTGACCAAAAAAAAGGCCAGGTACTTTATGACATGAGAAATCAGCTTCCCTATTGGCATCTTTGTACTCATATGGATTTCCTCCGAATCTTATTCAATCCGGCGTTAACCTTCCGTGATCTTATAGCCCCTTCCGATCAAGGTCTTGATCTGCGAACCTGCACTTCCAAGACTCTTCCGGAGCTTTTTTACGTGATTGTCAACCACCCGGTCTCCGCCGTAGTAATCCTTACCCCATACCAGATCAAGCAGCATCTCCCTTGTGAAAACCCAGTCCTTCCGCTCCATGAGCACGGCCAGTAAAGACAGCTCCTTCGGCGCCAGGTCCACCTTTTCCCCGTTCACCGTAACCGAGAGCGACCTCTTGTGAAAACAGATCGCGCCGCAGGTTATGATCTCCTCTTTCTCTCTGACCGTTCCCTTGGATCTCTTGATCAGTGCCGTCACCTTCGCGTACAGCTCCGCAAAGGAAAAGGGCTTACAGACGTAATCGTCACAGCCGAGCTCATAGCCGTAAAGTCTGTCCTCCTCCATTGTCCTCGCCGTGATAAAGATCACTGGCACGTCACTGGTCTGACGGATTTCCTTCATCAGGGAAAAACCGTTTCTGCCAGGAAGCATGACGTCCAACAACACAAGGTCAAATTCTTTTTCGCGAAAAAGCTGCAGTCCCGTCGTACCGTCCGCCGCGCAAGTCACCTCTAAGGAGGGCGTTTTGCCCTCAAAATAATCGCGAAGGATGTCCCTGATCTGCTTATCGTCTTCCACTAACAAAATCTGATCTCTCATCTTAGCCACTCCTGGTCTTTCTGATCCGGCCGTAAGGCCACGGATGCCTTTCTGATGCAAGTCCTCCCTGTCATGTTACCGCATCTGGTTTGTTTTGGCAATCCGCTTTTGATGATCTAAGGATAACAGGCCCACGTATCCTCTGCGTATCCTTTTCGTATCTTTTTCATCTTTTTTCTCGGGCGACCTTTTCGATCCATTCAAAAATGGCAAAACATCATACTCGCATGATTGCCAAAATCCGTCGCGTGCGCTTGCAAGCCTTCCGCCTTTCGTATATGATATGGGTAAGGCAGCATCACGTTGCGGAGGATATCATGAGTAAATGGATTCGGAAGGATTATTCAGAGGAAAAAGACGGCATTCTTAGACTGATGCCAAAGAAAAAACGAGGCATTCTGCGTATTTTGTTTAGCCGGATCGGTCTCGTTCTTGTTTTGATGGGCGTACAGGTCTTTTTGATCGTCTCTGCCTATCAATGGTTTGACGGTTATTTCCAATGGTTTAACGGGCTCATCTGGCTGATCACCATCGCCATGGTCTTTGAACTTTTCAGCAGTGACATGGATGCCACGGGGAAGCTGACCTGGCTGCTGCTCATGTCGCTGGTTCCCGTTCCCGCCGCGCTCTTTTATCTCTTCACGGAGCGTGACGTGGGACATCGCGCCATCAAGGCCAGAATAAAGGATTTGATCGCAGAAACCAAGGATCTCTTGCCCCAAGATCCCGTGACCTTCCAAAAGCAGGAGCTTGTCAGCTCCGCGACGGACGATCTTTGTACCTACTTAAACCGGAGCGGTTGTTTTCCCATTTATGAGCACACCGCCGTCACGTATTTGTCCTCCGGCGAGGAGAAATTATCTGCACTTCTCGAGGAACTTCAAAAGGCCCGGAAGTTTATTTTCATGGAGTATTTCATCATAAGCGAAGGATACTTTTGGGGAAAAATCCTGAAAATCCTTGCCGAAAAAGCGGCGCAGGGCGTCGACGTTCGCATTGTCTACGACGGCATGTGCGAGATTGCCCTGCTCAGCTCAGATTATCCAAACCGCCTTGCAAAGCTGGGCATCAAGTGCAAGCCCTTCTCCCCCATCCATCCTTTCCTGTCCACCCACTACAATTACAGGGATCACAGGAAGATCCTGGTGATCGACGGAAAAGTCGCTTTCAACGGCGGCATCAATTTATCTGACGAGTACGTGAATCTGATTCATCCCTTTGGCACATGGAAGGACGCAGCCGTCATGCTAAAAGGCCCTGCCGTTCAAAGCTTCACGCTCACGTTCCTGCAGACCTGGAACATAACCGAAGCTGATCCCAAGTGGGATGAGGCCTTGATCACTCCTGATTATCAAACAACAAATTCCGATTTTGATTCCGAGCACCTGGCTTCGGCCGAATCGCATAATGATTCCAAGCGCCCGTCTTGGGCCAGATCGCCAAGCGGTAACCCTGGCGGTTTTGTCATGCCTTACAGCGACTGTCCGCTGGATGAATACAAGGTTGGCGAGAACGTTTACATGGATATTCTAAACCGGGCCAAGACCTACGTACACGTCATGACCCCCTACCTGATTCTCGACAATGAATTGGAACAATCCTTGAAATTTGCAGCGGAGCGCGGCGTTGACGTGAAGCTGATCCTGCCTGGCATTCCAGACAAAAAGAGTGCATATTCGCTGGCAAAATCCCATTACCGGTATCTGATCGATGCCGGCATTAAGATCTACGAATATACGCCCGGCTTTGTCCATGCCAAGGTTTTCGTTTCAGACAACGAAAAGGCCGTGGTAGGTACCATTAATCTGGACTACCGCAGCCTTTATCATCATTTTGAATGTGCGACCTATCTCTTCCGCACGCCTTGTATCTCTGACATTGAATCCGACTTCCAGGCCACCCTGGCCCAGTGCCGCGAGGTAACCCGGGAAACCATCGCCCATGAGCGCCTTTCCTATCGCATCCTCGGCCGCCTCCTCAAATTCGTCGCACCGTTGATGTAACTCCACTTTTGCAATCCCGGCAGTGTTTTCCGCCCTGGCTTTCGATATACTCGCCCCGAGTCTTTCCATATTCCAGAGGAAATCACTCCACCGTAACGCTCTTGGCGAGGTTGCGGGGTTTGTCAACGTCAAGCCCTCTTGCGAGGCTTACGTAATATCCAAGAAGCTGCAACGGAACAACCGCCAGGCTCGCCGCAAAATGCTGGTCGATCTGAGGCACGAAGACGCTGAAGTTTGCCGTGTCCTCAATGCTGTAATTGCCATAGGTGGTGAGTCCCATGAGATAAGCTCCGCGGCTCTTTACTTCCACCATGTTACTGATCATCTTCTCAAAGAGTTCCTTCTGGGTCAGCACGCTGATCACCATGGTACCCTCTTCGATCAAAGTGATGGTGCCGTGCTTAAGCTCTCCGGCTGCATATGCTTCACTGTGAATGTAGCTGATCTCCTTCATCTTAAGGCTTCCCTCAAGACTGATGGCATAATCGATGCCCCTTCCGAGGAAGAAGACGTCCTTTGCCGCTGCAAACTTGGACGCAAACCACTGGATGCGTTCCTTATCGTCCAAGATCTTCGTGATCTTTCCGGGAATGGTCTGCAGCTCTTCGATCAACTGTGCATACGTCTCATCGTCAATCTCACCGCGAACCTTCGCAAACTGAATTGCCAAAAGGTATCCCGCTGCCAGCTGGGCGCTGTACGCCTTGGTCGTTGCCACTGCAATCTCAGGACCTGCCATGGTGTAGAATACGTTGTCAGCCTCTCTTGCGATGGTGGAACCGATCACGTTTACGATGCCGAGGGTCTTGATTCCCTTGTCCCTTGCAAGGCGCAATGCCGCAAGGGAATCGGCCGTCTCACCGGACTGGCTGATGACTACCACAAGGTCCTTCTCATTCAACAAAGGATTCCGGTAACGGAATTCCGATGCAAACTCAACCCTGACGGGAATCTTCGCAAGATCCTCCATTACGTACTGTATTACAACGCCCACGTGATAAGCACTGCCGCAGGCAACCACGTGAATCTGATGAATGTCTTTGATCTCTTCTTCTGAAAGCCCAACCTCACTAAGGTCAATCTTGCCATCCCTGATCACGGAATTCAGCGTATCCTGAACTGCCTTCGGCTGTTCGTGGATCTCCTTGATCATGAAATGCTCGAAACCGCCCTTTTCAGCCGCTTCCGCATCCCAGGTGATCTCCGTCAGTTCCTTCTCGAAGGTATCACCGTCCAAGTTGAAGAAAGTCACCTCACCGGCGCGAACGCGGGCCATCTCAAGGTTCCCAATGTAATAAACGTTGCGGGCATATTTCAAAATAGCCGGAACGTCAGATGCAATATAGGATTCTCCATTCGCCACGCCGAGGATCATGGGGCTGTCCTTTCTTGCCACGTAGATCTCACCAGGGAAATCCTTGAACATTACGGCAAGTGCATAGGAGCCGCGAACGCGGACCATGGTCTTGGCAATGGCGTCAATGGGACCCATGCCATATTTTTTATAATAGTAATCCACGTATTTTACAAGAACTTCCGTATCCGTCTGGGAATAGAACTTATAGCCCTTGCGGATGAGTTTTTCGCGGATTTCCTGATAATTCTCGATAATGCCGTTGTGTACGGCAACCACGTTGACGTCATCGCCGCTCACGTGGGGATGTGCATTGATCTCCGAGGGTTCCCCGTGCGTTGCCCAGCGCGTGTGACCGATACCGCAGCATCCAGGAACGGATTTCCCTTCATTGGTTTTTTCAGCAAGAATTTTAAGCCTTCCCTTTGCCTTGACGATCTCCGCCTGCCTGTCACCATCCCTGACAACGATGCCGGCAGAATCATAACCTCTGTACTCGAGCTTTGACAAACCGTCCAAAAGAATCGGCGCCGCCTGATGCTCTCCAACAAATCCAACGATTCCGCACATAAACCCTAACCTCCTAAAAATGAGTAAAGGAATCTAACCCCCTGCGGGGCCAGACTCCTTTGTCCTGTTTCCATATTATCTTATGACCCGCGGATTTGCAAGTCTAAATTTCACGGAAAACTTATGCAATCTTGCTCTTTGCAAGCTCTGCAAGGCTCTTGAAGCCTTCTGCATCGCTAACTGCAAGCTCTGCAAGCATCTTTCTGTTGATGTCAACCTCAGCGAGCTTCAAGCCGTACATGAACTTGCTGTAGGAAAGGCCGTTCAGTCTTGCTGCAGCGTTGATACGAGCGATCCAAAGCTGTCTGAACTGACGCTTCTTCTGCTTTCTGCCTGCGTATGCGCTGGTCAGAGCTCTCATTACGGACTGCTTAGCCACTCTGTACTGCTTGCTTCTTGCTCCTCTGTAGCCCTTTGCGAGCTTCAAAATTCTATTATGCTTCTTCTTGGCATTTAAGCCACCTTTAATTCTTGCCATCTCTTTTTTCCTCCATACCTAAATTAATCATTTACAAAACGTTACGTTCAACCCAACGAAACATTAAAGATAAGGAAGAATCTTCTTCATGTTCTTTACGTTCGTTGCATCGGTAATAGCAGGCTGTCTGAGATTACGCTTTCTCTTGGTAGACTTCTTCGTAAGGATGTGGCTCTTGTATGCCTTAGCTCTCTTTAACTTACCGGTACCCGTTACCTTAAAACGCTTCGCTGCCGACCTACTTGTCTTCATTTTTGGCATGACTGTTTTCCTCCTAAACTCTTCATTCTCTATTTTAACTTCTGCGACCGATCGCTTTGTTCCCGACTATCGCTTCTCAGTTAAAAACATGGTCATACTTCTGCCCTCAACCTTGGGCGCCTTTTCTACCACTGCTACGTCGGACAAATTCTCAACGAAATCATCCAGAATGTGCTTACTGGTATTCATGTGAGCCATCTCACGGCCGCGGAAACGAAGCGTAACCTTCACGCGGTCACCCTTGCTCAGGAACTTTCTGGCCGCATTCATCTTGGTATTCAGGTCATTCGTGTCGATGTTCGGGGAAAGGCGGATTTCCTTTACCTCCGTCACCTTCTGCTTCTTCTTTGCTTCCTTTTCCTTGCGGAGCTGCTCATACTTGAATTTCCCGTAGTCCACGATCCTGCACACGGGTGGCTGTGCGGTGGGAGCGATCTTTACCAGATCCAATCCTGCTTCCTCTGCCAGCGCAAGTGCTTCCTTTGAAGACATGATGCCAAGCTGCTGCCCGGCTTCTCCGATGACGCGAACCTCCTTGTCACGGATTTCCTCATTGATCATTAATTCGCTAATGGTTTTGCCCTCCATAAAAAAATGAAATAAAAAAGGTGAATAGCATTACTATCCACCTACCTTTGACGTTTCACGGACAGCGTTTCAAACGCCGTGCGATCTTTGAAAAAGTTATGAACGCTTACTGGCCCGATCGCCGTAAGGTGAGAGTGGATACTCTGCTTTGTTATGTATCGCGCGGATTGACCTCTCCACGCACTCAACTACAATACCATGGCTTTCCCGCCACGTCAAGTAGTTTTTTTCAATTTCTTTGTATCTTTGCTGACGTTTTTCTTCATTTCCTTCTGAATGTAATCCGGAACCTCTTCCCTGGAAATGCCAAGCGCCACGGCCAGTTCCCCAAACAGGCTGTCCTCCGCGATCCTGCAGTACTTAGCATCCACGGCCGTCACCTTACGCCCCATCTCCTGACGCGTTTTCTTGCGCTGGTACGTGGTCTTTAAGATCCGCACCCACTCTTCGCACAGATTCGTACGCATGCAGCCGCGGTATTCCTGCTCCAGGAGCTTGTCATTGGCAATGGAAATGGGCGCAATCTTACCCATGCCGCGGATCAGCTTTTTCGCCTCTGCCGCAGAAAGTACGCCGCGCATGGATTCTTTCCCCGCGTCAACGGGGATGTAGACCGTGGTTGCGTAGTTATAAACCGGTTTCAGGACGTAATACTCCCGGTTGCCTTCCACCCCAGGCATGCTCAGCTTCGTAACGTCCTCCACCGTGCAAACCCCTTTGCTCCCACATACTACAAATTCTCCCTTGCCAAACACAAAATCCTCTCCTTTACTAATTTGCCAACCATGGGTACCGTGAAGAGACCGATGATGATCCCCGAATCTCCCACAAATAACATTATAGCAGATTATTTCCCATTACGTAAGCAAATTTTCTGAATTCAAAGAAGTTTTGTGGATTTTGCGCAGAACATTCCCTGCGGTTTTTGTGCATTTTGCGAATAAACCAGGTCACTATCCTCTCTTTTGGTGATCGCTTTATGCTTCCATGCCCCTTGGAAGTAACGGATCAGACACACGACGCCCGTCACCAGCCAGGTAGCTCCCGTCGTCAGCCAGACGCCCCAATACCCGATGGAAGGGATTTTCGTAAAGATCTGGGCAAAGGACAGTCTGCATGCCACTTCCGAGATCCCGTTGATCATGGAGAATGCAGCATCGCCGCATCCGTTCATCAGACCTCTGGGAACGTAGATCATGCCAAGTCCAAAATAGCAAAGGCTCGTGAAACGCAGGGCCCTGGTGGCGATCCTGATCGTTTCCTGGTTATCCTTTACAAAAAGCCGTACCAGGGATTCTCCGCCGAGATACATGACGGGAAGCATGACAAGGCTAAAGATGAGCACCATGACAACGGATTGGCGGAATCCCTTCTTAACGCGTTCCACGTTACCGGCGCCGATGTTCTGGCCGGAATACGTCGTTACGGCACTTGCCAGCGAGGTGTACGGCTGCTGTACCAGCTGCTCGATCCTGGCTGTCACGGTGTAGGCCGCCATGACCGTCTCTCCAAACCCATTGACAACGCCCTGTAAAACCATGCAGGAAACGGCGATCATGGAGCTTTGAAGCGCGATGGGCACGCCCAAGCGGAAGGATCTAGCGATGATGGATCCGTGAGGCCGGAGTTCCTCCCTCGTCAGTTTAAAGTAAGGAACCTTATAATACGCATAGATAATACAAGTTACTGCGGAAATATATTGTGAGACAATCGTTGCCAGGGCAACGCCAAACACGCCAAGTCCAAAGCACAAGACGAAGGCCAGGTCCAAGCCCACGTTCACAAGGCTTGACAGAATCAGGAAATACAAAGGCGTTCTGGAGTCGCCCAGCGCCCTTAGGATCGCCGAGACGCCATTGTAGGTGGCGATGCCCACTATGCCAAAGCAAGTCGTCCGCATGTAGAGAACCGAGGCAGGCAGGATCGCGTCGGGAACCTGTAACAGCCGCAGCACGTGAGGCGCCGCGATGAACCCGATCAGGCTGACGCACAGGGATGCCGCGATCAGCACGTAAAAAGAATTCGCGATGGTCGCCCTGACGTTTTGCTCATCCTTTGCGCCGTAAAACTGCGAGACGATCACGCCAATGCCGATGGCCAGACCAGAACTCAGGGAAAAAAACAAAAAATTGGTCGAGCCGCAGGTTCCAACCGCCGCCAGCGCGTCGGATCCCACAAAATTCCCTACGACGATGGAGTCCACCATATTGTATAACTGCTGAAACAAATTGCCGATCAGCAGCGGCAACGCAAAGGTCAGTATGTGTTTCGCGGGACTTCCCACGGTCATGTTTGTCGTTTGACTAAGCGCCATGATACTCTCCTTGGCCCTTGGGCCCTTATAATTCAATCAACTTCCGTTCTCACGCTTAATCCTATCACCTTTTTACTTTTCTTCTACTCACCCATTGCGTAAATATACCCAATATTTGTCATCATTATTTGTTCTTGACTTTTGCACAAAAATAGCATAAATTCTAATTATAAACTGTAATATTTGACGTAAGTACGTCTTGTTAGCTTATTTCAACCGTCAAATAATCATCATTTTTTTAGATTATGAGAGGTATATTATGACAAATAACAAGAAACCTGAGCACATTTATTTTCCCAATCCGATCAACGTGATCATGACGGTTCCCGCAAAATTTGAGCTGCATTGGCATCATTTCACCGAGGTCATCTTCTATCCGGCGGACGCGCACTCAAAATCCGTTCCGAGGATCATCATTGACCAAACGCTCTATGAGATGCATCCGGGCGACACGCTGATGATCTGGTCCAGTGAGATGCATGCCGTGGATTACAATGCGGACTCACCGTTGATCGGCATTCAGTTTCCCGCCTCCCTCATGACGGATCTTCCGGAATTCGCTTCCTTCTCCCATCTATTCCGGAATTATCATCTGATCAGCCGCAACGATCCTGACATGACGACCCTCGCGGAATTCATGCAGGTGAAGCTTCATCAGATCGTCGACGCGCACAAATCCCAGAGAACGTTCCACGGCGTGGAGGAGCTGATCTTTGTCTATGAATTATTCATGCAGTTTGGACATCACCTGCAGACCAATCTTCTGCCCAAGGATCCTTCCCTGCAGCAGGGAAATAGCCGCACCATCGACAAGATCAATTCCGCCTGCAGATACATCGCAGAAAACTGCGACAAAGATCTGACGCTGGACAGCGTGGCGAGCCAGGTGGGATTTAGTTCCTGTTACTTCTCAAGAGTGTTCAAGCAGACCATCCAGTGTAATTTCGTGGAGTACTTAACGCAGCAGCGGTTAAAGCGGGCGCAGAACCTCCTGGCCGATTCCGATTCCGCCATCACCACCATCGCCATGGAATCCGGTTTCAAGAGCATCTCCACCTTCAACCGCGTATTCCAAAAATACAAGGGGTGCTCACCGAGTGAGTTCAAAAAACATTATCTGCAATAATAAAAGGGGGACCGCATCTGGTCCCCCTTCTTTTTTGCCAAATAACCATTTTCCCCTTGCTGAAATTAATAAATGTACAGCTGGCTTCCAAATTTCTCATTCCCCTGCAAGGATTCCAATGCCTTAACGTCAAACTGACAATCGCCAAAGCCCATGTACCCTTCTTCGCCGACGTAAGCCATCTTTCCCTGAAGATTGCGGAAGTTACAGTTATAGAAGTAAAGACTTCCGTCGTTAACCGAAAACATGGTAAATTCCTTGCAATCCTCGAACCGCGTATTGCTCACGTTCACGTAAGAGCCATATGCGTTCATGCAGCCGTACGTACAATCATGGATCACGCTTTCAGTTACGTTGACGTCTCCGCAGTCATATACCGTCAATCCGTAAGCGCCGCAACCATACAGGTCACAGCCATTTACGTTCATGCCGTTACAACCGGTAAAATCAAGGACGTCGCCGCTGCAATGGCCCGGTTCAATCTCATGTCCAAAGACAAGATTATTTACGTCAACGTAATTACAATTTTCAAAGGCAAGCACTCTTGCCATGGGACATTCACAGACAATCTTTGCAGGATTCTTGGGATCCGCGGAATCAATAACCAAGTTGTTAAACTTATGGATCACGACTTCCCACGAATCTTCATCCCAACCCGTATACAGGACTCCGGAGGGATTCACCCCCTCATCCTCGTACAGGCGCCGTGGAATCTTCTCGAAACCTCCCTCTGCGCGCATCCACTGCGTCAGATTATACGTTCCCGGCTCCAAGAAGACCATGGTATTGTTGCCCAAAGCCTTGATGAATTCATCCGTCGTTTTTACGGTCACGGTCTTGCCCGGCCAATAATCTTTTTGATCGACGTTTTTCCAGTCCATTCCGTCGTATTCATATTCCGACATGGCATTCGTAAGTCCAAACTCTTGATGGCGCATCTCAAGCATGGCCTGGATCTCTTGCTGGGAGTACAGCTTTATTCCCGCCTTGGCAAAGATTCTCTCTATCACGTCCTGGATTTCTTTTTCAGCCTCATCGCCGTCCGCATAGATTTCATAGGAATACTTTACGATCTCGTCTTCCTTCTCGCCCTCTTGCCACTCCTGAAAACGATATTTCAGTATCTCAAAATAGTCCATCACTTCTTCGCCTTCATCTTCCGCCACTTCCGTAATGGCCTTGGACAAGGCGTCTTCACCGCCAATCCAGCCGTAGCCGGAATCAGCCGTAACGTCATATACGTAATGATAGTTGCCTTCACCGTCAAGGAAACCACCGGTGGAATGCCAGCCCATGCCCCAATAATAGCTGTCATCCAGGTAACCGTAATGATTGATCACCGAGCTGTATGAACGGTATCCGGAAACGGCGCGATAACAAACCTGAAGCTTTCCGTCATAATTTTTGATGACAAATTCATACGTGTCGGCAGTTCCCCAGGTGTCTCCGACGCAAGTGACCGAAAGACACAACTCCGGTTCCCCGTCGTTACCGCAATCTAACCTCAAGAAAGACACTCCCGACACGCGAATGGGAGCGTCTGCTTCCGCGCTGTCTACCGTTTGAATCCGGCTGACCAGCTCCTTCAGAAGATATCCGTTCGAATCCGGGAAATAGGATTGTTCCGTTCCGGAAGCAGAGTCATAATAAGTGTAACTCTGTTTGTCAAAATAAACTTTCTCCTCGCCGCGGATAAATCCGTCATACATTTCCGAGGAAGATACGTTTGGTCTTGGCTTGCTTTCCCCTTCCCCGTCAACGGACGGTTCCGTGCTTTGCGCTTCAGAGCTGGAAACGGATTCCTTTCCCTCCTCGGAAGATTCTGCAGGTTTCTTCTCGCATCCCACGACACAAGCCGCCAACAGCATCAGCATGGCCAAAAGCATGCCCCATCTGGCTACTTTTCTTGCACTGCGTTCCTTACGCCATCCTTCTTTCATGATCCTTGCCTCCTTTGTCACGCCCACTAACGAGTCTAGCAAAAAATGCTTCTCATGCGGTTTCATTCATCTTGCTGAGCTTTGCGGCCTGATCCGCCGCAATGCATGCGTCTATGATCTCCTGAATGTCACCGTTCATCACCTTGTCCAACTTGTAAATGGTCAGTCCGATGCGGTGGTCCGTCACCCTTCCCTGCGGGAAGTTATACGTGCGGATCTTCTCGGAACGGTCACCCGTGCCGATCTGGCTCTTTCGAAGCTCTGCCTCTGCGTCATGACGTTGCTGAAGTTCAATGTCGTACAGCTTCGCCTTCAAGAGCGCAAATGCCTTCGCCTTGTTCTGCAACTGGGATTTCTCCGTCTGGCTGTACACCACGATGCCCGTGGGATAATGGGTCAGACGCACTGCGGAGTCCGTTGTGTTGACGCACTGTCCACCGTTGCCGGAGGCACGCATTACGTCGATGCGGATGTCCTTTTCCTCGATCACAATGTCAATGTCGTCGTCCACCTCAGGCATCACCGCCACGCTGATGGTAGACGTGTGGATTCTTCCGCCGCTCTCCGTCTCGGGAACGCGCTGCACGCGATGTACGCCGCTCTCATATTTCATAACGGAATATGCGCCCTGTCCGTTGATCATGAACTGTACTTCCTTCATGCCGCCGATGCCGATCTCGTCCACGTTCATGGTCTCCACCTTCCAGCGGCGGGATTCCGCGTAATGCACGTACATGCGATAGATCTCGGCAGCAAAGAGTGCCGCCTCATCTCCGCCCGCGCCGGCACGGATCTCAACGATCACGTTCTTTTCGTCATTCGGATCCTTGGGAAGCAACAAGATCTTCATCTGCTGCTCCAACTCCTCAATGCGCTTCTTGCTGTCGCTTAAGGTTTCCTTGATCATCTCCCTCATGTCCTCGTCAGACTCTTCGTCCAGCATGGCAAGGGAATCTTCCACGTCCTGTTTGCACTTTTTATACTCTTTATATGCGTTTACAATGGGAGTCAGGTCACTCTGCTCCTTCATCAGCATCCGGAAGCGCTCCGGATTGCTCGTCACGGTAGGCTCACTCAGCTCCCCCATGATCTCCTCAAATCGAATCAACAAATCCTCTAATTTATCAAACATTTCATTCACCTTTATTCTTTACAAAAGCCGCGCCTTAACGCAAAAGGCGCTTTGTTAACGGGTAACCTGCGTCCTTCTGGCAGGCTACAAGCCGTCCTTCGGGCTGAACGTGCCGCAGACCACCCGGTCCAATCCAGCATAATCTTTCACGATCCTTACCTCCCTGCAGCCAGCTTCCGTCATGAGATCGCTGACCGCCTTACCCTGGTCATGGCCGATCTCAAAGAAAAGCTGCGCACCGCCATTTAAATATGGCGGACACTCATCCAATATCCTTCGATAAAAATGTAACCCGTCTTCCAGGCCGTCTAAAGCCATCTTGGGTTCATGTTCCCGCACTTCGGGCATGAGTTCTTTGATGCTCTCACTGGGAATGTAGGGCGGATTCGACGTAAGCACGTCGAACTTCCCTTCCACGGGTCCAAATAGATCCCCTTTCAAAAAGGCGTAATCCTCCTGCGGGATCAAAGCCTTTGCATTCCTGTCCGCAACCTCCAGGGCTTTCTCTGAGAGATCCACGCCAACTCCGTGACAATGATTGGAATACTTCAAAAGGCTGATCAAAATGCAGCCGCTCCCGGTGCAAAGATCCAGGATCGAACTGCCGCCGTGCAGATCCTTCATGACTTCCTCCACTAGGATCTCCGTATCCTGTCTCGGGATCAGCACTTCCTCGTTCACCTCAAACGTCAGTCCCATAAAGTCCTGCTCCCCCGTAAGGTGCTGCAGCGGAATCCTCTCGCTTCGCTTTTGAAGAAGTGCTAGATACGCCTCTTCCTCCGAAGGATCGGCAACCCTGTCCCCATGCGCAAGCAACGTGCTTCTGGTGACGTGACAGGCATATTCCAAAAGAAGCCGCGCGTCGAGCTTTCCCTCCGGCACGCCAGCCTCTTCCAATCTCTTTTGTCCAGTCATGAGCAGTTCCTGATACGTCATGCTTCTTCCTCATCCCAAGTATATCCGAAAGTCTTCGACAGATACTCGCGCCAGTCAAACACGGCATTCACGGATGCAATGGCAACCTCCACCATCTCCTCATCCGGCTCCTTCGTCGTGATCTTTTGGAATAAGAAACCGGGAGCTGACAAGATATTTACAAAAACGTTGTCAAACCTGCCTGCCAGGCGGATGAATTCATAAGCGATCCCCGCCACTACGGGCATGAGCAGAACGCGGTAGCAAACTCTCTGCCACACGCTGTCCACGTGAATAAAGAAAAACAGCACAATGCTGACGATCAACACGAAAAAGATAAAGCTCGTTCCGCAGCGCTTGTGAAATCTCGAGGACTTCATAACGTTCTCCACGGTAAGCTCCCTGCCGCGCTCAATGCAGTTGATGCATTTATGCTCCGCGCCATGATACTGATAGAGCCTGCGGATGTCTTTCATCAGGCTGATCCCCGCTGCATACAGCAGGAAGATCGCGATCCTGATCACGCCCTCGATGATCAAAAGGAGGGAATGATTGCGGATAAAGCCTTCAAAATAACGGGAGGCAAAATACGGCAACACCACAAAAATACCGATGGCAAGCGCAACCGAGATCACGGTAACCAATGCGGAAAGAACCTTCTCTCCCCTTCCGCCGGAGATCTTATCCAGCGCCTTGTCCACCGCGGTATTTTCCTCATCCTCCTCATAGAAGGACGCGGAATAGTTCAGCGCCTTCGTCCCAAGAACAAGGGAATTGATAAAATTTAAAACGCCGCGCACGAAAGGAACCTTAAGGAGCTTGCTTCCATGCAGCATCCCCTGAAAGTTCTCCACTTCCACCGCAATCTCACCGCTTGGCTTGCGTACGGCAACGGCGTACTTTTCTTCATTTTTCATCATGACTCCTTCAAGCACGGCCTGACCGCCGATGCCGGAGTAATGCTTTTTGATCTTATTCTTTGCCATAACCTTCTTCTCCAAATCAGATGAAAAAATACCAAAGATATAGAAAGCCCGGAAAACCGACATACAGTTTTCCGGGCTTGCCTGCATTATTTAACGCCGTACTTCTTATTGAACTTATCAATACGTCCATCAGTTCTTGCAGTCTTCTGCTGACCCGTGTAGAATGAGTGGCACTTGGAGCAAACTTCCACGTGGATCTCCTTCTTGGTGGATCCGGTTACAAAAGTGTTACCACAGTTGCAGGTAACGGTTGCCTGGTAGTATGCGGGATGGATTCCTTCTTTCATCTCTATCACCTCTCTATTAAAATGGTTATTATTTCGTTCTCATCCGCACTGCTTATGGAACCACAAACAGCGTTGTTATTGTAACACAGGATTTTTTTTCTTGCAAGAGGTAAATAGAAAAATTTTCAAAATTCTTCAAATCTAGATAAATTTGTTTTTCTTTACCATCTGAACGAATTCAAAATTGTTTTTGGTCCGCGCAAACAAGTCCAAAATCCTGTCCGTAGCCTCGTCCGGCTTCAAACCGTTGAGTGCCTTTCTCATGACGTTGATGGCCTCAAGCTCATCCCCGTTCAGTAACAGGTCTTCCCTTCTGGTACCGGATTTTGCAAGGTCGATGGCAGGGAAAATGCGTTTCTCGGAAAGTCTTCTGTCCAAAACCATTTCCATGTTGCCCGTGCCCTTGAATTCCTCATACACCACGTCATCCATCTTGCTTCCCGTATCCACGAGTGCAGTTGCAAGAATGGTAAGGCTTCCGCCCTCGCGCATGTTTCTCGCGGCGCCAAAGAAACGTTTCGGCATGTGGAGCGCCGAAGGGTCAAGACCGCCGGACAGCGTTCTTCCGCTGGGCGGAACCACCTGGTTGTAGGCTCTGGTAAGTCTCGTGATGCTGTCTAAGAGGATCACCACGTCCTCCTTATGCTCCACCAGTCTCTTGGCTCTCTCAATGGCCATCTCAGACACTCTTTTGTGATGCTCGGGCAGTTCGTCAAACGTGGAATAGATCACCTCGACGTTCTCTCCAATGATCGCTTCCTTGATGTCCGTCACTTCCTCGGGACGTTCGTCAATGAGCAAAATGATCATGTGCGTCTTCGGATTGTTGCGAAGCATGGATTTTGCCACTTCCTTAAGCAGCGTCGTCTTACCTGCCTTTGGAGGTGAAACGATCATGCCTCTCTGGCCCTTTCCAACGGGGCTGACCAGATCCATTACGCGCATGGCCACGCTACAGCCGGGCGTCTCCAGACGGATCCTCTTGTCCGGGAAGATCGGCGTCATGTCGCCAAAGTCCACGCGTTTCGCCGATTCCTCGGGGGAGCGGCCGTTGATGCTTCTCACAAACAGCAGGGCGCTGAACTTTTCCTGCTGGGTCTTAACTCTCTTGTTTCCCCTTAATATGTCACCCGTCTTCAGCCCAAACCTTCGGATCTGGCTGGGTGCCACGTAGACGTCGTTCTCTCCCGGAAGATAATTCTCACCGCGGATAAAGCCATAGCCGTCCGGCATGACCTCCAAAATACCATATGCCTCCACGCCGCTGTCAAGCTCTGCGGGGAACTGGTTGGCATCATATACTTCCACGGGACGGCTTGTCCTCATGGCATCAGGCGAAGCCTGCGCCGGAGCCGCCGGAGCTTGAGTGCCCTGCATTCCTGCCTGCTGCATTGGCGCGGCCGTCTGTGGCCGGGAAGGAGCCTGCTGTGCCGGTGCCGTCGTCTGCATCTGCGGACGCGCCGGAGCCTGCTGTGCCGGTGCCGACGTCTGCGTCTGCGGACGCGCCGGAGCCTGCTGCGCCGGTGCTACCGTCTGCGGACGGGAAGAAGTCTGCTGGGGCTTATTTGTGCGGACCGGAGCCTGGCTCGAAGGTGTCTGCTGCGTCTGTTGTGCGGGCTGGGCCTGAGCCTTCGCCTCCTCTTCCTTCTTTAAGCGCTCATCCTCGGCCAGCATGGCCTCCACCACCTCTGATTTCTTCATGGCGGAAGTACCTTTCAGGCCTCTTGCCTTCGCAAGGTCCCGAAGCACGGTCACCGGAAGCGATTCATATTTTTCCCTCATGAAAATCCTCCTGTTTTGTTTCCAAGTTCATAAAAATACTGTTACGGCACGTTAAACCATAACAAAATCACGCACGGCCCCCTAGCCATGCACGCGCTTTTGTTCGTTCACGATTTTCATCTGTTTTACGTGGGGAATCATAATCTAAGAATACTTAGGAAATGTCTGTCATCTATACTTCTGCATTGTAATATAAAATTCTCAAAAATGGAAGAGCCAAAATAAAAAAAATCAATTTCTTTCAAAAGCCATACTTGAAACTTCGTATTTCATAGGCTATACTGTATACAGTTTTTTTGTAACAATGACAATATAGAAAAAGAAAAGAGGTTTTTTCATGACGACGAACGAAAAAGCAATGATGATGCACAAAGAATGGAACGGAAAGATCGAGACCGTTGCCAAGGCTCCCGTAAAAACGAGGGAGGATCTGGCCATCGCCTATACCCCCGGCGTAGCTGAGCCCTGCAAGGCCATCCATGAGGATCCCGAGCTGGCATACACCTACACCATGAAGGCAAATACCATCGCAGTCGTATCCGACGGCAGCGCCGTACTTGGTCTCGGCAACATCGGCCCTCACGCAGCCATGCCCGTTATGGAAGGTAAGGCCGTTCTGTTCAAGGAATTCGGCGGCGTAAACGCGGTTCCCATCTGCCTTGACACCCAGGACACCGAAGAGATCATCAAGGCCGTTACCTGGCTTGCTCCCACCTTCGGCGGCATCAACTTAGAGGACATCAGCGCTCCCAGATGCTTTGAGATCGAGGAGAGACTGAAGGCTACCCTGAACATTCCCGTGTTCCATGATGACCAGCACGGAACCGCCATCGTAGTTTTGGCCGGCATTATCAACTCCCTGAAGGTGATCGGCAAAAAGAAAGAGGATTGCCGCATCGTCGTAAACGGCGCGGGCAGCGCAGGCATTGCCATCTCCAAGCTTCTTTTGAAATTTGGTTTCCCTTACGTTACCATCTGTGACACCACCGGCATCATCTCCAAGAACAGGACCAACCTGAACTGGATCAAGAAAGAGATGGCTGAGGTTACCAACCTGGATGGTCTGGACGGTACCTTGGCTGACGCCATGAAGGGTGCAGACATTTTCGTAGGCGTATCCGCTCCCGGCGTTGTTACCCCTGAAATGGTAAAGAGCATGAACAACGACGCGATCATCTTCGCACTGGCTAATCCCGTTCCCGAGATCATGCCTGACGTTGCAAAGGCTGCCGGCGCAAGGATCGTTGGAACCGGAAGAAGCGACTTCCCCAACCAGGTCAACAACGTGGTTGCATTCCCCGGCATCTTCAAGGGTGCTTTGGAAGGCCGTGCTCCTCAGATCACCGAGGAAATGAAGCTTGCTGCCGCTCTCGCGATCGCAGGTCTTGTTCCTGAAAACGAGCTCTCTGAGGACAACGTAATGCCCGAAGCATTCAATCCCAAGGTTGCAGACGTGGTTGCAGAGGCAGTAAAGAGCCACATCAAGAGATAAGCTCATAAAGGAGAATTTATGACGGATTGGCACGGAAAGCCCTACTATTCCCTCGATGCCTATTGCAAGAACGTATATCATCATAAGATTTACAAAATAGCCCTGAACGCTCACCTGACCTGTCCCAACCGGGACGGTCGCCTGGGCCTTCGGGGCTGTATCTTCTGTAGCGCCGGCGGAAGCGGTGAATTTGCAGTTCCGGTGGAAAGTGCTGACCAATGGGACGTGGAGAGACAGCTGCAACAAGGCATGGCTCTCTTTGGTCAAAAGAACGTGGGCGAGGAATTCATCGCGTATTTTCAAGCTTACACAAACACTTACGGGCCCCTTTCCTATTTGGAATCCATTTACCGGAGCGCCCTCTCCCATCCCAAGGTCCGCGGCATCTCCATCGCGACGCGTCCGGACTGCGTGGAGGAACCCGTGATCCGTCTCCTGACGGAATTAAAGGCTCAGTACCCTGAGAAGTTCATCTGGGTGGAGCTTGGGCTTCAGACCATTCACGAGAGCACCGCAACCTATCTGCGTCGCGGCTATCCCTTAAACGTTTTCGAGGATGCCTTTGCGAGGCTGTCCGATGCCGGGATCCCCGTGATCGTTCACCTGATCCTCGGTCTCCCTGGTGAAAACCAGGAAATGATCCTTCAAAGCGTCAAATGGGTCAGTGACCGAAAGCCCTTTGGCGTTAAACTCCAGCTCCTTCACGTATTAAAAAACACGGATCTCGCAACGGATTATGCGGAAGGGAAATTTAAGGTTCTGTCCCAGGAAGCATATCTTTCCTTATTGGCAGAATGCATCGCGCTGCTGGATCCCGGAATCGTCATTCACAGGGTGACGGGTGACGGCAGGGGAACCGACCTGATCGCGCCGGATTGGAGCAAAAATAAAAAGGCCGTGTTAAACGGCCTGCACCACTTGTTAAAAGAAAAAAACATACGGCAGGGCTGCCGAAAAGAGGTAAACTATGATACAGGATCCCCTAACGCTCTATAAACTGATCGTCCTTTACATGTTGGACCGCGTGAATTTCCCCATGACAAACGCCCAGATCAGCGATTTCGTTTTGGAGAAGGAATATACCAATTTCCTGACCCTGCAAACAGTGATCAACGAGTTGACGGAGGCCGGAATGATCTCCGCCCAGTCCATCCGCAACAGAACCCACCTCTCCATCACCACGGAGGGGAAAGAAACCCTGCATTTTTTTGAGAACCGCATTGGCGATGCCATCAAGGCAGACATCAAAAATTATTTTCAGGAAAAAGAATTCGACCTTCGCAATGAGATTTCCGTTCTCGCGGATTATTACAAGGCAACCAGCGGCGAATACGAGACCAGGCTTGTCGCCAAGGATCGCGGCCTGTCGCTGATCGACCTGACCCTCTCCGTTCCCACGAAGGAACTCGCGGAAACCATCTGCGACAACTGGCAAAAAAAGAACCAGGAAGTCTATCAATACGTCATTAAGGCATTATTTTAAGATATTCATATTTCCAGAAAAAATACGGAGGCTGACCATAAAATCAGCCTCCGTAAATTATTGGTGCGAATCATGCTTTTCCCACCCTTATTTTTCCTTCCCTTTTGCCTCTGTCTTAATCTTTTTCATATGCTCCTTGATTTTCACCTCATAACCATTTCCAGTGGGTTTATAGAATTCCTTCCCATTCAACTCATAGGGCAGATACTGCTGCTCCACGTAATGATTCGGATAATCATGCGCATATTTGTAACCTGTTCCGTGTCCCAATTTTGCCGCTCCTTTATAATGTGCGTCCTGCAGATGCGTGGGAATGGGAAGGTTTCCCGTCCGCTCCACCTCCTGCATCGCCTCAAAAATCCCACAACATGCATTGCTCTTCGGAGCACAAGCCACATAGGAAACCGCCTGCGCCAAGATCAGCTGTGCCTCGGGCATGCCGATGCGTTCCACCGCCAGAGAGGCATTCACTGCCACCACCAGCGCCTGCGGATCCGCATTTCCCACGTCCTCCGACGCACAGATCATGATCCTTCTTGCAATAAACTTCACGTCCTCACCCGAAACAAGCATTCTCGCGAGATAATACAGTGCCGCGTCGGGGTCTGATCCGCGCATGCTCTTGATGAACGCAGAGATCACGTCATAATGATTATCCCCATTCTTGTCATAGCGCATCACGCGCTTTTGGATGCATTCCTGCGCCACCTCGATCGTCAGATGAATCTTTCCGTCCTCCCCGCGGGACGTCGTCATAATGCCAAGCTCCACGGCATTCAACGCATGCCTTGCGTCCCCTCCTGCAAGATCCGCAAGAAACTCCTTTGCATCCTCGTCTATGACGGCGTCATAAGCCCCCATGCCTCGTTCCTTGTCATAAACCGCCTTTTCGATCAAGGCCATCACGTTTTCTTTTGAAAGTGGCTTCAACTCAAAGATGATCGACCGCGACAGCAATGCCCCATTCACTTCAAAATAGGGATTCTCCGTCGTGGCGCCGATCAAAATGATGGTTCCGTCCTCCACAATGGGAAGAAGATAATCCTGCTGCCCCTTATTAAATCTATGAATCTCATCGATAAAAAGAATCGTGCGGCGCCCAAACATTCCCTGTTCCTGCTTCGCCTTCTCCACGACCTCTTCCATGTCCTTCTTTCCGGCAACCGTCGCATTGATCTGCGTAAACGTTGCACTTGTCGTATTCGCGATCACCTTCGCCAGCGTCGTCTTTCCCGTGCCGGGCGGCCCATAAAAAATGACGGAACTGATCTTGTCCGCCTTGATGGCCCTGTAAAGCAACTTATCCTTCCCAATCACGTGCTCCTGCCCCACCACCTCATCCAGGCTCTTCGGCCGCATCCGCGCCGCCAACGGCGATTCCTTCTCCATCTTCGTACTTCTCATATACTCAAACAAATCCATGTTGTCCATTCCACTTCCTCACTCTCGGTCCAGTCCATCGGATCTCCATCCCGGCCCACCCGCA
>JAFZNO010000102.1 GCA_017552985.1 Lachnospiraceae bacterium
ACAAACCTCATTGCATATTTTATGCAAAAGTAGTATAAATATTTTGGAATTGCGGTGGATGTCTTCGGACTACACCTAAAAGAACCTGATGCGTCGGGTTCTTTTTTTGCAAAAAACCATGAAATGGGATCGTAGCGTAAAAAATGTTTACGTATTTGTCCCTTGGCATTTTCTTAAAAAGCAATTTATGATTTGCTTTCGCTTAACACATGTCACCTTTCCTTTCATCACGCGCCAACTCCTCTCCTTGTTTTATTCAATAGATTCATAAAATTCATCATCTCTTTGCGTTAAGATATATGAAATCGAACGCCCACAACATTTCCGATCAGATAATTTCGCATTTGCTGTTATGTGTCGTTTTCTCGTATATACAACCGTATCCTATTTTTTAGATGATCAATTACTGTGTCCTCACTCTGTTCGCCCGCAAAATACTTTGAAAACTCTTCTTCCAAAATGCTCTTGTAAGGATCCTCGTTATCATATATTGCTACGGAATTCTTTATGATCTCTGTCAATTCCGCGTAATTTGCCTCATTGTCGGGTTGCTCAAGATACCTGCCCATTTCGTAAAAGCCGGCCGGACACGCCCAGGTTTTCTCCTCCACCGCAAAGACTTGTTCCTTAAGCACGTCTGTCCGAATGCTAAGCTGGAAGTCATCCTCCTTCGTCATGGCAGCCTGCATTTCCTTTGACAAAAGCATTTTCGCAAATTCTCTGGCCGTCTCTTTCTCCTCCGCGCTGGCGGTTTTACGGATCACGCAAACGTGCGAACTGCTGATCAGATTTTTTGCTCCATTCTTTCTTGGAAATCCCTTGATTTTTGCTTTCTCGCCATATGTTTGATGATAAAAGATTAGATCTGAAGGCTTGAAGACATAGACCAGATTACAAAGAACCTCCCCTTCATTCACGCCCTCCGCGTAAGGCACTGTTTTCTGGCCCGGCCCCTGCGTGCGGATCAGTTGCAACGCCTTTCGCAACGCCTCCTCGTTCACCCGTAAATCCTGCCCATTTATATCAAAATAGAGGCTGTTCTCCACTCCGCCGTCAAGGAGCCCACATGCGATCCATTCCTTGCTTTCTCCCATGGCATTATCCATTACGTACTTCACTCCATCTTTTTCCATGCAGCGAAGAAAAGCCTCATAATTCCAGTTCTCTTCTTCCGAAGCGGAAATGAGTGTCTGAATGTAAAAATCAAGCACTATTCCGTAATATGTATGATCAACCGCCCCAAGTTTCACGGCAGCCTCATTCAAAACATCAGTCAAACCAAGCTCGTCATATAATTCATTCAGGGCTTCCCAATATTCCGTTTGGTCGCGGAAGGAAACAAGCCTAGAGTCAATCATCGTCGGCCCGTCTCCTGCCACGAGCATTGTCAAAAGCTGCGTCTTGTCAAAATCATCCCTGATGACAATTTGACGGTCAGGATGCCTTAGATTAAATTCCGCGACGGCTGCGTTGTACGCCTGCACCCCTTTGGGGACGGCCAGTTCCGTCACGTGAATCTCCTCCGGAGCAGGAACCAGATACAGAAAATATGCGCCTTGCTGATTTTGGATCAGCAAGGAAACGTTTCCTGCCGCGTCAGCAGATACGTTCCTTACGTCATTTATTTCAATTCCATGCTTCTTGAAAGAATAGAGACATTCCTGTTCTTTTCCTAATTTGTCACAAGCGTAGATGCCTGCCGGCTTTACCAACAGCCATCTATCCTGATCCAAGCGGTTCACGGCCCTGACGGTTTCCCATCCCTTATCATTCTCCTCTGCATATTGAAACAAAATGCTTTCCTCACCAGTCTTTACGTCAATCTGCGTAATCTGATGTTGATAGCTCTGTTCCTTGTCCTTCCTTCTTGAGTCCACGGCAACGGATCCGTCCGGCAAAATAAGAATTCGCCAAAAGGTTTCTCTAGAGAATTCTTTGCTCCATAGCTTTTCCCCTTCCGGCGAATAAATCTGGTATTCCGAATTATCATCCCATAATGCTTCTCCTGCCAAGTGTATATAGCCTTCAGCATCTATGGTTACGGTTTCCGGTCCCAATTCTCCATAGGCATTTTGGAGGTCGAGCTTTATGGTCTTTTCCACCAGACCGGTCTTCCCCCTGGTCTCCACCCGAAAAGTCTTCCCTTCCGTTTGCCCCCGCTCCATAAGAATGGTAGTAAATTCACCTTTCAAGGCAACGCATCCCGCGCCAGTAACATATCCCGTTTCGTCAAAAGACCAACAAACGGTATCCGTCATTCCCAAAGCATCCGCGCTTACTACTTCCGTCTCACTGTCTGAATACTGCTCCGCAAAATAATTGGTAATTCTGTACGCATTTCCATTACCTATGAACACGAATGTTTTTCCGTTACCAGCCTCATTTTCCCGTCCTGCTTCCAGTTTCATGTTTGCCGTGCAAACATATTTCTCATTTACTTCGTCATCGTGTCTTTCTCGCGAAAACTCTTTATTCCTATTACACCCACCCATTAGAGAGGCAATTATCAAAATTCCGACCAAATGAATTTTTTTACTCTTTTTCATGGCTCACACTTCCCCGCTTGTTAAGTCATTTTCAAACAGCACAGCCTGACCGCCGCACAGGATCTCCGGAAAATCCCACCCGTCCAATTTGTGCTCCCATCTCGAACTCTGAACGCAGCGGTAGGAATCCATCGTCAGAATCTCGTTTTTTTCTGACAATGGCAAAGATGCTGCATCCTCCTTCCCGTGAACGCAGCCTCCAAGCATGCATATAACAAAAGCAAAGATGATCGACATCAAGTTCTTCTTAATCCGCATCCATTCAACCCTCACAAAGATACAACCCTTTGTTTAGAGTCTATCGTGACATTCCTGCTCATGTCAATAGACATATATTTTTATTGCAGATTTCTTTCGTTCACAATTCAGACCTGTTCGTTGGCGTCATGCAGATTAATCACATATCATTTCCAAGAGTCCTTCTAAAGAGCTTGCCTCATATCTCTCGGACTCCACGACAACATAATCATTTCCCTGAATGGAAATCCCGCGTATAAGTTTTTCCTCATTCCACAGAGTTATTAAGTATTGATAGCCAGAAGCATTGTTGCATCCTTCATATTTTAATTCAAGTTCTTTCATCTGATCCAAAATTTGTATAACTTTTTCAGAATCGGCAATTTCCCTCTTCTCGCCTGTACTGCCATTGGTTATAACAACTCTTGTGACCAATTGATTTGATACGTAACCGGCAATTTCCTTGGTAACGGGATGTTTTCGCGTTACAATCTCTCCAAGTACGGATCTACTTAAATCAAGCACCTTAATCATGATTGCATCTTCCTCTGTCACTCCCGTACTGCCAACATATGCAATCACATCTCCAAGCCGTACTTTCTCTCCTTCCGTGGCACGGAGTTCGCTGCAATGTCCGTATTTCCAAATCCGATTATCTTTGTCCTGTATGGCAACGCAATAACCGTAGCCCGTTTCCCATCCAGATGAGATAACGATACCATCGCACACCGTCAGAATCGGCTCGCCTTTCGTGGCTACAGCGTAATAAAACCCATCCTTTATCGCTATGTCCCTCATATCTCTCAAATCCTTCAGATAATCTTCATTGCCTGAGCTAACGGATTTGCTTTCGACAAAGTCCTTTTTCCCTCCAGACGCGTATTTTTCTTCTGAAACCATCATCGTTTCTTCGCTAACTGGATCTACCGTTTTTACCCGTCTGTCCGAATTTGTTGCATGGTATATGCAAACAAACAATAAGACAGCCGTACACGCCATTACCATACCAGAGATTGCAACTCCTTTTTGACATTTGCCTAGTCTACCCCCCCGTGTTTCGCCAAGCTTTTTATTTACCATTTTCCTTATGGTTGTACTGCTTGCAAACTCATACGCGGCTTTTTCCCCGTACATATCGCGCCATAATTCATCCAGATTATTTTTCATTAATCTCTGCCTCCTTCTCCAATACTTCCTTCAGGTGCTTTCTTCCCCTGTGGAGCCGCGTCTTAACATTACCCACCTGCATCTCTAAACTCTTTGCAATCGCGCTTATTTTTTCATTTCCGTAATAGTGTCTTAAAAATATTGTTCGATCTGGCTCTTCCAATGAGTTAACGGCGTCCCAAAGCCTTGCATAACGATCATGTTTTATCAGTCTCTCTTCAGGATCAATGTATCTATCTCCGCCCGATTCCTCGTTAGTAAGCGGTACCGTCTTTTTTATCCTCCGCACCCTGTCAATGGCTTTGTTTTTTGCCACTTTGGCGAGCCATGCCCTAATGGATTCGTCTTCTATTTCCGTGCGATGATTCCAAAGGATAATAAAGGTATCTGCCACTACTTCTTCCAAATCTTCTCGACTTGCGACGGACGACATGACACTCCACGCAACCGCGCCCACATAAGGCGTGTATCTGGCAATTGCCTCATTTAACGCTGACCGCCTGCCTTCTTTCAGGCATAGGCAAAGCTCCTTGTCGGTCATCTCAAATGCTCCTTCCATGTGTACTCACTATGTAGTACGAACTGAATAGCAAAAAGGTTACAAATTTTTAGTTCTTTCGGTCAAAATAAAGTAAAATAAAGAAAAACTTCAATTAAATTCAATTAAGATATTATCAAATTAGCAAAAAAGACCCAGATTCCACAAAAATATTCGCGGCCTCAAGTAAGGATGAATTTCCCTGCTTAATGCCGCGAAAAAACATGTCTCAATTATCCGACGAAACCGAAATTCTGTAAAGCTTCCATTCCCCTTTCTCTTTTACGATCACATAATCATGCACCGTCTCCCCCGATATAAGCGGATAAGTATCCAGATTCGAAGTAATGTCGTCATCGTATTTGACTTGCTCTGTCACGCAGAAGGAAACCGCATCTTCAAATCTGCCTTCCTGTTTTTCATAGGGAGGCACCTTATTTTTTTCAATGTTAAGAATTGTCCTGCCAGACTCAGCAAAATCAAAGTTTCCGGTTGCGTCCATATACCGTAGCATTTCCTTTTTGTTTTCTTCATCAAAAAGTGATACATATCGATTGAAATCACGCGTGTTTACGGAATCCACAAATTCATAAATCAGGTTCACGGCTGCCTTGTCATCTTCCGCAGAAAACTTTTCCAACATGGCTGATTTTTCTGGAACTTTTAAGTCATTATCAATGTAATCATCCCTTGAAGCAACTGATTCTTCCTTTTCACGGTTTATTTCTGCTGAAGGGCTATCTTTCTTATTGCTTTCTGCGGACAAAATGGTCTCTTGTTCATTTGTATCGGCAGTAATTGCGCGCTCCTTCTTTGGATCCGTGGCCAAGCATACCACTAACACGAATGTGGCAATAAGTCCAATCACAATAATCCAAAAAGACGGCTTTCTATAATTCAGGATCAATTTCACCCTCTCCTTGACGCTAGTTTCGCCAAATGCCAGCGGACAAACAGTGATCATCCTCCGAGGCAGGCTTAGGTCTAATAGTGCCTGTGAATAATCGGCTGCAAATTTCTTGTCCTGATTTCGTATTACCTTTTCGTCACATGCCGCCTCAATGTCACGACAAAGCAAAATATAAGCGATCAGGCATAGCGGATTAAACCAATGTACGGAAAAAAGCAGGAACCCGAGTGGTTTCCATAAATGATCCATGCGCTTTAAATGCGCCTTTTCATGTGCCAGGACCACCTCAAGGGTACGCCCCGCCATGCTCGAAGGCACATAAATCATCGGCCTGATGATTCCGAGAATGAACGGCGTCCTGATTTCGTCACATGCCATGACGCCATCCCCCATTGCCACAGAGGCGCTCACCTTTTTCTTCAGCAACAGGTAACTGATTAGTGCGTATGCAAGACAAATTCCAACTCCGATGATCCAGACCGTGGCTGCCACCGAAGCAATCACCTGCATGGGATTTACACTGCTTTCAGCCTTCGGTGCCAGCTCGCGCAGCATGATCGGATTGACTGTATTGTCTATCGTCATGATTTGTGAATGAATCGCTGGGGTATTCGTCGTAACGATGTCCTGCGGGATGACCTCGCTTCCGGGCAGGACGCTCAGGGCGCTTTCAATGGAAAACGGAAGAAGCAGCCGAACCGCCACGATTGCCCACAACGCACAGTGCAGCCATTTCGGCGCTTTCCTAAGAAGCGGACGAAGCAACAGGATCGCCATGATAAGCCACGACGCATTGATGCTAAGGTTTAGAACTTTTATGAACATTGAACTCATACTCCCGCCTCCTTCCTGAATGCCTCGATCATTTCCTGAATCTCTTCGGCTTCCTTCCCCGTCAACTTACCTCGTGACAAAAACGCGGCGACAAAAGCGGGAAGCGAACCATCATAGGAATCCTCAACCACTCGCTCGCTTTTCGCCGAATAATACCCATCCCTGGAGATCAAGGAAGTTACAATGCCGTTCTCGTTCCGAAGTACACCCTTCTCGCACAGTCTTCGCAATACGGTATAAGTCGTAGGCTTTTTCCAGTTCAATTCCTTTTCGCACAGTTTTACCAGTTCCCCCGATCCAATGGGTTCATTTTTCCAGATTAAATCTACAAATCTCTCCTGCACGGCTCCAATTTCAAACTCCATACCCCATTCGCCCCTTCGGTTTACCGCTGTAAACCCTTATGCTTAGTTTACATCTGTAAACCTTCTTTGTCAAGACTATTTTATAAACAAGTAGGAGGAAATTTCTCCATAAGAAAAATTTCCGACCTCTCACACCACCGTGCGTAACGTTCGGTACACGGCAGTTCAATCAACTTAAGTCTACTCTTCATCCGTTAGCTCTCTAGGCCATTCGCATTTCACATTATAACAATCTAGTTTATTCGGCCGTCATAAATTGTCAGATTGGAAATACACTCATCCGGTATGGCCGGAACATAATACGCCCCATACATTTTCAGCCCCTCAGCCATCGTGTAATCGCTGGTATCAGGTAACTCTACGTAAAAACGATAGTACGGAAGGAAGGTTTCCGTCAAGGGACCCGTAATATAAACCAGTTCAGTCTTTACAATATATTTCTTCCCTGGTACATTCTCTGAAATACTCGTCTGATACTGTCCATTAAGAAGTTTTTGCGTCGCTTCTTTCTCCGATATGATGGGGTAATCACCAATTTTCTCCGCATTCGTCAGCTCATCATAAACATCAATCATTGAAAGATTGCCGTCAAAATCTGGGGTAAACTTCGCATGACGGAAATGATAATTCAAAATCTTTTCTTCCTCTGCCGCCACGCAATCATACACCAAACATTCACGGAAATATTCCCCGTCAGAATAATACTCTCCGCCGAGGACGATCTGCGGATTGTCAAACGAAAGGAAAGAAGCAAATTCGCTGATAAGATACTTCATGGCATCTTCCGTTTCCTGATCCGTGGACTTTGTCCTGGTAAAATGATATTGTTCAGGGAGCTGACATCCCTTCAAAAAATGAATTCTGGTAAATCCGTTCGCTTCCACCGTCAGTCTCCACTCATCCGTAGAAGCACAAATGCCATAAACGGCATCCTCCTCAGCGCCACTTTCCGCCACTTCCTCCTCATCGATGCGTTGCACTTCGATTTCAGCCTGTGTAAGATCCAAGTCAAGCGACTTTGCCGCATCTTCAAGTCTCGTCTTTAAAGTGGCCTCATCAAAGCCAATCGGAATGCCTGCTCCGGAAGGATCATAACTGCCATTCTTAAACACCGGCAGAGTCTTAAGTTTCATTTTATTGTTCCAAGGATTTCCGTTATCGAGTTCCTTGGCATCATAGCACATCTTTGCCTCAAATCCCATGCCGCCCGTAATATATTCCGATAGGGTTATTTTAGGCAAATCAGCCGCAGTAACGGGTGGCTCTGAAACTCTCTGTCGCACGTTAACATATACCACGCCAATCAGCAGGCAAACGCATGCCGCAGCAATAACCAATCTAAACCACTCCATATTTTTACTCGAAACCTTTTTTTCAGCATCCTGAATGTAAAAATCATTTACTTCGCCTATGGCGTCCTGAAGTATATCAGATTTCATACAAAAACATCCTCCTTTTGAAGACACACCAAAAGCTTGTCTCTTGTGCGCTTTAGCATCATCTTTACTTTACTTTCACCAAAACCATATCTTGATGAGATCTCACTGATGCCGTCAAAGAACCAATACCGTCGCATAAAGACGCGCCGTTCATCCGTTGATAACGTCTTTAGAAAATCATTCAGTATTTCTGCCAGTTCAGCTGCTTCTATCTTTTCATCAATGCTTTGTCCGGACGGTATGCAGTCCTCTAATTCGTCCAGAGAAAGCTGAGTACTTCCTCCGCCCCTCTTATCCGCAGTTATGCCCCGCCATTTTTTCAAAGACAGACGCCTAGTTATTTTTCCAAGAAACGTAGACAGAATCTCAGGCTTGTGTGGCGGCATGGCATTCCACGCTCCCAAAAACGTGTCATTCACGCATTCTTCGGAATCTTCATCATTTCGCAGGATGCCATTCGCTATGGAAAAACAATACCGTCCGTATTTTCTTTCCGACTCGCTTATTGCCGACTCATCTCTTTGCCAATATAGTTCCACTATCAGCTTATCTTCCATCAGTGCACCTCATTCTTAAGTATTCAAAGGCCTTTCATCTATCTACTACCATTATAAATTAAAAAGGTCACAAAAAAAGTTAAAAATTTTAAGTTTTCGGTCAAAAAGCTTTCTCATTCACTAAAAATCCAACGCGTATAATTTTGACGAAGCTATCAAAGGATAAAAGATTTTCAATTTTGTCGGCATAATAATAGCGAGCCTTATACTTCAAGGCTCGCCGCTATTTCACTTTATTCCCATTCGATATGATTTCATTTTACGGCAAACATCGCGGCTTCTTCTTTTGTCAACTCGGATATTTTCCGATTGTTCTTTCTCGCATAGCGCGACATTTCAGCGATGTTATATCCCAGCGCAGGCTTCTTCTCGTAAGGATTATATCGCTCAACATATTCTTTCACTATTCTTCTGCATTCAGATTTCTTCATCCGAGTCATCATAATCATACACCTCCGTTATCTGTTTCATAACCGTCTCATCAATAATAAAGCGGTATGGGTGAGGCGGCGCGCCAAAAGGACTAATCATGACAAAAGATTTTACTAATACCTTCTCACCAGATTATTTTATCATAGAATTACAAATTCCCGCAAGAAACTTCACGGATGAGTTTGTCCATAAAAAAAGCCGCAACCCGCGGGTGATGGGGCGCACGAGGTCCGGGGGACCTCGGCATTGCGCCGACCAAAGCGAAGCGGAGACCGAAGGGCGCACCCCAGCGCCAAAATTCTCAGAGCCCAATAAAATCAACATTTTGAAAGGAGGAGGCGGCACTCTGAATTTCAAGGTCACGCAGGAGGTCACGCAAAGAGCACATGGTATCCTCTTCAGTTCTCTACTCCCTCAACTGTTTCCTTAACTACAGTTAACGCTTTTCCACAGAGCTTTCCGTTTCCCTTTATAGATTCTCCTGTAAATATATCGTACAGCGCCGCTGAATGATCTCCGTCACTTCCTCCAAACTCTTTTGTCCGTTAAAATATGCCATTATTTCTTGACAAACGATGGGGTAGAGCACCTGATTTACGTCCGGCGTTTTCCTTGCGTGCGCTAGCAGCTCATAAAATACGTTGATCTCCTTTTGGGTTGGATACCTGCCGCGATATGTGGTATTTCCGGTTTCTGCGTCAATGTTTTCCGATTCCTGCGCCAGTTCTTCTTCCACAAGCTTTTGCATTAACTGATCGTTTGCGGGAAAGCTGTACAAGAACGCATTTTGCGTTTCCCTATATGTGGCGTACCACTCCAAAAATCTCCATGCGCCCTTTTTATTCGCCGCTCTCGCCAGCATGCACAGGTTAGATCCGCCAGGTTCCAAGCGTACGACCGGTTTACCATCCCTGCCAGGATATCCAACGTAATTGGCTTTTCCGTCAAACGTTTCCTCGATAAACTGAATGTCGCGCAGGGAAGTGATCCTTTTTCCCAAGAAAGCGATCTCTCCGTTTGCAATCGCCTCCCGATAATCTGAATCAGAATATCCCTGCTCATTTGACTGCTCGGGTAATTCACGCAGCCAGAAAAGCAGCTCCCCAAACTCCGGTGAATCAAAGTAACATTCCCCTTTTTCCTCATCTAGAAAATAGTCCAAATCATTTGCTAATACCTGTTCCATTCTCCCCCATCGCGTTCCCGCCTTGTATTCTCCTTCCCTGCAATAGGAAAGAAACTCCTCCATCGTCCAGCAGGCCTTTCCGTACTGCTCCCTGGAAACTACCCAAAAGTGCAGGGAATACTCTCTTGGAAGGTAAGCTTGAATGTCCTCATATTTTCCGGCATCCAGTATCTGCGGCGCGTAATCCTCCTTACTGACGGCACTGCTCTTTTCCAAGTAGGGCGTCAAGTCCTCGATCCATCCCTTCTCAGTAAGTCCTCCCAAATCAAGATCATCCGCCAGGATCAGGTCAACGTCCTTATTCGCCGTCAGATACGCCTGCAGTCGCATCCTCGCCGCCTCATGATCCTTTTCCAGCGCGTCTTCAAATTTTATCACGGTCACGTGACATTCCGTCTGACTGCCATTAAAATCCTCTATCGCCTGATCCAAAAGATAACTGGTCGAAATAACCGCCAGCGTTACCTCCGTCGCCCCCTCACAATCTTTTTCCGTGGAATCAAAAGATTCCGCTTCGCTAAAAGTCTCATCCGGATTTTTCAAATCCCGAGACGATTTCTTCTCACCACATCCACTCAAACCAAATAAAATGGCAATGACAACCCCCGCCAAAACCAACAACTTTAATTGACGCTCGCGCACCTTACGAACCTCCTTTGCCATACCTCTTAATCCAAGTATAGCAAAGGAGGAAAAAAATGAAATAGCCTTAATCAAATCTTAAACAATTTACAAGGCAATCTGCTGCCGACCTTCCGTTGCATTAGTAATTAATTGTTATTTATCACCCCCTTTGAGATTTTTCCTGTAGCTCCGTAAGATACTTAGCTACCCTACATCCCTACCTGCTCATTCTTCATCAGAATCATGTTCATCGTCAATATCATTCTCATCCAATAGTTTTTTCAAGTCCTCAACATTCGGAAGAGCCTTTTTGAGTTCATCGGACATATCCTTTGAAGTTCTATAAGTTGCCACGCCCATTGGCTTGTTATAATCCCGAATCACGTAATCCACAAAAGATTTGTTCATATTGATTCCTGCGTACGACCCGACATTCCAAAAAGCTTCATCATGAAATCTTGCCCACTATGTTTTCTTAGGCAAATCTTTCGAACATGTCCATCGTTCTGCTAAAAATGTATTCGTCCCCTCTACAGCCATCCAACACGATCTCATCGTCGGAATAGCGTTTTACAAACCATACGCCATTATCCCCATCATTAGATTGTCCGATGGTATTACATGCGAGTTTCACGCAATCAATGCCGTACTTTTCTTTTGGCATCTGATAATCAAAATCATAATAGCAACAACAAAACGGCTCAGAATTGTCTTTGAAATTGCGCAGACGATAATACTGTCCATAGGAGCGGATGCCAAGGTCAAAAGGGACATTGTAGCTGATGCCGCAATATACATTGTCATCCTGCTTACCTATTTGGAAAATATACTCTTTCTTATTGGTGTGTAGATTCACAAAGATGTACTCGGGTACTGCGGAGAATCTTACTCCCCTATTCCATTCCACTAGGCAGCGACGAATCCCCAGTTCATATACCGTGTGCAGCGGATACTCCCCGTGATTCACTAAAAAGCTTTCAACACAATCCATCTTTTCAAGTATTTTCCGATCCAGCTTCTCCGTTCCCAAGGATTTATCAAAGCTTGTACAATTCGAAACAACCTGTTCCTTCCCGTTTTCATCTATGGCTACATATGCATAAGCCACCTGCTCAGTATCCGTGTCTTTTTCGCAGACCGCACAGAGAATCTTCTGATCTCCAGATCCTTTATACGCCTTTGCGCCCATCGTATGCTTCCCCTTCGCATAATATTCCAGCGCCAGCTTTTCAGTCTCCACAATCTCAGTTGTTCCTTTCTTGTAAACGCCGCAAGAAAAGGGGACGCCCTCCATCTCAAAGTTCGTGACATTTAAAAGCAGTTCATCCATTGAAACACAAAAAATCCTGCTAATTGCAATGAGCTTCCGAACATCAGGCACCACCTGATCAAGTTCCCATTTTGACACCGTCTGTCTCGTAGTATCCAACAGTTCCCCAAACTGTTCCTGACTCATGTGTCTTTCCGTGCGAATCTCCTGGATTTTATTTCCAAGTGTCATGATATTCCTCCTTTTTATGCCACTCATAAGTGGCATTGTTTTCTTCGATAACCATATCATACACCTTTTATTTCGTGAAAGTAAACCAATTATAGCTGGAATTTTGTCACGCATCAGTTGACATTCCACCAGAAAAAATTACGGAACATAATGTTACACACAAAACAAAGAAACGGGCGACGGGACTTGACCCCGTATCTGAGAGCTGACGGTTCTCTGTTCCATAATAATTCATGCCCTCCCCCATAAAATATAAGACAATGACCAACTGCGCGTTAAACCGGCATTAGATGCGACACCCCAAATTCTAGTTTCCCCATTTTGAGTATACCAGCGTTGGAGACTTCGGTCACTCACCACCCATCTTTGAGCGGATGATACGAAGAGAAAAGACAATACCCAAATCCCATGCAAGATACTGTCCCTTCAAGTCTTTATTTACACAATCCATCTCCATTTCCATCCTTTCATCTCGGGTGCTTTGCGTTTTTACCATCTGAATTAAGTTATTGGCAACGGGTCAAAAAGGACATTTCCCTTTTTCGTTTTCTCAAATCAGCGATTTTCTGTTTCGCAAGCAGTGTCCCGATACGTATCGGGACTGTCTGCTTGTTGGATAGCCCTGCCCCCCAATCCCCCGGGAACCTCACTCCGCTCGGAACCATTATGAAAATAACATAAATAATAATATTTCTATGGTTACCGCTTTCCTCTTCCCTTTTTCGGCAGCATACCTTTATATACATTGGAATACTTCTCGACAATTCCAGTAAAGAACTGGATCTCCGCAGGATCCATTTTGTTAAAGTTCATTCCCAGCTGTCTGCTCAAGGTGGATAACGTTGCCTTCATCGGATCAGTCGCGGTCGCATACTCCTGCACAATGTCAATGACCTCAGTTAGCGGATTATTGTCTTCGCCGGTCTCTTTGTCTTTTTTATGGTTTTCCCGGATGTCTTTTGCGATGTTCGTGATGTCGGTCCCGATCAGTCTGCTGAAATAATCGTCCTCTTCTATCTCGGATGCCTTGAGCGTCCGAATGTAATGTTCGGTCTCCGGGACCTCATTTTTGAGTTGGATTTTCGTCCGCATCATGGCAACGTAACCGTTCAGGTTATTGATCTGCATTGAGGCCAGACTGTCGATATATATTTCCGTGTCACTCATGAATTTCCAGAAGTCCGGATGCTTAATGATCTCACAAAGAAGTCTGTTATTTATCTTTCCGCTTTTCAGGATCTCTACGGTTTCATCATCCAGTTTCAGTTCCCTTACCGAAGTTTTTGCTTGCGTTTTGTTGTCCGTCACTCCCATGAGGTACTCCACGCTGACGCCGTAATAATTTGCCAGTTCGATGATTACCCGGTAGGGAATGTCTTTGTAATCGTTGCTCTCGTAACTGCCAAGCGCTGACTTGGAAAGCCCCGTTTCCCGTGCCAGCTCTTCTAACCTTAAGCCTCTTTCATTTCGCAAATCTTTCAGTTTTTCCTGTAACGTCAATTCACATTTCATTGTTTTTCACCCCTGAAACAGTTTCGAACATTTGTTCTTTTTATAAATATACCGCCTTACAGGTTCCGCGTCAAGGAAGGAATTCCGAAAGCACGGAATTTTTTTATTTTCGTTAAAAAATCCTGCCTTTCGGACATACGGGACGAGGTCCTTCCAAACGATAAACTTGACTTGGAACAAAAGATAATCGGTTCGAAGGAACCCGGAGTTTCCCGCAAGCGCGGACGTCGCCGTAACAGAAAAAAGTTAATTTAACGTGGAGGAAAAAATGAAGAACAGGGAAAGGCAAAGACAAAACAGAAAGCGAAAGGAGGAGATGCTAAACGTCAGGAACGAATACGGAAACTGCGATCCCACTCCGTATGAAGCAGTCAAAAACATCATTCTAGAAAACAAAAGAAAGAGAAGGAGGTGAACAAAATGACCAAAGGAAAAGATCATCCCCCGGGAGGGGATGATTTTTTCTTTTGGTGGGGCGAAGTGCAGGGGGCGCAACTCCCTGCCGGATCGTGAAGGCGGCGCCTTACGCAAGGTGCAGGAGCAAGGCTCCGCCAGGGTGCAGGGAGGATCCCGCTCAGGTCCAGGGCGCGGCCATGGCCCAATGAAGTGTTGCCCGCGACACTTTGTATTGGGTTATCATCCGTCGCGCTTCGCTTAAGACGGAACGGCTTCGCCGCAAATTCGGAAAAACAAATTTTCAGAAAAGGGAGGAAAAAAAGAAATGAGCAAAAGAAGGGCAACAAGGCACAACGGAAGAAAGGGGAAGAACGGAATCTTTAAGGCAGGACACAACGACAGAAGCTTTAACGTGGAAAACGCGGAACACGTGGACGAAGGCAGGTGCTTCATGAACGTTTACTGGGACTGTTACCAGGGGCTTAACATTGCGGATGCAAACGGAGTCAGGCCCGTGCGAAAACACAATTTTGACGAAATCGAACGGGCTTTTTATTTTGAGAAATTTTCAGATTCCATTGACGCGCAAAACGAGCGTCACGAGAAATCAAGGCACAGGGAGAGGATTCGAAAACTTGACGACGTGCTGACGGATCCGAGGACCTGTCCGGAGGAATCCGTCTATCAGCTCGGCACGAAAGACGGCTATGAGGACCCCGCCCTGTTTGTCCGCGTGGTGACGGAACTGTTCGAAGAAATGGAAAAGCGCTTTGGCTCGAATTTCAAAATTCTTGATTGGGCCCTGCACATGGACGAGGCCACGCCGCACATACATGAACGGCACGTCTTTTTCGCCGACGACGGTTACGGCACGTTATTCCCCAAGCAGGAAAAGGCATGTGAGGCGTTAGGATTTTCGCTGCCTGATCCCGAAAAAAAGCAGGGAATGAAGAACAGCCGCAAGATGAGTTTTGACGCCGAGGTGAGAAACGTTTACGTTTCCATCGCGGAAAAATACGGCGTAACCATCGAGAAGGTTCCGCTGGAAGGGAAAACGCATCTTGAGAAAAACGACTTCATTCTCTCGCGGCAAGCCGAGGAAATTGCCAGGAAGCAGGCGGAACTTGACGAACTAACCCTAAAGGTTTCCGACTTGGACAAGCTTGTTACCGAGGTGGCCGAAGCTGCATATGACAGAGCAGTGGAATCGGTTTCAAATACTGTTTATGAGGCAACAATTACCGCCAACGTTTCCATCATCGAAGACTACGCAAGGGAAATCACTAAACCGGAGCACGGGTGTCCCCCCGAACGGACGCCCTTCGCCAAAAAGCTCCTTCACGGTCTTGTGGAACTCATGAAGAGAAAAACGACGGAACTGGCGGACGTCGTGAAAAAAGTTCTGTCAAATCCTGAGACCAGGAAAAAGAATCAGGACGAAATCGCCGAAACCGCCAAAGCGTCATTCCGCGAAAAACTAGCCTGGGCAAAAGCGGCGGCAGACCTCGAAAACGTCCAAAGGAAAACGGCCTCTCGCGTCAGGGAAGGAGGTGAGCGATAAATGGCAAAAAGAAGAATGATCTCGGCGGAGGTAATCAGCTCTGACGCATTCATCACGCTCCCCCTGAGCGCGCACGGGCTGTACGTGCACCTGAATGTGGCGGCGGACGATGACGGTTTTATCTCCTCCGCCATAAGGACAATGCGTGCGGTCGGCGCGACGGAGGAGGACCTGCAAAGTCTCGTTGACGCCGGCTTCCTGCTTCGGTTCGAAAATGGCATCTACCTTGTAACGCACTGGTTTTTACACAATCAGATCAAAAAAGACCGTTACGCGCCAACCATACATCAAAAGGAACTGTCTCTTGTTCAGGTCGTGGATAAAATCTATTGTCTGTCTGCCGTTCCCGTTTTGGATTCGGAACAACTCCGTGACGGAACCACTTTGGATCCAAAACGTCTCCAAAGCGGTTCCGGTTCGGATACGCAGATAAGTAAAGATAAGATAAGCAAAGAACAGAATAGGCAAGGGAAGGGTGAGGGTAATGATCCGCCCGCTTTCAGCATTCCTTCCGTTAATGACTTAAGGGATTATGCCAACGGAATCGGCTATTTCGATTTCAATCCTGAGAAATTCCTTGCCTACTACGGCTCCCGAAACTGGAAGCTTCCCGGAGGAATGCCGGTAACGGACTGGAGATTGCAGGTGGACAGCTGGAAGTCGAGGGAGGGCGATTACAAGCCCGAGGCATCGTCTCCAAAGCAACCCGCCTGGAAGCCTGCAAACCAAAATAATTATGACTTTGAAGAACTGGAGAAAAAGCTCATTGCAAACTGAATAACCCGTCACTCGTCCTTTGCCACGCCCGGCAGGGGATTTTTTTATGTCAAGGGGCAGTCCTGCGCATTGCAGGCTGCTCCTTTTTTGTTTCAGTCAAAGGAGATCACTTATGAAAGACTACGTTCCCTCTCAAACCACCAAAGAACTCTTTCGGCACGCAAAAGATGAAATATCAACCATTGGAGTCTTGCGAAACCTCGGAAAAGACGATACAATGGATGCAACCGATGCTGCAATCGTAGATAAAATGAGAAAGGACAAAACATTCAAATTAAAGGAAGACGCCGTACTGAGAACACACGTAACCAAGGACGGCAAACCGCGCGCGATTACAAACACTTGCGTGACAAACAAAATGCGTTTTCTGACCAAGAAGCCGGACGGTCAGCACGTCTCGGCAAATACTTATGAAGGTCTCATAGAAAAGCTGTATGATTATTATTTGGAAAAATGCATGCTCGTACTAAAGGATCAGGATTACAGACTGTGCAAGGTTTTCGAGCGTGCCCTGGAGAATTACACGGCAACCCGAAATCCCAGTGAAAACACCGTCTATAAGTACAAATGTAATTATACCAGGTTTTTTCAGAATGAGACGCTTTCACAAATGGACATTCGAAACGTAACGGAATATGACCTGCAGAAATTCACGCAGGAAATGGTGACACGGAAGCATCCGAAAAAGAAAGCATATTTCGACTACATGAGCGTGCTGAACTTAATCTTCAACTATGCCCGCCATCACAAGATCATTTCCGAAAATCCGGTTGATTTTCTGGAAGCGCGAGTGTATTTGAAATCCTGCGACCAGGCAAAGCCAAAATCTCAGGAAAAGATCATGTCCACGGAAGAAATCGCAGGCATTGTAAGCGAAGTACGCAAGAGAATCAACAGAAAACCCTATTATGTCACGGGGCACATGATATTGCTTTCAATAGAGACCGGAATGCGCGCCGGGGAGCTATGTTCCCTAAAATGGGAAGACGTTCACGAAAATGCCGACAACCCGAAGAATTCCTACATTCACGTTCATACCCAGCAGCTCAGCCACCGCGAAAACGGAAAGGAAGTGCACACGCTGGTCTACTGGACGAAAAATGAGAAGGGAATTAGCCAGGGAGGCAGACGGTTCCCCATTACGGCGAAGATCAGAAGCATTTTGGACGAACTGAGACAAAAGCAGGCAGCCGCGGGGATTCATTCCGATTTCGTTTTTGCGGATGAAAACGGAGAATGGATCAGTGCCTCTGCATATGAGAAGTTTCTCGCAAGGCTTTGCAAATCTCAGGGGCTGAACGTGACAAACAATCATGCCTTCCGCATGAGTTTGAATTCGAACGTGTTCATTCCGCTGGGGATTCCCGTCACGACGCGTGCCCTGCTTCTTGGTCATTCCGTCGAAGTCAACCTGAAATTCTACAGTTATGCCGAAAAAGATACGCTTGCAGAAGTATGTAATTTGCTGGATTCCAGCCTAGTCGACCCTTGGTCGACCCAAAAAATCTGTCTTTGATGAAAATAAAAAATGCGAAAGCCCTTGATTTATAAGGGTTTTCGCATCCTACTAGGAGAGCGGGTGATGGGAATCGAACCCACGTGTCCAGCTTGGAAGGCTGGCGTACTAACCATTGTACTACACCCGCAAATGAATTATTTGGTTGAATGCCCAGAACCGGAATCGAACCAGTGACACGTAGATTTTCAGTCTACTGCTCTACCGACTGAGCTATCTGGGCATGAATATTGAATTGGTGGGCCTTCAGG
>JAFZNO010000103.1 GCA_017552985.1 Lachnospiraceae bacterium
ACAGATAAGCCAATAGTATATTCCAGCAGCGATGAAAGCGTTTTAATAGTAAATGCTTCAAATGGAAAACTGACTACCAAGGGAGTCGGCATCGCAGAAATTACTGCCACTATGCCAGGGAACGATACCTTGGAAGATACGTCGGTATCGTGTTTCATTCAAGTGAAGCCCGGCAAGCAGCCGATGAAATTTGAAACTAAACAAAGCGACGTTCCGGAGCTTGCCTGTGGATCTGACTTTACAAATAAGGTTACCGGAGCAGTTGGCAGCGTTACCTATTCCGTTGCGGAAGAGGATAAGGATAAGGTTACCGTAGATAAAACTACCGGTAAGGTTACGGGAAAATTGCCGGGCACGGCCACGATCATCGCTACGGCCCAGGCAAGCGGTAATTACAAAAAAACGGCAATTCAGTATACAATTACGGTAGTCAAAGGAAAGAAGACGGTTTATTTTGACCAGCCTGGCAATATCACAAAGACGATTGATCCGAGCGATTCAAACAATAATATCTTCAAGAATACTATTCACGGCGGCCCGGACGGAGTTACGCCGGTATATACGTACAAGGTGTTAGAAGGCCCGGATTGTGTAAAGGATGGCGTAATAGACAAGAATGGAGAGTTTGAGTTTGTTCGCAAGGGAAAAATAGAGGTTACTGCCACTTATCCAGACTCAGCTTCTTTTGAAGAATGCCATGACAGTTATGTGCTTGAGGTTAAACCGGCACAAAGATCCATTCATTTAGTGTATAATGAGCAGACGGTTTACCTGGGCTCTGATAACGTGTTTGCGTTTATGGGTCTTAAGGATGAAGGAGAAGGCGGCGGAGACATCACTTATTCCGTTTTGCCTGGCGATGATCCCCAAGGACTTTTTGCTGGCATTAATGAAGACGGCACGTTTTCCTTGAATTTTAAGATCCCGCAGGGAGATGCCGTTGATCGTGAGTTGGTTGGAAAGGTTGTCGTTACGGTGACAAAAGCTTCAGATGGGATTTATGAGGAGGCGACGGATCAATACACGCTCTATGTGAAATGTCACGTGGGAGACGAGGACGTTAACTATCGAATTCATGGAACTAAAAATGAAAGTACGGGATGGTACGTCAGCCCCAGCGTGTATATTTCTCCTATAGATTCGAATGACCAAATGCTTACGCTTCAATTTATGGAGATAATGGAGAAAACGGTTACGTTTGAGAGCGAGGATGGTGAGAATGAAGGCGAATTGAGAACGGAGTTTCTTCTCCAAGATGACGTGACGAGTGAGTATTATTATTGTAACGTTATGTTTTTCAAAGATTCAAAGAGTCCATATTCCTTGCAAATTGACGTGAACAGCCAGGAGTTTAATTGGTTTCAAATTGTTTTTTGGGGATTTCCGGAAGAATTAACCACTTTTGACTTCACTGCGGAAGACAACGTAGGAGTGGCGCGAACGCAGTTTTACGTGGATTATGGTAACTCGGTGATTAGCTCGGTGAATGACATTGAGGCGCTTGTAAATAATCAGTGGAAAGACGGAGATACGGCTTACGTTGCAAATATCAAGAAAAATCCCGTGGTAGTTTACGTGAAGGTAACGGATGCGGCTGGTCACGTAAGTTATGCTTCCACAAATCAGATTGTCTTTACGTTGCAAGAGCCGACGGTGGTTTTTGATCTGGACAACCAAAATTATTATACTTCGGATTTCACGGTTCCAGTCAAAATCTATGACGTGGATGCGGGCATCAAGCAAGTGTATTACTGGATTGAGGATGACGTAAAAGGTATCGGCAGCGAAGAGGAGAAGGCATTATTATATGAATTTAATAAACTGGTAACGGTTGAAAACCTAGAGCATAAATTGGAAAATAAGGTGATTCACGTCGATACGGAGACATATAATAGTGATAAAATCGTGCTTCACGTTTTAGTAGTTGATAATCATGATTCGAAGTTTTATTTTGAGAATACTTACAAGGTTTTGGCCACGGAACCCCAAATGTCCGTTATGTTGTCTACTGAGAATTATCAGGAGAAGAATGGGAATTGGTATTTTTATGATGGCGAACGTACGGCAACAATCAATATCACGTGTCGTTCAACGGCCTTTGATTCAGACAAGGTTGAAATTGTTATAAACGAATCGAAGGGAACGGACGTAGACGAGAATAAGGAACATACTTACGTGATTTCTGATTGGTCTATAACGTCGCCTGCAACGTCACCTAAAGATCTGGATAACGTTGTACATACGGCAACCATTACTTTTTCAGGAAGTGCGGAGTATAGTTTTACGGTTAGGTTTGAGGACGAAGGCCATCACGTGGTTGGGCCGTATAAATCAGAGTCCTTTGTTATCGACTTGAAAGCGCCAGAGGCAACCATTGACGTGACAAGTTCGAACGTTGCGCCGGGAGAGATTTGGCGCAGTTGGACTGAGAAAAACAGGCAAGATCCAAGAACTTATGACTTATGGACGAAAGATAACGTTGAAGTAAGCCTGAAAACGACTGACAACGTCAGCCCGATTAAAAGAATTCAATATTATTGCGCGTATGAAGATGACTTACTGCCGGAAGAATCACTGGAAACGGTTGCGTGGGAAGATGCCCAGTACGGTGCAATGGATCAAATTGAAGAACGCTATGCGTATGGTACGGGCATAGTAATTAATTCGGGGCGCTTTGCCGTTTATTGGAGAATTACGGACTATGCAAATCACGTTACGTATGCGTGCACGAACGGGATCATTATTGACGAAAAGATTCCCGAGATCAACAATCTTACAAAAGAGAAGCCGAATGGCAACGGATACTACAATCAAGACTTGACGTTTATCGTTTCGGCGAGCGATCCGGATACATTTTCAGGAATTCATACGCTTGATTATTGGTTGGTATGTGATGGTAAAAAGGTTGAGGAAAAGAACCTGTTTACGCATTCGCAGACAAAGGGCAATACTCTTGAGATCTTAAATAGCATAAAGAACACGACAGAGTATGAAATACCAATCAGCATGAAGACGTATAACAGTGATGACGTGCGGTTGTACGTGAAGGCAACGGATAATGCCGGTCATGTTTCCTATTTATCTCTGGACGGAACCACGACCGAGGAAAGCTATATTCCGTTGAAATTCTCGGCAACGCCGCCACAGATCAATATTACTATTCTTAATGATAATAAGGATAAAAAGGCTCCGTTCTCCGTACATGAGGATACAAATCAAAAGAAGCGGGCATATTTTGGCGAAACCCGTTCGGTTATGATCAACGTGACGGGAAGAGCATCCGTATTTGATGAAGAAGCGTTCTTCAATGGAATGATCGTTAATGCATGGGATGCAGCTGGACAAAAAATAGCAGTTGACGTCAAAAACATGATTCATTTAGTTGAACAGACGGATGCATATGATGAGAATGGCAAGATCATACCGGATAAACACGTAAGGCGTTACCAAATCGATTTTGACGTGGATGCAAATTATGATTTCTCGCTATACTACGTTGATTTGGCAGGAAACGCGTGCCTGTGGACGAAGAATATGGAAATCGATGGCGTGGACTTAACAAAGTGTCAGTCCGCGGAAGTTACGTTTGGGAATTCCAACAGAAGTCTGGAAGATACGGATCAATATTTTACCGTGGACGTGAATGTACCAAATGGTACGGTTTCCATTTCGGGATATACCTGGACGACTCTTTTGAATATCCTTACTTTCGGCCTGTGGAAAGCAGAAGACGTAACCGTGGAGGCTACAAAGACTGACAAGACCAGCCCCGCGATCATCGAGTATTACGTGACGGATTCCATGACTTCTTTGACGGGCGCCAGACTGGCAGAACTCTATGTTGAGGATAAGGAGAATTGGAAATTATATGAAGATGAAAACAAACCGGTAATCAAGCCTGACAAGAGGTTGGCAATTTATCTGAGGATTTCGGATTATGCGGGTAATTTCAAATTCATTAATGCTGACGGTATTATTCTTGACACGAAGCCATTGGATACGGAAAATATTCAGATTACTTTAAACAATCCCGTGACAAGGTTGAAACCGGAAAAGGCTACAGATGATGCTGAAGAGATCGGAGTTTATAATGATGACGTCACCGCTACCATAAAGATCAGCGAATTAGACTTTAATCTATCAAACGAAGAGCTCAAGGCGGAAATGCAGAAAACAAACTATTCCGGAATTAAGCTGGTGGAATACTGGATCGTGATGAATGAAGGCGAGGAGTATTCCAAGAAAACGGAGCATTTCCCGTTGTTTGAGTATCAGTACGTTAAAGATGAAGAAGAAAACTCGAACGGTGGAACTTTGACAATCGTAAATGAAACGAACGGTATTTTGAATCGCGATCCTGATTTCAAGATTGGAGACAAGACTCCTACTTATGAGGAACTGATTCACAGTTTTGAGACAAAGATTACGATCAAGGCTGAAGACTTCAACTGCAGTGACGTAACGTTGCACGTGGGCGTGTTGGATAATGCGGAAAACTACTCCGAGAATACGGTTAAGATGGATATTGACGTAACCAATCCGTCCATTAGTATAAGCTATAACAATAACAATGCAAATGAAAGCCATTTGATGGCCGACGGAAGGGGATACTTCCCTGCTGACAGAACCGCGACGATCGTCGTGACGGAGAGAAAGCATCACTTTGACGGCGCATTGGCGGTTGAATCCATGAAGATTACCGCGAAAAATGCAAAGGGTAAGTCCGTGCCCGTAAACTTGAAGAATGAGAATGGCGTCATTTGGATCGTGGAAGCGGACGTTGCTCCGCATGAAGAGGAAAGCGGGGACGAGGAGAAGGCGTCTGAGATTAGCTTGGCTGAATTTGGCGCATTGTGGAAGTATGCCGCGGGGGCCGTGGACGAAACAACGGGTGCGCCTAATCCTGACGGCGATACGCATGAGTTAAAGATTCACTACGCAGCGGACGCTAATTACGAGTTCCAGTTTGTTTACGTTGACAAAGCCGGAAACGTGAACAAGGACAAAGACGGGACCGATCGGAAAATGAATTTTGTGAAAGGCACCGTAGCACCCCTACTCTTTACCGTTGACAAGGTTAAGCCTTACGGCACCGTGTCAGCATGGGATGAGAAGAAACTGAGCGAAGAAGTGTTTGCAGCTTACAGGAAGGCGAAGAACAACGACAAGTCCACGGCGGACAAGCTTACGGACAAAGAAGTTGCGGCAGCCAAGGAAGATTTTGAAAAGGCACTCGAGGAGATCGAGACCATTCATACGTGGAAGGACCTGATCAGCGTTTTGACGTTTGGCATCTGGAACAACAAGGGAATTGCCGTTACGGCGACGTGGGACGACGAAACCAGCGAAACGGAGCATTCGGTGTATTACCTTGCGCCCGACAACGAGGCGCTGACCTGGGACGACCTGGAGAAGATTGCTGACGAGAACTGGAGCGATTATTACGCGTTCGACCTGGAGCCGAACCAGCAGCGCACGGTGTACCTGCGCATCACGGACTATGCCGGCAACAGGACGTACGTGAGCACGAACGCGCTGATTCTGGACAGCGTGGCCCCGGGCATTGACGTGCTTCAGCCGGCCACCAGGGTATCGGCGGAGGCAAGCTCCGACATTTACAACGGCGACGTTGTGATCAGCGTGTCCGTGTCGGATCCCGTAAAGGACGAGGCGTTCTCCGGAATCAAGAGCATTACTTACGTGGTATCCAGCATGGGAGTTCAGACCCAGACGGGAATCCTGTACGAGAACAAGTACGACACTGCGTCGGGAATTGACAACGACAGCGCCACGGAGGCACTGAACAAGGCCAAGGAGGAAGCGCAGAAAGCGAAGGAAGCGGGGCAGGAGGTCAAGGATCCGGAGCTTGAGGGGGAAAACTCGATCCTCTTTACTTACGACAAGCTTACGAAGACGAGAACCTTCAGCGGATCCTTTACCGTAATCGCGGCGCAGAACAACAGCAACAACGTCGTTGCAACGGTGGAAGTGGAAGACAACGCGGGGAACAGGTACAGCAAGGCCATCACGCTGAAGATCGACGTGACGAAGCCGAAGATCAGCGTAAGCTACGACAACAATGACGGAGACGTGACGTTTGCGGACGGGACGACGGGCGCATTCTTTAAGGACGCGAGAACGGCAACCATCGTCGTGACGGAGAGAAACTTTGATCCTTCCAGGTTCGTGCTGAACGTGACGAACACGGACGGAGTGATCCCGACGCTGTCCGGATGGACGACGAACGCAGCGGGAGGAAACGGGGACGGAACGACGCACACCGCCACCATCACTTACGCGGCGGACGGCGACTACACGTTTGAGTGTTCGCTGATCGACCAGGCGGGCAACCACAACGAGGCGGTGGAATTCGGGAATTCCCTGGCGCCGCAGAAGTTTACGGTGGACAGGACCGCGCCGGTGATCACGATCACTTACGACAACAACAACGCAAGGAACGGAAATTACTACAAGGACATGAGAAGCGCGACGGTGACGATCGAGGAGCACAACTTCGAGACGTCGAGGATCCGCGTTTCGATGACGGCGACGGACGACGGAACGCCGGTTGCGCTGCCGCAGGTAAGCAACTGGGCAAACTACGGGGACAGGCACGTGGCGGTGATCAACTTTAGCAGCGACGCGCTGTACAGCCTGGACGTGGACTACGCCGACAAGGCAGGGAACGCGTCTGCGGACATGGAGCCCCACAGGTTCTACGTAGACAAGACGATGCCGGTGCTGAAGATCGAGGGAATCGTGGACGAGTCGGCGAACAACGCGAGCGGAAACATCGGATTCGTGATGACGGCGACGGACGTGAACTTTGACGAGTTCAAGCCGACGGTGAAGGCAACCTTAAGGGACGGCGAGGGCTTCGTGGTGAAGGAGCTGAAAGTCGGGACGACGGGTGACGTAAAGAACGGAAAGACCTACACGGTGAAGAACCTGGAGGCGGACGGAATCTACCGCGTGGAGTGCGTGCTGACGGACAAGGCGGGCAACGAGTACGTGCAGGTGCTGCTGACGAACAAGAACGGGAAGGAATACGCGGAGAGCCGGAAGGCTGGAGACGCGCTGGTAACGTTCTCGGTGAACAGGCAGGGATCGACGTACGAGCTGAGCGATAAGACGAAGGCGCTGGTAGAGAAGTACTACGTAAGGAACGTGACGGAAGACGTGGTGCTGATCGAAGTGAACGCGGACCCGCTGACGGACAAGAAGGTGACCGTGAACGGAAGGGAACTGACGGCGGGAACGGACTACGTGGTGACCGAGAGCGGCGGAAAGGGCAAGTGGTACCGATACGAGTACACGCTGAAGAAGACGCTGTTCGAGGGAGAGGGCGAGTACGTGATCGTATGTTCCTCGAAGGACAAGGCAAACAACGACGCGTTTAACGACGTAAAGGGAGTGAACGCGAAGTTCGTCGTAGACCGGACGGCGCCGGTGGTAACGATATCGGGACTTTCGAACACGGGAAGGTACCAGACGGAGAGCCAGACGGTAACGATCGTGCCCACGGACGACGGAGGAGCGCTGAAGTCGGTAACGGTAAGCCTTGTCGGAAGGGACGGTTCGGTGATCAGCGACCTGTTAAAGCTGGAGGGCGAGGCGCTGGAGAAGATGCTGGAGCAGGGGAACGGAATGCTGAACTTCCAGGTGCCCGAAGGCCTGTACCAGAACGTAAAGATCAAGGCAGAGGACATGGCGGGAAGCGACGAGGAAGACCCGAACACGTACGACCAGACGATCGTGAACGTGTCGGTAACGCCGAACGGATTCCTGATCTTCTGGGCGAACAGACCGCTGCGGTACGGAATCATCGGAGGCCTGGCGGCATTCGCGGCACTGTTCATCTTCCTGCTGGTATGGAAGAGAAAGAAGGAGCAGAGGAGATAAGGGTTCCAGAAGCAGTACCCCCCAAAGGGAATTAAGAAATAAAAAGAAGTACGTAAGGATCCCCGGGCGGAGGAAACTCCCCCCGGGGATTTTTGCTAAAAAACGTTTTACTTACAAAAAGAAACATGATATTATAAAAAACATAAAAGATGAAAGACCTTAGCGTATATAATGGAGAAAGACATGAAGAAAGTAATTAAAATTTTAGCACCAACTTTGACATTTATCGTGTTTGCAGTAACGATCAATTGGGGATATGTTGCGCACCTAAGTAAGCTTTTTGTTCAGACTGCTACTGAAGTGGCAAGCGGAAAGGGCACAACCAGCCACGTGTTATTGGAAGCACTTAGGGATTTGCAGGCGCGTGACGTTTTTAACATGCAGGTGATTCAGAAGATGCCGTTTGTTGATTTCGATGATGGGACGGAAGACATGCTTCCCAATCTCCAACCCGGAGACGTCGCGCTTCCCAGCATGGCGCCTGGTGGAGAAGATAACGTCTTTCCAGTTGATGATCAGGATGACGGTGGTCCGAGTGATGGCAATAGAATAAGTGATGATGCTTATGTTATTCGTGGTGGAACTAATACTGTCGACAGATTCATTGAGGGATCAGGGGTAACGGTAGATTCCGATGGTAAACTGCATGGGGTTTCGGTGAATTGTAAAGACGGATTGGAAATAAAAGATTTGTCTAAGGGCATTAAAAATGGTAAAATAGGAATAACTACCGTTGGGGAAATTCGTAAACTGGGGGGAGACGTTATACCGAACCCATCAAAGGATAATCCTAATCATGCTCTGTTATCAGGCATTACGCCTGAACAGGCATCGGAATTGTTTACCCCTGTAGTTGATAATCCAGAAAAGAAAAAGAATTGAGGACACGCACGTGAAAGATTTTTTGATAAGCGAAATTCAGGAAAGATGCGAAAAAGCAACAAAAGGTCCATGGATATCATATATTGAAGGCCGGGATTTTACAAGCGGTTGCAGTTTTATTGGTACTGCGGAGGACGACATTGAACTGTCTGGGGCAACGGTGGATGATCAAGATTTTATTGCGCATGCACGCCAGGATATTCCGGTGCTAATTGAAGAGATTTACAGATTGAGAAGGAAACTGGACGAAAAACATATAAAATATTAAGAAAGCATATAGAACGATAAGCGCCATTGCAGAGAACTGAGATGGCGCTTATTGATTTATTTAAAAAATAACCAAATAATAAAAAATATTAAATTTTTATAAAGGAAAGATTTACTTGCTAAATAAAATATGTTATAGTAAAAAAGAATATAATGAAAATAAAGTGCCCACGTGGTTGTAATTATCAGATTTATTTAGGAAAGACAGGAAAAAGGCATGAAGGATTTTATTACTTCTCTTCCAGGACGCATCGTGATAATATCTGCGCTGCTGATAATTGTTGGAGGAATTATATTTTTCTCAGTGTTAGGAACGCGCGTGAACAGTAGAACTAAAGAATCGGTGCAAGAGGAAACGGAGCAGGATGCAAGTGTTTCATCAAGTAGTAAGGAAGAGAAGCGGCAAGTTCCAGCTGAAACAGATTCAGCGGAAGACGAAGAATCTTACATAGATGAAAGTTTGGAGCAGTATCTCAAAAGAACCGCGAAGATCGAAAATATAATTAGCGTTAACGATTCGCAAACGGTGATGACGGGGGCGGAAGCAATAAAATTTCTGAGCGACAGAGGATTTGACGGTCAACCGATTGAATGTGATTTCGCCATGGATGGTGAGTACGTGGAGGGAGTGGAAGTGACGTCAGAATCATCTGAAAAGTATCCGGAATACACCACGTATTTTGAAGCGGAAAATGGTTGTGTTTGGATCATAACGGTGTCGAATGGGAGCATTACGGCAGTTCCCATATCTTATATTATTGATTTTGACGTAAATCTTCGAATTGTTTTATCGGAATCTGATAAGATGATCTGCTATGACCCGGAGAGTAATCAATTCTTCGAAGTCATTCCGGATAAATGGGAGTATTTTTTGGTCACTGTTCCTAAAATAGACGCGGAAACGCTTAATAAAATGACGAATGAGGAGTTAGATAAGCTATGGAAGTGAGAAAATTCCGGAAATCCATTGCAAGTTTTTTTGCGTTAGCATTAACGATCACCAGCACCGTCGGAGCATTTGACGTAACTGCAAAAGCAGCAGGAAAAAGGGAATCTGTTGTTATTGTTTCCATGGGAGATTCCTATTCTTCCGGTGAAGGGCTTAGTCAATTTTATGGATATGATGAATACAAGAGTACGGGAGTATATAATGAAGATTGGCTGGCGCATCGATCAAAGATCAGTTGGCCGTCACGCTTGAAGGTTCCTGGGATCAGTGGCACTATGAGTGATTATCACGTCCCGCTGGATGGAGTGACTTCAAACGTGTCTAAGTGGTATTTTGTTGCGGTTTCTGGCGCGGAGACAAAGCATTTTACGGAAAAACAAAATAAACCCGAAAACAAGTACGTCATGAAACTTCGCCCGCAATTGGATATTTTTAATCAGATTACTGATACGGTTGATTATGTTACCCTGACGATTGGAGGAAACGACGTTAAGTTCGCAGACGTTATAAAAAAAGCCGTCCTATATAGTTATTCGATAGGCGGATATAAAAAGTTCGAAAAATATCTCGAAGACATATGGGCAACAAGGTTTGATACTTTGGCGAATATTAAGGAAACCTACAAGAAAATAGAGCAGGCGGCCGGAAAACAGGCGACGATTTTGGTTGCTGGATATCCTACGTTGGTTAATTCTAAAGGGTGTATTCCGATTCATGAAAAACATGCGAAGCTTATCAACGAGAAGGTCAACGCATTTAATGGGCTTCTGGCAGGACTTGTTGAAGAATGCCAAGGGGAAGGGATGAACATAGAATTCGTCGACGTGGCGACCTCATTCAAGGGCCATGAGGCTTATACGGATGACAATTGGATTAACAAGATCAGCACGAGACACGATGATGACATTCCTAAAGATGGGGTGTTGGACGTGGTAAGTGCATATTCCATGCATCCTAATGAGAAAGGCGTGGAAGAATATGCTAGGCTTGTAAATCTGGCAATTGAAAAAGCAGAAGAGGAAAAGTCTGTTGAGGTTGACTATCGCATTGTCCTTAAGTGGGGAGAGAATCCCAGCGACCTTGATGCAAACATGGAAGGAACTCTGTCCAACGGCAATGCGTTTCATGCAGATTTTAGACAGCAAACCATCATGGATGGCGATGACGTGATTTGCTTGTTAGACATAGATAAAATGATGCGTCACGGACCAGAAACAATTAACTTAGACGTAAGAACGGATAAACCATATTACTATTACGTATATCGCTACCGGGGAGCCGGAAAGCTACAAACGTCTGAGGCGATTGTTGAAGTGTATAAAGATGGCGTGTTGGCTCAGGTGTTTAACGTCCCGACAGAAAACGCGGATGGTGATTACTGGAACGTTTTTGCAATTGTGAACGGAGAAATTGTAAGTGGTGGAACGATTACTGAAGAAGCTGATACGCAGTATGCGAATGAATAACGCTGAAAGATTGTAATTCTTGAAAGGAGCCGCAACATGAAAAAGGTAAGAGGATACGTAATCATAGGCGTAATAGTTGTGGTTATAGTTTGCCTTGTTAACTGGGATTATATTTATAAACTCGTAAATTTGGAAAGCCGGGCGATTTCTGAGATTTTTTCCGGGAAAAACATGGCATCTAGAGAGTTGAATGATGAATTGGATGACATGACGGTATGGAAGTTTCTCAACCCAAAACTCGTAGCACTTATTCCACAGGTGGATTCTCCGACACTGCCGGATCCAGACCCGTTACCGACACAATCACCTGAGCCTAAAAACAGACCGTATGAGGACGTGGATAAGGATGAAATCCGTGAAATACTAAAAACGGAACCCAACACTGCTTATTTTTGGTCTGGCACGACAACTGCAAAAAACGGTGAAATCAAGTACAGTAAAGAAGTGGCCAGGGCACTGGCAGAGAAGAATGGCGGAGTTACGTTGGAGATGCTTTTGGATGAAAATCACATTGACATGCCGGATTGGGGTGATGGACCAGCCAGTGAGAAGGCATGGGAAGAGGTATCTAAGATGTTCGCCGAGCAAGCGTCAGGAAAGGTTTGGGCTGTAATCGGAAGAGACGTTAGAGATGATAATATTTGGGAGAATAGGGAATACGTTATATTGGATGGGAATGATGACGTTGAGAAAATAACGCTGATAGAGCCACTTTCCGAGGAAGAGAAGATTTTGCTTGAAAGGTGATGAGGCGTGAAAGATAATATTACGCAGTTTTTTTGAATGAACTTGCGGAATCTCTTAATTTATTATACAATAGAACAAAGGGGGTGAAAATATGAAAAAAGCGGCACGATGTGGAGTATTGGCACTTGCAGCAGCATGTGTAATTAATTGGAGTTATGTTTCGCAACTTTTGGATCTGGAATCTCAGGCTGTAAATAGCGTATTTCAGGGACAAGGAGCGGCGGCGTGCAAATTGCAACAGGAGTTGGAGAGCCTTACGGTATGGAAACTGGTCAATCCTGATGTTTTGACGTTGTTACCCGAGGGATATGAGAGTTATATTCCGGAGTCCGTGGATGACTTAAATAAACTTAATGAGACTTTTTCGGACATAGTCAATAACTAATGACCGTGTCTGAAAATATGGGGGAGATGGGATGGAGGCGTTAAGCAAAGCTGCAACATGGTTCCAGACTGCTTTGGGGATACCTGTTTCGGAGGGCTTCCTTTTTCTGGAGATTTTCTTAAGCTGTTTTATTTTTATTATCGTAGGAGGATTGTGCCTGGTTAAGAGAGACGGCAATAAGCGGCTGAAAGATCTAAAGGCGAAAACGATAGGCGACGTTATTGAAGCGAGTATCAATAAGGAATATAATGCCATGTGGAGAAATTATGATTCCCCATCGGAAAAAACCCTTATGAAGCAAACCGTTAAATATGATTTTTTTGTAAACGGAGTTTGCTATGGCGGCAGTGGCGAGATTCCAAGCCTTTCTTTTTCAAAAAAAGTGAAAATACGGTATAATCCCAAAGATCCCAAACAGAATTGTACGGCTTATTCTTATAAGTGGGATTCGGGAAATGGCTTATTGATGGCGATGCTTATCATATGGGGTATTTTGGTTTTGGGACCTTTTGTGATTGGAATGCTGGTATAGATAACGCAGACTGCTTGCCATTTTCCTGAAAGTGTGTTATATTTATGCACGTATGTGGAACTTGATTCGTTTTAGTTTCCACGGGAAGAATATTGCATACTGGCAGAAGACGAGAAAGGATGAAAAAATGAAACTTAAAAAAATTACGTGCATTGCATTGATGGCCTCTGTGGCGTTAGGCATTTCAGCTTGTGGGAAAAATGATTCCGTAAAGGATGGCACGGGGAGTAAATCGGAATCCCAGGTTGAATCGAGCGCTCAAAACGGGAAGAACGGTGATGAAAATTCGAGTAGCACCAAGGAAACGGGCAAGAAGGGGACTTCGCAGTATAAAGTTAATGCGGAAGACTCGAGGGAGATTAAAATCGAATTGGCAAACGCAAACGACATTCACTGTAACACGAAAGAGCCTATAACTAAGGAGAAATTGGTTTCCTGGGAGTGGCTAGATAAGAACGCACTCGAGGATTATTTGAAGAGTTATCCCGTTCCAGAATTTTATTTTGGCTTGGTGGATTATGAAGAAGATTGGGCGGAAGAAGTTGAGAGTGGAAGAAAGCCGGCAGTCTTTGTCGTTGAGAAAGACAGTGATTTTACCCCGTCTTACAGTGATTGCGTGGCGGATGCATTCCAAATAGAGACTTCCGTGGATAAAATGAAAGATGTTTCCATGAAAGATTTTAAATATTATAAAGAGTGGCAGGAACTGTTTGACGCGAAAGGCGAAGGCGAATATGAAGCAAGAGTTTACGTTTACTTCAACGGACAGTATGTGCTTCACTCGGTGTATCCTTTCACGGTAACGGATGTTTCTGGGAAGTAAACATAAGGAACGCTAAAGGGCCTGGTTTTTCAGGCCCTTATTTTATGGAATAGTTAATGGTTTTTTAAAATAAAAAGAATAATAATTTTAGAGCTAGTTTATAGAAAGTTTATAAATTTCATAAAAATAATATTTTTTTGTTGACAGAAGCTAGGTAATAATGCTATTATATAGATGAACTTGAAATGGAAAAAATCGGAACCGAGGTTGCTTTTACATGAAAATCAAATTAGCCATTTTAGAGAAGGATTCAGTTTATCTTAATCGTCTGGTTGCAGCGTTTAACGTAAAGTATGCAGACGCGTTTGAAATTTACTCTTTTACGGAGAAACAAAACGCTGTTTCTGCTTTGGATGAGCGTAAAATAGACATCCTCTTATCAAGTGACAATTTTGATTTTGAAAACGAGGCCATCCCCAAAAGATGCACGCTTGCCTATTTAGTTGATTCGACGGACATTGAAAGCTATAACGAGCATAGGGCTATTGGAAAGTTCCAAAGGATCGACTTGATATATAAGCAGATCCTCAGTATTTATTCGGAAAATGCCAAGAACATATCGTTGGCCGTGTTGGGCGATGATAAAACAAAAGTTATTTCGTTTCAGTCGGTTAGCGGCGGATGCGGCGGATCCACGATGGCGGCAGCTTGTGCCATCCACTTTGCCGCGGCAGGTAAAAAAACGTTATACTTAAACTTGGAAAAGTTTGGCGTTTCGGATTCTTTCTTTGCCGCGGAGGGGCAGTTTGACCTGAGCGACATTATCTTTTATTTGAAAAGTAAGAAATCCAATTTGGCATTAAAACTTGAAAGCTGCGTGAAACAGGATCCGCGGGGAGTCTTCTTTTATTCCGACTGCAAGGTGGCGTTAGACAAAATGGAACTGGGAACAGACGACATTCTCTTGCTGATTACGGAACTAAAGCTTACTGGAACGTATGACGTGATCGTTTTGGATCTTGATTTCTCCCTTGCTAAAGACGGGATGTCGATCTTGAATCGCTCCAATGCGGTTGTTTGGGTTGGAGACGGATCAAAGATTTCAAACTTAAAGTTGTTTAGAAAGATTGAAATGCTTAAGATCATGGAAGAAAACGTGGAAATGCCGGTTTACAAGAGACTTTCCATTGCTTATAACAAATTTAGCAATAAGACAAGTGAGATGTTGGAAGGCCTTGACGTACGGGTGCTGGGTGGAGCACAACGCTTTGAGCATGCTACGACGGAAATGATTCTTGGACAATTGGCACCCATGGGAATGTTTGATCCACTAATCCAGCAGTGAGGTTGAAAATGACCGCAGAACAAGAAAAACAACTAATAGAAGAGATCAGAACTTACATCTCCAATACGCTTCCGTTAAGCAAGATGGAAGATGAGGAACTTGAAGAAAAGGTGGAGGAAATTGTTACTCAAAAGATTGCCGGCATCTATTGCCCTATCCACCAAAAGGTATCCATCGTACAACAAGTTTATAGTTCCATACGAGGCTTCGGACTCTTGGATACCATCATCAATGACGATACCATCACCGAGGTCATGATCAATGGCCCAGATAATATCTTTATTGAGCAAAGCGGACGTTTGTTCAAATTGGACAAACATTTCGAAAGTCAGAGAAGGTTGGAAGACGTCGTTCAGCGAATTGTGGGTCTTGCGGGAAGAGAAGTAAACCAGGCAAACCCAATTTGTGACACGAGACTTCCGGACGGCTCGCGTGTTAACGTAGTATTGCCACCCATTGCTCTTTGCGGACCGACGATCACCATCCGTAAGTTTTCCAAGGATCCCATGACTGTCGAAAAACTAATCAAATATGGGTCTATTACCCAGGAGATTGCAGACAAGCTAGAGCTTTTGGTTAAAGCAAAATACAATATTTTCATTTGCGGCGGTACCGGTTCTGGAAAAACGACCTTCTTGAACGCCATGTCCAATTACATTCCGAAGGACGAGCGCGTTATCACGATTGAGGACTCGGCCGAGTTGCAGATTGTTGGCGTTGAGAACTTGGTAAGACTGGAAACGAGAAACGCAAACGTATCCGGCGTCGGACAGATCACAATCCGCGACCTGATCAAGTCTTCGCTCCGTATGAGACCTGAACGCATCGTAGTAGGCGAGGTTCGTGGAGGCGAGGCACTTGACATGTTGCAGGCCATGAATACCGGACACGACGGTTCCCTTTCCACGGGCCATGCGAACTCCACGCAGGATATGCTGAGTCGTTTGGAAACCATGGTGTTGCAAGGCGCTGACGGTTTGCCGCTGGAGGCGATCAGACAGCAGATCGCATCCGCAATCGACATTATCGTTCATCTTTCCAGATTGCGTGATAAATCCAGAAAAACAATGGAAATTACGGAAGTGGTTGGGTATAAGGATGGCCAAATCATACTGAATCCGTTATATAAATTCGAAGAGGATCCGGAAAAGAGCACGCTGGACAAAGTGGTGGGAGAGTTGAAGCGCACAAAGAATCCCATGGTAAAAGATTTCAAACTTAAATTGTCGGGCATTCGCGTTGAAATATAGAGCTCAAAGGCAGGAAGTTACGATGGCAAAAAACAAAGCGGAACAAGAACCTCAATTTATACCGTCGCCCATAAATGGGCAAATGATCAACTACAAAGTCTACTACATGTCTTTTGGAGAGAAATTATTTGCTTTTTTGGTGACGTTTGTTCTTGGCGGATTGGCTGGACTTGTATTCTATGGCGGCTTGTTTAAGCAGGGCGGTGAAGCAACGATGGCAACTCATGTTAGCAACATAGTTGTTTTCACCTTGATAGGAGGCATTGCATCAAAGTTCTTCATCCCGGCGATCAAAAATAGTTTTTTTGAGAAAAGAGCGAAAAAACTTAGAAAACAGTTTATGGATTTGCTGGAAGTCCTTTCGGCGTCACTTTCGGCGGGAAATACGGTTAACGATGCATTCCTAAACGCAAGAGGAGACTTGCTGAATCAGTACTCGGAAAAAGAGTATATCATCAGGGAACTTGCCGAGATATCATCAGGAATCACAAATGGCAAAACGCTCGAGGAAATGGTTATGAGCTTTGGTGCCAGAAGCAATAATGAGGACATTGAAAATTTTGGTAACGTTATAAGTAACTGCTATCGATTGGGTGGTAATTTCAATGACGTAATAAGCAGAACCAGAAAAATACTGGGCGACAAAATAGGAATTGAGGACGAGATCCAAACAAAACTCGCTTCCAATGTATTGCAGCATAATGCGATGTGCCTGATGCCAATCATTTTGGTGAGCATGTTGAAACTTATGAATGAATCATTTTCTAAGAATTTGGCCTCTGGAGTTGGAGTGGTTGTCACAACAGTTGCAATTGCAATATTTGTGGGTTCGTACTTCTGGGGACGCAAAATAATTGATATAAAATAGGGGATAGTTGTTACATGAATGTTGCACTCTTGGTGATTGGTACTGCCCTCACAATCGTTTTTATCGTTTTCCTGGTTAGAGGAAAGAAATATGATGGCTGGCTGGATGCGTTGGAGGGAGACGCATTCCCGCTCAAATCAATTTATGGAGTTGGATTGGCAATGCAGGAATTGGGCGTTGCCAAGTTACGCGGTAACATTGGAGATGAGCTTCGAGGCAATACCGCTTTGTATTATTCGCAGAATTTCGGTGAGTTTTACGCCCAGATTTGTTGGGCCCAAGTTCTTTCGTTTTCAAACTTGGAACTTGCCATTGCTTTTCTGATCGCCGGCAGTGCTTTTGGAACGTCCACCATGCTTTATCTTGTGGCAGGTATAGTGCTTTGTGTCGTAACCGCCTATTATTTTTTGAATTACACAAAGGACAAGATCAAAACCCGAAGCGAGATGTGTGATGCTGAATTCCCGAATTCAATATCAAAATTGGCATTGATCGTTAACTCTGGCGTTATATTGAGTGATGCATGGGAAATGGTTGCAAACGGTAAAGATGGCGTGTTTTATGACCTTATGAAAGTTTCTTGTGACGATATGAACAATGGCGTATCTCCCATGGAGGCATTTCGAAGATTTGGTGAGAAGACGAATTCAGACAACGTAAAGAAATTTACTTCCGCATTGATTCAGAGCATGGAAAGAGGCGGCGGAGATCTTCCGCAGTTCCTGGTTATGCAGTCTAGTGAATTGTGGGCAGCCCGGAGACAGGAATTACTTCAGAAGGGCGAAAAAGCGGCAGGTGCGCTTCTTATGCCGATAGCACTTATGTTTGCAGGAATTATGTTGATTGTTATAGCAGCAGCGGTACAAAGCTTTGGAGTATAAAGCGCGATACGCAATGCTGATTAGTAGTAGGTGAAATCACAAAAAGGAAAGGAGAATTAACGTGGCAGGCGGGAAGCGTTTTAGTATAATGAATAGACTTCATGGAGCCATCAACGATGAGTTGGGCGACACAAATTTTCTTTCCGTATTGATTATTCTCGGAATCGTTCTGGTGCTTGCTGGAGTATTCATGGGGTTTAAGGATCAGATTGTTGGGCAGGTGAATAATTTGATCAGCGGTTTTGTAATCGGGTAGTAATTAAATTAACATATAAACATTTTCACACAAATTTTTTTAGGAAGGAGAAAAAAGACATGTTAGACAGACTGTACGTTAAGATGATGAACAAGCTTCAGGAGGTTGTAAATGATGAGCAGGGAGATACGAACTTTATCTCCGTACTGATTATTCTCGGAATCGTTGTTGTTCTTGCCGGCGTGTTCATGACCTTTAAGGATCAGATCGTTGGTCAGGTAAATAACATCGTAAGCGGATTTACCATTGGCTAGTTTTGTTAATAAATTTTTGAGGAAGGAGGGGGGATCATGTTGGATAGACTTTACATCAGTATGATGAATAAGCTTCAAAAGGTTGCAAATGACGAGCAGGGCGACACCAACTTCATTTCCGTACTGATTATTCTTGGAATCGTTGTTGTGCTTGCAGGCGTATTCATGACCTTCAAGGATCAGATCGTTGGTCAGGTAAACAACATCGTAAGCGGATTTACGATTGGGTAATTTGGTTTTGTAGTTTAATTTTTCATTGAAAAGGAAGGAGAAATAAAAATGTTAGACAGACTGTATATTAAGATGATGAACAAGCTTCAGGAGATCGCTAATGATGAGCAGGGCGATACCAACTTCATTTCCGTACTGATTATTCTTGGAATCGTTGTTGTACTTGCAGGCGTATTCATGACCTTTAAGGATCAGATCGTTGGTCAGGTAAACAACATTGTAAGCGGATTTACCATTGGCTAATTTATTTATTATGTCTAGTCGCGTTGTTGAACTAACGCGACTAGACATAAATTAAAAAGGGGTGTAAAATGGATTACGTATTTGCCGGAATAACCGCATTATTTTGCGCAGTGCTTGCATATTTAATTCTTGATGAAAACAAGGCAAAGAAGATTAAGATTTTGCACGCGTTGGGACATGGTGAAGCATACGAAAATATTAAAATAGGCGCATCGACCTATTGGTTTTTAGTTATTGTTGTGACGGCTTTGTCCGGAGCAACGGCGTTTAGGATTTCTACCCAAGTGCCGGAAACGCTGAACATTGTGAAAATGTCTATCACATTAATTTGTTTGACGGGCGCTATGTGCAACGACTTGCTTGAACATCGCATCCCGAACATTTTCCCGCTCGTTATCGCACTTGGTGGATTGGCGTGCCTGGCAGTTGGATACTTTATTGACCAACAGGGAGCACAATCTTATATTGTTAGCAGTATGGTTGCAACAATTGGTTCTGCAATCTGTTTTTCGTTTGCGTATTTTATCTCTAGACATGGAATAGGGTTAGGTGACATCAAGTTAATTTGTGCTGTGGCATTGATGGCGGGCGTGTATTTAACGTGCGGCATGCTTTTTTTTGGTATGGTTTCATGCGCAGTGCTTTCGATCTTGTTCCTAATTTTACGAAAGAAAAAAATGAAAGACGCGTTACCGTTTGGACCGTTTCTTTATTTGGGATTTATTGTTTCTATCTGGATGTCAATATTCTAAATATTTTTTACGTCAGGTGCGAGAATAAATGGATAAAATTAGACTAGTAATTATAATTGGATTGTGTGTACTTATTGGCGGATGTTGGATTGTATATTTTCGGGGAGTTGAAAAGCAAAGGTTAGAATACGAAAGCTATTTACAAAGCGCCGAAGAGAACATGTCGAGAAACTTATTTCAGAAGGCGATGGAAGATTATGAAAAAGCCTTGAAGATGAAGGAAGATCAGGACATTCGCAAGGATTGGTTAAAGGCAGCTGAAAATGCTTCTCAGGACAACGCCATTACACATAAGGCATATGCAGACGCACTAAGTAAGTATTGTTCCATTTATCCCTCGGAGACAGAGTATTGGGAAAAATTAGTTGCATTGCTCGTTGCAGACAAGAGTTATGGCGATGCCAGGAAGTATTATGAACGCGCTGTCAAAGAAGGTGTGACAAGCGAAAAATTAGAAGATTACAGTGACGAGATATATTATTCCTTTAGTAATAGCAGACGAGGTTTTACTAACGTAATATATTCCACCAGAGGAATATATACCGTATACGGTAATGAGAAATGGGGGATTTGGGGAGCTGACGGAGAACCGATATATGATTGCGAATACTCATATATAGGTCCTGCAGGGCGAGATGCATTATATTTTATTAACACGGAAGAAGATTCAAGAATATATGATGGAAAATCTGTCGTACAATCTGTGATCAAGCCGCAAGAGGATGTGACAAAAGCGATTGGCGATGGCATAGTTCCGATTTGTAATAAACAGAAATGGAAATTTTATGATATTTCCCAAGGAAAATATATATTAAGTGAATATGACGACGTATCAGTATTTGCTAACGGAAAGGCCGTGGTTAAAAAGAATGATAAATGGAATATCGTTGACAAGAACGGGGACAAAGTAGGTGACGCCTCTTTTGATGACGTTGTTCTTTTGGAAAATGGTGAGTTTATCTACGATGGAATCATGATTGCTAAGACGGCCAAAGGATATGGCATTTATGATGCAAACGGAGCAGAAAAGACTGAGTTCAAGGCTGAGCAGATGGATTTTTATCTGGGTGAATGGTTGGCTTTCAAAGATAAAAACGGTAAATGGGGATTCGTTGACGTGAATGGCGAAGTTCAAATTAAGCCGGAATATGAAGAAGCCAAGAGTTTTTCTACAGGCTTAGCAGCAGTAAAGAAAGACGGCAAGTGGGGATTTATTAATCCTAAAAACAAAATGGTTATTGATAACATATACTTAAATGCGTTATATTTTTCCAATAAGGGTATTTGTTTTGTTGGAGAAACAAGTGGTTCTTATTATATGCTTAAGTTGAGATTTATCAAGAAATAATCTACCAGACGTCGGCTGTGCCGTAACATGTATACAATGGAGGGGACGCAGATATGTGTAAAAGGGAAAATAAGATTATTTACAATAAGCATGGTGAAAGCGGTGAGGTTATGTTGGAAGGCGTAATCATTATGACCATCACAATTTTCATCTTGATTTGGTTGATGGGCATGGCGTTCCTTTATTACCAACGTTATGTTACAACGATTGTAACGAATGATGCTGCGGTGAAAGTTGCTGCGACTTATACCAATCCAACGTCAGACTTGGTTATGGGCTATGTTTCCTCGGAAGACATAAGCAACAAAGACCTGTTTCGCAGTTTGGTAGAATCATTTGCAACGCCGGGATCTACGGCAGCAGTTAACAAAGACAGGGCCAGATCCTATATACTGTACATGCTTAACCGGGTGAATTTTAACGGCATCATTCAAGACGTGACGGTAGACATGAACGTTGTGAATGACACAATGTCGAGGAGCCACATTGTTATCACCTCTACCTGTGAGTTCAAAACGCCGCTGGGAGACGTGTTCTCGATGTTTGGACTTAGCAGGACTCAAAAGTATCAAGTGGTATCTACTGCTGAATATTTGGATTTTTCAGAGTTCGCATCTACGCTGGGTACGGCGAAATACTTTGAGAATTTAGGACCGTTGGGAAATAATAAGTTAGTGAAATCTGCGACAAAACTAATTAAGAGCATTACGACGTATTATAATAAGATTCGTACGGCGATTGGATAGATGACTTATTAAAAAACGGAAAAGGGGGACAAAAGCTGACGCTTTGGCGACTGCTCAAGGAGAATATGAAAAAGAAGATGAATGAAATGAAAAGAAAAGCTAGAAAAGTATTTAGGCGATATATTAACGGCACCAAGGGAGTTATCTCTCTTTTTATGGCAATCTTGATGGTGCCGTTTACGTTAATCGTAGGTTCGTTGATTAATGCAGCCAGGATTAACAGCGCCGTAGCCATCTTTGACGAGGCACTGTGTAATGCATCCAATTCTACGCTGGGTACATATGACAGCTTTCTGCGCAGCAGATTTGGATTATTGGCTATTAGCCAGGATACTTCTGGTCATGGCTCAGGTTATACCGCGCAAGATTTTGTTAATGATACTTTTTCTTATTACATGCAGGAAAACATGAAGACGTTAAGCAATACTTATACGGGTTCCACGTTGGATGCAGCCGGCATTTATCCGATCGCTGATACGGATATTCTTCTTACCCAGCTGTTGGAAGCAGGAAAGTATACTGTGCCCATCCAGTTGATTTATGAAGGACTTTCCATTGATGATTTGTTAAATTCGTTAACAAAGAAAGTTAACATGGTATCTAGCGTATTTAACATGACGTCGGGAATCTTGGATGCTGCTGACAGCTTGGATCAGGTAGATGGCAAGATGGATACCGCCAGAACGTCATTGGCGACCATGAGTAGCTTGATTTCTCCTTATGAAACAGCGCACACGAATTTCGTAAATGCAGTTGTGGCATATAATAATATGATTGATGAAGCAAAGGAGGAGATTGCCAAGAAGCAAGCGGAATTAGACACGGCTTCTTCAGCAAAGTCTGCTGCGCAAACCGCTTATGATACGGAGAAAAATAAGATTCCTACGTTGGTATCCCAATACGAATCCGTAAAAAACAATTATGACGATCTCGTAGCATTTTTGGCCGAGCATGAAGATGAGATGGAGGATTTCTTCGATGCTGAAAGCGATCTGGATGACGCAACCAGAACATATAATTCCGCTGATACGGCATTGCAGAATACCATTAATACTTATAATAATAAATTATCAGGGTTGCGTGCAACCGTTACGGAAACCAAATCCACCTATGCAACGGCAACGGATTCATTAGCATCTGCTACGCTTACGGCGGGTAATGCCGTTATTGCTGCACAGCAGGCAATTGTTGATGCGCAGACGAAAACTGTTTCGGCGGCCGTTGGCGTGGTAGATACGATTGTAGATGCGGCAGATTCAACAAATAAAAAAGAGATTAAAGATTTAGAGAAACAACAGAAAGATTTTAAAGAATCTGGGAATACGGATGCAGCCAATGAAATTCAGGCGCAGATTGATCAGAAGAATGCAGATACGAGAACGCGTGACAACAGAAAGACCGTTTTGGATAACGGAGTTACCGCCGTTACTGGCGCGGTAACCGACGTAAATACCTTCTCCACGACTGATTATCAAACTTCCTTTAGCGCGATTTATACCGGGCTGATTCAAGTAAGGGATGATACAAACAACTACACCGTTTACGAGGATAATTCTACAAAACTGGCATCTACGGACGGAATGTTTTATGCTGTTACTATGCCTATTGACGATGCTACCATTCAGACCTTATTGGAGAATTTGACTGATGACGTTGTAGGCTCATCGTTCTTTGCTTTTGTAACTGCAGCGGTAGATTTTATTCGGGCAATGCTTACCATAGACATTTGGTTTGATATGGATTTATGCTCCAATATTGATACTAGCTTATATGAGCCCATAGGTGGTCTTCCTTCGACGAAGGATAGATCCGAGGGAAGTCCTTACGCATTTGTAAATGCGTTCGACGATCAGGATAGTAAAAAATCAAATTACTATAAAACCGTAATGGGAGAATATGCAACGACCGGAGGAGCATCAGCCGGTGAGTTAGGAATTCTTGGAATTATCGAAAATATCCTGAGCGATATTGAAGATCTTAAAGATGCAACTACGGGTTGGACTTTTTTAAATATTTTCTCGAAGATTGCTAAGCTTGTTACTGCTACTGTAGACATCATGATACAGATTGGCAAGGTTGTGGCAAATATCGGAGAACTGACCAGTTCGTTCATCTCTCAGAGATTTTTGTTGACAGGTTATATTTCGTATAATACTGCTAATCGTACTACTTATACGAAGTCAGCTTTAACTGGAGCCAGTTACTCGTTGCCTACTTCGTCCAGCGGACACCAAGGCTATTGTTTCTATGGAGCTGAGACGGAATATATTCTTAATGGCAGCATGAGTGAATTAAGCAATCAGACGATGGTATTCCATGAAGTTTATGCCATTAGATTCATTTATGATATCTTTGTAGTATTCTTAGATTCGGAAGTCGAGTCCATAGCATCTGAAGCGGGAGCGTGTACGTATGGAATCGGTACCGTAGTAGTTTATATTCTGTATTTGGCACTGGAGCCGTTTGTGGATACTATTATTTTGGTGAACGCTGGCTCCGTACCGCTGATTAAGATGAATGCATATCTTACGCCGACTGGCATTGTAGACATGTTGAGTGAATTTGTTAGCATAAAACTATCGGATGCACAGAAGAACGATGCATATAAGAGCGTTGTTAAGGTGATGTCTGCCGGAATGACGAGCGATAGTTATGCTGAGAATTATGCAGATGCAGTAAGTAGTGGAATGGCTGATCCTGAAAAGAAAGCACAATTTGAAAAAACTCAAAAAATGACACAGTTCTTGAAGATTGACTATACACAGCATCTATATATCCTGATGATGATTACGGGAAGCAACACTAAGATGCTGAACCGTTTGGCCGACATTATTCAAATGGAATCCTCCTATAAGGCAGTAAATCGGATCGATCCGTATACGTTCAATCTGGATAACAGTTTTACCTACTTAAGGGCATCAGGCAGCTTTGACACAAATGAGTTTATTTCCATATCCGGTTCGGGAACTCCGTTAAGCGCACAGGAAAGAGTAGTATATAGGGGATATTAATATGAAAAATGAAATGGTTCACAATGAAAAAGGATTGTTATCATTAGAGGCCAGCATTTCCGTAACGCTGTTCATTTTTCTAATGCTCTTCTTATACAGTTTCTTCGTAGTATTTGAGGTTAGAAATGAAATTGGGCATGCCTTATTAGCTACTGCTAATAGTATGTCTATCGATGCTTTTACAACTAGTACGCTTGCTTCCGATACGAATTTGGCAGTCGATTTTTTCTATGATCTTTATGGTACGAAAGCTGATGCCGGAACGACTTTCGTAAATCATACTGCGTGGTATGACACGGCCGATTTTACGGAAATACTGAAAAAGCGATTCTTTTCGTATTTATGTGGCGCAAATCATGGAGATACTAGTGGTGCTGGTGCGACGATATTGAAGAAATATCACGTGGTCGATGGGGTTGATGGCATAAAATTTGACGGATCAAAGGTTGAAGACGGTAAGTTATACTTAACAGTTACCTATACTGTTGAAATGGAGTATAAAGTATTCAATTTTGGCCAGTTCAAGTTTGAACAATCTGCCTGCTCAAAGTTATGGAAGTAAAAAAGCTTAAATGTTTATAAGAAAACGGAATTTTCACTAGTAAAAAACAGCAGAAGGGAAGGCAAATGATATCAATCATTTGATGTTTTGTATGAGAAAGTTTACTTATGAGAATCAAGGATCAAATACTTATCTGGTGTATCCTATTACAGATGAAGAAATAGACGAAATGAGCTTGGGTATGCTTACTAACAATAAGATTTCTGGGTTCGCTTCGACGCTTTTTACCCAAATGGATACTGACAAGTACATGAAATATAACGTTTCTTCTAAAATCTCTGCAAAACAGCTTTTTGAGGGAAGAGTTAAAAAGAAACAATTGATTTCAGTATTTAAGGGTATAGTTAATGCGTTTATGTCTGCAGAAGATTATATGATCGCACCAGGTGCAATCGTGTGTGATCTTGATTACATTTTTGTAGACATTACGTCTTACGAAACAGTGGTAATTTGTTTGCCGGTAATATCTGACCAGCAAGCGGTTGATTTGGCATCGTTTTTCAAAACAATTTTGTTTAGCGTTCAGTTTGATTCTGATGAGAATACGGATTACGTGGCAAAAATTATCAGCTTGTTAAATGCTAAATCAGGATTAGTATTGGGTGAGTTTAAAAAGTGCCTTGAGGACATAGAAAGCGAAGGCGCAGGGAAAAACGTCAGAGAACAAAACAGACCTGCCGCGGCATATGTAGCGCCTCCGGTGATTAATCCAGTACGTTCACAGCAAGTTCAGCAACCCGTGAACGTTTCCGGAAATAATGAGAATCCTGCGAATGCACAGATGAAGGCTATGCAGAGTAACGCTAAACCGCCCGTTCAGTCACAAGTACCTGTTCAGCCCGTTCAACCACAGGGCCCGGTTCAACCGATGCAACCTCAGGCTCCGAGAATGCCTGGTGGTAACGTGGCGATGCCTGGTGCACGCGTACCCAATGCTTCGGCGCCTCAACCAGCACCCGTGATTCCTACAATTGACAAAAAAGATGAGATTTCGATGTTTTATTTGTTGCAGCATTATAATAAGGAAAACGCTGCAAAGTATAAGGCACAACAAGAAATCAAGAAAATGCAAAAAGCTGCAAAGACAGGCGGTTCTGCGGCCAAACCGGCAAAGAATGCAAAGCAGGCAGCTTCGAAAAAGGGAGCCCCCATGCCTGCTGGAGTAGCGATTCCTGGACAGCCCCAACCGATCGCTCCTGTAGGTGGTGCGAAGCCTGTAGGCGTGGCCATTCCTGGCATGGCAGCTCCCGTTACTCCCATGGGTGGTGCGCCTCAGCAGGCAGCTCCGGCAATGGCACAGCCTCAGGTTCGTCCCGTTCAGCCTCAGGCAGTTACTCCGCAACCTGTTCAGCCTGCCATGACTCCAATGCCTCAGGCAATGCCGCAGGGCGTTCCCGTGAACTTTGGAGAAACGACTGTCCTTGGCGGCGGCTCTATCGGTGAGACGACGGTTCTGGACATGACGCCTCCTGCAAAGATTGACAAGCCGTATCTGTTGCGCATTAAGAATGGCGAAAAGATTTACGTTGATAAGTCCATTTTCCGCATTGGAAAAGAGAAGAGCAATGTTGATTACTTTATCGGTGACAATCCAGCGATTAGCCGAAATCATGCAAGCATCATCTGCAGGGCTGGCGTGTATTACATCACAGACTTAAATTCCACAAATCATACGTTTGTAAATGGCGAAAAACTTGCCGGCAACGTAGAAACAAAATTGGATCAGGGTGCAAAGATCCGACTCGCAAATGAGGAGTATGAATTTAAGCTTGTATAAAATCAGTTAATCATCGAACTGACATTTTAGCTTGCGGGGGGGGACAAAATGTTGCAAGAAATAATTGACCAATTAATAAATGATTCATCCGTTCGATTTTGTGCCATTTTATTCGCCATAGTGCTCGCATTTGCAATTCTCAGAAGAATTGTGGCGATGAAAAAGAAAGGCATTATATATTACGTATTCTGCTTTACGGAATTGGGAGTGGCCATTGTTTTTGTTTATTTTATTAGTCCGGTTTTGAAGGAATATGTTCCAACGTTTATCAATCAGGTTTCCATACACTAAAAAATGCGTGGAGTTATCTTATGAATTTTATAGTTACCGGAAATACGGACATCGGGTTGACGAAGTCAACCAATCAAGACAGTTTATCCATGAAAGTTATTAGCACACCGCAGGGACGAATGGTCCTTGCGGTGCTTTGTGATGGAATGGGAGGATTGGCGAAGGGTGAAGTTGCCAGTGCTTCCGTCATCCGTGCGTTTGACGAATGGGCGAGAACAAGGCTTCCCATGCTTTGCAACGCCCCCTTGGAGGAATACGTGATCCGCGATGAGTGGAATGCGATCATCCAGAGTCAGAACAGAAGCATCCAGGCGTATGGCGCCCAGCTGGGGATTAAACTTGGTACGACCGTGACGGCGATGCTGATCACGCAGACCAGGTATTACATACTGAACGTGGGAGATTCCAGAGCCTATGAATTGTATGGCGGAATCCGTCAGCTGACAAAGGATCAGACTGTTGTGGCGAGAGAGGTGGCCATGGGGCTGATTACCGAGGAGCAGGCACATTATGATGAGCGCAGAAGCATTTTGCTCCAATGCGTTGGTGCGTCAGCGGAAGTGTATCCTGACATGTTCTATGGGGACACTCAGGTGAATGCCGTTTACATGCTTTGCTGTGATGGTTTCCGGCATGAGATCACGCCAGACGAAATGTACCAGTACCTGCAACCGGACGTGTTATTCGATGAGAATGGCATGAGCCAGAATTCGCAATATTTGATCGAAGTGAACAAGCAGCGCCAAGAGCGAGATAACATCACTGTTGCGCTAGTTCGGACGTTCTAAGTAAGGAGAAGCAGTTATGCTCGAGATTGGCTCGCTTGTAGATGGAAAATATAAAATCTTAAATAAAGTGGGACAAGGCGGTATGAGCGTTGTTTATCTTGCCATGAATGAAAAGGCAAATAAACAATGGGCCATCAAGGAGGTCCGTAAGGACGGCGTCTTGGATTTCGAAGCCGTGAAGCAGGGTCTTGTGGCGGAAACGGACATTCTAAAGAAATTAAATCATCCCAATCTTCCCAGTATTATCGACGTGATTGACCAAGAGGATTCCTTTATCATCATCATGGATTACATCCAGGGAAACTCTCTTGCAAAGGCGCTGAACGAATACGGCGCATTGCCCCAGGATAAGGTTATTGAATGGGCGAAGCAGCTCTGCGACGTGCTTGGTTACCTGCACAGCCGCAAGCCTCCCATCATATACAGAGACATGAAGCCGGCGAACGTTATGTTAAAGCCTGATGGCAACATTACGTTGGTCGATTTTGGTACGGCTCGTGAATTCAAGGAGAGAAACCTTGCTGATACCACCTGCCTTGGTACCATTGGTTATGCTGCGCCGGAGCAGTTTGGCGGCATGGGCCAGACGGACGGCAGAACGGACATCTACTGTCTTGGTGCGACTCTGTATCATCTTGTTACGGGAATGAATCCCTGCGAGCCACCCTATGAGATCAAGCCGATCCGCGAGATCAATCCGGCTCTTTCCGGCGGTCTTGAGAAGATCATCTTAAAGTGTACGCAGCGTGACCCGAATGACCGTTATCAGTCAGCAGAAGAGCTGATGTATGCGCTTGAGCACTATGACGAGATCGATGACCTTCACAGAAAAAAACAAAAGAAAAAATTAGCAGGTTTTATCACGGCATTAGCGTTTTCAGTCATTTTTGCCATTACTGGCGTCTGGGGATATTTATCCGCGGAGCAAAAGAAGAAGGACAATTACGATTACATTCTGTTACATGCGGATAAAGTGGAGGATTATTTTGAGGCCATTGCCACGGATCCCACGAGGACGGAGGCTTTTCTTGGTACCGACGATTACAAGGGATTGATTAATTTCCTGATCGCGGACGGAGAACTTACTTCAGAAGAAAACAGTCACTTCACGAAATTTAAGACGGGCGTCGAGTCCAAGAACATCAGCGGCTATTCCGTGACGGTCAACGCCATGGACATAATGAAAAAAGAAAACCCGCCAGGATGTGAGCAAGTGTGCTTTGAGATGGGCGAAGCCGTTTTGTTCTACTATAACGTAAACGTTGAGAAGGACAAATACGCGGCAGCGGCATACTGGTTCCAAAATGCAAAAGAATCCTATCCCGTCGCAAAGCTGTATTGTGACATTAATGATTGTATTCAAAAGATCAATGCTTACAAAAAGGCGGAGCAGTTCGCAAAGTTGTCTGACGAGTATAAGAAGCTTTGGGAGCAATTGACCATACTGAAATCCGAAGCCACTAAATTTGACGAGGATATACAGGTTCGCGTGTGGAATGAGATCATTAAGATGATCAATAACAATGCCTCAGAGTTTTGTGACGTGACACCCAAGGAAGAAGTCCTATCCATGATCAACGACATTAAGCAGGACTGTTCCAAGATCACTAATACTTTCCTTCAAAACACGATAGAAGTATTAACGAAGAATATTGAAAATACGATCACAAAGGTTAATTCAGTGAAAAAATAATCGATGGAGGTGGCAACGTGACGTACGATACTTATCGTCTAATCTTTTACGCGAGCATAGCACTAGCGGTTTTTTGTCTCCTTCTTGCAATTGCTTTGTTTTTCCTTTTGAACATCCCGGCCGTGATCGGTGATCTCTCCGGAAGCACGGAGCGTAAGGCAATCGCCAACATCCGGAACAGGAATGAAAGCGGAGCAAACGGTTTTGGCGCTGGCATCCTTGAGATGGGAAACAGCAGCAACCTGTCGGGCAAGGTCCGGGACCTTAGCAAGGTGCGCGGAAATACGGACGGCATGGGTTTTGTAATTAATACTGCCAAGTTTAATACGAACGCTTTGGCTACGGAGGCCAGGGAATCCTATGAAACAACGCTGTTAACGCCGGAGAGTAATGAAACGACGGTGTTAGCCCAGCCGGGCAACGAGACGACGGTGCTTGGCAACGGCGGAGCATCACAGGAAACAACGGTGCTCAGTCCTTTTGATAATCCTGCCTCAGCATCAGGAAATTATTACAGTACGGGCTTTGGCGAGACTGCCGTGCTGAATCAGGCTCCAATGCAACCGGCGGCAAGTACGCCGGAGATGGCCAGCCAGTTTGTTATTGAATATGAGATTACGTTTATTCACACGGATGAAGTGATCGCATAAGGAGCAAACATGAAGAATTACGTAAAGCAATATCAGATTTACTTGAGTGTCATTTTGGGCGTGTTTTTTTGCTCTGCTTTTTCCCTGTCATTTATTCCTTGGATCAATCGCTTTCCAGAGAACGTGGAAACCAAGTTGGCATATTGCATAGCAAGCGTTTTTTGGCTTGGATTGATTTTGGGTCTAGTCATGGTTGGCTTGATGAATGGTAAGATGAGAAGGGCAAGAGCTAAAGTTTATTCTTCGCGTAAAATGAAGAGGCCCAGGCATTCAGGTTTTTTCACGTTCTCCAAAGAACCGTGGAAACTTGCCATTTATTTTGTCATTTGTACGGGAATCGTCTTATCCATTGCTGACTTGGTGAAAACTTTTATACCCACCAAGATCATGTTTCCGATTATTTCCGTGACGTATTTTGCGATGGTTCTTCACGGCATCGTAGACGGAAAGAACTTCAAAGTATTTCAAATGCTTAAATCTGAAGGGTGAGAGATGAATGGAAAAAGGCTAATACCGTATTTATTCATTGTTCTGATGGGCGTGATAGTATTTCTGATCCCTATTGGTTCAGCTGATGAATTATGGAATTATAATTTTGCGAAATGTATTTCCAAGGGTCTGTTGCCATATCGGGATTTTAGCATGGTTCCGACCCCGCTGTCAGCATGTTTTCCGGCGTTATTAATGTTATTGTTTGGAAGAGGGCTGATCATACAACGCATAGCAGCGTATCTATTAATCGTCTTACTTTTTTCCCTATTATTTTACGTAAGCAATTTAATATACGAAGACGTCATTATGTCCATGATGCGTTCATTGTTTGCCATGGCTCTTTTGGTTTTAGTCTATCAATATGACTATAATCACGTAATGATCTTAGAACTTTTGATTATTTATGCAGTGATTTTAAAGGATAAAGGACACTTCACCAGTCTTGTTACGGGATTCCTTTCAGGTTTGGCTATATTGATCAAACAGAATACGGGGGTCGCCGTTTTTGTGGTCAATGCAGTCATTTGTTTATTTTATGTTGTAAAAGGAAACGAGCGAAAAAAGTATTTATTTCGCTTTATAATCAGTCTGATTCCAGGGATGCTGTTTTTAAGCTACTTGTGGATTACCCAAACGCTCGATGATTTTTGGGATTATGCTATATATGGAGTAACTACTTTCAAACAGAGAATATCTTTGGTTGATCAAATAAGGAATCATAGCGTTGTTGGTGTTTTCTTTCTTGCTTTTTTGTTTTGGGTAGGTGTTGCCGGCATTCGATGCGTGCGAGAGAAAGGAAATGCGAGGAGTAAGGAACTTTTCCTTTATGCATTAGCTGGTTTGAGTGTTGTTTACCCTCTGTGTGATGCGCCGCACATGATTGCGGGAGTTATTCCAATGATACCGGTATTGAGTATATTCGCACAAAAACGTTTAGGCGGATATGGAAGACTGGCAACAATCACAGCGGTATTGTGTATGTGCTCAATGGCTTTTTTTACGAAACTCCCAATACATGGTGAAATAATCTGCAGCATGCCAAATTATGAGGGGATGTACATTAAAAAAGATTTAGAAGAATTATTGTGTGTTGTGAATGACTATGTCATGAAGAAAGAAGCCCAGCAGTTTAGAGTGCGTTTTGCAGATCAATCAGCGGCTTTTTTTAATATTCCCATGGATACTTACGAAAAGAATTGGGATATGCTTAACATAGGTAATTTTGGTACCAATACAATTGAGGGCCTTTTGGGAGAGGATCACAATTATCTGTATTTTGTCTATAGAAATGAAGAGGATTTAGGATTACAAAGTCATTTTGAATTGATTCATTACATAAAAAAACATTATGAAAAGATAGATGAGGTGTTATGCTTTGATGTCTACAAAAGTACAAATTGAAAAAGAAACCTATATACTACATGGAATTGTGCTCTTGTCAGCGTTAGGGATTCTGATATTTTGTTTTTCCAGCGGCATCGGAGGGAATGATTTTTGGTGGCATGTAAAAGCTGGAGAGTATATTTGCAAATATTATACCGTGCCGACTAAGGATATATTTTCATGGGTGCGTTTTGAGGTGGAAATTCCATGGATCGCACATGAGTGGTTGTCAGAAGTGATTTTTTACGGACTCTTTCGATTCCTTGGTGTAATGGGTATTTTTTGGTTTTCACTTTGTGCGGCAGTTTTGATGCTGGTTCTTTTATGGAATCAGGCAAAGCCATATTTACAAGATAACATAGTAATCAGTTTGGCCTATTTTTGTTTTTTTTCCATTGTGGCAGTCGGCTTCTTTTATGGCAGACCCCATATATTTAGTTTCTTTCTGCTCTTTTTCGAATTAAAGTTTTTGTACTCTTTTTATGAGAACGACGGCGGAAAATCCATATGGTTTGTTCCGTTGATTGCCGTATTATGGAGTAATTTGCACGGCGGATCCTCCAATCTTACTTATCTGATCTGCATCATGTTTTTGCTCGCGGGAATGTTTCCCATCTCTTTTGGCAGATTGGAAAGCAAGCGCCTTAGCAAGAAATCGCTGATGAAGCTTGGCGTTGTGACGCTTTGTACCATGGGCGGCATTTTTGTGAATCCCATCGGCGTGCAGGTGTTTCTGTTCCCATACATTAACATTGGGGACAAGCTTAGCATGATTTACGTCAGTGAATGGCATGCGCCTGACGTAAAGGACATGAGTCAGCTCTTGCTTTACTTTTTCCCGATTCTCCTGATCAGCATGGGACTTATTATCGGCAAGCAAAAGATACAATGTATCGATTTGCTGTTGATGCTTTTTTACGTATATCTTTTTATGAGGAGCGTCCGCTTTATTCTTCCGTGGTTTATCGTAGCAGATTTTTATGCTTTCCGGTATTTCCCGGAATGGAAGGTGGCAAAGATCAAAGCGAAGTCAGAAAAGATTGCGGCTACGGTCTTTTTGGGTATCTTGGGTGTTTTTTGTCTGGTAGGCATCGTAAAAACAGCTAAGACTTTGCAAGGCGGAAGCGTTGTGAAGCAGGTTATGACCCAGGAGGCGATCGAGGCCGTTCGAAAAGACAATCCGCAGAGATTGTATAATGATTATAATTTTGGAGAGGCTTTGATCCATGCGGAGATACCGGTTTTTTTTGATTCCAGGGCAGACATGTATGCCAAGACGGACGTCTTTGCGGATGGACTAAGCCTGTGCACGTTAAAGGGGATCAACAAAGAAGGAGACAGTGTGACGCTGGATGTTGAAAAGCTGATCGACAAGTATGACTTCGATGCCTTTGTCATCTTAAAGGCGCGTCCGCTTTACGTTTATCTGACCAGTCATCCCGAAAAGTATCAGCTTGCATATGAGGATGAAGAATTGGGGTATTTTAGAAGGCTGGAATAGTTTTTGACGCGGAGAATGAATCTTATGAAATGGGGGAAACGTAAAATTATACGTATTCCCCTATTCTATGCACAAATGAGTGCATAAATATGCATAAATGCAAGAATATTTCGCATAAACAATAAAAAGTACTGGACTTTTATGCAAAAAGTGTTATAGTATTCTCTAGGCGCCGTTTCGGAAGCCTTACTTTTGTATTTTAAAAATGAGGTAAAAATGAAAAAGTACGAGATTCAGACAATGACAATTGATCACTACGAAGGCCTGCATGCACTGTGGATGACAATCCATGGTTTCGGCATCCGGAGCATCGACGATTCGAGGCTTGGCGTAGAGAGGTTCTTAAAAAGAAATCCTTCCACGAGTGTCGTGGCTGTGTCGGAGGACGGTTCCATCGTGGGCGGCATCCTTTGCGGACATGACGGAAGACGCGGATGCCTGTATCACGTGTGCGTGCGAGAGGATTATCGCCGGATGGGCATTGGCAAGGCCATGGTGGTATACTGCATGAATGCCTTGAAGGCAGAGCAGATCAACAAGGTCAGCCTGATCGCCTTCACGAAGAATGACGTGGGAAATGCCTTCTGGAACTGCATTGGCTGGACGAAGCGTCTGGACCTGAACTACTATGATTTCACTTTGAATGAGGCAAACATTACCGCATTCAACAAATAGACACTCGAGGATTTCTTTCGATCCACCTTTTGACGGGAGTTTTTTATGAACTTTTCCAAGTACTTAATGGATGATTTCCAAAAAGACGTGAATAAGACCATGGCGACGGTATGCAGGATCGCATCCCTGTTGATGCTCCTGGTGATCGCACTGAATGCATTGGGCGTATTTGTCCTGGATTCCCGCGCGTATCCGTCACTGATCGCGTGCGTGATCGTTATGCTGTTTCCGACGCTGTATTATGAAATACTGCATCTGGACAGCCCGGGCATGCACTATATTTTTCTGACCGTAACGGTTTTGCTGTCCGGCATTTTGTACGTCATGTTTTCCTATCACGTGGTGATCATGCTGGTATTCCCTACCGTAATGGCGTGTCTTTACTGTGACAAGCGGGACGTGATCTTCACGGAGGCCATCTCCGTCCCCGTCATCATCATTGCGCACCTTGGGGCGTATTACGTAAAGTATCTGGAGGATGAGCCGCTGCAAACGCTTTACCGGGTTGTGTTTTACGGCATGATCCCCCGGCTGATCGAATTTGTCAGCATTGCCGTTTTGTGTTATGGGATCACGGAGAGGATCCAGAAGCTGATCCGAAGTCTGGTAAAGAAGAACAATGAGCTGGTTTCCAACGAGCAGATGCTGATCGAGTCCCTGACGAAGGTCATCGAGCTGCAGTCCCAGGAGACGGGCGGTCACGTACGAAGAGTGTCTGAGTACACGAAGATCCTGTGCACGGCATGGGGCATGAGCCCTGAGATGGTTTGGATGGTATCCACGGCGGCAATGATGCATGACGTGGGTAAGCTGTACGTGCCGGCTGAAGTGACGGAGAAACCTGCAAGACTGACGGACGACGAATATGAGATCATGAAGCGTCACGTTTACTATGGCGAGAAGATGTTTGAGAATTCTACCGGTGAGCTGATGGAGATCGCAAAGATCATTGCCCTGCAGCACCACGAGCGCTATGACGGCAAGGGCTACCTTGGCATCAAGGGCGAGGAGATTGATTTCAACGCGAGATGCGTGGCCATCGCGGACGTGTTTGACGCGCTGGTGTCCTCGAGATCTTACAAGAGGGCGTGGACGCCGGAGGAAGCGAAGCGCCAGATCATTTCCCAGAAGGGAAGGCAGTTTGATCCGGAGCTCGTGGACATTTTTGTGGCTCACTATGATGAATTCCTGGAGATCTTCAAGAAGTATCCTGACGCGCAGGAGGAAGTTTTACTGACCGCACAGCATTGGAGACGAAGACGGGAGCATTAAGGAGTGAAAACCTTCTTAATGCGTGAACAAGCGGATAAATGAAGTGAAACGGAGGATAAGAAAATGAGCATAAAAGAAATCGAAGGCGGCATTACCGCGGCTTTGGGATTTGAGGCAGCCGGAGTTGAGGCTGGCGTAAAATATAAGAACAGAAAAGACATGGCACTGGTGTATTCCACCGCACCCTGCAAGGTGGCGGGAACCTTTACCAGCAACGTGGTGAAGGCAGCCCCCGTGCTTTGGGATAAGAAGCTTGTGGAGACGGCGCCTTTCGTACAGGCAGTCGTAGTTAATTCCGGCATAGCAAACGCATGTACCGGCAAGCAGGGCATGGATGCCTGCGAGGCAGAGGCAAAGCATGCGGGAAAGCTCCTCGGCATTCCTGAGGCGGCAGTTCTAATCGGTTCAACCGGCGTTATCGGCATGCAGATGCCCGTAGACCGTTTGGAGGCCGGCATTGACAAGCTGGTGGCAGCAAAGGCAGGCACCCTCGAGGCGGGACTTGAGGCAGCCAAGGCCATTATGACCACGGATACCGTGCACAAGCAGATCGCAGTGGAATTTGAGGTTGGCGGAAAGAAGGCCGTGATGGGCGCAATGTGCAAGGGATCCGGCATGATCCATCCCAACATGTGCACAATGCTTGGCTACGTATCCACGGACGTAAATATCTCCAAGGCACTGTTGCAGAAGGCCGTGAGCGCTGCCGTGGTGGATTCCTTCAACATGATCAGCGTGGACGGAGACACCTCCACGAATGACACGCTGCTTGTTCTGGCAAACGGTCTTGCCGGCAATGAGGAGATCGTTTCGGAGGGCGCGGATTACGAAGCCTTCTGCGAGGCTCTGAATTACGTGACGAAGTATCTTGCAAGAAAGATGGCAGGCGACGGCGAAGGCGCTACCTGCCTGTTCGAGACGAAGGTCGTAAACGCTGACACGAAGCAGAACGCAAGAATCCTTGCGAAGTCTGTGATCTGCTCGTCCCTTAGCAAGGCGGCGATCTTTGGACATGACTGTAATTTTGGACGTTTCCTCTGTGCGCTCGGATACAGCGGCGTGCAGTTTGATCCCGATCAGGTGGATCTGTTCTTTGAAGGCAATGGAAAGCGCATTCAGGTCTTTGGAGACGGCGCTCCCAAGAGCTATAGCGAGGAAGAGGCCACCGAGCTTCTCTCAGCACCGGAGGTTACGGTGTACGTGGACATGCATGCGGGCGACCAGGAGGCCACCGCATGGGGATGTGACCTGAGCTACGATTACGTGAAGATTAATGCGGATTACAGAAGTTAATACCGCGTAAAGACTCGGGGCGAGGCTTGGAATGTCTTCTCAGGCACGCTCGCGCTATGAGTGCAGCGTATCGGTACTAAGGCGCCAAAGTACGCCGCCTAAGTACCGACGCTTGGCACACATGCCTGAGGAAGACGATTCCAAGCCTTCCCCTCGAGGTAGGTTATGTTGTTGTAATTATGGCAGAATATGAAATGAGAAAGAGAGTATGTGATATGGAGAAGGACATGGAGCAGGTAATGCAAAAGGCGGAGGTGTTGATCGAGGCACTGCCTTACATTCAGAAGTTTAACAGAAAGATCATTGTGGTAAAATACGGCGGAAGCGCCATGAGCAACGAGGAATTGCAGAAGAACGTCATCAAGGACGTAACGCTTCTGAAGCTCGTTGGATTTAAGCCCATCATCGTGCACGGCGGCGGTAAGGAGATCAGCAGATGGGTCGGCAAGGTTGGCAAGGAAGCGAAGTTCGTAAACGGCCTTCGCGTGACTGACGCAGAGACCATGGAGATCGCCGAGATGGTGCTTGGCAAGGTGAACAAGCAGCTTGTGACCATGGTGCAGGAGCTGGGCGTAAAGGCAGTCGGCATCAGCGGCAAGGACGGCGGCCTGCTCCAGGTAGAAAAGAAGTATTCTGACGGCCAGGACATCGGCTTCGTGGGTGACATCACGAAGGTGGATCCCAAGGTACTCTATGACATGCTGGAGAAGGATTTCCTTCCCATCGTGGCACCCATCGGTCTTGACGATCAGTTCCAGACCTACAACATTAACGCAGATGACGCGGCCTGCGCCATCGCAAAGGCAGTCGGCGCGGATAAGCTGGTGTTCCTGACGGACGTTGAGGGTCTGTACCGTGACTTTAGCGATAAGTCCTCCTTCATCGGCAGACTTACCGCCACGGAGGCAGATGAGCTCATTAACGGCGGTTACATTGGCGGCGGCATGCTTCCGAAGCTTGCAAACTGCACCTCCGCCATCAAGAACGGCGTTAACCGCGTGCACATTCTCGACGGAAGAATCCCGCACTGCCTGCTCCTTGAAATCTTTACGAGAAAGGGCGTTGGCACCGCAATCATCTCGGACGACGAGAACGTGGAACCGTAATTTGAAAAGATGCCTGGGTCGAAAAGTGCAAAATCGAGATTTGCTTGCACAAACGAGATTTTGACCTTCAGACCCGTCCAAACAGGAGGAAAAATACGTGAGCATTAAGATATTTATTGACGGCAGGGAAGGAACGACGGGACTTCGCATTAACGAGCGCATGGCAGTCAGGGATGACGTGGAATTGCTTTCGATCGACCCGGAGCTGCGAAAGGATCCCGAGGAGAGAAGAAAGCTGATCAATTCCGCGGACGTGGCCTTTCTTTGTCTGCCTGACGCGGCAGCCATCGAGGCAGTGAGCCTGATCGACCCGGACAATGAGCACGTTTGCGTCATCGATACGTCCACGGCGCACAGAACCAATCCGGAGTGGGCTTACGGCTTCCCGGAGCTTGGAAAAGAGTTTCGTGACAAGATCAAAAACAGCAAGAGAATTGCCGTTCCCGGATGTTATGCCTCTGGTTTCATGATGATGGTATATCCCCTTGTGAAAATGGGAATCATGGGAACGGATTATCCCGTTTGCGTTACGGCGCTTTCCGGTTACAGCGGAGCGGGAAAGAAGGCGATCGCGGTATATGAATCCGCAGATAAGACGGAGGATCTGTTTGCTCCCAGGGAGTATGCACTTAGTCAGCAGCATAAGCACCTGAAGGAAATGAAACTGATCTCCGGCCTTGACAGGGAGCCTCTGTTTACGCCCGTCGTGGATGACTATTACAGCGGAATGATCGTTTCGCTTCCCATTTACGCGCATCTCCTAAAGGAGAAGGTAACGCCTGAGGAGCTGCAGAAGAGATTTGCTGCCTACTATGACGGCGAGCCGTTCATCAAGGTGATGCCCTTTGGCAGTGAGGCGGAGGGAAATGGTTTCTTTGCGGCAAATGCCATGTCGGGTAAGGACGACGCGCGGATCTACGTGACCGGAAATGAGGACAGACTTCTTGTCAGCGCGGTATTTGACAACCTTGGAAAAGGTGCTTCCGGTGCTGCCATGCAGTGCCTGAACGTAAAGCTTGGCTGCGACGAGAAGAAGGGACTTGTTCTTTCCTAACGTAACGGACGGGTAGCCATTGGAATGGCGTTTTTTGAGTGAGAGGAGAAGTGGCATATGGACATGAAAGCATACATTGATGAGGCGGAGAGCGCCCTCCTGCATACTTATAATCGTTTTCAGATCGTTCTCGACAAGGGCGAGGGCGTGCATCTCTATGACATTAACGGTAAGGAATATTTGGACTTTGTGGCAGGCATTGCCGTGTTTGCGCTGGGCTATGGAAACAAGGCATATAACGATGCCTTGAAGAATCAGATCGACAAGCTGATCCACACCTCCAATTACTATTACAACGTGCCTGCCATCGAGGCGGCAAAGAAGCTGAAGGCAGCTTCCGGCATGGACCGCGTGTTCTTCACCAACTCCGGTGCCGAGGCCATCGAGGGCGCCATCAAGACGGCGCGGAAATACGCCTTCTTAAAGGACGGAAGAACGGATCATCAGATCATCGCGTTAGAGCATTCCTTCCACGGACGCACCATGGGTGCGCTCTCCGTGACGGGCAACCGCCATTATCGCGATGCCTTTGAGCCCATGATCGGCAACATCCGCTTTGCACAGATGAACGACCTGCAGAGCGTATTGGATCAGGTAAATGACAAGACCTGCGCGATTTTGCTGGAGACCGTACAGGGTGAAGGCGGACTTACGCCCGCGACGAAGGAATTCCTTGAGGGAATCCGCAAGATCTGCGACGAGAAGGACATTCTCATGATGCTGGACGAGATCCAGTGCGGCATGGGCCGTACCGGAACCATGTTTGCATGGCAGCGCTACGGCATCAAACCGGACGTTATGACCAGTGCGAAGGCATTATCCTGCGGCGTGCCCATGGGTGCCTTCATGATGACGGAGAAGGTTGGCCAGAACTCCCTCGTGGCAGGCGATCACGGCACGACCTACGGCGGCAACCCGCTGGCATGTGCGGCAACCGTTGCCGTATTCGACCAATATGAAAAGCTTGGCGTCCTGGACAACGTAAACCGCGTGGCGCCTTATCTTGAGAAGAAGCTCAAGGAGGTTATGAGCCGTCACTCCTGCATCAAGGAGCATCGCGGCGTGGGACTGATGCAGGGACTGTTATTCGAACAGCCCGTTGGCCCCATCATCAATCGTGCCATCGAGAAGGGACTGCTTCTCATCAACGCAGGTCCCAACATTATCCGCTTTGTGCCTGCTCTTGTGATCACGGAGAAGGACGTGGATCAAATGATCGAAATTTTGGAAGAATGTATTGAGGAGTAATGCATGCATAGTCAAAGAAGATTGATTTCCGTTCTTCTGACAGTCATCATGGTGGCTTTGATCATCCTTGGAAGCAATGGGAAGCTCACGGTGAAGGAGCCCGAGAATCCAGAGGAGGAGACGACTTGGACCAGCCAGAAGGAAACCATTTACGTCTGGTATTCGGATCCGGATCTGGAGAGCTACGTGAGCAGTGCCGCCGTCAGCTTCGGCGAGGCGGAGGGCGTTCGCGTGATTCCCGTGTTAAAGACGACTTCCACGTTGCTTCAGGACGTATACGAGGCGACGATGGATCCGGAGCAGAAAACGCCGGATGCCTACGTCATCAACAATGACGAGTTGGAACAGGCATATCTCTCCGGACTTGCGACGGAGATCCAGAATAAGTCCGGAATGATAAATGAAGCCTGGTACCCGCTTACGGCTTTGTCCGCCGTGACCTATCACATGAAGATGGTGGCCTATCCGTTTTATTATGAGACGAGCATTCTTGTCTATAACAAGGACTACATTGAAATGTGGCTGAGGCAGCAGGCGGACCGCGCTGCACTAGCGGCGGAGGGCTACGAGGAAGAGAACGATGGCGGCGGCTGGTCAGAGAACTGCGTCGGTGAGGACGGCGTTCCACTGACGGTGGAAGGCTTGCTGAAGTTTGCAGACACCTTCGATGCTCCTGAGGGCGTGGACGGCGTCATGAAATGGGACGTGTCGGACATTTTTTATAACTATTGGATCGTAGGTAATTATTTGATCGTCGGCGGCGAATGTGGAGACGACAATCTGAACGTTGACATTTACAACAATGAGACCATGGATTGCCTGAAGACGTACCAGGAACTCAGCCAGTTCTTCTTTATTGAGGCGGAGAACTCGGACAGTGAGACCGTGCTGCAGGATTTCATGGAGGGAAGGCTGGTTTTCACCATCGGAACGACGGACGTGGTGAAAAAGCTAGAGCAGGCCAAGCAGGAAGGAATTTTTGTCTATGATTACGGCGTGGCAAAGCTCCCTGACGTCAGCGACGAGCTTAAGAGCAGAACGCTTTCCGTGACGAACGCGCTTGCGATCAATGGCTTTTCCGGGCATAAGGATCTGGCAAACCGCTTTGCGGAGTATCTGACGAGATCCTACACGCCGGACTTTTACTCGAAATCAGGCAAGATGGCAACGGCCCTGCAGGCATGCAGGGGAGACGAGCTCCTTACGACCTTCATGGAGCAATACGCTGCAAGCATTTCCCTGCCGAAGATGATGGAGATCGGAAATCTTTGGCTTCAGTTGGAGGCGCTGTTTGCAAAGGTTTGGAATGGTGAGGAGATTCTGCCGCTTTTGCAGGAACTGGAAGCCCAGATCTCAACGCAGATTGGCGAAGAATAATGGCATAAAATAAACCGGACGGGACATACTGATCCTTAAAAGGAGGTACGTCATGGCCGGTTTTTTTATTGCAATTTTGTCAGGCGCCCTGATGAGCATACAGGGTGTATTTAACACGCAGGTGACCAAGGCTTCCGGCATCTGGTCCGCCAGCGCGTTTGTGCAGCTGACGGCTTTCGTGGTCTGTCTGGGCGCCTGGTTTGGAATGGAGCGTAAAAGCTTTTTACGAGTATTTTCCGTGGAACCCAAGTATATGCTTCTCGGGGGCGTGATCGGCGCGCTGATCACCTACACCGTCATTAAGAGTATGGATTCCCTGGGGCCGGCAAAGGCCGTGCTGCTGATCGTGGTTTCGCAGCTGGCCGTGGCCTATGGCATGGAATTGTTCGGGATCTTTGGGGTAGAACGCCAGCCCTTTGAATGGCGAAAGGCCCTTGGCATGGGGATCGCCATTCTGGGGATCATCACGTTTCATTGGAAATAGGTCTTGTAAAGGGCTTCGTTTTCGCTTACAATAATTTTATCGACAAAGAATCATCCCATGGATTAAGCGGCGTTTGGAAGGCACGGACGGGAATGGGTTAATTTATGGGAAAATCAAATATGATCAAGAAATGCAGGAAACAGCGGGACGCGCTTTGGCTTACGGGAAAAAGCGCAGTCGTGCTGTTTGCGTGCGTGCTTTTTGCATGGATGACGGCCGGTTGCCAGCCGGATCAGGCTTTGACCCTGCAGTTTGACGGATCTGGTCAAATGACGGGAGCAGAGGGGGATCCGGAAGGGGAACTGCAAGAAAACGGAAACGAGGGAAGCGATGGGATGACGAGAGCCGGAGAAGGCGGAGAGACGCCCTTGCCGGTTCTGACCGTTCACGTCTGCGGCGCCGTAAAGGATCCGGGCGTCAAGACGCTTCCGGCAGGCAGCAGGGCGGCAGACGCGCTGGAGATGGCCGGCGGCTTTACGGAGGCGGCGGACCAGTCCTACGTGAACCTGGCAGCTTTTGTGGAAGACGGGCAGCAGCTCTACTTTCCGGAAAAGGGAGAGAAGCTGCGTGAAGGCACGGAGGGCGGCCCGGTGGATCTCAATTCGGCGGACGAGACGGCGCTGCAAACGATTCCCGGGATCGGCGAGAGCCGCGCCAAAGCAATCCTTAAATACCGCAAGGAGCACGGAAGATTTTCAAAAGTAGAAGAATTATTGCAAGTCCCGGGGATAGGGGACGCACTGTATCAGCAAATTCAGGACTTAATTACGGTTTCCAAGTGAATCAGACTAAAGCAGGGAAGGATGAGGAGAAAGAGATGGCAGACAGAAGGGTATTGGTGGTAGATGACGAGAAACTGATCGTAAAGGGGATCAAATTTAGCTTAGAGCAGGACGGAATGACGGTGGACTGCGCGTATGACGGGGAGGAAGCGCTGAACCTGGCGCGGGAAAACCAGTATGACATTATTCTGCTGGACGTGATGCTGCCGAAGGTGGGCGGTTTTGAAGTGTGCCAGCAGATCCGCGAGTTTTCGGACGTGCCGGTGATCATGCTGACGGCCCGCGGCGAGGACATGGACAAGATCCTTGGGCTGGAATACGGTGCGGACGATTACATCACCAAGCCCTTTAACATTCTGGAAGTGAAGGCGAGGATCAAGGCGATCATGCGCCGCATGGACGGCCGTAACGTGGAAGCAAACGTGAGCCGCGTTTTGGAAGGCGGCGACGTACGCCTGGACTGCGAAGGCCGCCGCGCTTACGTGGCGGGGCAGGAGATCGGGCTTACGGCGAAGGAGTTTGAGGTGCTGGAACTCCTGATGCTGAATCCCGGGAAGGTGTACGACAGGGAGAATCTGCTGAAGATTATCTGGGGCGCGGATTATCCCGGCGACGTCAGAACCGTGGACGTCCACGTGAGAAGACTCCGCGAGAAGATCGAACCGAATCCCAGCGAGCCGCATTACGTAAGGACAAAATGGGGCGTTGGGTATTATTTTCAAGCATGATTAGAGTGGTTGTTGGGAGCGAGGAAGGATCGTGAAGTTGCCGGATAACGTAAAGGAAAACTTAAAACAGTTTGTCATGCTGCGCAGCTTCCGTGCGAGGATCTGCCTTCTGACTCTCGTGGTCGGCATTGTGGCCAGCGCACTGATGCGGCACGCCATCATGGAGACCTACAAGCACCGCGCCGTACAGCAGAGAACGGAGACGGTGCAAAACCAGTTGCTTATTGTTGCAAAGCATCTGATCAGTAACAATTATTTTGCGACGTACCGCCTGCAGGAGCCTGGAATGATCGCGTCCCGCCAGGGAATCAACGCGGAGCTCGAGACCATATCCAATCTGTATGGCGGGCGCGTTATGGTCATTGGCAAGAGCTGTAAGGTGCTCAGGGATACGTATGGCATCAGTGAGGGCAAGACGATCATTTCCGAGGAAGTGATCAAATGCTTCCGCGGTGAGAACGTGTCGCATTATGACGCGGAGCATGGATACATAGAGATGACCATTCCCATTGCCTCCACAGGCACGGACGGAAAGTCCAGCATTGTCGGCGTCATGCTGACCAGCGTGTCTGACGAGACGATCGTTGAAATGATCGATCAGATGAACCAAAATGCGTTGACGCTTGAGATCCTGATGATCATGGGGATCGTCATCCTCTCCGTCATGCTCTCCGGCGTGCTCACAAAGCCGTTTGGCAAGGTTACGGCTGAGATCCGTAAGGTGAAGGAAGGCACGAGCGAGAAGGCCATCTCCGTGCCGGATTACGTGGAGACGGTACATATCATTGACGCATTTAATGACCTGCTGGGCAGGATGAATGCCTTGAATGATTCACGCCAGGAATTCGTGGCGAACGTGTCGCATGAGCTTCGTACGCCCATGGCATCCCTGAAGGTGCTGGCGGATTCGCTGCTCACCCAGCCGGACGTGCCGGCGGAGCTCTACCGGGAATTTATGACCGACATGGTCTCCGAGATTGACAGGGAGAACCGGATCATCACGGATCTTTTGACCTTGGTAAAGCTTGACAAGACCACGCAGGATCTGAACATCGTGGCACTGAACGTCAATGACCTGGCGGAGCTTACGCTAAAGCGTCTTCGTCCCATTGCGCGCAAGAAGGACGTGGAGGTCATCTTCGAGAGCATGCGTCCCGTGATCGCCGAGGTGGACGAGGTGAAGATGACGCTGATCATGACGAATCTTATGGAAAATGCCATTAAATATAATCATGAGCATGGACAGGTGAAGGTGGTGCTGGATGCGGATCATCAGTATTTTACGCTGCAGGTGAGTGACACGGGCGTGGGCATTCCTGAGGAGGATCTGCCCCACGTTTATGAGAGATTTTACCGCGCGGACAAATCCCATTCCCGCGAGATGGGCGGAACGGGACTTGGACTCGCGATCACAAAGAGCGCCGTGCTTATGCACAGGGGATCCATCACCGTATCGAGCAAGCTCGGAGAGGGCAGTACCTTCACGGTAAAGATCCCGCTGAACCACGTAACGGGAAAGGGACGGAAGGAAAGCTAAGCCGCGCAGACGGTACTTGGATGAAGCAGAAATTAAGCCGCGCAGACGGCCATTTGGGCTTGAACGGAAATTAAGTCACGCAGACGGCATTGGGGCTTGAACGGAAATTAAGCCGCGCAGACGGCCATTTGGGCCTGGGAGGAACGGATGAAACTTTCAAGGAAAAGAAACGTGCGAAGAATGCTTTGCATCCTGTTGGTTTTGGCAGGTCTTCTTTGCGTGCTTTCTTCCTGCGAGGAAACCAAGCAAACGGACGGGCGGAAGGTGCAGGTGTACTATCTTTCGAACTCTGAGACGAAGGTGGAGGTTCATGAGTTTGACAGGCCGACGGGAGCGACGGAGGAGCAGATCAATCTTTTGATGTCATACCTGGCTGCCATTCCGGAGAAGCCGGCATATAAATCCCCTTTGGCCATGGGATTTAGCGTATTGAACATTGATTATTCGGAAGGAAGCTTTGTGCTGAACGTTGACGAGAAATACATGGATCTCAGTCCGACGACGGAGGTGCTGGTGCGGGCGGCCATCGTTCGCACGCTTGTGCAGGCGGACGGCGTGAAGCGCGTGCAGATACAGGTAAATGGTTCGCAGCTTGTGGACGCGGCGGGAGATCCCGTGGGCTGGATGACGGCGGACCAGTTCATCCACAACGACGGAAGCGAGATCAATTCCTATGAGCAGATCCGCGTAAAGCTTTATTTTGCAAATGAGTCGGGGGACAGGCTGATCGCGGCTTATCGCGAAAAGTTCTATTCTACCAACACGCCCTTGGAGCGATTCGTCGTGGATGAGATCCTTGCCGGCCCCAGCGGAAAGATTGCAGGGCTTTATCCTACCGTCAATTCGGACGTCAAGATCCTCAGCGTTATGACGAAGGATGGCATTTGTTACCTGAATTTTGATTCCAACTTTTTAGAGGCCGTGGGCAACGTCACCTTGGAGGTGGAGATTTATTCCCTCGTCAACACCCTGACGGAGCTGCAGAGCGTGAACCGCGTGCAGATCCTCGTCAACGGCGAGGTCCCTGACGTCTTCGGCAGCGCCACCTTCGACCGCAACCTCGACCTCGTAACCACTCTCGAATAAAGTGTGTCAGTAGACAATCCCCTTAAATGAAGAAAGGAGAATAAGAAATGAAGAGGCCCTTGTTTTGGGTCTGTATTGCGTTGGCGGTCGCAGCCGTGCTGAACGTGCTCCTTAGCGGCGCGGCAAACCAAGCGGCAAGGTTACGGCAAGCTTGGCCAAAGGATCCGCCTTGGGCAGGGGAAAAAGTGATTTTCTCCGGCAAGGTGTGCGAAAAGGGATTCCAAGGCGACAAAGAATATTTTCTTTTAACAGATCTTTCATCAAATCAAAATGCCGCAACGTCGCGGCAGATCATTTCCATTTTACAAAACATGAAAACGGACCGGATCCAGTGCTTTTTGGCAGCGGAGCCTGGCGAAGCAATGCCCAAAATCGGCAGCAGGGTAAGGGTGGAAGGGGAGTTTTCCTTCTTTCAGGCGGCGACCAATCCGGGAGAATTTGATTACGCGAAGTATTATCAGGGCAAGCGGATCGGAGGGGCAATGCCGGAGGCAAGTCTCTTGGAAGAGAGCAGCCGGTACAATCCGTTGCGGGAAGGGCTTGCTGAGCTGAGAGCGTACTTTGGCAGGCGCTTGGACTATGTGTTTCCAGAGAAGGAGGCGGGGGTCATGCGCGCCATGCTCTTGGGTGACCGGACGCAGCTGGATCCGGAACTGCGAGAACTCTATCAAGAGGGCGGGATCGTGCATATCCTTAGCATTTCAGGGCTTCACGTCACGCTTCTCGGCATGGGACTATTTTCCCTGCTGCGCCGTCTTGGCATGAGAATCGGGCCTGCCGCAGTGATGGCGGGGAGCGTGTTGCTTCTGTATGGCATCATGACGGGTATGAGCGTCTCAGCCTGCCGTGCCATCGGCATGTTTTTGCTGCGAATGCTGGCGCTGCTTGTGGGGCGGACCTATGACCTGCCGACGGCAGTTGCCGTTATGGCGTGTTCCATGCTGTGCCTGGAACCGGTAAACGGGCTGAATTCCGGATTTTGGCTTTCCTTTGGATCCATTTTCGGCGTGGGAATCGTGTTGCCCGTGCTGGAAAGAATCAGCAGGGATTGGTTCGGGACAAAACGCATGGCGGCGGGCACGGATCGGTCCAGAGCTTTCCGCATGGCGGCATGCGGCATGCGGGTGGCAGGGTTGGCAGAGCGGCTGATGGCAGGCTGCACGCGAGAATCATGCCTTGCGGAGCGGCTGACGGAACATCTGATGGAACGATTGACGGCGCTTGGCAGGGGAATTTTCCGCGCCCTAAGGGCGGGCTTCTCAATCCTTTTGGCGACGTTGCCACTGACGCTTTGGTTCTACTATGAGGTCCCGACGTACGCCACCTTATGGAATCTGCTTGTGATTCCACTCATGGGCCCCCTTCTTTTGTCTGGCATGACCGCCATGCTGATCCCGGGGCTGGGGATCCTCGGGACGATTGACGTTCTGGGCTTGCGTTTTTTTGAGAAGTTATGTCTATGGGCGAGAGAACTGCCATTTTCTACTTGGAATCCAGGCTGCCCAAAGGTCTGGCAGATCGTTGCATATTACGTGTTGTTGAGTTTCATTCTGGGGAGTTTGTGGGTGAGAAGTAAAAAGGAAGCGAGCAAGGATCAGGAAAGAAGTGGCAAGGATGTGGCAGACAAGAAGCAAGGAAGAAGGAATGACATGGATGAGGCATGCGAAGAGCAAGGCAGAAGGAGTGACAAGAATGAGGCATGCAAGGAACAAGGCAGAAGTAGGAGCAAGAAAAAGGCGTGCGAGGTGCAACTTAGAAGAAAGAATAAGGAAGAAATCGGCATGAAACGGCTGAAACGATGGACGCTGAGTTTTTCCTGGCTTCTTGTCGCAGCTCCAATTCTGATCTTTACCATATCAGCAAGGCGCGTGACGGGCATGACGTTCCTGGATGTAGGGCAGGGAGATTGTGTCTTCATCCGCTTGGAAAACGGTCAGACGTGGCTGTATGATTGTGGCAGCACCAGCAGGAAGGACGTGGGGGAGAAGGTGCTGCTTCCCTTCTTAAAGCATGAGGGGATTCATCATCTAAATGGCATTTTCGTCTCCCACGCCGACAGGGATCACGTGAGCGGCATCACGGAGCTTTTGCAACGTGCGCGGCAGGAGGGCATTCGGATTGACCAATTGTATCTTCCAAACTGGGAGCAGGCAGAAGAAAGCTTTTCCGAAGTGCTGCAGGCGGCAGGAGACCAGTCCGAGTTGCTGCAGGCGGCAAGAGACCAGTCCGAGTTGCTGCAGGCGGCAGGGCAATCTTCAGGCATTCAGATCCAATATTTATCTGCCGGCAATGTTTTGACGGGAAAGAACGTCACGTTCCTGGCGTTGCATCCACGGGAAAAGAGCAATGGCGTTGACGGCAATGAAGATTCCCTTTGCCTTTGGGTCTGCCTGGAGTGGCGGGGAGAGACGATGACGGCGCTTCTGACCGGCGACGTCCAAGGCGCGGGAGAGAAGGAATTGCTGGAAGAATTGCGTGCGCGCGGGATCAGCGAGGTCACGGTCCTAAAATGTGCGCATCATGGCTCGCAAAATGCGACTTCTTCGGAATTCCTGGCCCAAATGGATGCGGACGTCACGGTCATTTCCTGCGGAAGAAACAACGTCTACGGCCATCCTCACGAAGAATTACTGCAACGCCTCCTAAGTGACGGCACCACCGTTCTCCGCACCGACCGCGTCGGTGCCATCACCATACAAATTAATAAAACGCGCGTGTGGGTATATGTGAAATGATCACGCCGTTATACCCAAAATCGCTGGCAAACTATGGGTAAAAAACGAGTATAAAGGGAAATATGCCTAAGGTATTTTCAATTGTGGGTATATAGATAATAAGTTGCATGGAATTACCCAAGGAAGATGAATATGTGTGGGTATTTAGTGATAATAATACCACATATACCCAAGGAATAATGAGCAATGGGTATAACTGGCACGGAATAACCTATTTACCCACATAAAAAGAAATTCGATGGGTAAAATTGCATGAAACGATCCGTATAACCCACAGTAAATCTAATAGTGGGTAATATTGAAACAATGAAGTCGATTTACCCAAGGAATTTTGAAACGCGAGGGTATTTAATGATGAATAACGTCGCATATACCCAAGAAATTGTAGTCGATGGGTTAAAAAAGCAAAGATAATGTTGTTTACCCTAGAAAAATATAATTCTATGGGTAAAATCGAGCCCAACCACTTCAAATTACCCGCAAGAATCTTTTAGTGGGTATTATTTTGATAAAACATATGATTTGCCCATGGAAAAATACTTATACGAACACGGAGTTGTTATGACAATAATCAAGAAAACAAAGGAGACAAGAAAGCATGATTTATTGGAGTAGTAAGCAGGCAGAGAAGCAAATGGAAGCAGCGCTGAAGGAATTAAAGATGCTGGACAAAGCGGAAAAAGGTTTGCCCAAAGGCGAGTTGTTTTGTGCAAAAAACCGGAAGTATTACAAGTGGTACGTTCGTGATAAAAATGGACTTACCTACTTACCTAAAAAGAATGAAGAAGTTGCCAAGAAATTGGCGCTAAAGAAGTATAATAACGTAAGGAGAAAAGAATTGGAAGGTTTCATGCGAGCATGTAAATCTTATCTTCATTACATAAAACGATGGGAAGGAAAAACAGAAAAGCTACTTTGTCATACGGAATTCGGAAGGCTTTTGCAGGGAGAGTTTCTGCCAACCAAGGAAGCGCTTCGCATTTGGCAGGAGCAGGAATACGAGAATTGTCAAAAACATCCGGAAAACCTTATCATAAAAGGAACAGGAGGAAAGTATCTGCGCTCCAAGTCAGAAGCAATGATTGATGCGGTGCTGACGAAATATCACGTTCCATTTCATTACGAAGAAAAATTAGTACTCGGTAACCTAGTCGTTTATCCGGATTTTGTGATCCGGCATCCAGTTAGCGGAGAATATTATTACTGGGAACATTTTGGCTTGATGGATGACGAGGAATACGTTGAAAATGCTTGCCAAAAGATCAAATCATACTGTAAAAATGGCATTATCCCGTCGGATCGCCTTATCATGACGTTTGAATCCAAACAAAATCCATTTAGCATGGAAATGGCAGAAAAGGTCATCAAGGATTATTTTTTGGAAAACTGACGGTACTTGGGTTATACCACGGGTAGAATTGACGTTAGGTACGTGGGAGGGTATAATGAATCTTAGCTGGCAGCTAGTCAGGTTTACTTCTTGGTCAAAAGAGGTGTCGCGGGTTCGATTCCCGCCGTCTCCGAAAGGAGGCGTAGCTCAGTGGGTAGAGCACTTTTTATAATTTGACGATTTCGCCGGCGTTTTTGCCCGCAGCTAGCGATGCTTACTTCACTCCAGGATTAGTGTCGCAATATCGCGGGCCAAAAGGAGAAAAGATGGAACTGGTTTTTAAGGAGTATTTATTTCAAAAGCATTTCCTGGTGCATGAGGGAACGGGAGAGGCGAAGGAGAACGAAGCGTACGTATTTGAGACGCTGTTTGCCCTTGCCAATCTGCTGAACGTCTCCATCACCGACGGAAAAGAATTGGCACAAAAGGACATGATCGAGTTTGCCTCAAGGATGATCGGACAGGTCGTGCCGAAGCCTTTTTATGAAGGCTTTCCGCAGACCGTGAGAGAGCTGTCACCCGATCAGCTGCTGTTTGATCAGATCGTGCATTATACCATGACTTACGGTTTCGGGAATTTTTCCGAGGCAGGACATTCCCTGTTTGAGGAGAATTTCCAGCGCATGGCGTTCAAGGAAAACTGTGAGATCAAGGAATTCGCGATCATAACGGAAGAGGAGGCCGTAAAGCGGCTTACCGGATACGTGGAGAATCTTCTCGCTTCCAGCAGGCCTTTGAACGACAACCAGTTCCATATGATCTGCGCATTTATTCGCACGTATGGTTACAAGGTGGAGCAATGTGCATCCAAGAATACCATCGTGAAGCTGATGGTGGATCTCCGCGATCTGCGGTTTGCAAGGTTTTTGAACCTGTCAGACGTGATCAAGGTACTTGATGAGATTAGCTTTGTAAATTATCAGAATGAGAATCTGAAAAAGCTGAATCTTCGCAATCAGGACAGAAAGTTCCTGACGAGCGTGATCGATGAGTTGTTTGCAATCTCCCACGTGGACGTGCTGACGTGTTTTGAGAAAAAGGACGTTTGGTGTGGTTTGCTCCATCACCTGCATTACAAGCCGAAGTGCGACAAGGCGCAGGAGTTTGTGAATGACATGCGTGGTAAGGACAATCAGTCCGTTTATTCCGAGTTTGAAAGGCTGATCAATGCGCGGAACGTGCGCGGCGCCGTGACGTGTCTTAAGCAGGGCAAGGGTTCCGGGGCAGTGCTTCGCAATTTGGATTATATCATCAGCAGGATCGAAGAGCCCGAGGACCTTACGTTCGTGTTGCAATGCCTCGAGACGAAAAATAACGTCATGCTGATGCAGCTGCTTTTGCATTATACGAGAGTGCGCAAGCCCTTCGACGCACAGGGAAGAGTCTTTCGGTTTACGCGGCATAATACCATGCGTGTTCATCAGGAGATGCCGGAGGAGGTGACCCGCAGAAGGTCCGCGATTTCCGAAGGCCAGTCCGCCATGATCGCGCGGTTTGTGGAGGAGAACCTTCGCCGTAATCTGAAGGGAAAGCTTGGAAAGGTTTACGTAGATGAAGCGATGAAGAATTTTGCACTTCCGTTGCAGGAGACGACCTCTCAAGGTGGCTTCGGCGTGCTTTCCAAGGGCTCAAGGCTTGCCATTCCTGAGGGCAAGAAAATCCGTGGCTTTACCTATTGGGAGAAGGTGGATGACATTGACCTTTCCGTCATCGGCATCGATGAAAACGGCAAACAAAAGGAATTCTCCTGGCGTACCATGGCCCAAAACCAATCGGAGGCGCTGACGTATTCCGGAGATGAAACCAGCGGATACAATGGTGGTTCGGAGTACTTTGACGTTGACGTTGAAGCATTCCGTAAGCTCTATCCTAAGATTAGGTCGATCATCTTCTGCAATAACGTGTTCTCCAGCGTAAATTTTGAGACCTGTTATTGCACCGCGGGATACATGATGCGTGATCTTTTGGATTCCGGCGAGGTATTTGAGCCGAAGACGGTTGAAACTTCCTTCCGCGTGAATTGCCCCAGCACCTTTGCATATCTGTTTGGCATTGATCTCGAGACGAGAGAGTTTGTCTGGCTGAACGTTGCGCGGGGGAGCGAGGCCATCGTGGCTGGCGCGACAAGTCTTGCATTTTTGCTGGATTACTTTGACGTTACGAAGAAGATGAACGTGTATCGCTTCTTTGAATGGATGGCAGCGGAACTCGTGACGGATCCCGCCGAGGCCGACGTGATCGTGACTGACAGCAGGGAAATCTGGGAGCAGGCAAACGCTGGCCACAACGTAAATGCAGATAGCCAGATAAACGTAGGCTTGCAGGAGAATGCTGGCGACAACGAGGAAGGCGGACGGCAGGAGAATGCCGGCGAGACTTCCAAGGAATGGATCCACAGCTATGATTTTGAAAGGCTTCTGGCTTTGATGAATCAATAATTGGTTGCGGCAAAAAGAAAACGTAAATCAACAAATCAAAACTCATGACGGGAAAGTGATTTCCGCCATGAGTTTTTTGATTGCGAGAGTAGCCAGCGTGGTGAAAACGTGGGTTTTATCAGAAGATAATTAAGTATTTACCCGAGGTAAAAAGGAGAGTGGGTAAGGAGCGCGGAAAAGGAAGAAAATACCCACGGCAGCAGGGAAAACATGGGTAAAAGGAAGAAGGAAATGTTCTATATACCCAGGGGGAAAAGGAGTGTGGGTAAGGAGCGCGGAAAAGGAAGAAAATACCCACGGCAGCAGGGAAAACGTGGGTAAAGGAAGAAGGAAATGTTTTATATACCCAGGGGGAAAAGGAGTGTGGGTAAGGAGCGCGGATTAGGAAGAAAATACCCATGGCAGCAGGAAAACATGGGTAAAAGGAAGAAGGAAATGTTTTATATACCCAGGGGGAAAACGAGTGTGGGTAAGGAGCGCGGGAAGGATGAAAAATACCCATGGCAGCAGAGAAAACATGGGTAAAGGAAGAATGAAGTGCGACAAATGCCCAAGATGAAAAAAGAAAATCAAGAATTGACAAAAGAAGTAGAAGGGTATATAGTTTAAATACCCCCAGGGGGTATATTAAAAACTACAGAGACATGCATGGAAGAGTGCAAAGAGATTCACAAAGAAACACGTAAAGAGGCATGTGAAGAGGCGCGGTTAGCGATTTGTACGGAGATTGGTGTCGGGTGACGAGAAGCGGAAAATCAATGATGGCAGATAGTAACGAATGCGGAAAGTTTGATACGTTAGGAGGAAATGATGGAAAAGACATGTTGCTCAGGAAAGAAGAAAGAGCGTGAAGAGAAAGAAAAAAAGGATTTGATGAACCGCCTGAAAAGAATTGAGGGGCAGGTCCGGGGTCTGGAGAACATGCTGGAGAAGGATGCGTATTGTACGGATCTGATCATGCAGGTGTCGGCGGTGACCTCCGCACTGAATGGATTTCAAAAGCTGCTTTTGGAAAATCATCTAAAGACCTGCGTGGCGAACAACGTACGGCAGGGAAATGACGAAGTGATCGAAGAATTTGCGGTGTTGATGAGAAAACTTTTGTAAATTGGAAAGACTAATCCTAAAGGGAAGGTCTTAGGGATGGAAAAAACATGGATCAATATCAAGTAACGGGAATGAGCTGCGCGGCGTGCAGCGCGCGGGTGGAGAAGGCCGTGAATGCCGTGGAAGGCGTGACAAGTTGCTCCGTAAGCCTTCTTACGAATTCCATGGGAGTGGAGGGCACGGCAGATCCGCAGGCCGTCATAAAGGCAGTGACGGCAGCAGGATACGGTGCAAAATTGAAGCAGACAAAGCACGTGACGGCAGGAAACATGATTCCAAGCGGATCTCAGGAGGCTGATGAGTTGGAAGACTTGGAGACTCCGAAGATGAAGCGTCGTTTGATCGCATCGCTGATATTTACGCTGCCTCTGGCTTACGTGGCGATGGGACATGCCATGTGGCAATGGCCTTTGCCCGGATTTTTCGAGGGAAATCCGTTGGCGATCGGAATGCTGCAACTGCTCCTCGCGGGCATTGTCATGGTGATCAATCAGAAATTTTTTGTCAACGGATTCCGGGGCGCGATCCACGGCGCACCCAATATGGATACGCTGGTTGCCTTGGGCTCCGCGGCTTCCTACGTCTACAGTACGGTGATTCTCTTTCTTATGACTGGAAGCGGAGCGGCAGGCAGCATGACTGGCATGGGCGCAGCCAATTTACTTCATGAACTATACTTTGATTCTGCGGCAATGATTCTTGCGCTGATCACGGTGGGAAAGATGTTGGAGGCGCGTTCCAAGGGAAAAACGACGGATGCGTTGAAAAGCCTGATGCGGCTGGCACCAAAGACGGCGGTACTTCTGATTGACGGTGAAGAAAAAGAAGTTCCCACCTGGCAGGTGAAGGTGGGTGATCAGTTTGTCGTACGGCCTGGCGAGAGCATTCCCGTGGACGGCGTGGTGCAAGACGGAATGAGCGCCGTAAATGAGGCGGCACTGACGGGAGAGAGCCTCCCCGTGGATAAGACAAAGGGCGATCCCGTATCAGCAGCGACGTTGAACCAATCAGGTTTTTTGACCTGTGAGGCGACGCGCGTGGGAGAGGACACCACGCTTTCCCAGATCATTCAGATGGTGAGCGACGCGGCGGCCACCAAGGCGCCCATCGCGAAGATCGCGGACCGGGTGTCCGGCGTGTTTGTGCCGGTGGTCATCGGCATTGCCTTAATCGCGTTCCTTGGCTGGATGATCGCGGGAGAGACAATTGAATTTGCGTTAGCCCGGGCAATCTCCGTGCTGGTGATCAGTTGTCCTTGTGCTTTGGGGCTTGCGACGCCCGTGGCCATCATGGTGGGAAATGGCGTGGGAGCCAGAAACGGCATTTTGTTCAAGACGGCGATCGCGCTGGAAGAGACTGGGAAAACGCAGGTCATTGCGCTGGATAAGACGGGAACGATCACAAAGGGCGAGCCCGCCGTGACGGACGTGGTTCCGGCAGCAGGCGTATCCTGGGAAGACTTGATACAGGCCGCTTACGTACTGGAACAAAAGAGTGAACATCCTTTGGCGAAGGCCATTGTGCAATATGGCAAGGAAAAGGGCTTGCAGGACGCGGCGGTAACGGAATTTCATGCCGTGGCGGGAAACGGACTGGTGGCGCGGATGGGAGAGGATTTGCTGGTTGGCGGAAATCTCCGGTTTGTCATGGAGAAGGTGAATTTCCAAGGTGAACCGAGTGACGCTCAGACGACAAGGCAGCCTTTGGACGTGTCCATGCAAAACAAGGGACAAACCTGGCAGCCCATGGAGGAGGCCGCACGGAACCTTGCAGATCAGGGCAAGACGCCCATGTTCTTTGCGAGGAACGGAAAGCTTCTTGGAATCATTGCGGTGGCGGACGTACTAAAGGAGGACAGCCTCCAGGGAATTCAAGCATTCAAGGAGCTTGGCATGCACGTCGTGATGCTGACGGGAGACAATGAAAGGACGGCGAAGGCCATTGGCGACCGGATTGGCGTGGACGAGATCGTGGCGGGAGTGCTTCCGGACGGGAAGGAAGAAGTCATCCGCAGGCTCCAGGAGAAAGGCCGCGTTGCCATGGTAGGCGACGGCATCAATGACGCGCCTGCGCTTGTGCGGGCGGACGTGGGCATTGCCATCGGCGCCGGAACGGACGTGGCGATCGACGCGGGCGACGTGGTTTTGATGAAGGGGAGTCTCTTGGATGCGGCAGCGGCGATCCGCTTAAGCAGGGCGACGCTGCGCAACGTAAAGCAGAACCTGTTCTGGGCTTTTTGCTATAACGTTATTGGGATTCCTCTGGCGGCGGGACTTTGGATCCCCATCTTTGGATGGACGATGAATCCCATGTTTGGCGCGGCAGCAATGAGTCTTTCAAGCTTTTGCGTGGTATCGAACGCACTGCGGCTGAATCTGTGTAAGCCTTATGCTTTTAAGCAGAAAGCCATCACAAACGCAGGTAATGCCTCTCATTTAAATGAAAACGAAAAGGAAAGGAGCATGAAAGAAATGAAGGAGATCACCGTAAAGGTAAAGGGTATGATGTGCGGGCACTGCGAGGCCACGGTCAAGAAGGCGCTGGAGGCCATCGACGGCATCGAAAGCGCTGCGGCAGACCACAATAAAGGCATCGCCGTGATCACTGTCTCGAAGGAAGTTCCCGAGGATGCGATCAGGGATGCCATTGTGAGCAAGGATTTCGAATATCTGGGCATGGAGTAAATTAGTAAACGTGTCATTAGACATGTCCCCGTGACCCAGATCGATTAGTGCATGATGATCAGTTCCACGGCCATTCTGTCATTGATGAGGCCGGTTTTGACGTCCTGGTCCGACTGGACGCAAAGCTCCAAGGACTTGCGGAGCTCGGAGGACTTATAGAGGCTGGCCTGGGAAAGGTATTTTCCGACAACGAAGGGGGGAACCCCGATCTTAGAGGCGATCTCGCGATCGGGGACGCCTCCCTTTTTCAGTTCCTTGGCCTGGTAGATCAGGTTGTACTGCCTGGAGAGCATGGCGAGGATCTGCAGGGGCTGGACCTTCAGCGCCAGCAGGTCATAATAGAGGCTCAGCGCCTTTGAGGTCTGCTTTCTGGCAACGGCCTCAGTCATGTCAAAGATGCGGTCCTGAAGCCTTGTGGTGCAGATGGCTTCCACGTCATCACTCGTCACCACGTCGCGGTCCATGCAGTAGCAGATGAGTTTTTCGAGCTCTGACTGGATGTTTTCCATGTCCGTGCCAGTCTTGCTAAGGAACAGCATGACGGTGGGCTCCGTCACCTTTTTCCCTTCCTTGGAAAGAAGGGAAGCCACCCAGCGTTTCAGCGTGTTTTCATCCTGCGTGGTGAATTCGACGGCGCAGCCCTTTGAAGAAACGGTCTTAAAGAGCTTGCTGCGCTTGTCCACGTCGCTCTCCGTGAAGACGAAGAACGTGGTCTCGTTGGGAGCGGAGAGATACTCCGCCATCTGCTCGCCGCCGGACTTGAACAGTCCGCTGTCCGACACAAAGATCACACGCCTCTCGGCCAGAAAGGGCATGGTCTCCGCGAGATCGATGATCTCCGTCACGGGAACGTCCTTGCCTTCATAAAAATGCACGTTCATTTCATCGCTCCCGGCCAGGGCGTCTTTTAGTTTTTCCGTATATTGTCTCTTCAGATAACGCTCTTCGCCATAGAGCAGATAGACGTTTTTGAATTGATTTTCCTTGATGGCGGCAATAATGCGCTGCATGTTCCATCCTTTCCCGCCTGGTGCGGCCAAAGCCGCCAGACAAGCCATTCTTCGCTTGCCGTGGGTGTATTTAACTTGATTGTCCTAAATTGATAGGCCATACTCTACAGTATACAGGATGCATGCATTTTTGGAAAGAAGAAACCTAAGTATTTTTTGTCATTTTCCAAACAAAAAATATTGAGGTGAAAGGGAGATTGTGATATGATAAAACAGGAAATGCGAAGAGACGAAACTGCATTTCACAAAACTATTTTCATAAAATTTTATGAAACAACGGAGGGAGAAGCAAAATGAGTAAGGACAAGGGGTTTATCGCAGAGTTTAAGAAATTTATCTTACGTGGCAATGTTATGGACATGGCAGTCGGCGTGATCATCGGCGGCGCATTCAGCTCGATCGTGACGGCGCTTACCAGCAGCTTCATCAATCCTTTGATCGCGGTTTGCACCGGCGGTACCGGCGAGGACGGCGTGCAGGTTGGCGGACAGTTCACGATCAAGGGCGTTGTTTTTGACTATGGCGCATTTATTTCCGCAGTGATCAATTTCCTGATCATTGCCTTCATTCTGTTCTGCATGATCAAGGCCGTTAACAAGGCCATGAGCATCGGCAAGAAGCCCGAAGCTCCCAAGGCTCCGACCACGAAGAAGTGCCCGTTCTGTAAGTCTGAGATCGCTCTGGACGCTACCAGATGCCCTCACTGCACTTCCGTTCTTGAGGAGACCAAGGCTTAACTTTAACTGACGACGAGATCTGCAAGCATTTGCTTGCCAGGGGGAAAGGTACAACGGCTATGCGCGGATGGAAGAAAAAAAGCATCTGCCTGGCCCTGGCGCTTTTGACGTCCGCCCTCGTAACGGGATGTGGCACCAAGACCGAAAAGGTCAAGGAGGCCATGAAACTGATCGGGGACATGGATTATCAGGGAGCGCTCGGGGCTTTGGGGGAAGCAGCTGACAATAAAGAAGACCGGCGACTGGTCGCAAGGGGCATGGGGATTGCCTATTTGGGACAGGCCAATTACGAAGAGGCAGAGAAATGCTTTTTGGAAGCCCTCTCCTGCAGTAACGGCCTTTTGGAAAACGTCGATTACGACTTGAATTTCTATCTTGCGTCCGCATACGTGGGCGAAGGGAAATACGAGGAGGCGAAGGCGGTCTATACTTCCATTTTGGCCCTGAAGCCCCAGGAAGAAGACGCATATTATCTAAGGGGCGGCGTGGAGCTTCAGTTGGATCAGTTCAATGAGGCGAAGGCAGACTTCGACAAGGTCGTGTCCATGGACCCCAAGAACTATGACAGGCTCTTTTCCATCTATGAACAGTTTGCGCATTTCGGATACAAGGCGGCGGGGCAGGAGTACCTGCAGACCGCGCTTGACAACGGCGAAAAGACGCTGAGTTCCTTTGACAAGGGGCGGCTCTATTATTTCATGGAGAACTACCAGAAAGCTTACGTGGAGCTTGAGGACGCGAAGACTGACGAAACGGCGGAGAGCAGCCTGTATCTGGGAAAGGCTTACGAGGCTACGGGCGATTACAACTACGCCTGCAACGTCTACCGTTCCTATCTGGACAAGCACGGCGACAGCGCGGAAATGTATAATCAACTCGGCATCTGCGAGATGAAGCGCGGCAATTATGACGTGGCACTTTCCGCATTCCAGTCGGGGCTTGACTTAGATGACAAGGAGATGCATCAGGTCCTTTCCTTTAATGAGATCGCGGCTTATGAATTCCTGGGCAATTTCCAGAAATCGGAGGAGCTCATGCAGGCTTACCTGCGTCTCTATCCTACGGATGAGGAAGCCCTGAGGGAGCAGATTTTCCTGGCGACGCGTCAGGGAAACCAGACGACGGGTTCTGGAGAATCTACGGAAGATTAGTTCGCCGACAACGTGGCGGCTGACAGGCTGCAAACTAAGGAAACGCATAAAAACATACGAAACGGACGCTCATGATTGAGTGTCCGTTTTTTGAATTGTCGCATTTATTCATACGATTCAAACCACAACATATTTGTATGCATAAGAAAAAATAACACCACATATTGTGTTTTGGCATTGACAGCCCCTACTAAATAATGGTATCATGGTATTGTTCTTCGGGGATGTGCGGCTTAGCAAAAACCGGAGAAAAAAACAAAGGCGAAAGCTAATTGGAGGGGTTTTAGAATGTTACAGATCATTAAGAGGGACGGGACCAAGGCAGACTTTACGCTGTCTAAGATCAACGACGCGATCATGAAGGCGTTTAACGCAACGGAGATGAGCTACAATAACGATATTGTAGACTTGCTCGCGCTTCGCGTGACGGCTGATTTCCAGTCGAAGATCAAGGAGAATGCGATCCAGATCGAGGACGTACAGGACAGTGTTGAGAAGGTTTTGGGACAGGCCGGCTACGAGGAAGTGGCAAAGGCTTACATCCTGTACCGCAGACAGCGCGAGAAGATGCGTGCCATGAAGTCCACCATCCTGGATTACAAGGATGTGGTGAACAGCTACGTAAAGGTTGAGGACTGGCGCGTAAAGGAGAATTCCACAGTAACGTATTCCGTAGGAGGACTGATCCTTTCCAACTCCGGCGCGGTTACCGCAAACTACTGGCTTTCCGAGATCTATGACGATGAGATCGCGGAAGCGCACAGAAATGCAGACATTCACATTCATGACCTTTCCATGTTGACCGGATATTGCGCGGGCTGGTCCTTAAAGCAGCTCATCAAGGAAGGCCTTGGCGGCATCACCGGCAAGATTTCTTCCGCACCCGCAAAGCACCTTTCCGTACTCTGCAACCAGATGGTAAACTTCCTTGGCATCATGCAGAACGAGTGGGCAGGCGCGCAGGCATTTTCCTCCTTTGACACATATCTTGCTCCCTTCGTAAAGGTGGACAACTTAAGCTATTCCGAGGTAAAGAAGTGCATCGAGGCATTTATTTATGGCGTAAACACCCCCAGCCGTTGGGGCACGCAGGCACCTTTCTCCAACATTACCCTCGACTGGACCGTACCCGAGGATCTGGCAGAGCTTCCTGCCATCGTTGGCGGCAAGGAGATGGACTTCAAGTACAAGGATTGTAAGAAGGAAATGGACATGGTGAACAAGGCGTTCATCGAGACCATGATCGAGGGAGATTCCCACGGCAGAGGCTTCCAGTATCCCATTCCCACTTACTCCATCACGAAGGATTTTGACTGGTCCGATACCGAGAATAATCGTCTCCTGTTCGAGATGACCTCTAAGTACGGCACCCCTTATTTCTCCAATTACATCAACTCCGACATGGCACCCTCTGACGTGCGTTCCATGTGCTGCAGACTTCGTCTTGACCTGAGAGAGCTCCGCAAGAAGACCGGCGGCTTCTTTGGTTCCGGAGAGAGCACCGGAAGCGTTGGCGTTGTTACGATCAACATGCCCAGGATCGCTTATCTTGCAGCGAACAAGAGCGAGTTCTATGCCAGACTTGACCGCATGATGGACATTGCGGCAAGATCCTTAAAGATCAAGCGCGGCGTCATCAGCAAGCTTCTTGACGAGGGTCTGTATCCTTACACCAAGAGATATCTTGGCAGCTTTGACAATCACTTCTCAACGATCGGCCTCATCGGCATGAACGAAGTGGGCCTGAACGCCAACTGGCTTCGCGCTGACATGAGCGATCCCAGAACCCAGGAATTCACGAAGGAAGTCCTGAACCACATGAGAGAGCGCCTTTCCGATTATCAGGAGCAGTACGGCGATCTGTACAACCTGGAGGCAACTCCCGCAGAGAGCACGACCTATCGTCTTGCAAAGCATGACAAGAAGCGCTATCCCATGATCAAGACCGCAGGCAAGGAGGGAGATACCCCTTATTACACCAATTCTTCCCATCTGCCCGTGGATTACACCACCGACATTTTTGACGCACTGGACATCCAGGATGACCTGCAGACGCTCTACACCTCAGGAACCGTGTTCCACGCATTCCTCGGTGAGAAGCTTCCTGACTGGAAGGCAGCAGCATCCTTGGTACGCACCATTGCACAGAATTATAAGCTTCCTTACTACACCATGTCTCCGACCTACTCCATCTGTAAGGAGCATGGCTATCTTGCAGGAGAGGTGAAGATCTGTCCTCACTGCGGAGCGAAGACCGAGGTTTACAGCCGCATTACCGGATACTATCGTCCCGTACAGAACTGGAATGACGGTAAGCTTCAGGAATATGCGAACAGAACCGAGTATGACGTTGAGCATTCCGAGTTAAAGCGCCCCGTGAGCAGCGTGGTTACGCTTTCCGACTTTGACAAGGAAGTGGACGTAAAGGTAGAGAAGCCCGAAGGCGTTAGATACCTCTTCACGACGAAGACCTGCCCGAACTGTGCACTTGCAAAGAGCTACCTGGAGGGCATCCCTTACGTGGTGATCGACGCCATGGAGAATACGGAGCTTGCAAACCGTTACGGCATCATGCAGGCACCGACCTTGGTTGAGGTAAATGGCGAAGAATTTACGAAATACGTTGGCGCGCCGAAGATCTTAAAGTACGCGCAGCAGGTGAAGATGACCACCGTATAAAGGCACGAAAAGGAATCATCCCATATAGGAAATAGCAAAAGACAAATAAAGAAACGGTTTTTTCAGTGGAAACTAATTACTGGAAAAACCGTTTCTTTTATTATTTTACAAAAATTTTTGGAAACCATCAAAAGAATTTACGTAAACGCCGATGTATACTGTGGAGTTTTACTTTTTTAAAGTGTTAAATCATTAGGGGGGACGATCAAATGAACAGTAAGGAAAAGTACGAAGAGGCAGTGATGGAGGTTATTTTGTTTGACTGTGAGGACGTCATTACGACTTCCAGAGGACTGGTGGAAGATTGGGAGTATGAGCCTTAATCAGCTGTTTGTTACGTAAGCGGTCTTAATCATGCGTGGGGCAAGTTATGGGGAATCAGAGGGGAAGGAAACTAGGGGGATGAAAAAGTTACAAGCAAGCTTATCATGGAAGACAAAGTATTTTTGGAGCATGGCTATTTTTGCCATGCTCTTTGTGCTGGCACTTTGTCCGATGCAGGCAAAGGCCTCGTCGGAGGAGCTGACGCCGGAAGTATTAGGCCAAAAGATTGAAGCACTGAAGGTACAGTTCCCGAATGGCAGATATTGGAATCACGTGGGAAGTGAGGAGAATAATCCGGAAGGAACGACGGATACGCCGTGTGGTAGGCACAGTAAGGTGTCTGAACAAAACAAAACCTGCAACTACGTGATGGTACATGGGAGATCTACCAATCAATGTTGGGGCTTCGCTAATTTGCTTTCCAATAAGTTATATGGTACTTATTTTGACTCATGGACGAATGACAGGGATTTGGAAAACGTAAAGCCGGGAGACGTGTTGCAATATGGATATGATTATGGAGTGACAGGTCATACGGTTATGGTTCTTGCCATCAGCGGTGACGACGTTTACGTAGTAGATTGCAATTCAGACGATCATTGCATCATTCGATGGAACGGAATTGTTTCCAAGAAATTCATTGACTCCAAAATGAGATCGGATGATTATTTGAATTCGACTAATAGGGTATATCACGCACCGGTTGCGTTGCCGCTGAAGGAAGGTTATTGCGGAAGCGATGCCACGTATTCGCTGGATGAAAACGGGACGCTTGTGATCCAAGGGACTGGAAGTCTCTATGATCATTTTTTCGAAGGCAGGGAGGACGTTAAAAAAGTAATTATCCAGGACGGGATCACGGGACTTGGAGTAAAGACGTTTGGAAATTGCAAAAATCTGGAAAGCGTCCAGTTCCCGATGGATTTCAGTATCATTTATGCCAAAAGCTTTCAAAGCTGTTCTTCCTTAATGCAGGTGAACGTTCCCAGCGGATTGAAGGAATTGGGGTCGGCCGCCTTTAATAACTGTGCCATTGAACAATATGAACTTCCCAAGGGACTGGAAACCATTGGAACTAACGTTTTCTATGGTTGTCCCGGATTTGCAGGGAATGAGAGCCATTATGTTCTCGCAGACGGTACGATGTGCATCAGCGGGAGAGGTGAAATCTATTCCAATCTGTTTAAGAATCGGACGGATCTTAAGAAGCTGGTGGTCGAAAATGGCATCCGGGATTTGGGGACGAGTACGTTTGAAGGATGTACCGGTTTGACGCAGGTCATCCTTCCGGAAGGGTTAAAGATCATAGGGAAAAAATGCTTTAGTGACTGCCGCTCATTAAAGTCGGTGAACCTTCCCGAATATATGTCTGAAATCAGCGATTATGCATTTTACAATTGTGCGCTGACGTCGACGGAGCTTCCTGAGAATTTGGATAAGGAAGGCGAGTTCCTCTTCCAGGGTTGCCCGGGAGCTTGCGGGAATCACAGCCGCTACGTCCTGGAAAGCAGAGTTTTACGCATTAGTGGCACTGGGGCCATTTATGACGACGCGTTTTATTACAAGAGGAATTTTGACAAAGTTTACGTTGGCGAAGGGATTACCGCCATTGGCGAATGGGCTTTTGGCAACAGCTACGCGGAGTACGTGGAGCTGCCTAACAGCCTGACAAAAATAGAGGATAACGCATTTGCTTATTGTGATTATTTAAGTCAAGTCGACTGTTACGCACAGGCGTTGGTGTTGGATTGGGTGGAGCCGACGCGCGAATCCTTTATCTCTAATCCGGAGAAGTCAACAGTTTTTAACGTTGCGGCAGATCAGCTTACCAATTATGAGGTAAGGTTTGGTGACGTACAAAATGTTACGTTTTGCGGCGCATTGCCAGGAAGCGAAGAGCCGGTTTACACGGTCAAGAAGGGTGAATGCGGTGAGACGGCATATTATGATCTGAAGAGCGACGGCACGCTGATCATTGAAGGATTTGGAAGATTGGAATACAACGCTTTCGACGCATATGCAGATTCGACGTGGAAAACTGTTAAAAACATCATCATTTGCAATGGTATCGCGGAATGTCTGGGCTTCTACGGATTCGAGCAACTTGAGACGGTGACCTTGGCGGAGACGGCAGGTTGTTTTCTTAATAACGCCTTATTCGAAGAAAATGAAGCGCTCACCGACGTTTATGCCTACGTCGATCCTGCCTATTTGAATAATGGCGAGTATTTTGGCAAGGATGGACTTAGGATTCACGTTTTGGCGAAGGATTTGGATGCATGGCAAAATCATAAAGGAATTACGAAACAGGTAGTATTCATCGGGGACCTGGAGCCTTTGGAGGAAGGCATGGATTTCCATCGGGGAAGATGCGGAATCGATGCTTACTATGAGATCGATGAAATAAATACCTTGCACGTTACCGGAAGCGGACAGATTACGGATAAATTCTTTAGTACGGAATATAAGGGAAATAGGTCATCCACACTAAATAAATACCAATATGAGTTCTCGTTTGAAGACGTTCAGAAAGTAGTGATCGGAGACGGAATTACGGGAATTGGCAAGGAAGCGTTCAAAGGGTTGACTTCCGTTACGGAGGTCGTATTCCCTGACAGCCTAAAGACAATCGGGAACAGTGCGTTTGATGGTTGCAACTTGCTGACCACCTTTGCGTTACCGAATGGATTAAAAAGGATTGGGGAAGGCGCTTTTATCGGGTGTACCGGCGTCGTGGAATTTATATCCGTGGCCAATCCAGATACGTTAACCTGGCCTAAACTGAAATCTAACATGACCTTCGTCACGGATGATTTCAGACGTGACGGGACAAAGACCATCTGTCACGTGCCATCTAATTATGTCAGAAAGTATCAGGAAAAATTTGCTGAGATTAACGTGACGTTTGTGGGCGACCTAGATCCTGAACTTCTTGGCCTTTCCTTCGGAGAGGTGAAAGAGCAGCCTGCAAGCTGTACGGAGAATGGTCGCATTGCATACTATTTGGGATCCGATGATCAGATTTACGTAAGCAAGGCGGGAATCCTGCTTGAGGATCAAAACGGAGACGGTGTCGTGGACGTGTTTGACGTAATCATTCCTGCCATGGGGCACTCTCATGACGGCGAGAATTCCCTGAGCTGGCGCTGGGAGAAGGCCGGTGAAGACTTCGCGGTGACGGCGTGCCTGAAGTGCATGCGCTGCGGTGCTTTCGAAGAAAGCGTTCCGGCTGAGGTCGCAAAGACGGAAGGCGAAAACGGCGTGACTTACGTGGCGACGGCAACCATTGGGGACACGGAAGTTTCGATGACCCGCGAGATCAAAAACGAATATTACGTAACCATTGACGGAGTACCGTCCATGCACGCTTTTGGTGACTGCGTAAAGGCATATGCGGCGCAGCCGTCGGAGGGCATGGCATTTGCGGGTTGGTACGAGGGCGAGACGCTTGTTTGCAATTCCACGGAGTTGGACTTCCTGGTATCCAGGAACATATCCCTCCACACGGTTTACGTAAAGGCGGAAGAGTACGTGGAACCGACGGAGCCCATCCTGAACTTTGACCTGTCAGAGCGCGTTTTTGACGAAAATGGCAATCAAAAGCTGGACATGACCGTGACC